>CAWJHI010000009.1:0-65918 GCA_963842485.1 Terriglobia bacterium | reverse complement strand
TGCCCTGTTCGACGTTCGCGTATTGCTGCCAACATGTCGGTGGCCGTAGGCTTCTCCGCCTATCTCCAAGATTTGGGCGACAACATTTTCGGCATCCATCTTCCGCCCGCCATCGCCTACCCGATGTTCGCCGCCCCCGGCACGCCCGCCGGCATCTACAATCTCCCGGCGCTGTTGATCACCATGGCCGTCACCTGGGTCCTGGTCCGGGGCGTTCGGGAAAGCGCCGAAGCCAACACAGCCATGGTGTTCATCAAGATCGCCGCCATCGCGATCTTCAGCCTGGGCGCGCTGCGCGCCATCAACACCGCGAATTACCACCCCTTCGCGCCGCACGGCCTGGCGGGAATCGTCAGCGGAGCGAGCATCGTATTCTTCACCTACGTCGGCTTCGACGCCGTCTCCACCGCTGCCGAAGAATGCCGCCGCCCGCAGCGCGACGTTCCTTTCGGCATCATCGCGACGCTGATCATCTGCACGATTCTCTACGGCTCGGTTTCGATCGTCCTGACCGGGATCGCGAACTGGCAGACGCTGGACCCGAATTCGGCTGTCGCGGTGGCGCTGAAGAACGTCGGCTACAACCGGATCCGCCTGATCGTCAGCGCCGGCGCCCTCACCGGCATGGTGTCATCGCTGCTGGTCGGCCAATACGGCCAAGCTCGAATCTGGTTCGCGATGTCACGCGACCGCCTGCTTCCCGGCTTCTTCGGAAAAGTGCACACGACGTTTCGAACCCCGTACATCGGCACCTGGATCGCGGGGCTGCTGGTCGGAATCCCCTCCGGCCTCTGGGACATCGATACTTTTGCCGAGCTGACCAACATCGGCACCCTGTTCGCCTTCATCATCGTCGCCGCGAGCGTAATCGTCTTAAGAAGGAAGCAACCCGACCGTCCCCGCTCCTTCCGGGTCCCACTGGTACCGCTGATCCCGATCCTATCGATCGTCTGCTGCCTGATTTTGATGATGGGATTGCCGCTGTTGACGTGGATCAGATTTTTCGTCTGGCTCGCGATTGGGATGGTGATCTATTTGGTGTACAGCCGCCATCACACCGAAGCGGCGGCTGCGTAGTTGTGCGCAGACAACTCCTGCTCCGGGTACTGCGTGGAACTGCGGACGCAAACATTCGATTTGATGAATTACGATCGCTTCTGGAGGCTCTCGGTTTCAACGAGCGCGTGAAAGGCAGCCATCACATTTTTACCAAACCGGATCTTGCGGAGATTCTCAATCTTCAACCCAGCGGCTCGATGGCGAAGCCTTATCAAGTCAAGCAAGTTCGGGCAGTGATCGTTCGGTATAAACTAGCGGAAGGGATCGAATGACGAAATACGAGATCATCCTGTACTGGAGCGAAGAAGACGGCGCATTTATCGCGGAGGTGCCGGAGCTATCAGGTTGCGTCGCCGACGGACCGACCAGACAGGAAGCCATCGCGAACGCGGAGATCGTCATCGCGGAATGGATTGAGACGGCTCGTGAACTGGGCCGCCCTGTGCCGGAGCCCAAGGGCCGCCTTCTTTTCGCCTGAGACCGGTATCGTTTGACGATGTGCGACGGTAGCCGCCGAGTCGAACACCGTGGCGCACCGGCCACCGAAACCGCATATCATGCCAGCCTGTTAATCTTTTGTTTCGCAAATAGGGGCAAGATCCCGTATGAAAGAGGTTCCAATTAGTCGGGCTATTCATCAAAGCGAACGGTTCAAGGTCGCTTCAGAAGAGCAGAGCCGTGCAGGTCAAGAGTTCAGACAAACTAGCGACAACGTTGTCCAAAGACTATCGGCCGGAAGGTTCACGCCAAACGAATTCCAAGCTTTTCTCGATAGGGATTTGTCGCGCCTCCTAAGCGCAGTCACGGAGTTCATGGAAAAGACAAATGCTTTGAGGAGCGCCTGGGAAGATGGACTGCTCTTTTTTGCAAACGCCCTGGAAGGTCAGACAATAGACAATGCGAAACTCCAGAAACAGATTGACCTGCTTCGTATCGAAAAAAGGCCTCAAGTCCGCAGAGATAAAATGACCGATCCGCAGGTCTGGGTGGCGTTGGTCGTCGCCGCGGCAGCACTCGCTGGCGCGCTCGGCTCCCAGTGGATCGCGGCGCAGTCCGCTCTACAGAGCCGCCGCCTCGAACTGCATTTCCGCGCCAAGGCCGACGCGTACAAAGGGCTTCTGGAGCGCATGGGCGAATTCGATTGTTCCCCGTTGGAGCACCCAAAGTACATAACCTTTCTAGCGGCGTATGAGACAGCGCTCCTATTTGCATCCGAAGAGGTTGCACAGCTTCTCAGCGGGCCCATGGAATCAGCGTCAACGCTCAGCGTCTGCGCTCAGCGCGAACTGAAGACGAGCGTAACGTAGTTGCTCTCACCAATTGGTACGATGCAACCAAGGCCGTGTCGGCTGCGATGCGAAATGATTTAAAGAGAACATTGCGGCAGAAGTTGTAGCAGGCAATTTAATCGATTGGTTGGTCAGATGCCAAGTTTTTTAACGACAACTTCGAGCGAAAGTCCGTCCTTGCGCTGCGCGGCAGCCAGCAGACGCTTTTTCATCGTCTCGGACTTCAACAGATACGCGGTTTCCCGCTCTGAGGCGATTTCGCGCCAAAGTTCGATGGGAACAATTACAGCCGTCGCTTCACCGGCCTCATTGGAGACGATCTGGATATCTGTGTCCCGCACAACTTAAGTTTACCTCCGCGCGTGAGATTATCGTGTACACGTAACATAGGCATTGACCTTGCTCTTCATAGCCGACCCCGGGAAACGACTCGACCACCTCCTGCAAGAACGGCTCCCTGAGCACAGCCGCTCACGCCTCCAAGCCTGGATCAAGGACGGCCGAGTCCTGGTCGACGGTGCTACCGCAAAACCATCCTTGATCCTGCGCGGCGGCGAGAAGATCGAGGTTTTCCCGGCCGACCTTCCTCCGCTTAGCGCCGCTGCTGAAGATCTGCCTATCGAGATTCTTTACGAGGACCCCGCCGTGATCGCCGTGAACAAACCCGCTGGGCTCACTGTACACGCCGGGGCTGGATCGCACTCGGGAACGCTGGTCAATCGTCTTGTGCATCACTTCGCTTCGCTCTCGCAGGTCGGAGGCGAGATGCGGCCCGGCATCGTCCACCGCATCGACCGCGGAACCAGCGGAGTACTCTTGGTCGCCCGCACGGACGCCGCGCATCGCGCCCTGGCCGCCCAATTCGCGGGCCGCACCGTGGAGAAAACTTATCTCGCCCTGGTCGAGGGACACGTCAAGCAAGAATCCGGGCGCATCACCAAGCCCATCACCCGCGATCCAGTTCGGCGGACGCGTATGACGGCTCGGCTCGGACACGGACGTGAAGCCCTCACCGAGTATCGAGTCCTCCGGCGCTTCGAAAAGTTCACTTATCTCGAAGTGCGTATCGGCACCGGCCGGACACACCAGATTCGCGCGCACCTGGCGAGCCTCGGCCATCCCGTCGCCGGCGATCGCGCGTATGGCGCGCACGCGGCTGAAAGAGTTTTCCTGCATGCGTGGCGCATTACTTTCACCAGCCCAGCGTCGGAAGCGCGCGTCACCGTCGAGGCCCCGCTCCCCGACGAGTTGCAACGCTGGCTCAGCGAACTATAATTTAAAGTAACTCGCATGAAATACGTAGTCGTCGTAACGCTTCTCGCTTTAAGTGTCGTTTCCCAGGTGGGCGCGCAACCGCCCAAGCCCGCCCCGTCCCAGGACGATGCCGCGTCGCGCATCAACGTCGAGGTTACCCGCGTCCAGTTGCTGTTCACCGTCTCGGACAAGAAAGGGCGCTTCGTCACCAACCTGACCAAGCCGGATTTCGAGATCTTCGAATCGAAGAAACCGCAATCGATCATGGAGTTTGCCGCGGAAACCGACCTGCCGCTCCGTCTGGCGATCCTGATCGACACCAGCAACAGCATCCGGGAGCGTATCAAATTCCAGCAGGAAGCCGCTACCGATTTCGTCGACACCGTCATTCGCGCGCATGAGGACAAGGCCGTCGTGGTCAGTTTCGATTCCACCGCCGAGCTGGTGGCCGACCTGACCGACGATACCGAAAAGCTCAACCAAGCGATCCGCGGCCTGCGCGCCGGCGGCGGCACCGCGCTCTACGATGCGATTTTCTTCGCTTGCCGCGATAAGCTGATGCAGGACCATCCCTTGTTTAAATTCCGCCGCGCCATGGTCATTCTGAGCGACGGCGACGACAACAACAGCCGCTACACGCGGGATCAGGCGCTCGAAATGGCGCATAAATCCGATACCGTGATCTATACGATTTCGACGAACATTACCGGCATCGAGGAAGATGGCGACAAAGTCCTGCGCTATTTCGCCGAGCAGACCGGCGGCCAGGTTTTCTTCCCTTTCAAAGCGAAGGACCTGGCGCAGTCCTTCGAAAACATCGCCAATGAGCTGCGGCATCAGTACAACGTGCTATATCGTCCGGAGCCGCTGAAGACCGACGGTCTTTATCACCCGGTGGAAGTGAAGGTCAAGGGCCGCAAGGACCTGGTGGTTCGCGCCCGCCACGGTTACTACGCGCCAGTCATGTCAGAGGTAAACCCGGGTAAGTAACCACTTTGCCCTCGATTTTGGCGAAGGGCGTGTAAGCATGAGGCTTGCGGGTGGTCGCGCTGAAGATGTCCTCCACCACCATCCCGCGCGCCGTCAGCGCATCCCCGATCAACGACCGGTGGCAGCGCCACGGAACTGCTTCCGCGCACATGATCGCAGTCCGGCGGTCTTTCGCCATCGCGATCAGCTCGCCCAGGCTCGCCTCGAACTGGGGAGTCTGCATGTAATCCGCATAGCCCCGAAAACTGGCGTTCTTCCATCCCAAGTTGATCGAATCCTTGCGCGGATGCCGCAGTCCCCCCAGCCCCGGTATGTGCGTGTACGCGATTCCCCGTGCGGCCAGCGACGCGGCCAACGCATCGGAATTGAACTGCGGATTGTGGCGCGACTTCGGAATCGTCCGCACATCCACCAGTTGCTCCACGCCATGCGCTTCGAGAATCCTTAGAAATTCGTCGATCGGGCGCGTGGAGTGGCCAACCGTGAGAATCGCCATGCTAGCCTGTCTCTATTCGCTATCTTCTCGCTTTCGCGATCCCGCTGACTGCCGCGTATGCGCAGGACCCGTTTGAGATTCACGTCTACGAGTACGAAACCCTGCACCGCGGCCAGTTCACTTTCGAGACTCATTTGAACTACGTCGGCGTGGGCACGCAAAGCTTCGACGGTCCCGTCGCTCCGTTTGACGATCAGTTTCACATGACCTTTGAGCTGACCGCGGGCTTGACCGATTAGATTTCCATCGGCTTCATGGAACTGAACGCACGCCGGCCGGAGCATTCGCTCGAGTACGCCGGCTGGCGCGTTCTGCCGCATTTCTGCGTGCCTCGCCAATGGCATTGGCCTCTCGACGTCGGGCTGGTGACGGAGTTTTCGTTTCAGAAGACGACGTATGAACCGAACTCGCGCCGTGTGGAAATCCGTCCGATTCTCGAAAAGAGCATCGGCAAGTGGCAGATCGACTTCAATCCGGTCCTTGAGCGCGCCCTGCACGGGCCCGGAACCGAAGCCGGCTGGAATTTCGAGCCGGCTGCCCGCATCGGCTACGAAGCTACCGAACGCTTCACGCCGAGTCTTGAATACTACACGGAATTGGGACCTTTGCCGTCGTTTCTACCCGTGCGCGAGCAGGTTCATCAGATTCTGCCCGGCGGCGACCTGAAGATCGCCAAGAACGTCGTGTGGAGTTTCGGCGTGGGAGTGGGAGCGACATCCGCCGGGAATCGTGTGGTTTACAAGTCGAGAATCGAAATCTCCTTCGGCCACCTATGATTGTATCTATGCTCCCGTATCCGCCTGAATCCGCGAAACTGTTCCTGGCTCGGCAGATCGAGCGGTTGCGGCGGATTCCCAGGCGCAAGAAAATCGCCTTCCCCGAAGGCGACGACCCGCGAGTCCAGGCCGCGGCAGCGCGACTCCTGGAAGAGCGTTTGGTGGAGCCGATTCTGCTGACGGGCGAGGCCGATTCCCCAAAGCTTGCAGCACTTTACCATGAGCGCCGTCGCTCCAAAGGCGTCACCCACATGGAGGCCGAACGCATCGCGCGCAAGCCTCTGTATCGAGCCGCGCTGATGGTCGCGGCGGGCGAGGCGGATGGGGGAGTCGGCGGCGCGGTGAGCACTACCGCGGAAACCGTGCGGGCCGCGCTGCATTGCATCGGCACGGCTCCCGGCGTCCACAATGTTTCGGGTGTCTTTTTTGTGTGCGTGCAGGATCGCGTCTTTGGACATGAGGGCGTGCTGGCGTTCGCCGATTGCGCGCTGGTCATCGATCCGTCCGCCGTCGAAGTTGCGGAAATCGCAATCGCCACGGCCCGTTCGACGCGCACCGTGATTGGCGTGGAGCCGAAGGTCGCGCTGCTGTCGTTCTCCACCAAAGGCAGCGCGCGGCATGAATTTGCGGAGAAGATGATCGAAGCGCTGCGAATCTTGCGGGAGCGCGCTCCCGAGATCGACGCCGATGGCGAGTTGCAAGGCGATGCCGCGCTGGTGGCACACATCGGCGCGTCGAAGGCTCCCGGATCGAGCGTGGCGGGCCGCGCAAACACGTTAATCTTCCCCGATGTTACCAGTGGTAACATTGCCTACAAGCTGGTGGAAAGGCTGGGAGGAGCGGCGGCTTTCGGTCCGTTTTTACAAGGACTTGCGCATCCGTTCAACGACCTTTCGAGAGGCTGTTCGGCGGACGATATTTACGGCGCGGCGCTGGTTACGGCGCTCCAATCGGAGGAAAAGCGCATTGTTGCCGTTTAAGCTGGTTTATCACGACGATTATGACCTGAATCTGGGCTCGCATGTGTTCCCGTCGCAGAAATTCAGGCTGATCCGGGACCGCCTTTTGGCGGACGGTTTTGCGCAGCCGGCCGATTTCGTTCAACCCGAGCCAGCCTCGGACGAAGACCTGATGCTGGTCCACACGCGCGGCTGGGTCACCAGGCTAAAGCACGGCACCCTCGACTACTTAGAGCTGCTGAAGCTCGAGATTCCGTACTCGCAGAAGATGGTAAACGCGTTCTGGCTGGCCGCGGGAGGCTCCACGCTGGCGGCGCGACTGGCGCTTCAGGATGGCGTGGGCTTCAATATCGGCGGCGGCTTCCATCATGCGTTTCCGGGGCATGGGGAAGGGTTTTGCGCGATCAACGATATTGCGGTGGCGATTCGGAAGTTGCAGCAGGAAAAGTTGATCGATCGGGCGATGGTGGTGGATTGCGACGTGCACGACGGCAACGGAACGGCCGCGATTTTCGCCGAGGATCCGACGGTGTTCACGTTGTCGATCCACCAGTTCCACAACTACCCGGTGGTCAAGCCGCCTTCGAACATCGATGTCGATCTCGAAGACGGGGTCGCGGACGAAGATTATCTCGATCAACTGGGGGCGGCATGCCGCAAGGGGATGAGCCAGTTCAAGCCGGAATTGGTGATGTACGTCGCGGGCGCGGATCCGTATCGCGAGGATCAACTGGGCGGGTTGTCGTTGTCGATCGAGGGATTGAAGGCGCGCGACCGGCTGGTGTTCAACCTGGCGCGGGAGTGTGGCGCGAAGGTCGCCGTGACGCTGGCAGGCGGGTACGCGGTGCGGGTGGAGGATACCGTGACGATCCACTCCAATACGGCGAAGGTGGCGGCGGAAACAATCAGGCCTTCGCCGGGATCATGACCGGGGCGTTGGCCAGCAACTTGTCTTCGAATTCGTAATCGGGCTTCGGAAACGAGTTGTGGCGAAGGTGCCAGCGATAAGTTTCCTTTAATCCGGCGTTGAAATCGACGGGCTTGAATTTCAATACGCGCTGCGCTTTCGCGGTGACCTGGGTGATGGGCGGAATGTCGTAGTACACGGCGAAATACAGCTTCGGTCCCATGGGATGGCCGCCGGCGCGCAGAATATATTCGCGGGGGATGCGCACGAACTTCACCGGCTTGTTGCAGGCTTTGGCGAAGGCTTCCACGGCTTCACTCTGCGAGAGCGGGCGCGGATTGGCGATGTTGAACGCGTGGCCCACGGCGTTCGGTTCTTCCATGGCTTTGAGGGCCGCGCGGACCAGATCCTTTACGTAGACGAACTGCATCAGGCGGCGGCCGTCGCCGGGAAGAATGATGGAGCGGTTGGCGCGCAGGCGATCCCAGAAATAGGCTTCGCGATAGAACGGATTGGCGGGACCATATATATACGGCGGACGCAAGGTCACCACCGGGAGGCCGATGCGCTGATGGAGGCGGAACAACGCTCGTTCACTCATCGCTTTGTTACGTACGTACAATTCCGGGGCGTCGTCCGGCGCGAGCGCGTCGCCTTCATGATGATTCAGGCCGTCGCCATAAGCGGCCACGCTCGACATGAAAATGTAACGATGGAGATTGCCGCCGCAGGCGCGAACCGAGCTTTCGATGTGACCGGCAGTGGTTCCACGCTCCCAGTCATAGACGTTATCGAAGACGACGTCGAATTTCTTTCCCGCGAGCGCGGCTTTCATCGCCGGACCATCGTTGCGATCGGCAACGAGATTTTTTACACGGCGGCCCAGATCGTGACGCGGACGGCGATGCAACACCGTCACGGCGTGATCCTGCTTTAGCAGTTCGGCGACCAACATCCTGCCGATGAACCGAGTCCCTCCGATAACCAGGCAATTCATGCGGGAATTACGAAATAATTAGCGAAATTCAGTCGTAATACTCAAGCCCCAAATGCGTGATCAAATCTTCGCCGCGCATCCATCGAAGTGTATTTTTCAACTTCATGAGCTGGATGAAGATGTCGTGCTCGGGATACAGGCCGGGCGCCGTCATCGGAGCCTTGAAGTAGAACGAAAGCCATTCCTGGATGCCGCGCATGCCGCAGCGCTGAGCGAGATCCATGAACAGGACCAGGTCCAGCACCAGCGGGGCGGCGAGGATGGAGTCGCGGCAAAGAAAATCGATTTTGATCTGCATCGGATAGCCGAGCCATCCGAAAATATCGATATTATCCCAGCCTTCCTTCGAATCGCCGCGCGGCGGATAGTAATTGATGCGAACAGCGTGATAAAAGTCCTTATATAACTCCGGATAGAGCTTGGGCTGAAGGATTTGTTCGAGGGAGCTAAGCTTGGTCTCTTCCTTGGTTTTGAAAGAGCCGGGATCTTCCAGAACTTCGCCGTCGCGATTGCCGAGGATGTTGGTGGAAAACCAGCCGTTCAGTCCCAACATGCGCATTTTCAAGCCGGGCGCGATCAGCGTCTTCATGAAGGTCTGGCCGGTTTTGAAATCTTTGCCGCAGACCGGGACGTTGCGCTCGCGCGCGAGTTCGAGAAGCGCGGGCGTATCCGTAGTCAGGTTCGGAGCGCCGTTAGCGAACGGAACGCCGGATTTCAGCGCGGCGTAGGCATAAATCTGGCTGGGCGCGATCTCGGGATCGTTCTTCATCAAGCCGCATTCGAAATCCTTGAGAGTTTGATGAACCGCATCCGGACGATGGAAGACCTCAGTAGACGCGCACCAGATCATCACCATGCGTTCCACGCCGTGGACTGTGCGGAACTGCGCGATGTCCTCCATCAGCATTTCGGCTTTGTCCATTTTCGTGGCGGCCTGCTTGACGTTGGGGCCGTCGATGCGGCGGACGTATTCGTGATCGAAGACGGCTTTCATGGGACGGATCTTCGAGAGAGGTTCCTGGAGCTGCTCGAGCAGAGTTTTCTCGAGCACCGCGGCGTTCTGCGCGGCTTCATACGCGGTGTCTTCGAAAATGTCCCAGCCACCGAAGACCAGATCGTTCAATCCTGCGAGCGGGAGAAAATCCTTGATCATCGGCGTGCGATTGTCGGTTCGTTTCCCCAGGCGAATGGTGGCGAGCTGCGTGAGGGAGCCGATGGGCGCCGCCAAGCCGCGCTTCACCGCCTCCACGCCAGCCATAAACGTAGTGGAAACCGCGCCGATACCGGGAATTAATACGCCCAGCTTTCCGTTTGCAGGCGCAATCTGGACATTGTCTGATGCCGACAAAGCCGTTTTACTCCTTCAGATTTGCTCTTCCGGCGCGCGTGGGCGCGCAGGCTGGAGGGACTTTGAGCTAACGTAATATATACTAGCACTTTATGCTCAAAGGCGCGACCAGCGCGACAACGCAAGCCGTCATCAGCACGATTTTGGTAGACGACGAGAAGCTCGCGTCGGATGAGCTGGCTTATCAACTAAGAGATTTTGGCGACATCGATATCGTGGCGACGGCTTCCAATGGCCTGGAAGCCGTGAAGCTGATTGAGGACCTGGAGCCGGACCTGGTGTTTCTCGATGTGCAGATGCCGGGCCTGGACGGCATGGGAGTGATCCGCAAGCTGCGCGAGAAAGATTTTCCGCTGCCGTATTTCGTGATGGCGACCGCATACGACCAATACGCCGTGGAGGCGTTCCGCTGGGAGGCGCTGGACTATTTATTGAAGCCAGTGGAAAGGGAGCGGCTGGCGCTGGCGATCGACCGGGCGCGCAAGAACATCGCGGAACGGGCGAAGACGGCGCAGCCGGAGCCGCCTCCGCTGAAACCGTCGCTGCAACGCACCAAGCTGCTGATCAAGAGCAATCACCGGAATTTCATCGTGGATGCGCAGGACGTGATTTACGCGACCATCGACGACGGATTGATCACGGTGGTGGCGAGCGGCCTGGAAGGGCAATCGAATTATCGAACCATCGAGGAGCTGCAATCGAATCTGGACCCGGACATGTTCTGGCGCGTGCATCGCTCCTACCTGGTGAACATTCACCGGATTAAAGAAGTGATTCCGTGGTTCAAGTCGAGCTTTCAATTGCGGATGGATGACAAGAAGCAGACCGAGATTCCGGTGAGCCGGGTGCAGACCAAGCGGCTGCGGGCCCTGCTGAAGCTGTGAACCGGGAATATCACAAGTGGTTTTCGCCGCGGCTGGGCCGGGAGATGGAACTGCTGGTTTTCGGACACGGCGGGATGCCGTTGATGGTGTTCCCGACGTCGATGGGCCGCTTCTTCGATTACGAAAGCCGCGGCATGATCGATACCGTTCGCGACCGTTATGAAGACGGGCGGATCCAGGCATTCTGTGTGGATTCGGTGGATGCGGAGAGTTGGTACAACAAATCCGTGCATCCGGCAGAGCGGGCCGCGCGGCATGTTCAATATGACGCGTACCTGGTGGAGGAAGTGGCCCCGTTGATTCGCGCGCGTAATGCGTCGCCGGAATTGGCGGTGACGGGGTGCAGCTTCGGCGGTTATCATTCGGTGAATTTCGCGCTGCGGCATCCGGACCTGGTGAATTACTGCGTCAGCATGGGCGGGGCGTTCGACATTCACCAATTCTTAAATGGATATTACGACGATAACTGCTACTACAACTGCCCTCCCGATTTTCTGCCGAACCTGAACGACGCGTGGTACCTGGACCGGTATCGCAGGATGCGAATGGTACTGGCGACGGGCGAGACCGACATCTGCCTGGGCGAGAACCGGCGGTTGTCAGGGATCCTGGACGCCAAGGGCATTCCGCACTGGCTGGATGTTTGGGGCGATGGCACGGGTCACGATTGGCCGTGGTGGCAGCATATGACGGCGAAGTTTTTTTGAAGGTCCGCTGGACTCGCCGGTTGGGACTCGGTACTATTCCTGACAGCATGAAAAAAATCGGCATCATCTACGGAATGGAAAACACGTTCCCGGTCGCGCTGGTGGACCGGATCAATGCGATGCGCGTGCAGGGAGTGACCGCCGAGCACGTCCACATCGGCGGCATCAAAATGGCGGAGCCCTCGGGATACCGTGTGATCGTCGATCGAATTTCGCACGACATTGCGTTCTATCGCGCGTATCTGAAGAACGCGGTGCTGACGGGAACCACGGTGATCAACAATCCGTTCTGGTGGGGCGCCGACGACAAGTTTTTCAATTACGCGCTGGCGTCGCAGATCGGGGTGGCGGTGCCGCCGACGGTGCTGCTGCCGCACAAGGCGCATCCACCGGGGACCACCGCACAGTCGATGCGCAACCTGATTTATCCGCTCAACTGGGATGAGATTTTCGAGTACGTCGCAATTTCCGGCGTTTCTGAAGCCGTTCAGCGGCGGCGGCTGGAAGAGCGTGTACAAGGTGGACAATCCGGAGGAACTGTTCCGGGCCTACGATGAAACCGGCGACCTGTGCATGACGCTGCAGCGGGCGGTGCGAGTTCGACGATTATTTTCGTTGTTACGTAGTGGGGCAGAAGAAAGTGCACGTGATGCGGTATGACCCGCGGCGGGCGCACGCGCATCGGTATGTGCTGGATGGGCCGCCGATCGAGCCGGCGATGTATGCCCTGGTGATGGACGATTGCCTGAAGCTGTGCAGGGCGCTCGGGTACGATTTGAACACGGTGGAGTTCGCAGTAGAGGACGGCGTTCCTTATGCGATCGATTTTTTGAATCCCGCGCCGGATGCGGAGTTCACTTCGGTGGGCGCGGAAAACTTTCAATGGATCGTGGACGCGGTGGCCGAGTTTGCCGTCGAAGAAGCGTTGAAGGAGCCGGCGCCCGTGGAGATGCGTTGGGCTCGCTTTCTGACTGCGCACGGAGGGTGAACCATGCGACCGAGCTTCACCATCGGCATCGAAGAAGAGTATCAGACCATCGATCCGGTGACACGCGACCTCCGGTCGCACATCGACTCGGAAATTATCGAAAAAGGGAAGACGCAGCTTCACGAAATGGTGAAGCCGGAGATGCACCAGAGCGTGGTGGAGGTAGGGACGGGGATCTGCGCGAATATTTCCGAGGCTCGGCAGGAAGTGGGGAAGCTGCGCGGCGCGATTATTCAGCTGGCGCGCGACAACGGACTGCGGCTGGGCGCGGCGGGCACGCATCCGTTTGCCGACTGGAGAAAACAAGCGATCTACCCGGATGAACGCTACTACACCATCGTCGAGGATATGAAGACGGTGGCGCGCGGCAACCTGATCTTCGGATTGCACGTGCACATTGGAGTGGAGGATCGGGAGACCGCGATTCATCTGATGAACGCGGCGAGATATTTTGTGCCGCACATGCTGGCGCTGTCGGCGAACTCGCCGTTCTGGCTGGGGATGGACACCGGGCTGAAATCGTATCGCTGCAAAGTGTTCGACAAATTTCCGCGCACTAATATTCCCGACTATTTTCCGAGCTATGGAGAATATCAGAATTTTGTCGATTTGCTGGTGAAGACGAATTGCATCGACAACGCAAAGAAGATCTGGTGGGATATCCGGCCGCATCCGAACTTCCCCACGCTCGAGTTCCGGTGCTGCGATATCCCGATGAGGCTGGACGAGACCATCTCGATCGCGGCGCTGATCCAGGCTACGGTGGCGAAGTTGTACAAACTTTACGAAGCCAATCAAGGCTTCCGGCTGTACCGGCGGGCGCTGATCATGGAGAACAAGTGGCGCGCGTCGCGATACGGGCTGAACGGCAAGTTGATCGATTTTGGACGGAAGATCGAAGTTCCGGCGCGCGACCTGATGGAAGAATATCTGGCGTTCGTCGACGACGTGGTGGACGAGCTGGGGTCGCGCGAGGAGGTAAACGGGATTCGCAAGATTCTGGAATCGGGCAGCGGGGCGGACCGGCAGTTGAAGGTATTTAACGAGACAGGAGATTTGACCAAGGTGGTGGATTACATCATTGAAGAAACGGAGTCGTCAGTCGATGAGCGATTTGCGCGGCGTGCCGTTTGATCCTGAATATATTCCGGGCGCGCATAACGCGGTGCACGTTTGCCTGCGCATTCAGCCTGACGAAAAAGTCACTCTGATTACGGATCATGCTTGCCTGGAGATTGCGGCGAGCCTGGCGGCCGAGCTCGACTCACTGGGCGCGCCGTATAAGACCTTTGTGCTGGAAGAGCTGGCGCCGCGGCCGCTCCACGACATGCCGGCTGAGGTGCTGGAGGATCTGGAGACCAGCAAGGTAAGCATTTTCGCAGTGGTGGCGCAGGCCAACGAGCTGCGAACGCGGATGCAGATGACCGACGTGGTCAACCGGCTGGGCATACGGCATGCGCACATGGTGAATATCGAGCGGCGGATCATGCTGGAGGGGATGCGGGCGGATTTTCTCAAAGTGGACAATCTGAGCGTGAAGGTACTCAACATCGCGCAATCGGCGCGGGTGATTCGCGCGCGGACGGCCGCGGGGACCGATCTGGTGGCGGATATGAATCACAACTACAAGTGGATCAAGACCAGCGGAATCATTTCGACCAAGAAGTGGGGGAACCTTCCGGGCGGCGAAATTTTTACGACACCGGGCGAGGTGAATGGGACGTTCGTGATCGATGGGGTGGTGGGCGACTATTTGTGCGCCAAGTATGGAGATTTGAAGAACGCGCCCCTTACGATTCAGATCGAAGGGAATCGGCTGAAGGGAGTGCAGTCGTCGAACCGGGTGCTGGAGGACGAGTTTTGGCGCTATACGCACACCGATGAAAATAGCGATCGGGTGGGCGAGTTCGCGATCGGGACCAACATCGGGTTGCGCGGCGTGATCGGGAACATTTTGCAGGATGAGAAACTGCCGGGCATCCACATCGCGTTCGGGAATCCGTACGGGGCGCACACGGGCGCGGAGTGGGATTGCTCGACGCACATCGACGTGGTGGGGACCAAGTTCGATATTTGGGCGGACGACCGGCAGATCATGCGGGCCGGCCAGTTTCTGATCGAATGATTCCGGAGGCGCGTCACCGGTTCAACCGCGATTTCACGCCGGAAAAATATGAGCGGTTTCTACGGCTGCTGGATGACGGCTGCGGGACGCATGTCAAATTTCGCAACTGCGAGACGCCCCTGTTTCTGCCTCGCGCGCTGTTCGAAAAAATGGCGCGCTACGGGGCGGAGCTGATTCATCAACTGATGACACCCGAGTATCGGGCGCGGTCGGAGGAGACGGTGCCGGCCGAGCATCGTGTTCCGAATGAAGATGCGCGTCCGTTGTTCGTACAGGTGGATTTCGGGCTAACGGCCGCGCTGGAGCCGAAGCTGGTGGAGATTCAGGCCTTCCCGTCGCTGTACGCGTATCAGCCGTTTCTGCAGAATGCTTATCGCGAGGCGTATGGGCTGGCAATGGAGCCCGATCCATCGTATGTGGAGCTGTTCCGGCGGGCGGTGGTGGGGAATCACGGGGCGGAAAATGTGGTGCTGCTCGAAATCGATCCGAGGAATCAGAAGACGCTGCCGGATTTTCTGCTGACGGAGAAGATGCTGGGGATCAAGACGGTTTGCATTACGCGGGTGGAGAAGCGGGGACGGCGGCTGTATTACTCGGGGATTCCGATTGAGCGGATCTACAATCGCGTGATTGTGGATGAGCTGGTGCGCCGGAAAATCGAGACGCCCTTCGATTATCGCGACGATCTGGAGGTCGAATGGGCCGGGCATCCGAACTGGTATTTCAGAATCAGTAAATTTTCGATTCCGTTCCTGAAGCACGCTTGCGTTCCGCGCACGCGATTTCTGAGCGAAGGGGTTCCGGACGACCTTCAAAACTGGGTGTTGAAGCCGCTGTATTCGTTCGCCGGGCTGGGCGTGGTGATCGGTCCCACGCGGGGGGAAATCGAGCAAGTCCAAGACCGGTCGCAATACATTTTGCAGGAGCGCGTCGATTTTGCGCCGCTGGTGGAGACGCCGCATGGGCCGACCAAGGCGGAGATTCGTATGATGTACCTATGGCTCGACGATCCGCGCGCGGTGACCACGATTATCCGGATGGGGCGCGGAAAGATGATGGGGGTGGATCACAACCGGGATCTGGAATGGGTTGGCGCATCGGCAGCCTTTATCTCTTAACGATGGCGGTTGCGGCCGCGGCTGCTCCCAACGTTTTTCATGTCAAGTTCGAAACCACCGCGGGCGATTTCGTGATCGAAACGCATCGCGACTGGGCTCCGCACGGCGCGGACCGGTTTTACAATCTGGTGCAAGCAAAATATTTTGACGACTCGCGCTTTTTCCGAGTGGTGGCCGGGAAGTGGGTGCAATTCGGCATCGCGGGAGATCCGAAGGTCGCGCTGAAATGGCGACATCGCACCATTCAAGACGATCTGGCGCGGCAGAGCAACACGCCGGGGTTCGTGGCGTTCGCGTTCACCAAGCCGGGCACGCGCTCCACGGAAATGTACATCAACCTGGGCAACAATTCGGGCCAGGACGCGCAGGGGTTTGCGCCGTTCGGCAAAGTTGTCGAGGGGATGGACGTGGTGGAAAAGCTGTATTCGGGTTACGGAGAAAACTCGGGTGGCGGGATGCGCGCGGGGCATCAGGACCGGATGTTTGAAGAAGGAAAAACGTATCTCGATCGCGAGTTTCCCAAACTGGATAAGCTGATCCGCGCGAGGATCGTCAGGAGATAGGGCTACTGAGAAGCGACTGGCAGCTTGGTTGAATTTGCCGCTACCGCGCCCTGCAGGATCACCAGATCGAGAAGACCGGCCTGGGCATCGGCCGGGACCGTGAAGTTGATCTGATACAAGCCGACGCCGGTCGGCGTGAGCCCCGCATAACCGATGTTCACCTTCTCGCCGTCGAGAGTAACGATGGGCTGCGTATTTGCCAGTACATCTTGCGAGGGAGTGGGCGCGCCGGTGGTTACGGGTGGATTCGTCGCACCCATGCCCGCGAGGTACAACGTCAGTGTTTCTCCCGGATGGGCGGGGTTTGCCATCGAGACCAAGGATTGGTCGAGACGCTGTGCGACCACAGTCTGATCCGCGACGTTAAAGTACACGCCGGGCTGCATGGGGACGATATCGAGCGTTTCCGGAAGTGTCAGCGCATCGTTCACGCTGACGACCGCCGGATACTGCTGGTTGGGCGCAATCTCGAACGGAACCTGAGCGGCCAGCACGGAGGGGGCTACGAAGAACAGCGGGACCTGAGTGGGGCCGATCAGCATGTACGTGCCGCTGATCAGATTCTGAAGCGGAACCACGCCCGGTGAAATCAGCGAAGGCGCGAACCCGATCCGTAAACCTGAATCACGCCGCCCGGAGTGAGCGCGCGTCCCGCGGCGTTGGCGGTGGGGTTGTCGAAGAAAATGTTCAACGCCCCGTTGGGGAGCAGCGAGGGCGACGGGGTGTTGTTCTGATTCACGGCGCCGGTGAACTGCTGCACGGCCTGCGGAAGCGTGGGAGCGCCGGCCGCGATGGTGATCGTCATTGCCGGGAGGGTCGCACCCGGCTGCCACGTCGACGAATAGAAATTCGTGTTGCGGTCTCCGGAGAGCGTCAGCGGCGGATCTCCATTCGAAAAACTCGCGACGACGGAACCGTTCGAAACCGGATTCCCGCAATCGTCGTTCAACTGGACAATCAGAGTGGCGGGCCAGCCCGCGGGAACGGAGAAGCTGTTGACCAGGCCGGTTTGGGTGACGGCGAGATGAGAGGGCGTGCAACTGGCGGAGGCGATGGCCGGCTGGATGGCCGCTTTGATCGTCCCCACGGGGACGACCATGGTGACGTTGACCACGCGCAGCGCGCCGCTCATCGCAATGTTCACGCTTCCGTGATAGATTCCGGAACCGGCCACCGCACCTGGACTGATGGAGACCGAAAGCTGCCCCGGATTCGAACTCGACGCGTTGCCGGTGGCGGGAATGACGCTCAACCAGTTGGCTCCGTCGGCTGTGACGGCAGAGGTCTCGAACAGAACCGGCGTGGCGCTGCTGGTGTTCACGAATACGGATTGCGCGCCGGTGGTGGAGGCGAAGTATAGCCCAGCCGGCGTTGGATCCGGCAACGCAGGCGAAGTGGCGGGCTCATTATCGAGCACCACGGCCAAGTACTGCGGCGAACTTTGCGACTGCGGGTCCGTGACCCGCACCAGGGCGTACTGGGGGCCGGCCGGAAGGCTTGCGGTGATGGCGGAGGGAAACAACTGGAAGTCTCCCGGCTGCGATGGGGTTGCGGTGCCGGAACCCGGGGGCGCAATGGTCAACCAGTCGCCGCCGCTGACCAGATCGACGACCCAGTTCACCGTGGAGGTAGGATCGCCGAGGTTCAGCACGCTGACCGTTTGCTCCTCTGTCGATCCTGCGCCTTGGCGCGACTGGAATCGCAATCCGGTGACGCCGAGGGCCAGGATCGGTCCGGCGCCGGCGACGAACAGAGAGACGGGTACGTCGAACGTGCCCGCCTGGTTGGTCAGCCTGACGATGTCGTGATAATTGCCCGTCGCGAGGCCTTGCGTGTTCACATCCACCCGCACGGTCAGGTTGGCGGATTTCGGCAGCGTGATCCACGGGCTGGCGCCGACGATTGCCGCAGTGGGCGTGCCGCCTCCGGCGCTATCTGCGACGACGATCAACTGCTCCTGCGTGGACGGAGCGTTCGCGCGTGCGGCGAAGCGCAGCAGGGTTGGGACCACCTGCAACGGCGGTTGCCCGGCGGTGACGGTGAAGCTGACCTGCACGTTGATCGGCGCCTGGGTCGCAATGGCCGGAACGGTGATCTGAATGGTCGCGGCATAAGCGCCGGGTGCAAGGGTGGTTGAAGCGCCGGCGGCGCCCGGAACGATGGAGGTGACGCTTACCGTGATTCCAGCGGGCGCGCCACCTGCAGACGGGGTGATCGCGATCCATGGCGGAGGGGGCGTGCCCTGGATGGCCGCGGCGTAGTTCACGGGCGCTCCGCTGGGCGCGGTGATCGAAACAATTTGGGGAGCGGGTGGAGAATCGGTATCGCCGGCGGCTCCGGAAAACGTGAGCTGAAGCGGGGAAACCTGGAGCAGCGGTCCGGCGGGGGCCACGGTGAGCTGGAACTGCTTCGTCACGCTATAGCCGAAGTTGTCGGTGGCCTGGACGGTAAAGGTGAAGGGTCCCGCGGCGGTGGGCGTGCCGGAGAACGAGCCGTTCGACTGTAGCGTGAGACCGGTGGGCAGCGGACCGGATCCCGTGGCCAGCGAAAACGTGTAGGGCTGATTTCCGCCGGTGGCGGTAATGGTCTGCGGGTAAGCAGTTTGCAGGCTCGCGGCGGGAAGCGGGGACGCGGTGGAGATGGAGAACGGTGGAGCGATGATGAGCTGGAAGAAGGCGTTCGCAGTGATCTTGTTTGCATCGGTCACATCGACGGTGACGCCATAGTTACCGGACGTGGTGGGAATGCCCGAAATCAACCCGCCCACGCTCAAAGTGAGGTTCGGCGGGAACACGTTCTGGACCACGCCCGAAGGCTCCGTCGTGAACTGGTATGGCTGCATTCCACCGGATGCGGCCAGAGCGAACGAGTAGTTCATCCCGGCGACGCCGTTCGGCAATACCACCGAGGAGGTGAACGCCAGACCGGGGAGGACCGTGAGCTGATAGGCACCCAAAATGGCGGGACCGACAAAATTGGCGTTCTGGGTCGGCGTGGCCGTCACGTCGAAGACAAATGTTCCGGTCATGGTCGGGCTGCCGCTGAGCATTCCTTGCGGACTGAGGGTGAGGCCCGGCGGGAGGCCCAGAGTCTGCCAGGTGAAGTTGCCTCCCGGCGAAATCGTGAAGGCGACAGAGTAGGGCGCATTCTGCGTCGCGGTAGGCAGCGGCGATGTGGGGTTCATCTGCACGATGATGATAGAGAATCCCTGTGTGGTGGAGGCATTATTCCGTTGAGGATCGGTGGCACTGAGAGTGAAGGAGAAGGTTCCCATCGTGATTGGCGTGCCGCTGATAATGGTGCTGCTTCCAATCGCGGTGATTCCCACGCCTGGTGGAAAGTTGCCGGAAGCCAGATTCCATGTGGTGGCGGGGCTGCCGTTGGAGTTAATCTGCGCCGAATAACCGACGCCGACCAGGCCGAAGGGCAGTGTGGCCGGCGCGATAGTGAGCCCGGACTGGGCACGGGCGAGCCACAGCGTGGTCACTCCGACCGCTAGAATAATTCTCTGAAGATCCAGCACCGATTTCTTATTCATTCTACGGTATGTATCGGCGCCTCAGAACTCCACCTTCAGGCCGGGCTGAACTTGCCGCGGAGTTTCGTTCAGAGGCGCGACCCTCGACGGCGCAGTTGAAGACACGAATCGAAGGCAAATTGAAAAGCGGCGTCTATCTGCGGCCTAGTCATAGTGCTACGCTCTTCCTATGCGATTTGTATTTCTGACCGCTCTGCTGGCGCTTGCCGCCAGTGCGCAAGATGCCGCGCGCCTGGCTGAAGATCCCACCGTGAAGGCGGCCCTCGACGCGGTGAAACGCAATGA
This sequence comes from Terriglobia bacterium, assembly GCA_963842485.1. Classification (GTDB taxonomy): domain Bacteria; phylum Acidobacteriota; class Terriglobia; order Bryobacterales; family Bryobacteraceae; genus Palsa-187. The sequence goes on along the minus strand of CAWJHI010000009.1, from coordinate 45,635 downwards.
GGCGCATTTCATAGAGGAACAGATCCGCATCTGCGAAATCCCCGCGCCGCCGTTTCACGAAGAGGTCCGGGGCAAGGAGCTGGAGCGTCTGTTCAAACAAGCCGGCCTCGAAAACGTCCGCATCGACAAAGCCGGCAACGTGATCGGCGTCCGCCCCGGAGCTTCGCCGCATCCAAACTGATCTTTCAGGCGCATCTCGACACCGTGTTTCCGGAAGGCACCGACGTGAAGGTCACGCGCGACGGCACCGTCCTCAAAGGGCCCGGCATTGGCGACGATTGCCGCGGGTCTGGTGGTGGTGCTCGGCGTGATCAAAGCGCTGAACGATGCGAAAGTGAAGACGCCCGGCACGATTACGTTCGTCGCCGATACGGGTGAGGAAGGCTTGGGCGACCTGCGTGGGACCAAGAATCTTTTCGCCGACAGCCTGAAGGGCCAGATCGACAAGTTCATTTCCGTTGACGGGCTGGGCCTCAGCGTCACCAACGTCGGGGTGGGCAGCTACCGCTATCGCGTGACGTTCAAGGGTCCCGGCGGCCACAGCTTCGGCGCGTTCGGCATGGCCAACCCGATTCAAGCCATGGGCCGAGCCATCGCCAAGATCGACAATTTTGAAGTTCCCTCCAACCCGAAGACCACCTTCAACGTCGGGCGCGTGGGCGGCGGAACTTCCGTGAACGCAATCCCGTTCGAATGCTGGATGGAAGTCGACATGCGCTCCTCCGACAAGGATTCTCTCGAAGCCGTAAACACGAAATTCAAAGCGGCCGTGCAGGAAGCCGTGGACGAGGAAAATCGCCGCTGGAACAATCGCGGACCGGTCTCGGTTTCGCCGGAGTTGGTCGGCGTGCGGCCCGCCGGGCACACCTCACCCGATTCCGCGATCGTGATCACCGCCGTTTCCGTCGCCAAGATTTTTGGCGCCCCGGGAAGGCTGGGCGAAGGGTCGACGGACTCCAACGTCCCGATGAACCTGGGCATTCCGGCGGTGACCATCGGCGGCGGAGGCGGGGGAAGCGGCGCGCATTCGCTCGGTGAAACCTTCGACACCAAGGATTCTTATCTGGGCACGCAGCGCGCGCTGTTGCTGGCGGTCGCGCTGGCGCGCTAATCCGTGGTCATCGAGCTCGATCAGCTCTCGAAACGCTATGGACACATCGGCGCGCTTCAATCCGTTACGCTGAACGTTCGCGAAGGAGAGATCTTCGGACTGCTGGGGCCCAACGGAGCCGGGAAAACGACGCTGATCCGTCTGTTGACCGGCTCCACGCGGCCGACGGCCGGCACGGTCCGCGTTCTCGAGACCGATCCAAAATCCGCGCGCGGCCGGATCGGCTACATGCCGCAGGCGCCGGCGCTTTACGAGGATCTTTCGCCGCGCGACAACATCCGCTTCTTCGGCCAGGCGCACGGCTTGCCGGATCCCGAACAAGCCATCGGCGGCGTGCTCGATTTCACAAACTTGCGGTCGCGCCAGAACGATGCCGTCTACACTTTTTCGGGCGGGATGAAGCAGCGCGTGTCGCTGGCATGCGCGCTGGTACACCAGCCGCGGGTGCTGCTGCTCGATGAGCCTACCGCCGGCGTCGATCCTCGCTTGCGCGCCGAATTCTGGAAGCATTTCCGCGAGCTGGCCCGCGGCGGCGCCACGCTCCTGATCAGCACCCATCAAATGGACGAAGCCTTGTTCTGCGACCGGCTCGGCGTGCTCAGCAATGGCACGCTGCTCGCCTGCGATACGCCCAAGAATCTTTTGCATCGCGGCAGGACCAAGATCCACATCTGGCGCGGCGAAGAGACGGTCGCCGAGACGCTGGACAACTATGCCGAATTTCTGCCGGGCCTGTTGCAGCGTTACGGGCTCGATCCGGGTGTGACCAGAATCGAAGTCGAACAGGACACGCTTGAGAACGTGGTCCTGGATCTCATCAGAGCGAACGATGGATAGGACGGTGGCGGTCGCCCGGCGCGTGCTCCGCCAACTGGTGCACGACAGGCGTTTTCTCGGGCTTTCTCTGGCCGCGCCCATGCTCACCATTTACATCGCCAAGGCCGCGCTCACCAGCTTGAACATCGGATTCCTGGACCCCACGCCGTTTGTGGTTCCGATCGGGGCTTTCGTGGTCCACTTCATTACGTACATTCTGTGCGCCATCGTGCTGGTTCGGGAGCGCACCGCGCACACGCTGGCGCGCATGTTCGTGAACGGTTACCACGCAGCGAATATCATCGGGGGCTACGTTCTGGCGTACACCTGTCTGGCGACGCTGCAAAGCCTGCTGGTGCTCACCGAGATGAGCTGGCTTTTTCACCTCGGGTACGGCATCCCTACTCTGCTGTCTATCTACCTGGTCATCTGGCTGCTCGCGGTGATTAGCATCTGCCTGGGGATTTTCGTTTCCAACTTCGCGCGAACGGAGGGACAGGTGTTTCCGTTCATCCCACTGGTCACGGTGCCCGGAATTTTTCTCTCCGGCCTGGTGATTTCCGTCGACCGTCTTCCGCGCTGGGCGCAAGGGCTGTCCCACGCGACCCCGCTGTATTACGCCAATCAGATGATTCAGCGGCTGATCCGGCCTGGCTCGACGCTTCTGGAGGATCGGGCGGAGCTCGCCGCGCTCTTGATTTACGGGTCCATCGTACTGGTACTGGCGATGCGCACCTTGCGCGAAATGGACTGACAGCCGCACACAGCGATTTCGCGCACGTCGTAGAATATAGGTCTTAGGATGTCCTCTCAAGACGGCACGCTGCCGTCGTCCGCACTTCCGAAGGTAGTGGTCGCGACGACGGTAGCGCTCTCCTTCATCAGCTTCTGGCGTGGCGCGTCCATCGTCCTTAGCGATCTTGCCTCTTCGGCTTTCTACGCCGGCGGCGCGGCCGAGCAGGCCGTCGGCAAATCCGCTCCCTGGTTCGTTCTCGGAGTCATGCTGTTTAGTTTCGCCGTGCGCAGCGTCTACATGGAAAGCTGCAGCATGTTCGTGCGCGGCGGCGTATACGTCGTGGTCCACGACAGCATGGGACCCCTGGCTGCCAAGTTCTCGGTCTCCGCGCTGGTGTTCGACTACATCCTGACGGGACCCATCAGCGTCGTCAGCGCGGGTCAATATCTGGCGGCGTTGCTCAACGAAGTCAGCCAGTTGATGAACCAAACCTATCGTGTCGAGCCGAACACGTTCGCCGCGGGCGTCGCCGTGCTCGTCACGTTATACTTCTGGTGGACCAACCTGAAGGGCGTTCACGAATCCAGCGGCAAGGCGCTGCGCATCATGCAGATCACCACCGTGATGGTGGCCATCCTGCTGGTTTGGTGCCCCCTCACCATCGTGCTGACAGGCCGTTGGAGTCTGCCGCCCGCGCCGCTTTCGTCGAATATTCACCTTGCTCCGGAAGCGCAAGGATGGTTTGCCGGAACGGTCTGGCTTCAGATCCCCATCGTAATGATCATCATCGCTTTCGGCCATTCGCTGTTGTCGATGAGCGGATTCGAAACGCTGGCCCAAGTCTACCGCGAGATCGCTTATCCCAAGCTCAAGAACCTGCGCATCACGGCCAACCTGGTGTGCTGGTATTCGGTGATGTGCACCGGCGTGGTCACCATCTTCGCCGGAATGATCATTCCGGATCAGGAGCGCTCCAAATACTTCGCCAATCTGATCGGCGGTCTGGCGATGAATCTCAGCGGACCGTATCTGTTGCGCCTGGGCTTTCACATCTTCGTCGTCATCGTCGGCGGTCTGATTTTGTCGGGCGCCGTGAATACGTCCATCATCGGCGCCAACGGCGTGCTGAATCGCGTGGCAGAGGACGGCGTACTGCTGCCCTGGTTCCGCAAACCGCATCGCAAATTCGGGACCACCTCGCGCATCATCAACATGATCGCCATGCTCCAGCTCGCCACCATCGTCGGAAGCCGCGGCGATATGACCATCCTGGCCGAAGCCTACGCGTTTGGCGTGGTCTGGAGTTTCTTCATGAAAGCACTGGGCGTTATGGTGCTGCGTTTCCAGCGGACCGACCAGGAATACAAAGTCCCATTGAACTTTCATATCGCGGGACGTGAAATTCCGGTGGGCCTCGGAATCATTACCGCGGTGCTCGGCGCAGTAGCGGTGGCGAATCTGTTCACCAAACAGATCGCGACCAAGTATGGCGTGGCGTTCACTCTGGTCTTTTTCGTGATCTTCAGCATCTCCGAGCGCGTCAACCTCCGACGCAAGAGTACTGAAAGGAAAGGGCTGGAGCAGTTCAACCTGGATCACCAGTCGCAGATCTCCACCAGCCTGCACGCGCGCCCGGGATGCGTGCTGGTGGCGGTCCGCGACTATCATCGCATGGAGCATCTGAAGCGCGTGCTCGACAAGACCAATCTGCGGCGGCATGACATTGTGGTGATGACCGTGCGCCCGATTTCCACCGGCGCGGGCGAATACGAGCTCTCCGACGCGCAGATGTTCAGCGACTACGAGAAAGAACTGTTCAGCCACGTGGTGGAGATGGCGGAAAAAGAAGGCAAGCCCGTGGAGCTACTGGTGGTGCCCGCCGTGAATCCTTTCGACGCCCTGGCGCAGGCGGCCAACAGCCTGCGTGCATCGCGCCTGGTGACCGGCGTCAGCGCGCACATGGAATCGGAAGAGCTGGCGCGGCGCATCGGGCTCGCCTGGGAAGCGCTGCCCGAGCCGCGGCATCCTTTTTCACTGGAAGTGATCAGCGGGGATCGACCCTCGACGTATGTGAACCTCGGCCCGCACCCTCCCCGCCTGTGGCCTGAGGACGTCGATCTGTTGCATGAGCTGTGGCTGAAGCTCAGCAAGTCCGAAACCCTGGGGTCGAAGCTGCATCATCGCGACGTGGTGGGCGCGGCGCTGCGCCGGTTGCACAAGGACCTGAGCGGCTCCGGGTGCGACGGTGTCATCGACGAGGTCCAGCGCGAATTGCGCAATGAGACGCGCAAGGAATAAACGTTCTACTTTTTCTTCTTCCGCGAAGCTGGCTGCGCCGCCGGAGGTTCAGCCACAGGATCTACGATGGGACCAGCGACAGGACTTGCCGCCGGATCTGGAATCAGCTCTGGCGGTCCCGCGGGCGCGACGCCGGCCAGCACCGCGTTGTACAGTTCCTTCTGCTTGGCCAGCTCCTTTTTTGTCGGCGGCACCTGTTCGTTACGATAGTCGTGATCGCTGTAGCAGGTGCGGCAGCGGACTTTCGCGGCCGAGCCGTTCATCAAAGAAACGATAGAATGATTCGTCAACCGGCGGCACTTTATGCAATAGTCGTCGATGACATCGCCTAGTCGTAAGTCAGGCATTCGCTTTCGTGAGTATATAACACGTGGGTATATGACGCGTTCGCATATAAAATTCCCGCCGATTCTCATCATCGCGGCGTTGTCTTTGGCTGCTTGTTCAGAGCCCGCGCCGTCCGCCAAGCCGGCGGCCAAGGCGCCCGAGCCGGCATCTCCCGTGCGGATCACACAGTTCTACGCCGCGCCCGCCCAGCCGCCCAAGGGCGAAAAGACGCTGATCTGCTACGGAGTCGAAAACGCTACCGAAGTGCGGCTCAACCCGCCCATCGAAAAAGTGTGGCCGTCTATAAGCCGCTGTTTCAATCTGGTCCCCGTGAAACCAGTCACCTACACGCTGACGGCCCTGCGTGGAACCGAGCAAGTCTCCCAGTCGATCACCGTCCGGCCCGGCCCACCCGCCGTAAAGCTGGTCGACGTCTCCGTCAGCGCGATCCAGGTTGCGCCCGGCCAGCGCGTGACGGTCTGCTTTCATGCCAACAACGCCGTAAACGTCACCATCCGCCCCGGTGAGTGGATTCCGCCGCACAGCAACGGCGTCGGCTGCGTAGGGGACCAACCGGCGCATTCCACCACTTACATCGTCACCGCGACCGGTGAAGCGGGAGATACCGCTTCCGAGAATGCGACCGTGACAGTAAAATGATGCTCGACGGACTCGACGCGCGCGAGCGCAAACTCCTGCGGCCCCTGACCACGCCCGCGAAAATTCAGCATTTTCTCGACCATGAGATCGGCTACAACATTGAGCCGCATGGAGAAACCTGCTACTCCCCGCGCATGGTGCTGCGCGAACGTGTCGCCCACTGCATGGAAGGCGCGCTGCTCGGCGCGCTCGCTCTGCACCTGCTCGGTCATCCGCCGCTGCTGGTGGATCTCGAAGCCGTGCGCGACAGCGATCACGTGCTGGCCGTGTATCGCGTCAAAGGATACTGGGGCGCGGTGGCGAAATCCGATTACAGCGGCCTACGTTCACGCGAGCCCGTCTATCGCACCATTCGCGAGCTCGCCATCTCCTACTTCGAACACTACTTCAACCCGGCGGGTGAAAAGACCTTGCGAACCTACTCGCGCCCCGTCAGTTTGCGCCGCTTCGATCGCCTTTCCTGGACTACCCGCGAAGGCCACGTCTGGGAAATCCCCAATTATCTTTGCGGCATCGCGCACACGCCTCTGCTGGCTCCTGGAGCCGACCGCCGTCTCTCGCCGATGGACCGCCGTCTCTACGCTGCCGGCCGCTTAGGAGGCGCAGTATAGTCTTATCTATGCCCGACATCCTTACCGAAGTACGCGACCGCGTCGCGACACTGACCCTGAATCGCCCCGAAAAAATGAACGCCCTGAGCCGGGATCTGCTCCGCGAATCCATCGCATCGCTCAAAGAGTGGGGCCGCGACCCGCAGATTGGCGCGATCGTCGTCACCGGCTCCGGTCGCGCATTCTGCGCAGGAGGCGACGTTTCGGCGATGGCGCGGGACAGCGGCGAGGACCTGACTCTGGAGCAGCGCGTCGACCGTTTGCGCGAGGCGCACGACCTTTCCTGGCTCCTTTACAACCTGCCGAAAGTGACCATCGCGGCCGTGAACGGAGCCGCCGTCGGCGCGGGACTCGGCGTGGCCCTGGCATGCGATCTGCGCTTTGCGTCGGCCACCGCCAAGTTCGGCACGGCCTACGCCAAGGTCGGTTTTGGCGGCGATTTCGGGACTACGTGGCTCCTAACCCGTTACGCCGGTGCGCCCAAAGCGAAGGAACTGTTTTTCCTGGGCGAAAACCTCGACGCAGCCGAAGCCCAGCGCATCGGACTGGTGAATCGCGTAGTGGAACCGGACCGCCTCGCGCCCGAAGCCGCCGAAGCCGCCGCGAAAATCGCTCACGGGCCGCTCACCAGCTATCGCTACATGAAGGCCAACGTGAACCTTGCCACCAGCGTCGATTTCCGCACCCTGCTCGATCGCGAAGCCGAAACTCACCTGCGCTGCGGCATGACCGAAGACCATCGCGAAGGCGTCCGCGCCTTCGTTGAGAAACGGCCCCCAAAGTTCACCGGACGTTAGTGCGAACCCGACCCGGCCGCCGTGCGTATACTGTTCTAGGGGAAAATCCGTGCAACAGCATGTGAAGATTCTGGCGGTTCTGCATATCGTCCTCGGCGGCCTGGGAGTTCTCGGTGCCATCATCGTGATGCTGGTCTTTGGCGGAATCGCGGCCGTTCTCGGCATCTCCGAGCAAACCGCGGGCGCTGGCGACATCGCCTCGCCCTGGGTCGGCATTCTCGGGGCGATCAGTATGGTCGTGGTCCTGGTGATCTCGCTTCCTGGCCTCATCGCCGGAATCGGCCTGCTGACCTTCCAACCGTGGGCGCGCATCCTCACCATCGTGCTCTCGGCTCTGGAATTGCCGGCCTTCCCGATCCACACAGCGCTCGGAATCTACGGCCTGTGGGTGCTCCTCTCGAACGAAGGAGCCGCTCTCTTCGCCCGCCCTGCCCCCGCGCGGGCCTAGTCCTATCCGTGGGGGCACTTTCTTCATCCCATTCGGGAGTACTGGGATTCCAGTACGAACGAGTTGGCGAAACTGTACTCACGGGGGGTTTCGAGACATCGGCATATCCACCAAACTATGACCGATGAGAGCTATCCTGATTTGCCCGGACCCGGAGCTGCGGGCAACCTTTGAGACAATCGTCACCCGGTACGACCAGCTTAAGCTTTCGAAGTCTATCGACCATCATCCGGACCCCGACTCGTTCCGAAGACTCTTGCGCCGGTGCGCCCCGGACGTTGTCTTCGTGAGCGTGGAGGACTCTCTGGCGGCGGAGCAGATCGCCCATCAGATGGATGCCGAGTTTCCTTCGCTCCAGCGCGTCGCTCTTAGCGCCTCGGAGGAACCGGCGGTTCTTCGCCTGGCATTGCAACTCCGCATGGCGGAGCTCCTGGTTCCCCCCATCGACGACCACAACTTTGCGCGAATGTTGAAGCGCCTCCACGACCACCTGGAACTCCACTCAACCAGCGTCGGCGATCCAGGTCAGATTTTCGCTTTCATGCCCGTCAAAGGAGGGGCGGGCGCATCCACCATTGCCGCCAACGCATCCTTGGCCTTCGCCGAAATGGAGGGATCCAGCGTCCTGCTGGCCGACTTCGACATTTACTCCGGCATCACCGGATTCATGTTCAAGGTCGACCACGATTATTCCGTCAGCGACGCCATCCAACGGAACCGGGAGCTTGACGATGAAACCTGGCAGCGCCTGATCCGGAAATCGGGGAAACTGGATCTGTTGCTCTCCGGCGCCCCGATGGTCGATGAGGCGCTTACCGCCTCACAAATTGTGCCGATCTTGGACTTTGCCCGCCGCTCCTATTCCATGATCTCCGCCGACATCTCCGATTCGTTCGATGAGCGTTCCACCACGGTCATGCGCGAAGCCAGCAAGATCTTCCTGGTCACCACCCCGGACCTCGCCTCCCTGCGCCTGGCGAGATTGAAAGCCTTCTGCATGCGGAAGCTGGATTGGGAGGACAAAACCAGGCTGATCGTCAACCGCGTCACCCGCCGCATGGAACTCTCCATTGAGCAGATCGAGGAGACCGTCGGTCTTCCGGTATTCGCGACGTTCCCTTGCGCCTATGCCGACGTGACCCGAGCGACTCGTAACGGCGAACCCTCGCCCAAGCTGGCGCCCTACGTCAAGGCCTTCGTAGAAAAGTTGTTCGACAAGAAAGCTCCGGAACCCAAGCGCCCGCGTTTCATCGAACGTTTCGCGGTGGTCCCGGCCCGTTACGAATTCCGGTAAAGCAACCGCCGGGCGCGTTTACTCGCAGTCTTTATCCTTGTCCTCGTGGTCATCTTGCTCTTCTTCGCAACAATCCTCTGGGCATTTCTGGCAACAACGGCGGGAGTGCCGCTTTTCGCATGATCCTCTGCGGCAATCGTCGCAGCAGCTCTTGCAACACTCCCGGTCCCAGATCGTGTAGGCGAGAAGCTCCAGGACTTTCACCGGTGTGGCCGGATCGTCACTGGTGATGACGAGCTCAGCGGCCCGCGCGATTCTTTCTTCGGCTTTGTAGCGGATGAAAACCGAGAGGCACGAACCCGGATGCAGCGTGGCCGGGAAGGGGTTGTTGATCAGCTTCCAATAGCGGCTCTTGTGTTTCAAGGCCACGCTCGACACGTGCAACTTGCAATCGCCGACGTTGCATATGGGGATGGTCCGCTCCCTGTAGTGACACGCCTTGACTCCGCCGAAGCACGCGGACCCCGTGATCGCCAGCTTGCCCGAGGGGGCGTCGCCGGATACGTCGATGGTGTGCGTTCCCGACGGGTCGTTGCTGGTGATGGTAAGCGTGGCGGACTTCGCGCCAAAGCTGGTTGGTTCGAAACGGATGGGCAGCGGCATCGCATCGCCCGGTCCGATCAAAAACGGGTAGTGCAGGACTTCGGGTATCAGAAATTCGCTGGAGGATGAAGTGATTCCACTGACCGAAAGAAGACACTTCCCGCTGTTGCTCAGGATGAGTGGTTCGTCTTTGAACGAACCGACGCAGACGTGACCGAAATCGCCTTTGTCTGCGAGGACCAGTACCAGCCGGGGCGCTTGAGCGGTTCCTGTAAACGTGACTTTGTGCGGCCCGAACAGATCGTTGCTCAAGATCGTCACGGTTCCAGCCTTCAGGCCGACGCTGCTCGGTTTAAACCGGATCACCACGTCGATGGAGCAGCCGGGCGCTACGGCAAGGGGATAAGACGTTACCTTGGGAGCAAGGAACTCGGCAGACGACACGACGATGTTCGAGATCAGCAGCATGGCGAACCCGCTGTTGTCGATGGTGAGCGTTTCATCGACAAAGCTGCCAACACAGGCGTCGCCAAAGCCGCCGTTCGGGATAGCGGTTTCGATAATGGGCGCCGGCGCAAGCGCGGCGAGTAATCGAAAACCATTCAGGCTGCCCCAGCCCGTACAGGGATCCCATCCGATGTCCGCCGTGTAGACCGGCGCATCCGGCGTATAACTGGAGTCATTGTCTCCGAAGGTGATGTCCTTGCAGATCTGGGGCCCGTAGGTGTAGAGGGTCGGATTGAGGAATCCAACGTTACGCCCCAGGAAAGCATTGATCACACCGACCAGGCCAGCGTAGAGCGGCGAGACGGCACTGGTCCCGAAAAGCTGATTCGTGCCTGGACCGCCCGAGCCATTGAAGAAGAAGCCATCCATACCCACCATGCCGGCGACGTCGGGTAGGCCGCGACGCACATTGCCGTCGTTCTTGGAAATGGGCAAAACCCCGGCAGCCGCCTGGTACGCAGGTCTCGGGAAGGTGTCGCTGACGCCACCGCCGGTTGCTTCATAGATGCCGCTCTGAAACTGAGATGTGGTGTTGCCATCGCTCCAGGTGAACTCCTCGAATGTGACGGGCGAAGTCGTGCTGATGTCCCCCACGATGGTGCCGCCACATGACGTCACCCAGGGATCCGAATTGGGATAGCTGACATGGCAATGTGTGTCGACAAGCTGATTCCCGGAGCCCCAGTCACCGATCGCCATGAACACGGTGATGCCGCGCATGGCGGCGCTTTGCAGGTAGCCGGAGAGGGTGTGCGAAAGCGTTCCGCTGGTAGCGGGATTGCCAATGGTAGAGGTATCGTCGCTCAGAGTCAGGATCCAACTTGCCGAGAGCACCGACGGCGGATTGTCCCCGGCGAGCGGAAAGATGGCGCGGTCGAAAAATGCCACCCATCCAGCCTCCGAGTCCTCCGTAAAATAGACGTTGATATTGCATCCTTGGGCAACCGCGCCGACGACCGCCACGTCCAAAGTGCATTCGATCACGCCGCCGCCAAAGGGCGGGCCGCCGGAGACCAGTGCGGTGTTGTTCGAATAGCCCAACAGCCCGATATCGGTCAGATTCGGCGGAGTATCGAAGCCGGCGGGAAGGCTCGCGATGAATTTCGTAATGTCGGAGTGCAGATAAGCGGCTCCGTCGTCGGCAGCCTCAAAAAGTCCAATGGTCTGGCCTGCGGCTGAGAACTCGGGGAAATCATATAGTTGAGCCACCGTTACCGGAGAAAGGTATTGCGCGCCGGCCGGGTCCCCGGTCCCGGTTCCAGCGGGCCCACCGAGACGGCGATTGTCGAGTCCAATCACAGCCGCGACAATTCCAACCAGTTTGGGAGGGAGATGAACTGGCCCTTCAAATCCGCGATGAACATGTTCTGGAACATCGGAGCGAACTTCGGTGGGACGCTCGCCTCGCTTCTCGATGCGGCGCCTCACAAACCGGTGGGGCGCTCGATAGCGATTCAGCGTGATGCCGAAAGCCGCATTGATCTCGGCGGGAGTGCCTTCGACTTCGATGCGACGTCTTCCGCTATGACTATCGAGCACCGTGAGATGTTCAGACGTTAGAAACTCGACTACGGCGGCAACATCCTCCTCTGTCGCTCCGTAGGATTCGAAGAACTCTTGCGTGGACAAGTATTTGCGTTTTGCCGGAGGGGTGTTCTGCCAGTGGTCGAAATCCTGGGCGGCGGGGCCGTCGGACCGCTGCCTCAATAGGATGGTGAAGCGAACACGTTCTGTCGGCTCCAGAGGACCGATCTTGGTGGAGCCGGGAACCAGGGGACGTTCGCTGCCGGGGAGTGCTCTCTTATTAGGGGTTGCCATTAACTTTTCACCTGCTCACATAGTGATGCCCACGGCTGTTGCGTTTCAGGCTGCCTGGGGTTTTCTCGATTCCGTCCTCACCCAATCTTTTGTGTGGGGCTTTCCAACAGGAAAGTAACTGGACCGTCATTGGTGAGCGACACCGCCATGTCCGCCTGAAATACGCCGGTTTCGACGCGAGGGACGGTTCGCCGCGCCACTTCTACAAAGTGTTCGTACAGGGCGCGAGCCTGCTCCGGGGGGGCGGCCTTGTCGAAGCCCGGGCGACGTCCCTTGCGGCAATCGCCGTAAAGCGTGAACTGAGAAACCACCAGGAGAGCGCCGCCGGCGTCGAGCAGGCTGAGATTCATCTTGCCGGCGGCATCAGAAAAGATGCGCAGGTTTACCATCTTTTCGGCGAGAAAATCGGCGTCGGCCGCCGTATCGGTCTTGGCGACTCCCAGGAGCACCAGTAATCCAGACCCGATTTCACCCACCAGGGCGCCATTCACTTCGACGCGCGCGGCAGTAACACGCTGTACGACGGCCCGCATGTTGTAATCCTTGTCTCCTGCTTACTGGAATCTTTTCTAAGGTTGTTCCCTTATCGAAACATCCGTACTCTCGACAGCATAATAACTATGAGCCCACATGATCTATAGCAGGCAGCGCAAGCGCAGGACCGTACCCGGCGGTTACTTCCATCTGGAAGAAGAAAAAACCAAGACGCGCGTTTCCGGCTTCGGCCACGGCGACCAGATCAAGTTGAAGGATGAATACGGGAACGTCTGGCGCGGGTCGGCCGAGCGGGCCGACGACAGCTCCATCGTATACCGCTTCCGGGATGGGAAGGGCCGCACGCTGACGGGGGTTTCCGACAACATGGTCGTGATTCTGCGCGACGAACGGGGCAACACCTGGAAGGGCTTCATCGATTGACCTGTCTCTGAAGTATTGTTGAAAAAAGGACAGACTGCTCGGCAATAATATACTTGACATACCGTGAGTTTTGCTGCATACTTGGTACATGGAAAGCGTAACCACCCTCCGAGACGCGATGATCTGGTTCGCGGACTTCGAGCACTGCCGCCAGTTCATGATCGAACTGCGCTGGCCGGACCGCGTCGTGAAGTGCCCGCATTGTGGGTCTGAAAAGGTTAGCTGGCTCGCCAACGCCCGCGTTTGGAAGTGCTACGCCAAGCATGAGCGCCCGACGTTCACCTTGAAAACCGGGACCATCTTTGAAGATTCTCCGATCCCTCTTGAGAAGTGGCTTTGCGCGGCGTGGATGCTCATTGGATGCAAGAACGGCATCAGCTCCTACGAACTGCATCGCGGTCTTGGCGTTACCCAAAAGAGCGCATGGTTCATGCTTCATCGGCTTCGTTTGGCCGCACAGGAAAAGGGTTTTAATAAACTCGGTGGCGAAGGCGCGGAGGTCGAGGCAGATGAAACCTTCGTGGGCGGAAAGATTGCCAATATGCATCGCAAGTCGCGGCGTCATGCGCTCGCTAAGACTCCCGGTACGAACTGGAACAAGACCATCGTTCTCGGCCTGCTTGAACGCGACGGCAATGTTCGCGCGGCTGTGGCTCCGAGTCGGCAGAAACATCACGTCGAAGCGCACTTGACTAAGAACGTCGATCCGGCATCGAAGATCTATACCGACGAACTTCCGGTATACGGTCATTTGTCGCCGGAGTTTCAACGCGAGTTCGTGAACCATCTTGAGTCCTACGTTGAGGGCCGCGTGTATGTAAACGGCATGGAAAATTTCTGGTCGCTCTTGAAGCGTGGATTGAAGGGCACCTACGTTTCCGTCGATCCCGCACACTTGCAAGCCTACGTCGATGAACAGGTGTTCAGGTTCAATAATCGCAAGATGACCGATGCGGAACGATTCGGCGGGATCATGAAGCAGATTGTCGGTCGCAGGTTGACCTACAATGAACTGACCGGCAAAACGGAGTCTGGAGCAACGCAGCGCCCGTGAATAACATGAAGAGACGCGGGCGCGGCAAGCGCAAGCCCGCTTCGGGAGGGTTATGAAGGCTGTCCCCTTCGATTCAACGCCAGAGTTCAAATACTTCAAGGATGTCATGCGCGGCATCCTATCCGTTCCAAAGAAACGACTAGATGAGCTTGTCGCGAAAGCAAAAGAGGAATCACCGCGAAACGGCGATCCGCACGCGTCAGGACAGAAACGAGCGAAGCGAAAGCGGAAATCATGACTGCCCATCGTCTCGTTTCTTACAAATCAAAAATGCCAGATAACAAGAGAACCCGACAAAGGCAAATATGAAGGTGCCTAGCATGAGTGTAAAATAACTCACTAGCATCTGCGTTCGTCTGGAGTCGCTTCGTAGATCATCCTCGATGAATCTTTCCCAGGAAGTTATTCGCCAGCTCGATGACCTTGTGAGGTTAGACTTACAGAACCTAAGGGATTCATACTTCCACTGGCTCCTGATCGCTACATGGCTCGTCCTTATCGGTTGCGCAATGGAAGGTCCAGAAATAGCCCTGGATCTTAAGGAGGGATTTGACAGGTGGCGAAGAAAAGTAGTAGAGGATCCCCACCATCCATTCTGGGTTCTAATCCTCTCATCGCTAGGCTGGCTCTTAATTGTTGGAGGAATCGTCGGAGAAGGTGTATATGAATCCTTAGTGTCTTCAGCGGATGGATCTTTGCAGACATTTAATGACATACTACTAGTGTAGTGCGTCGCTGATCTCGAACAATATGATTCGGACAGGGCAAAAAGGGGTACAGGCACGAACTTTCGCAAAAGCGGCGAAATTCGAGCCAGTCCCCCTTTTTGCACACCGTGCCGTTATTGGATATGCCTTGCGACGCAGACCACTAGCGAACGTAACTGACCGAGCTTCACAGGCTAACGTCATAGCTGCCCAGTCTAACGAGCGCTCGAAGGCACTTGAAGAATCTAATAAGAAGTTGGGCCTCAATCTTGAATCTGAAAAGCAAAAGACCGCTCGATTCGAGAAGTCAGCATCCGATGCACAATTAGCTCTCGATAAACAGATTCGCGCACAAGGACCACGGTGGCGGTTATTAGAAGAAGGAGCGCCGCGCCTTAGCCAGCAACTAGAACGATTCTTTCCGCAGAAAGCAGAAATAGTCATCGGCGGAACTCCTAACACCACCGTCGATAACGAAACGGCACACGTTGGAGATGCTATTGAGGAGATTCTTAAGAATCCTAACGGCGCCTCGGGATGGACAGTTAACAGACGCTGGGACGGAGCGTGTGTGCGCAGTCCTGGCTTGTTAGTACTTGTCAGTCTGGTAGCCGAGGGCAAAGTACGGGATGCCGCGAAGGCCATTAACGACGGCCTGGAGGGAATATTACCAGGCAGCATGTCAAAGGACCCGATCACAGCGAAGCGGTTGATCATGCCAAATGGATCAAATCTTACCGCTTTTGGGAGCGCATACACAGTCGCAGCACTTGAGCCAGATTCGGTAGTCATTCTTGTTGGAGCACATCCGTAATTGTCCGCTTGGCACATCCTCGAAGTGCAAGTTACCATTACTAGGTATGCCAAGTATGTTATTGCCGACTGCTCTGTCCGCCCGGGCTTGCCCGAAGGCGACACCTTGCGCTTTGGCGCAGACTGATCTGTCCCTTTTTCAACCGGTTTTTAGTCTTAGCCGCCGCCCGCGGCTTCGAGCACGATCTGCCACAACAATTCGACGCCGTCCTCCAGATTGCGCGGAGAGATGCGCTCGTCGTTGCCATGCTCGCGGCTGTCTGGTCCTTCGCGGGCAAAAATCGGCACGCCATAGACAGCCATTCCGTGGGAGCGCAGAAAACTGCCGTCGGTGGCGCCGCGCGCCATATATGGGACCACCACGTCGTGCGGATAAACGCGGGCGACGGCGCGCTCCATGGCGTGGTAGAGCGGGGTGGTCATGGAGCTCGGCTCGGCGGCCGGCATCTGTTGGCCGGGAGCGAGCGCAATGTCGACCGCGGGGTCATTCACGATCTGCTTGAATCGCGCCATGACTTCGTCTCGCGTTTCGGTGGGCATCCTGCGAACGTCGAGCTGGGCTTCGGCGGAGTTGGGGATCACGTTGATCTTGTTTCCGGCGCGCAACATGGTGGGTACCACGGTGGTATGGAGCATGGCGTCCAGATCGGGATCGTGGGCGCGAATCTGCGCGGCCGCGGCTTGCGCGGTGGCCGGGTCGTCCAGCTTGCGGCGGACCGGTTCGAGCCAGGCATACTCGGGCAGCTTGGCCATTTCGCGGAGGTAGCGGCGCGTGGTCGGGTTCAGCTTGACCGGCTCATCGGCGCGGGTCAGCTTCTCCACTGCTTCGACCAGATGCAGCACGGCATTATCGGCGCGCGGCAGCGATCCGTCGGCGGCTGCGCCCCGCGAAGTCAGGATGATTCGCGTCGGGATCTTTTCGGTGGTGGTTACCTGAAATATCTTGGGACCGTCCTTGGTTTCGAGGATGGAGCCGCCTTCGTTGATGGCGAATTCCGCGTCGATGCGGTGCTGCGGCTGGGTCATCCACTCGATTCCGGTGGACCCGGCTTCTCCGTCGGCTTCGGCCAGGAGAACCAGGTCCCGGCTGAGCTTGATATTGCGCCGTTTGATCTCGACCATGACGGCGAGTTCCGCGGCCAGCAGCGACTTGTCGTCTTGGGTGCCGCGGCCGTAGAGATAGCCGTTGCGATTTTCGGCGCTGAAGGGGTCGACGGTCCACTGGCTGCGGTCGGCGGGAACGACGTCGGTGTGGGCCATGAGGAGCAGGGGGCGGAGTTTGCCGGTGCCTTTCAATCGCGCCACGAAATTCTGGCGGCGGGGATCGCTGCCGGTCAGCTCACAGGGGATGCCGTGGGAATCGGCCACCTGCTTCAGATATTCCGCGACACGATTCTCATTGCCGGGTGGGTTGGAAGTGTCCAGGCGAACCAGGTCCGTGAGGTACTGCCGGGTGCGATCTCCCAACGGCCGATTGTCGTCGGCGGCTACCCCTAGCGCCGCCAGGACACCGATCAAGGCGCAAACACGCCACATTTGAACAAATGTTATCACGTCATGCGAGTCGGGCAAGGAAAACGCCTGCTGGTGAGTATGCACAACCAGGCTTAACCCTCACCTCTGGGTGTCACGGCTACTTGGCCAGCATGAGGCCGGTGATCATCTCGAAAAACGCGAGTCCGGTCAGCGCCAGCGCGATTCCCGCGGCTACCTGCCAGATGCGCTCGACGATGGTTGACTGGCCCGGCGTTCCTGTGATCATGCCGATGACGAATCCGCCGGCGAGTCCGCCGATGTGGGCCGCCCAATCGGTCCCTGGAATCAGGCTAAGCACAAGTCCGTAAATCGCCCAACGCATATATACCTTGCGAACCGCAGCGCCGTAAGAGGACCGTTCCCGAACGCCCAAGGCAATCATCGCGCCGATCAGGCCGAAAATCGCGGCAGAGGCTCCAATGGACAGCGCCGGCAGCAGGTACAGACTGGTCAGAAACCCGGTGATGTTGGAAACGAAATACACCACCAGATAGCGGCCGCCGCCATAGGTTTCTTCCACCTGCGCACCCAGATCGAACAGCACCCACATGTTCATCAGGATATGCAGCAGGCCGCCGTGCAGGAATCCCGCGGTGATCAGGCGCCACCATTGGCCGGCCGCGATCGCGGGACCATACTTGGCGCCGAACTCGAACAAGGTCCGTTGATCGAGGTCGAGGACGACGCTGCCGCTGGTGCGCATGCTGTACATCACCGTCGCGATGTACATGCCGGTGTTGATCAGCATAATCAACACGGTAATGAAGCGGGCGTGGGGAATCAGTCCACCCAGGGCGTCCGACGGCGCCCGCCGCACATACGGCTTGGGCGCAACCGCACTGTTGCAGTACGGGCAGATCTTGTCGTCGGTTGTAATGAACGCCCGGCACTGCGGGCACATGCGGCGCTTTTCCACTCACTCAATTGTAGCGGGGCCGCCAGGCCCTCACCTACGCTCGCCGGACTGCTACAATCAAGAGCGCGGTGCGCGATGGCGAAGACCGAGGAACAGCTTCGCGAAGATATTGTCCGGGTGGGACGGTTCATCTTCGACAAAGGATGGGTGGCCGCCAACGACGGCAACATCACGCTTCGTCTGGATGAACGCCGTATTCTGGCGACGCCCACCGGCATCTCGAAAGGCATGATGCAGCCGGACGACCTGATCGTCTGCGATCTGCAGGGCGAGAAAATCTGTGGCGAACGCGAGCGAACCTCGGAGATGGCCATGCATCTGACCATTTACGAAATGCGCCCGGATGTGCGCAGCGTGGTGCACGCGCATCCTCCCGTGGCCACGGGATTCGCGGTGGCAGGGCGCGCGCTCAACCTGGCTCTGCTGCCCGAAGTGGTGATCAGCCTGGGATCGGTGCCGCTGGCCGAGTACGGATTGCCGGGAACGCCCGCGCTGACCGAAGGAATGCGGCCGTACATCCCGAAGTACGATGCGCTGCTGATGGCTAATCACGGAGCCGTGGCGTACGGAGAAGATGTGTTCCAGGCGTTTTTCAAGATGGAGACGGTGGAGCATTTCGCGCGCATCACCCTGGTGGCGGAGCTGCTGGGCGGGCCGAAGGTGCTGCCGCGCGTTGAAGTGCAGAAGCTGTTCGATTCGCGCACGCGCTACCGCGTGAAGTCGCGGAACCGTTACGAGCCGGGATCGCCGATGACCGCCGAAGACGTGCCCGATGCGAGCGAGAAGATCGAGATCACGCGCGAGCAACTGCTGTCGATCATCGACGAGGCGTCTGAAGGTCCGCGGCGCGTTCTGAACATGAGAGGGTGAATGGGTGAAGCATTGGGAATGATCGAGACTCGCGGGCTGGTGGCCATGATCGAGGCTTCCGACGCCATGGTCAAGGCCGCGAACGTGCACCTGGTCGGCTGGGAAAAGATCGGGTCCGGCTACGTGACGGCGCTGGTGCGAGGCGACGTCGCGGCCGTTCGCGCCGCCACCGATGCCGGAGCCGCTGCCGCGCGCCGCGTGGGCGAACTGATCTCCGTGCACGTCATTCCGCGCCCGCATCCGAGCCTCGAAGACGTTCTGCCCATCGGCAAAGCGGCGGCAAAGTAAAGTTCTCATGATTCTCGGGCGCGTCGTCGGCAACATCGTGGCCACGCGCAAGGATCCGCGCCTGGAAGGATACAAGCTGCTGGTGGTGAAGCCGGTGGCGCCCGACGGGAAAGAGGAATCCGGCTACGTGATCGCCGTCGACACCGTGCAGGCGGGCAACAGTGAGCTGGTGATCGTCGTCTCCGGAAGCTCGGCGCGCATGGCGGAGGGCTGCAAGGACAAGCCCGTGGATGCGTCGATTGTCGGCATCGTGGATTCGGTCAGTCTGGACCAAAGGTGATTATGCAGATCGGCAGAGTGGTGGGTCGCGTGTGGGCCACGGTGAAGAATCCGAGCCTGGACGGGCAGCGCCTGTTGATCGTGCAGCCGCTTACGCCGGAGCTCAAAGAGACCGGCAAGCAGTTGATCTGCGCCGATGCGACCGGCGCGGGAGCGGGTGAACTGATTTACTGGTGCCGCGGCAAAGAAGCCAGCTTCCCGTTCTTGCCCGCCGAAGTGCCGACGGAGGCGACCATCGTCGGGATCATCGACGAGGTGCGCAGGTGTTGATCGCGCGCGTGATCGGCGATGTAGTCGCCACCCACAAACACGCGAGCCATCACGGTCAGAAAGCGCTGCTGGTGCAGCCTTTGAACCTGGATGGCAGCGATCGTGGAAACGCGGTAGTCGCCTTCGATGCGGTGGATGCCGGCCCGGGCGACCGCGTGCTGCTGGTGACGGAAGGATTCAGCGCTATGACCTCCGTGGGAAGGCCCGAATCACCGATCGATATGGCTGTGGTGGGCGTGATCGATCGCGTGGATATCATTACGAGTCCGGCGGCCGGTTCGAAAAACGAATAGATAACTGGCTAGCGCGCCGCCGACCAGCAGCTTCACGATTTCGACTCCGAAATGAACCTGCTGGAGCGCCCAGAAACGGGCTATCGGGTCCACCGCCGTGCTTGCCGGCGGAAAATCCGTTTCGCGGCCCTGGTAGGTGAGCTCGGCATGCAAGCGGACCTGGAACAGAACCAGAATCAGCATCACCCCGCACAGCATCAGCGGAGCCACACGCCTCTGGGTCGCCAACATCAGATAGAATTCGAGGATCAGGCCCAGGACAATCTGCGCCTCGAGCCACAGAAGGGAATCATGGCGCGTCTGCTCGGCCGCGGCGTGGCGCAGCAGCGCCGCCATGCGCTCCGATCCCATTTGCTTCGTCATCGCGTCCACAGGCGGCAGCGGAGTGGTCATCACCAGGCTGGGGGCGCGAAAGTTTTCAAACGACACGAACGCCATGAAGACACAGCCTGCGATCCAGGCACCCAGGATGAAGGTGGAGATGCGGCGCGTGTGCACTGCCCATTAGTCTCCCATGGATGGGACGCGGGAGGTCACTCTTGTCTTAACGCGATCGCGGGATCGACGCGGGAGGCGCGGTGGGCTGGCACATAGCTCGCCGCCAGCGCGACCGTTCCGAGCAGGACGGCCACCGTGACATAAGTCAGCGGATCGGCCGGCTTCACTTCGAACAGCAGGCTGCGGAGAAGCCGCGTGGCCCCGACAGCTCCCGTGAGCCCGATCGCCAATCCTATGGCCGCCAGCGTCATTGCGTGCCGCAAGACCAGACGCAGCACGTCGCCCGAACTCGCGCCCAGTGCCATCCGCAACCCGATCTCGTTGGACCTCTGGCTGACCACGTACGCCATCACGCCGTAGACGCCGGCCATCGCCAGGCACACGGCAAGTCCGGCCAGAATGCCCAGCAGCAGGGTGCGGAATCGTGGCGCGGCGACGTTTTGCGCAAGCGACGCTTCCATCGTCGTAAACTTCACGGGCACATCGGAGGAATGGTCGTGAATCTTGCGGCGCAGCGTTTCCAATAGCGCCAGCGGATCCGACGATGTGCGCACGATCACGTTGAGCGCCGTCGCCCACCCGGGATGCTGCTGGTAGGGCATATAAATCTCCGGTTCGGGCTTCGACGCGGGGCCGTACTGGCGAACGTCGCCGACGATTCCTACAATGGTCATCGGTTTCATGGAATCCAGACCGCAGAAGATCGAGCGTCCGATAGGATTCTGACCCGGAAAGGATTTTCTCGCCAATTCCTCATTGATGACGGCCGCAAACGGCGCCTCGAGTGTGTCTGCATCGCTCAAATCGCGGCCCGCTTTTAGCGGAATCCCCAGGGCGTTGAACGCGCCAGGGCCAACGACCGAGAAAACGGCCTGCGGGGCGTGCACGCTCAGCTCGCTCGGCGGAGGGAGATGATCGATCCAATAGCCGCCGTTGGAATGGACCGATCCGGGCGTTGCGACCTCCGTGCCTACGGCGGAAACGCCCGCAATGGTCCGAACGTCGGCGACCAGGCCATTGTAAAAACGCACGCCCCGCATGCGGCCCTCTTCGCCCGAAGCGGGGAAGCTGGTTTCGGCGACCAGGATTTTCTCCGGCTTGAACCCGTTATCGACGCTAAGCAGCGCCTGAAAACTGCGCACCAGCAGGCCCGCTCCCGCCAGCAAAACCACTGAGAGCGCGATCTCCGCCACCACCAGCGCATTTCGAATGCTGCCTGCGCCTCCGCCGGTCACCGAGCGTGCGCCGCCTTGTTTCAGCGCAACGTTCAGATCCACCTTGGACGCCTGCAAGGCCGGCGCGAGGCCGAATAAAACGCTGGACACCACCGAGATCAGCAGAGTGAACAAAAGTACCCAGCCGTCGGTGCCGGTCTCCGCGAGCCTGGGAACATTCGAGGGCGCCAGAGCCACGAGTGCGTCCGCTCCCCAGATCGCGAGCACCAATCCCGCCGCGCCACCCCCCAGCGCGAGCACCAGGCTCTCCACGATCAACTGCCGCACGATGCGGCCGCGGCTGGCGCCGACCGCCGCGCGGATCGCCATCTCGCGCGTCCGAGAAGCGGACTTGGCCAGCAGCAGATTCGCCATGTTCGCGCAAGCGATCAACAGCACCACTCCGACCGCGGCCAGCAGCATGTACAGCGTGAGCTTGACCTTGCTGACCAGCGTGTCCAGCATCCGCTCGACCACGACGCCTTTTCCTTCGTTGCTCTGCGGATACGCCTGCTCCAGACGCGATGCGATGGAACTCATCTGCGCCTGCGCATTCTCGACACTCACACCCGGCTTCAAGCGTCCGACCACAAAATAGTTGTGCGCGCCGCGGTGGGTATTTTCCGCAAAGATCGTGTTGGCGGGATACCAGATGTCGGTCTTGTCGGGGAATTGAAATTCCGCCGGCAGGATGCCGACGATCGTCAGAGTCTTATCGTAAACCCGCAGCGTCTTGCCGATGGCGTTCTGGTTGCCGCCGAAAACACGTTGCCAATAGCCGGAGCTGATGACGGCGGCCCCGCCGCCGCCCGGCTTCTGCTCCGCATCGCTGAAGAAGCGGCCGGCCAGCGGCGCCGCGCCGAAGACTCGGAAAAACTCGGCGGTCACACCGGTCACGCGCGCGTAGTCGGGAGCGGTGCCGACGATCACGGCCGTCTGCTCGCCGGCGTGATAAGCCATGGCGTCGAACGCGGTGCTCTGATCGTGCCAGTCGTGATAATCCGGGGCAGAGATGAAAGAGCTGGCCGCGGCGCGTTTCTTCCAATAGTTCCGAAGCGTGACGATGCGGTCCGGGTCGCGATAGGCGAGCGGCTTCAGGAGCACGGTGTTGACCACGCTGAAAACGGCTGTATTCGCGCCGATCCCCAGCGCCATCACCATCACGGCAAGCAGCGTGAATCCGGGCGTCTTGCGCAAGCTTCGAATGGCGAATTTCAGATCCATGGTCTGCAATACCACTTACGATCCACGCCGGTTACCGGCCCCCAAAAAACGAGAAGGGGAACGTTTCCGTTCCCCTTCGTCGCGTCGTTCAGGTTTAACTCTGGGATCGTGACTTCTTGGTCCCCTTCGCATCGGGGACCTTCAGGATAGCATTTGCAAACCGCGCGCGAGTTACCGTTGTTGCAGCCGCTTCACGTGGTTCAGCAGATCCGCTGCATCCTTGGACCCGGGATTCTCCTTCACCAGATTCGCGAAGTCCTGTTCGGCGAGCGAGAGGAGCCCCATGCCCTGTTCCAACTGGCCGATCGCTTTCGGTCCCACATTGGAGGACCTGGCCTCCGTCAGCTCCTTCTCGCCCGTCTCGCTCAGGACCCGGAACGAAGCTTCCCCTGCCCCGGCCGCGGTACGGACCTCCCAGTGATACACCGCGCCGCGGTCGAGCAGGACTGGCACCAGCCAGTGTGTGTCGGCGATCGCTTGACTATGCGCTACTTCACGATTCGCCGCGTCGTACAGATAAACCGTTGATTCCCCGCCAGATGCCTTCCATCGAAGGATCGGTTGCCGCTCCTCGACTACCTCTGAGGCCGGATAGATCAAGCTTTTGTCGCGACTCTGGGGCAGGTCGCGAATCGCTTCAGGCTGTAGCGCCGCGGGCATACCCGAGCGTGGGGCACTTCTTCGAATCGCCAGCGGGCTCAGAATCAGGATCACCGCCAGACCGGTCGCAATCATCGCGAATTGCGGGGTCCGAAAAAAACCGCGAATCCGGTCGCCCAGAGATGTAGCGGGCTGCGCCGGAGGCGGAATCGCTGCACCCATTGCCGGCGCGTAGCTCTCGTAAGCCTTTAACTGCTGCGCACAGAACTCACACAGGCCGATGTGGGACATCACCAGCTCACGCTCGTCGGAATCCATGGTGCCTTCCACCCAGGCGTCCATCCGCTCATAAGTGAGGTGCTCGTCCCGGGCGGCGAGGATTGAATACAATGTTGAAGTCGCCGGAGAAGCCAGCTCCGCCAGTTCTTTGCGACACGCTTCGCAGGAAGCCAAGTGACCGTCGACTTCCATTAGTTCGGACGGAAGGAGTTCGCGATCACGATACTTCAGCGCTTGTTCGCGGCTGAGATGTTTTTCCATCTTCTTTTCTCCTTCCACAGACTGACGGCGGCGCTTGAGCAGCAATATTAGCGGATGTCGCCTTTTTGTGGATCTTTTTTTTCAGTGAGCGCCCTGGCCAGGTGATTTTTCGCTACCATCCTCAAATTAATGACCTTTTGCGCCGACTCGAGTCCCATCACCTGGGCGATCAGCCCGTCGTCGAGGGGGAGAGCGTTCCAAATCGTCGGAAATCGAAGGCGAGGGTCGGCGACGGTCTCCACACTAAGCTCACGCCATAAAATAGTGTATTGATCGTCGGTAAACCCAATCATTGCTTCGATTTGCGCAACGGTCGCGATGCCGTTTGCAGTAAAAACGGCTACTTCGCCCCGGTCGGGACCCTGCGATCCTCTCATCACGGGCGGATTCAGCAGGAATGGGAGGACCCAGCGCTTCGGCATGGTTTTCAACTCATTCCAAAGCTTGATGAGCTGCTCGCGAACGGCCAATCGAACGTCGGGGCGCGGCTCAGGAGCGGGAGGGTCCCAGGTCCGGCCGTCGTCGGTCTCGGGAAACGCCATTTCCCGGGAGCCATTGACGCCGAAAAGCACGCCAGCGATCGAAACCAGTTCGTCGAGCCGCACCGGGCCATGGAGGTAATCGAAGAAGCCGTTGAGCAGGCGGTCCCAGCCCACGGAGTCGAGCTGGTCCACCATTTCAACTCGGGGAAGCGCGCCGGAGCGAATGCGGCGGGGTTGTTCCATCAGCTCGCTGATACGGCTTCCCTGGGCCATCGGGAGATCCTTCCAGCCGGCCGGGCCGCAAATCCAGCCGAGCTGCTCATCGATCTGCCACATCGCCCAGGCAGGCTGCTTCCGGAAGAAGCGGCTGAGACGGCCTTTCAGGTCCGCCCAACCGGGGTTGTGAAGGCGCCAATAGTCGCGGCAACTATTGCGGGCGATGGTAGCGGCGTATCCGGCCGGATCGTCAATCCGCGAGCCGCCCGTGATGGCTTTGACGATCTTTAGACTGGCGTTCTGATAGATGTCCCAGGCAGTTTGATGCTTTTCGCTGGATTGAGCGGAATCGAGCCGGACACCGAGGCGCCTTTCGATCACGTCGCGCGCCTTGGCGTCCATCTGAACGAACAGATGGCCCTGGGCATCGGTGAACGGCGCGCTCATTCACGCTAGGATACGACGTTTGGGAGACGACGGTTAAGATATTCCGTTCCCGGAAAGGCGGCTAGGCGCGTCCGCGGACGAACTCGTAGCGTTCCAGCGTGGCGGCGAAGGTCTCCGCCGGGTCATTTCGGAGAACTTTCCCGACGCAACGAAGGCGCACTTCCGTTCGCGATCCGGTCGCGGTGGGAAACGTGATCAGGTATTCGATCGGCGCCCCAACGTCGACGGGCACGGGGGAGGTGAACAAAACCCCGGACGAACTGACGTTCTTCGTCTCGCCAACGGGTTTGGCATTGGCGCCGGAGCGGATGAGCTCGAATGGAAGTCGCAATTCGAATCTCTGATTCTTTCGTTGTTCGATCACAGTAATTTCGACTCTATAGCCTCATTCAGCTAAGGTCAAGAGGGTATTCCCCAGGTTAAGACCCCTATGGTTATGGTACGCGGCGACTATGCTCCCAGGTATTCTACGCGTTCCAGGCTAAAAATGCGACATTTTCCAGAGGCGCAAACCTGATAATAAATCCGCACGGGCACTTCGGCACGCAGGCTCAGGGACCAGATGGTGGTCAACCGTTCTCGATTCATGCCTGATTCTCACTGCCGGGCGGCGTGGGCCGCTGTGAAGCGATCCTGCATCGGTTTGAATTGAAAGTAAGTTTGCCGGGGCCGGATTTTGTGAATATGGGAAAATAGAGTTCTTGTTAGACCGCATCACCGTGCACGGCGCACGCCAACACAATCTGAAGAACATCAACGTCCAGATCCCGCGCAACACCCTCACCGTGATTACGGGGTTGAGCGGGTCCGGGAAGTCGTCGCTCGCCTTCGACACAATTTACGCCGAGGGCCAGCGGCGCTACGTCGAAACGCTGTCGCCCTATGCGCGCCAGTTTCTGGATCAGATGGAGCGGCCGGAGGTGGATTCCATCGACGGGCTAAGTCCGGCGATTTCCATCGAGCAGAAAACCACCAATCGGAGTCCGCGGTCGACGGTGGGGACGATCACCGAGATTTACGACTATTTACGTGTGCTATATGCGTCGATTGGCGTGCCGCATTGCCCCAACTGCGGAACGGAAATCTCGCGGCAGACCACCGACCAGATCGTGGAGCAAGTGCTGGCGCTCAAATCGACGGACCGGGTGATGATTCTGGCGCCTATCGTTCGCGGGCGCAAAGGGGAGTACAAGAAGGAGCTGGAAAAGCTGGCCCGGCAAGGGTTTGTTCGCGCGCGCATCGACGGCGTGCTGCGGTCGCTCGACGAAGAGATTACGCTCGACCGGCGGAAGAATCACACCATCGAAGTGGTGGTCGACCGGCTGCTGATGAAGCCTGAAATCGGAAAACGGCTGGAAGCGTCGATCAAGACCGCGACGAAGCTGGCCGACGGCCTGGTGACAGTGGCGGTGGTGAACGGTCCGGAGAAGCTGTATTCCCAAAAGCTGGCCTGTCCCGATTGCGGCGCGAGTGTGCCGCAGCTGGAGCCGCGTTCGTTTTCCTTCAACAGCCCGTTTGGCGCCTGCGAGACGTGCAGCGGGCTGGGAAGCAAGTGGAACTTCGATCCGGCCAAGATCATCGTGGATCCGTCGCGGCCGCTGCTGGACGGCGGCCTGGGTCCGGGCGGCAGTTCGAGCTATATGTCGCACGCGATTACCACGCTGGCCACCAAGCACAAGATTCCGCTGACCCAGCCGTTCGGCGAGCTGCCCGCCAAATCGCAGACCATCCTGCTCGAAGGCGCGAACGGACACAAGGGCGTGCTGGCGATCCTCGCATCCTACGTGCTGGACGAAAACGCGAGCGAGACCTATCGCGAATGGTACATGCAATACATGTCGCCATCGACCTGTCCGGATTGCCTCGGGCGGCGCCTGAAGCCGTCGAGTTTGGCCGTGCGCGTCAACGGATTGACCATCGCTGAGTTGACCAAGACTTCGCTTACCCGCGCGCTGGACACTGTAAAAGGCTGGACGCTCACCGATCGCGAGCGGCAGATCGGTGGACGCGCGGTGGAAGAAATTCGCAACCGCCTCGAATTTCTGATTGCGGTGGGGCTCGACTATTTGAGCCTGGAAAGATCGGCCGCGACGCTCTCCGGAGGCGAGGCGCAGCGGATCCGCCTGGCGACGCAGATCGGATCGAAACTGCGCGGCGTATTGTATGTACTCGATGAGCCGTCGATCGGTTTGCATTCGCGCGATAATCACCGGCTGCTCGATTCGCTGGCGCGGCTGCGGGATCTGGGCAACACGGTTCTGGTGGTGGAGCACGACGCCGAAACCATCGAGCGCGCGGATTATGTGATCGATCTGGGGCCGGGCGCTGGGCGGCTGGGTGGTGAGCTAGTGGCGCAGGGGACGCCGAAAGAGATTGCGCGAAACGTGAAATCGCTCACCGGCCAGTATTTATCCGGTGCGCGAAGAATCGAGATTCCTCTGGAACGCCACGCGGCATCGGACAAACGAATTGTGATCCACGGCGCGGCCGAGCACAACTTGAGAAAGATTGACGTGGAGTTTCCGCTGGGCCTGTTCATTGCCGTGACCGGCGTTTCGGGCAGCGGGAAATCCACTCTGGTGAACGACATTCTGTATCGGGCGGCTTCGAAGGAAGTGTACGGATCGCGCGCCGAGCCTGGGGTTCACGAATCGATCAGCGGATTGGATCTGATCGACAAGGTGATCGAGATCGATCAATCCCCGATTGGACGGACACCGCGCTCGAATCCGGCAACCTACACCCAGGTGTTCACGCTGATTCGGGATTTATACGCGCGGCTGCCAGAATCCCGCGAACGCGGCTATAAACCAGGCAGGTTCAGCTTCAACGTGAAGGGCGGCAGGTGCGAAGCCTGCCAGGGCGACGGGCTGAGGCGCATCGAGATGAATTTCCTGCCCGACGTGTACGTTACCTGCGACGTGTGTCGCGGCCGGCGCTATAATCACGAGACCTTGCAGGTGAAGTATAAAGGCCAATCGATCGCGGATCTGTTGGAAGCGCCGGTGGAGGACGCTTTGAATCTGCTCGAAAACATCCCGCAGATCAAGGCTAAGCTGGAGACGCTGGTGAATGTGGGGTTGGGATATCTGCACCTGGGGCAATCGTCGACCACGCTTTCAGGAGGCGAAGCGCAGCGGATCAAGCTGGCGCGCGAGCTGAGC
Organism: Terriglobia bacterium; assembly: GCA_963842485.1. Classification (GTDB taxonomy): domain Bacteria; phylum Acidobacteriota; class Terriglobia; order Bryobacterales; family Bryobacteraceae; genus Palsa-187. The sequence goes on along the minus strand of CAWJHI010000009.1, from coordinate 17,340 downwards.
CGCCGGCAGACCGGAAAGACGTTATATATTCTCGACGAGCCCACCACCGGCCTGCACTTTGAGGACGTTCGCAAGCTGCTCGACGTGCTGCGCAGCCTGGTGGAGCTGGGGAACACGGTAGTGGTGATCGAGCATCAACTGGATGTGATCAAGACCGCGGACTGGATTATCGATCTCGGCCCTGAAGGCGGCGAGCGCGGCGGCAGCGTGGTGGCGGCGGGGACGCCGGAAGAGATGCTGAATCATCCCAAGAGTTATACGGCGCAGGCGCTGAAGGCGGTGTTCGCGGCTTGAAATACGAGATCACAGTGGATCTAGTAGGGGAGCAGCCGGTGGCGGCGGCGCGTCAGCGCACTTCGTTCAGAAAGATCGCGCGGGAGATTGGGGATTTGCTGGGAAGACCGTGGGCTTTGATCAAACAACATCCAGGGTTGCGGACGGACGGCGACAACGTGGCGATTTATTGGGACGAGTCTGGCAGCGGGCCGATCGAAGTGGGTGTCCAGGTGACCAGGCGGTTTGAAGGAAACGATGAAGTGGTTTGCTCTGCGACTCCCGCCGGGACGGTCGCGCGGACGGCGCATTTTGGCCGTACGATCAGCTCGGCTCCGCGCACGAAGGCGGTGCGGGAATGGTGCAAGCAGAGCGGGCGCGAGATCGCGTTGCCCGTCTGGGAGGTCTACGGCGATTGGAATGACGACCCGTCCCAACTTCGCACGGACGTGTTTTATCTATTGAAGTGAGCCGCGGAAATGAGCCGCTATAGCGAGAAACCGATTTCGTTCGAGGCGCTGAAGACCGTGCCGATCGATGCGCGCGGAGGGAAAGTGCGCGTCGAGGACTTTGCGCGGACATATCCAGGTGGAGGAGTTTCTGCGTGGATTGATTCGCTGCCGAAGATCCTGGCGGGTAACGCGTTTCGGGACGTGATCGACGCTGTGCGCCGCGCGCGGGATCAGAAACGAGCGCTGCTGTGGGGACTGGGCGGGCATGTCGTCAAATGCGGGCTCGGCGGCATTTTGGTGGACCTGATGCGACGCAGGTGGGTGACGGGATTTGTCATGAACGGCGCCGCTTCGATCCACGATTTCGAAATCGCCATCGCCGGCCAGACCAGTGAAGACGTGGAAGCGGTGCTGCCCGACGGCCGTTTCGGCGCGGCGGAAGAAACCGGGCGTGAGATGAACCTCGCGATTGCAAAAGGGGATCGCGAAGGGCTGGGGATGGGCGAGGCTTTGGGGGAATCTCTGGCGGCGATCGCGAGACCTGAGTTTGCGCCGTACAGCATTCTGCATGGCGCCTATCTGGCCGCGATGCCGGTGACGGTCCACGTCGCGATCGGCACCGATACTCCTCACATGCATCCGGCGGCGGATGCGGCGGCGATCGGGTCCGCCACGCATCGCGATTTTCGGCTGCTGTGCTCGCTCGCGCGCGGGCTCGATCGCGGTGGCGTATATCTCAACATTGGGTCGGCCGTGATCCTGCCCGAAGTTTTTCTGAAGGCGGTTTCGGCAGTGCGCAATTTGGGACATCCGCTGGCCGAATTCAGTACTGTGAATTTCGATTTTTTACAGCACTACCGGCCGCGGGTGAACGTGGTGGAGCGCCCGCATGCGCAGAGCGGCGGGCACGGCTACTCGATCACCGGCCATCATGAGCTGATGATCCCGCTGCTGGCGGCGGCTTTGGTCGAGAGCGACAAATGACGCCTTCCGATTCTTGCAGCACAACCGGGGAGCCACAGCGTATCCCGTTCTGGGGCTACGAGGACTTGGCACTACTCCTTGGCGCCGTGCTGCCGTGCGTCGCCGTGGCATCCTTGCTGGTGCGGATCTTCCGGTTCCCCAATGAGGGCGTGCGGACGATCGTGTTCGAATCCGTGTTTTACGCGCTGTTGCTGGGCGCGATGTACCTGCTGATCGCGTTACGTTACCGGCAGGCATTCTGGCGATCGATGGGCTGGACCTTCGCGTTTCCCTGGGCATGGGCGCCGATCCTGGCAGGGCCGCTGATCGCGATCGGCCTGTCCGCGCTGGGCGTCGCGCTGCGTGCACCGCCGGAGCCGGTGATTCAGGACCTGATGACGGACCGATTCTCGATGGTGGCGTTCATGATTTTCGGGGCGCTGATCGGTCCTGTGTTCGAGGAACTCACGTTCCGGGGATTCGTGTTGCCGCTGCTGGTTCGGTCGTTGGGCAATTGGCCGGGGATTCTGCTGACGGCGGCTCCGTTCGCGCTGCTGCATGGTCCGCAGTATCACTGGTCCTGGCAGTCGATTCTGGTCGTCGGATTGGCCGGCGTACTGTTCGGTTACACGCGGTGCAAGACCGGCTCGACCGCGGCGGCAGCGCTGGTGCACATCGGATATAACGCGACGCTGTTCGCGGCCTATCTCGCCCAAAGGATGGGTAACAAATTACTTGACTCCTAGGCGGGACCTCAGCGGGAAATCAATGTCTCCAGCGGGGACAAAGTGGTCCGTCCCCTTTTTCAACAAACTCCCAGAAAGTGATGTAGTTATTTCTTCAACCCCGGCACGCCGCCGAGCGTGGGAGCGAGGCGCACCGCGCGCAGGATCGATTCTGCCACGGCTTCCGCACCCGCGACGCCCAAAGAATCGATGGGGGCCTTCGCGTCGCCGAGCGACAACGCGATCACCAGATCGCCGTCCCCCATGGTGTTCACCGGGTCAATGGCGCGGGCCATCCCCAGAGATGCGAGCTGTGCCAGCTTGGTGGCTTCCACCTTGTTGAGCGAGGCATTGGTCGCCACCACAACCAGCGACGTGTTCTGGCGGGCAGGCGCGGTGCGGTTGCCGGACTTCATCGCGCGGGCGGTATCGGCGAACTCCATACTGTCAGGGGATCGTCTGGCGCCTGCGACGATCGCCCGGGTCGCGGGATCGCGCACATCGCCTACTGCGTTCACCGCAGCCAGCGCGGATACCTTCACGCCGGCGTATTCGCCTTCCAGCTCCACCGTGAAAGATCCGATCCCGGACTTCATGGCCTGCTTCATTCCAAAGTATTTGCCGACGGTGGCTCCCGTGCCGGCGCCGACGGCCCCTTCCTGAACGGCATTGGCAGTGGCGGCCGCCGCGGCGGTCTCGCCCATCTCGCGCGAGGGGCGGACGCCGGCTTTTCCGACGCCGAAATCGAACAGAATCGCGCACGGCACGATGGGAATGTGCGCGCCGCCAAATGGGAATCCGACCCCTTTGTGCTCCAGAAACCGGCGCACTCCGCTGGCGGCTTCGAGGCCGAACACGCTCCGGCCTGCGAACACGACGCCGTGAATCCGATCCGTGACGTGCATGGGGTTCAGCACGTCCCACTCCTCGGTTCCGGTGGCCGATCCGCGGATATCGCCGCCGGCAACGGCGCCGCTCTCACACAGCACCACGGTGCACCCCGTCAATCCGTCATAATCGGAAGCGTGCCCCACCAGGATCCCTGGAATATCGGTAAGACCCTTCACAGTATCCACATGTTAGCATCGCCTGCGAATTGGTTGAAAAAGAGATGGGGGGATGGCGATTGCTCGACTTTCTAAAAGGGCCGGTGCAAGTCTTTCAGGATTTCATCATCCTGAGCATGCGCGCGATGGCCAACGTCTTCCGGAGCCCGCACTACGTCGACGACATTCTGATCCAGATGGACACGATCGGCGTGGGGTCGCTGCTGATCGTGATGTTCATCGGCCTGTTCAGCGGGCTGATCATGGGATCGCAGATGGCGCGCGCCCTGGCCACCTACGGAGCGCAAGGGCAGATCGGACCCATCGTTTCGATCACACTGATCCGCGAGCTGGGTCCGGTGCTGGTAGCGCTGCTGGTGGCGGGACGCAACGCCAGCGGAATCGCCAGCGAACTCGGCTCGATGAAGGTAACGGAACAGATCGACGCGATGCGCGCGCTGGGGACCGATCCGATTCAGAAGCTGGTGACGCCGCGGCTGATCGCGACCGCGGTGACCTTGCCGCTGCTGACCATCATTGCCGATTTCATTGGTCTGATCGGCGGATATATGGTCGCGAACTTGAAGTTCGACATTCGCTTTTCGCAATACTTTACGCCCGCGTGGCAGATCCTTGAATACAACGACGTGGTGCAGGGACTGGTGAAGCCGTTCTCGTTCGCGATCATTGTCGCTCTGGTCGGCTGCTTCTACGGAATGCGGACCACCGGCGGCACGGAGGGAGTGGGCCGCTCGGTGACGAAAGCCGTCGTCGTTTCCTCCATCTGGATCTTCGTGGTCACGTTCTTCATAGGCCAGATTTTCATCAATCTTTGAGATGCCTGAAGATTCCGTAGTTCGATTCGACGACGTGAGCCTGAATTTCGGGGATATCACAGCGCTGGATCACGTCTCCTTTGAAATGCGGGCTGGCGATTCACGCGTGGTCCTGGGAGCCGCCGGCAGTGGCAAGACCACGCTGCTGAAGACGGCCCTGGGGCTGGTGAAACCGGACTCGGGGCGGCTCTACGTGTTCGGGGAGGATGTGACCAACCTGAAAGAGAGCGGCTGGTTCGATATTCGCGCCAAAATGGGCGTCCTGTTCCAGGAAGGCGGGCTGTTCGATTCAATGAACATTGCCGAAAACGTGGCGTATCCGCTGGTCAACCAGCGGGTGCTCAGCAGATCGCTCCAGAATCAGGACGGTAACGTCGACCAGAAAGTGCGCGAGGCGCTGCGGTTCGTCGAGCTGGAACAGACGCTTGAGAAATTCCCCAGCGAGCTGAGCGGAGGCATGCGCCGCCGGGTCGGGATTGCCCGCGCGATCGTCACGGAGCCGCCGCTGCTGCTGTACGATTCGCCCACCGCCGGCCTGGACCCGATCACCGCAAACACCATCGTGAATCTGATTTTAAAGGAGCGCGATCTGAGGAACGCGGCGTCCATTCTGGTGACGCATCGCCCTCAGGACGGGCATCTGATGGCAAATTTTCGCTACAATCCCAGCAGTGGCCAAATTGAAGCGGCTCCGCAGAGCGGGGAGCAGCCGGTGAAGACAGAATTTTTCGTCATGAAGGAAGGGCGCTTGATATTCGCCGGCCCACAGCAGGAGCTGAAAGCTTCGCAAGATTCCTACGTACAGAAATTCGCGAAATGAATCGCAGGGAGAAGGGGCGGCTGAGATAAAACTATGGCGCAACACAGCAAAGCCAAATGGGCCGAGTTGCGTGTGGGAGTGATGGCGATTATCGCGCTGTCGATCCTCGGATACCTCATCTTTCTCATCTCCGGCACGGGCGGTCTATTTCGAAGCAAGTCGAACATTTTCACGTATATGGACGATTCCTCGGATCTCGCCGAGGGCGCGCCCGTCCGGCTCAACGGCTTCGCGGTGGGTAAAGTTCGCAAGGTTGGCCTGTCGGGATCGAATGACGCGCGACGGGTCATCAAGATCGACATGGAGATCGAAGACCGGTATATGTCCGCGATTCCGGTGGACTCTTTGGCCCAGCTTTCCGCCGGGAATCTGCTGGGTACGAAATTCATCAACATCACCAAGGGCCACAGTCCGCAAACGGTGGCCAACGGCGCGGAAATCCGCAGCGAAGAGCTGACCACCATCGACAACTTCGTGAAGCAGGGCAACACCGCGTTGACGGCGTTGCAGAGCATCGTGACGAAGATGGACGCCATCGTAGGCCAAGTTCAATCCGGCAACGGGAACATCGGTAAATTCCTGTACGACGAGACCTTATACAAGAAGAGCTCAAGCGCTCCTGGATGAATCGAACAAGCTGATCCTGGCGCTCAATTCGAACAAAGGCACCATCGGCAAACTGATTAACGACGACACGCTGCTCAACAGCGCGCAGGATTCCATTGCACGCTTGAACAAACTGATGGATGGACTGGAGCACGGAGAGGGTACTCTGGGTAAGCTCCTGAAGGATGAAGCGCTGTATAACGACTTCCGCACCACCGTCGCCGATTTCAGAAAAATCCTTGGCCAGGCAAACGATATGCTGGCGGACAGGTCAACGCGGGCAAGGGCGATGTCGGCAAATTCTTTAAGACCGAAGAGCTGCACGACGAGATCAAGAACACGATGGGAAGGCTGGACGCGCTGCTCGACAAGATTAACAACGGGCAGGGAACGATATCGCAACTTCTGAACAATCCGTCCTTATATGAGTCGCTGGACGGCACGACGCGGGAGATGCACGGGTTGATGAAGGATTTCCGCTCCAACCCGAAGAAGTTCCTGCACATCAAAGTCAGCATCTTCTAGGAGCTTGTTGGAAAAAAGGACAGACCGCTATGTCCGCCGCGGGACTTCTGCGGGAGATCAAGGTGTTGCGGGCGGGGACAAAGCGGCCAATCCCCGTTTACAACAAGATCCTACAGTGGTTCCCACGCGGACACGCAAACTGGTGGTGAATGCCGACGACTTCGGCTTCACGCACGATGTCAACCAGGGGATCCTCGAAGCGCATCGCGCAGGGATTCTCACCGCAACCACGCTGATGGCCACCGGCGCCGCGTTCGACGACGCCGTGCGGATCGCGAAGGAGAATCCGCTGCTCGACGTGGGGTGCCATCTGGTACTGGTCGGCTCGCCCGGCTTTCCAGAGACGGTGGCGAAGCTGGTGTTATCGATTCGGAAGATTCGTGTCTATGACGAGCTGGCGGCGCAGGTGCGGCGGATCGTCGACGCAGGCTTGCAGCCGACGCATCTCGATACGCACAAGCACACGCATCTTCTCCCTCCGGTCCTGGACGCAGTGGCGCGAATCTCCGAAGAGTTTTCGATTCCCTGGGTGCGGCGGCCGTTTGATTTTCCGTTGCAGCCGGGCGGTGTGAGCCGAACCAAGCGGGTGGTCAGCGCCGGATTTGGCGTGGTTGGAGGCCACTTCGAAAAAGTACTCAAGCGGCATGGCTGCCGCTCGACGGATCACTTCGCGGGGTTTCAGATCACCGGAAATTACGACGCGGCGAGTCTGGTCTCGCTGATTGGCGCGCTGCCCGATGGGTCGACGGAATTCATGTGCCATCCGGGGCGATGTACGGACGAGCTGCGTGCGCAAAGCACGCGATTAAAAGAAAGCCGCGAACAGGAACTGCGCGCACTGACTTCGCCCGAGGTGCGCGCGGCGCTGAAGGAAACCGGCGTAGAGCTGGCGACCTATCGCGAACTCTGATCGACGGTGAGGACGGGCGCTCCGGTGCGGATTCCGTTCATGGTCTGCTCCACCAGCGTGTCGATCAGGTGATTGCGGTCCACCCAGGGGAAACGCGGATGCGCGATCAGAAGCGACGTCAGCCCATGGATAGTCGCCCATACCGCTTGGGCCACAGCTTCCAGGTCCGCGACTTCAAAGTGATGCTCCTCCACGCACTGCGCCAGCGTGCGGCGCAGATGATCGAACGCCTTCTGCCCCATATCATGCGAACGATGGCAGGCTTCCAGATCGTCGAACGGCTCCGGCATCATGAAGGCGACCTTGTAATGATTGGGATGTTTCAGCCCGAATTCGATGTAGGCGCGCAGGCCTCGGCGGAGACGCTCGACCGGATCGGACACGGCCTGATCGAGCGCGTTCTGTTTGCGCACCAGGCGCGCGAAAGTCTCCTCGCAGATGCAATCGAGCAGATCCGATTTGTCTTGAAAATACAGGTAGATAGTGGTGGGGGAATACTCGATCTTCTCGGCGATCTTGCGCATGGAGACATTCTCGAAGCCCTCCCGCACAAACAGATCGCGCGCGGCATCCAGGATCTCCTGCCGCAGTTCCTTTTTTTCCCTGGCTCGCCGTTCCTGTACACCCATGTGAGTTAACAGTGTTAAGTTTATGAGAAGTTATGACTTCTGTCAAGTCGGTCATGCTGTTGTATGCTTCTATCCATGAAGGCGCTGGTTGTCTGTGTGCTCGCCGCGAGCGCCGCGTTCGCGGCTGAAAACGTTTCCACTTTCTCGATCGTCGCTTACGATGCGGCGGCGGGGGACTGGGGGGTTGCGGTTGCGTCGCGGTATTTCTCTGTCGGTTCGGTGGTGCCGTGGGCGGAGGCGGGCGTCGGAGCGGTTGCCACGCAGGCCAATGTCAACGTCGGCTACGGACCCAAGGGAATCGAGCTTTTGAAGCTGGGGCTGACGGCGAAGCAGGTGCTGGACCGGCTGCTTGCCGAAGATGCCTTCGAAGGGAAGGACGGGCGGCAGGTCGCGATCATCGATTCCAAGGGCAACATCGCCGCGTTCACCGGACCGAATGCGCCAAACTGGGCGGGCGACCGGCAGGGAAAAAACTGGTCGGCGCAAGGCAATATTCTGGTCGGGCCGCAGGTGCCGGAGTCCATGGGAAAAGCGTTCGAGGCGACGCACGGGGAGCTGGCGGAAAAGATGTGGGCCGCACTCAAAGCGGGAGACGCGGCGGGCGGCGATTCGTGCGGTAAACAGTCGGCATCGATGCTGGTGGTCCGCAAGGGCGGCGGCCGTAATATCAACAACGACCGCTACATTTACATCAATGTCGACGACGCGCCAGATCCGTTCCCGGAGCTGCGCCGGCTGCTCGACATCAACCTCGGGCTGCTGTATCAGGAGAAAGTCGGCAAGCTCCTGAGCGCGAATGACATGGGCGGAGCTCGCGAAGCGGCGCAGAGCGTGATTCGATACGCGCCGCAGAATAACCAGGCGCGGATGACGCTGGGGATGATCGAGTATGTGTCGGGCGACAAGCCGGCCGCACTCGAGAATTTACGCAAGGCACAAACCGCGGACACCGGAAACTTCAAGCGCCGATTCGACCAGATCGCGCAGAGGCCCGTCTTTAAAACCGTACTGGACGACAGAGAATTCTTGAAATCGCTGTTCCTGGAGAACTGACCATGAAGTGGCTCACGCTCGCATTCGTAACGCCGATGCTTTTTGCACAAGACGCCTCGCTGTTTGAGCGATTGGAGTTTCGCAGCATCGGGCCTGCAGCCATGGGTGGCCGCGTCACCGATATTGAAGGGATTCCCGGCAATCCCGGGCTGGTTTACACGGCCACGGCCTCGGGCGGACTGTGGAAAACCACCAACGGCGGGACCACCTGGACGCCGATCTTCGATCACGGCTCGACCATTTCGATCGGCAACATCGCTGTGGATCCGCACAACCCGGATGTGATCTGGCTGGGAAGCGGCGAAGCGAACGCTCGCAACAGCGTCAGCTTCGGCGACGGCGTTTACAAGACGCTCGACGGCGGAAAGACCTGGCGCAACTTGGGCTTGCGCGACACACACCACATTTCGCGGATGGTGATCCATCCGCTAAATACGCAAATCGCCTACGCGTGCGCCCTGGGGCACAATACCGGGCCGAACGAAGAGCGCGGCGTTTTCATGACGAACGATGGCGGCGAGACGTGGAAGAAGGTTCTGTACATCGACGCGGACCACGGCTGCGCGGACATGGACATCGATCCGAACAATCCCAACATTCTTTACGCGACCATGTGGAAATTTCTACGCCGGCCTTGGATGTTCGCTTCGGGTAGCGAGAAGACCGGGGTGTTCCGGTCCCTGGATGGCGGGAAGACTTGGACGCAGCTTACCGTTGGACTGGCGAAAAACTTCGGACGCGTGGGCGTGCGCGTCGCGGCCAGCAACTCGAACGTCGTGTATGTCGTCGGCGAATCGAACGAAGGCACGCTGTTCCGCTCCGACGATCGCGGCGACCATTTCCAGGTAATGTCGAAGGACCCGGCTGTGGTCGGGCGTGGGCTTTACTATAGCCACGTGACGGTCGATCCGACGGACGAGAATCGTGTGTATTCGATCGGCATGCAGGTCATGACGACCATCGACGCGGGCCGGACCTGGAAACGCATCGCCACGGCGATCCATGGCGACTTTCACACGGTTTGGGTGGACCCGAAGGATGCCAATCGCGTCTGGCTGGGAGACGACGGCGGAATGGCGGTTTCTTACGATCGCGCGGCCACGTGGGAAGCGGTGTTGAACGTACCGATCGGGCAGTTTTATCAGATTTACGCCGATAATCGCTGGCCGTTTTACTACCTTTCCGGCGGATTGCAGGACAACGGATCATGGAGCGGCCCCCACCGGACGCACGGGGCGGGAATCGTGAACAGCGATTGGCGCAACGTGAGCGGTGGCGACGGCTTCCACGTCATCAACAGCACCGATGAGCCGGAGATTTTCCTGTCGGAAAACCAGGGCGGCGGCATCGTGCGCACCGACATGCGGATCCACGAACAGCAGGATGTAAGCCCGCAGCCGAGGCGCAATGACGGCGGCCCGGTGGACGAGATGAAGTACCGGTTCAACTGGAACACGCCCATCGTCGGATCGCCTCACGACAAAAATACCGTGTATTTCGGCAGTAACGTGGTATTCAAGTCGACGGACTTCGGAAAAACGTGGACCGTGATCAGCCCGGATCTGACCACCAACGACCCGGAAAAGCAGAAAAGCGTCGGCACCGTGTGGACCGAGAATACGACCGCCGAATATCACTGCACAGTGATCCGCATCGCGGAGTCGCCGGTACAGGCGGGCGTGATATGGGCGGGCACAGACGACGGCAATCTGCAAATCACTCGCGACAGCGGCAAGAACTGGACCAACCTAACCGGCAACGCGCCAGGCGTCCCGAAGTTCGCCGAAATCGCGTGGATCGAGCCGTCACGCACTGCCGCGGGAACCGCATATGTCGCTTTTGAACATCACTGGTTTGACGATTTTCACCCGTATCTTTATAAGACCACCGACTTTGGCAAGACGTTCGCCAAGATCAGCGGAAATTTACCGGAAAGCGATTACATTTGGGTGGTGAAAGAGGATCCCAAGAATCCGCAGTTGCTGTATGTCGGCAGCGAGCTGGGACTGCACGTTTCGTTCACCGGAGGAAATCAATGGGTGAGGATGCATCTGAAGAATCTGCCGCCGGTGGCGGTACGCGATATCGTGATTCATCCGAGGGAGAACGATTTGATTCTGGCCACGCATGGCCGCAGCCTGTGGATTCTCGACGATGCGTCGCCGCTCCAGCAGATGAACGCCGAGGTGGCGGCGCAGAGCGCTTACCTGTTTGGCATGAGGCCGGCGCTCCGCTTCGACGCAGCGGCTCGCGGCGGCGGCAGCGTGGGGCAGAACGGGAACAAACCGTTCACAGGTCCGAATCCGGCATATGGCGCGCCAATCACATACTACTTGAAAGCGGGCGGGCCGGCGAAGATCGAGATTCTGGATGCCGCGGGCAAAGTGATTCGGGATCTGGGCTCGGTTCCGCAGGAAGCGGGATTGAATCGCGTCACGTGGGACTTGCGGTATCAAGGTCCGCACACCCGGCGGCCGGCGGGGGGCAACGATGAGGGTGGCGGATTCCGGTTCCCGTCGATCGGACCGCAGGCGCTGCCTGGAAAATACACGGTGCGGATGACGGCGGCGGGTAAGATGCAGACGCGCGAACTGGAAGTTCGCCTCGATCCCACCGTTGGCGCCAATGAATCCGGGCTGCGTACACAGCTTGAAATCAACACAAAATTGCGGGACATGACGTCCACCGTGAACGATGCGCTGCGGTCCATCGACACGTGGAAGGCAGAGCTCGACCAGGCCGAGAAGAGTGTGCGGGCGCTCGATCCGCAGGCGCCGAAGGTGCTGCTCGGGTTGCTGGATGAGCGGAAGCAGCAGGTGTCGTCAATGGAGCTGAAGTTGGCGCGGCCGGATAACATTCCCGGGTACAGCATGGCTCCGCGGCTGGTGGACCGGCTGGGCCAACTGCTGAATGGCATCGATCGCGTGCTGGCGGCGCCAACGCAGTACGAAGTCGAATATTACAACGAGCTGAAGAGCGAGTTTATGAAGGACTTGGCTGACGTGAACGCGTTCGTCGACCGGCAGATCCCGGAGATCAACGACATGCTGAAGAAGAGCAATGCGGGCGCATTGATGTCGGGGAAAACAATCGAAATCCCGGCCTCGTTAAGGTAACTATTTACGCCCACGAAAATTCGCGAATGCCGCCAGCCTGTCGTCGTCCGTTGCGGCGACAAAAGGTAGCCGGGGGTTACTCGTACCTTAATGCGACCATAGGGTCGACTTTCGTTGCGCGGCACGCGGGAACGTAGCACGCTGTGAACGCCACGATTGAGAGCAGCAGCGCCAGGGTGCCGTAAGTGAGAGGGTCGCCGGGCCTGATTCTCGAACAGAAGCGTTTCCATGTAGCGCGAGAGTTCATACGCTCCAGCCGCGCCTACCAGGATCCCGGCGCCGACCACAGCCATCGCACGCACGAATCACCAGGCGGAGAATGTCGCCGCGCCCCGCTCCTAGCGCGATGCGCAGGCCGATCTCCCCGGTCCGCTGCGACACGGAATACGAGATGACACTGTACACTCCAATCAGCGCGAGAACCAGAGCGAGTCCGGCGAACAGCACCAGAAGCAGCGTCCCGATGCCGGCATCCGCACGCGTGGATTGGACCCGGAGTTGTGAGTGTCCCAATGGTCGGGTGGATCTCCGGTGAGGGTTTCCCAAATCGCAACCAGATGCTCGGGCGCGGGGTAGGGCAGAGGCCGCAGCATCACGGCGTCGACGATGGCGAAAATGCAGCTATTCACACCGATCCCAAGCGCCAGGGTGGCGACTGCGATCAGGGTAAATGCAGGGCTCTTTCCCAGCAGGCGAAGCGTGTATCCCAGGTTATTCATATGAGCCATTTCCATCCGATTCCGGGCGTCCTCTAGGTATGAACATCAGATCGACCGTCTATTCCCTGGCCGCAGGCGCGGCGTTTTTCGCGTTTGTCACCCTTCGCGCCAATGAGCGAATCGATATCCTGCTCGAAAACCCGACCGTTAGCCGCGGATGTCCGGCGAAGGTTCACTTCGCAGGCCAGATCCATCCGTATGCGCCGGGTCCGGTGGTCTATAAATTCGTTCGCAGCGATGGGGCCAGCAGTCCCGAACACACGATCGAGTTTTCGCGGCCGGAAGCCAAACCCATCTGGTTCGATTGGGAATTGGGCACATCTTATTCCGGGTGGGTGCAACTGGTGATCCTGTCGCCCAATCGCGAGCAGACCGCGAAGCGCGCGTTCCAAGTCCGATGTCCGTGAGCCGACTGTCTTTATCATTCGTACCTCAGTGCGACCATCGGCTCGACGCGGGTCGCGCGCCATGCCGGGGCGAGACAGGCGGCGCCTGCCACGATGACAAAGATAACGGCCACTGCGGTGAAGGTTACGGGATCGTGCGCGGTAATTCCGAATAGAAAACCAGCGAGCATCCGCGCGATGCCCAGCGACACCAGCGCTCCCACTGCGATCCCGATTGCGGCCATGCTCAGCCCGCGCCAGAGCACTATTCGGAGAACATCGCCTCGCATGGCACCGAGCGCCATTCGCACGCCGAACTCCTGCGTCGATTCGGTCACGGAATAAGAGATCACGCCGTAAATTCCCAGGGAGGCGACCAGCAGAGCCAGACCCGCGAACACCGCCGAGCAGGGTGAGCGCGAAGCGGCGCGGGGCGACGGATTCAGCCATGAGAGCTTCTTCGGTCTTGACGCCGAGCAGGGGGAGGTTGGGATCGAGCGCGCGAAGCTCGGCGCGAACGGCGGAGACCAGTGTGGCTGGATCCAGGCTCGCACGAACCATTACAGTCATGCGCGGGAACGGAAATTGAGGGTATGGCACATATACGTGCGCCTTGGGCGTGGTCGTGAATCCTTCATGATGCACATCCGCGACGACGCCTGCGATGGTGTAGTAAGTTGTGCCGTCGAAGGTGACGCGATGTCCCAGCGGATCCTCTGAAGGGAAGTAACGCCGCGCCATACCATCGCTGACCAGGGCGACTTTCGGCGCCTCCCGGGAATCGGCGGGCTCAAGCAATCGGCCCCGCAGCAGATGGATCCCCATAAGATTGAAGTAGCCCGGAGTGGCCGCGTTGACGAAGGCGTCCTGGACTTCGCTCGACGGCACGGGCGGGCGGCCTTCGATGGTGAAGGAGAGTTCGTTGCCCCGCCCGCTCATGGGAGCGGCGTTGATGGCGGCCGCACCGGTGACGCCGGGTAACCGCTCCACGCGATTCACGAATTCGGAAAGAAATGCGATGCTCCGCGTAGGGTTCGCCGGCGAGCCGGGCAGGCGCAGATCCGCGGTCAGGATGCGCGAAGGCTCGAAGCCGAGCGGGACCGCTTGCATGGCCCAAAAGCTGCGCAGGAGGAGCCCCCCGGCTACCACAGCACCAGCGTCAAGCTGACTTCGGAGATCACCAAGAGCGCTCGCGCGCGGCCGCGTCCCGGCCCGATTGCGCCGCGCCCGGCAGCCTTCAGCGATTGATTCAGATCCGTTCTCGCCGCCTGGCGCGCGGGCAGCACGCCGAACAGAACACCCGTCGCGCACGCCGCGGCGAATGCGAACAGCATCACCCATGGATCCAGCCGCACATCGGAGGACCGCGGGATGAACGCCGACCCCACCGCCAACATGCCGCGCATGGTCCAGATTCCGACGAAAAGGCCGGCGATGCCGCCCAACAGCCCGAGCGCTAGGCTTTCGGTGAGCAATTGGCGGAAGAGACGCGATTTCCCGCCTCCGAGCGCCGTGCGGATGGCAAACTCTCTTCGCCGCTCCGTCGCGCGAGCCAAGGCGAGGTTCGCGACATTCGCGCACGCGATCAGCAGCAGCAGGGCGGCCGAACCGAGCAGCAGCCACAAGGGCTGGCGAAGGTCGCCGGAGATGGCTTCATCCAGCGGAACGGTTTCGAGAGTCCAGGCGGCGTTGAAACCCGGATACTGCCTGGCGAGGCGCTGCGCGATGGTCGTCATCTCGGCTCGCGCCCGTCGGACTGAGATGCCTGGCTTCAGCCGCGCAAACACGCGCAGGAAATCGGCGCGGCGCAGCGGCGGAAGATCGTCTTTGTGCAGAGTGGTCCAGAATTCCGAGGGCCGGCGGCCGTCGTAATCGGGGTCGCGAAACGAGGGCTGCATGACACCAATGATCGTTTGGGTCGACGAACCAAGCCTAAGCTGCCGTCCCAGGATGTGAGGATCGCGTCCAAACCGGCGCTCCGAAAGCGCATCGCTGAGGAGGGCGACGTCGCGTTCGGCATCTTCGGACACAAAGCCGCGGCCCATCGCCGGACTCGCGCCGAGCACATCGAAGTAATTGGTCGTCACACTGGCGCCGATTAGCAGTTCAGCTTCGCCTTCTCCGGTAAGCACACCTGAGGCCCCGGAGCGCGCTGCCATTCCGGCAAACGACTGACTCTGCTTCGACCAATCCTGAAAGTTTGGCGGTGACGCGGGCTCATGCGGCGCGTGAACCTTAAGATTCGATTCCCAAAGGGTCATCAGGCGGTCTGGATCGGCATAGGGCAGCGGGCGCAACAGGACGCCTCGGATGATGCTGAAGACCGCGGTGTTCGCGCCGATGCCTAGGGCCAGCGCCAGGACCGCGACGATGGTGAACCCAGGCCGGCGAGCGAGCATCCGGCACGCGTAGCGTAGGTCGTGCCATAGGGTCTGCATGGACCTAAAGACGCGACCGCGCCCGAAGCGTTGGCAGGAAAGTATTAATTATTTAGCAGAACCGCGATCAGCCGACTTCGCCGAGCAGCGTCTTCAACTTGGCGTGACCCGACCGGCTGACCGGCAACTGCGTGCCGTCCGCGAGCACGGCGACCCGGCTGTCCTTCGTGTAGGGTTCGATGCGCGCGATACGTTCCAGGTTGACGATGTAGGAGCGGTGAATGCGCACGAAGCGTTTCGGGTCGAGTTGAGCCTCAATGCTGGAGATGGTCTGCTGCTTCAGATAGTTCTTCTTTTCGCTGCGCAGCGCGATGTAATCGTCCTGAGCTTCGACGTAATCCAGCTTGTCCAGCGGGATGATGTGAACCTTAGCGCCGTCCTTTACGACGATACGCTCGAGTTTCTGCTCGGGTGGACGCGCGGCGGCGGAGAGTTCCGTGGCGGAGATTTTTTGCTGCTGGGCCGGACTCCCGCGGCGCTGCCGCACACGGTCCAGGGCCTTGCGAAAACGATCCGCGCTGAAGGGCTTCAGCAGGTAATCGACAGCGTTCGCGTCAAATGCGCGCATCGCATATTGATCGTACGCGGTAACGAAAATCACGGCGATCGACGGGTCAATCAGCTCCAGCACCTCGAAGCCGTCGAGCTTGGGCATCTGAACGTCCAGCAACACGAGGTCGGGCTTGTGATCCGCGATGGATTTCACCGCCTCAAATCCGTTCGCGCATTCGGCCACGATCTCGACGCCGCCGGCCTGGAGAAGGTATTCGCGCAATAGGTGACGCGCCAGTTCTTCATCGTCGACAATGGCCGCGCGGATCGCGCCGGAGCGCGGGCGAGCTTCGGCTGGCCGTTCGAGATTGTTCAAATCGATCTGCAACTCGCGTGCGGACTGGTAACGGCGATCGCGATCCTTTTCCAGGCATTTTCGAACCAGCCGCTCAAACTCGGCGGGCAGCTCATAGTTGAGGCGGGCCATCGCCTCGGGCTGCGCTTCCAAGACGCGCGCAAGGGTCTCTTGCGGAGTTGCGGCCGCGAACGGAAGGCGGCCGGTAGCCATGCGGTACAGCACCACGCCGAGGCTAAACAGATCCGTGCGGTGGTCGACGTTGCGCCCGAGCGCCTGCTCCGGGCTCATGTAGGAAACCGTGCCAAGGACGACTCCGCCGCTCGTCATGAACTCGGTGGCGATCCGGCTGGAAGAGTCTGGGGCGTTTTCGTCCGCAATGAACTTCGCCAGACCGAAGTCGAGCACAGTGACATGCCCGCGCGGGCCGATCATCAGGTTCGCGGGTTTGATATCGCGGTGCACGATGTTGCGGGCGTGGGCGGCATCCAGCGCGCCGGCAACTTGTGCTCCAATGGAGAGGATTTCCGCGAGCGGCAGCGGATCGCCGGAGAGGCGTGATTCCAGCGTTTCGCCTTCGATGTACTCCATCGCAAGAAAATGCAATCCGCCGGATTCGCCGATTTCGTAAATGTGCGCGGCATTGGGGTGGCTGAGCGCGGAAGCGGCTCGCGCTTCGAGAAGAAAGCGGGCCAGGCGCTCGGAGTCGGCCGCAACCTCGGGCAGCAAGACCTTCAAAGCGACTTTTCGAAGCAGGCGCGTGTCCTCGGCCAGAAACACTTCGCCCATGCCACCGGCGCCGAGCTTGGAAACCACGCGATAGTGCGCCAGGTTCGACCCCGGCTGGACACTCAGGCTCACGCAGGCCTCCGGCACGGGACCACCAGTTCAGCCCGGAAGTGGTCCTGATCGGCGTGTGCGGTGAGGCGGGCCTCGGGACCGAAGCGCGTCTCCAGGCGGCTGCGCACGTTCCGCAGTCCCAGACCGTTGCGCCGC
>CAWJHI010000008.1:0-24457 GCA_963842485.1 Terriglobia bacterium | reverse complement strand
ACGAAGGCCGAACCGTGATGCTGCTCGGTGGCTTGGGCGATGCGGACGCGACGCGCTTCGGTGGAACGCAGTACGCCAAAGTGGTGCTCGACGGATTGTGGGGATTGCCGCCGGCGCTCGATCTCGACTGCGAAAAACGGGTGCAGGGCGCGATTCGCGAGATTGTCGCCGCGGGTGTCGCGGACTCCGCGCATGATTTGGCCGACGGCGGCCTCGCGGTGGCACTGGCCGAATGCTCTATGGGCGGCATTGGGGCTGCCGTCGATCTTACTACCGGCCTCAAACCGGAGCTGGCGCTGTTCCACGAAGGTCCGTCGCGCATTCTGGTATCGACGGCTGCGCCTGAGGAGGTAGAACGCATCGCGCGCACGCATGGGGTCGATGCCCTTCGCATCGGAGTTACAATTAAAGAAGGATTACGGATCGGCAACGATTCGATGACATGGATCGATTGCCCGGTGTATCGTTTGCGCGAGGTTTCAGAGGGCGCCCTCGAGAATCAGCTTTCCTTTACCCATGTTTGATGAACTCCATGAAGAGTGCGGTGTCGTCGCCATCTACGGCCATCCCGAAGCCGCGAATCTGGCGTACCTCGGGTTGTATGCGCTCCAGCACCGAGGCCAGGAGAGCGCCGGGATCTGTTCGAGCGACGGCCGCGCCATCCACTCTCATAAGTCCATGGGGCATGTCGCCGATATCTTCACGCCTGAAGTTCTTGGGTCGTTGCCTGGCGATCACGCGATCGGCCATACGCGCTATTCGACAGCGGGCGATTCGGGGTTGCTGAACGCCCAGCCGTTTTCAGTGGCCTGCAACAAAGGGCGCATCGCGGTCGCGCATAACGGCAACATCACCAACGCGGGGGAGTTGCGGCGGGAACTGGAGAGTGACGGCTCCATTTTTCAGGCTTCGAGCGATACGGAAGTGATTCTGCACCTGGTGGCCCGTTCGCGCGAACGTACCCTGGCCGGGGCGCTGCGCGAAGCCATGCTGCAACTGGAAGGCGCGTTTTCGCTGGTGTTTCTCGCCGAAGACCGGATTTTGGTGGCGCGGGACCCGCAGGGATTCCGCCCGCTTGCCTTCGGCCAGAAGGAGCTATCCGGAGGCCGGATTTGCTACGTGTTCGCCTCGGAGACGTGCGCATTCGATTTGATCGACGCGGTCTACCTGGGCGACGTGGATCCCGGTGAAATGGTGATCGCCGGTCCGGAAGGCATCACTCGGGAACGCTACGCGCCGATTCGCGACCACTCGCAGTGCGTTTTCGAACACGTATATTTCTCGCGCCCGGATTCGATCGTATTTGGAAGGCCTGTCCAGGAATCGCGCGAGATGTTAGGCCGTCTGCTGGCGCGTGAGCACCCCGTGGATGCCGACGTGGTGGTGCCCGTTCCCGATTCCGGCGTCGCGGCCGCCATCGGCTATGCGGCTGAAGCGGAGATTCCGTTCCGCCAGGCGCTGATCCGGAATCACTACGTGGGCCGGACGTTCATCGAGCCGTCGCAGGCCATTCGCGACTTCGGAGTGAAGCTCAAGTTGAACCCGGTCCGCCATCTGTTGGAAGGCAAGCGCGTGATTCTGGTTGACGATTCGATCGTGCGCGGAACCACCAGCCGGAAGATTGTGCGCATGGTCCGCGGCGCCGGCGCGCGCGAGGTGCACTTGCGCGTTTCCTGCCCGCCCACGATTTCGCCGTGTTTTTACGGTGTGGATACGCCAAGCCTGGCCGAGTTAATCGCCGCGAACAACACCGTGGAGGAGATTCGCCGCTTTGTCGAGGCGGATTCGCTTGGGTATCTCTCTCTCGAGCGCGCTGCGCCAGGCCGTCGGCGACGATCGTCACAACTATTGTTACGCGTGCTATACGGGGAGCTATCCGACGGAGCTGGTCAATATCCAGGAGTTGATGACGGCCAAGGACCGGCACGGCTGACTTGCTTCCGTGACCCTCCCCGTTGTCTAATGCCCTTTTGACCACCGCGTCTACCGCCGTACCCCTGAGTTTCCGGGAAAACCGGTTTTTGCAATGGATTTGCGCTGGGATGTGCGCAGTTATGGCGATCGCCGCGTATCATCCGGATAAGGTTTTCGATTGGGCGCTGGAAAACAGCCTGGTTTTTTGTTTGATACCGGTGCTGATCCTCACCTACCGTCGATTTCCGTTCTCAGATCTCTCGTATCTCCTCATTTTTCTCTACCTCTCCATTCACGAATTCGGGGCGCACTACAAATACTCCGACGTTCCGCTGGGAGAATGGATCAAACCGTTGTTGCACACGCACCGGAATCATTATGACCGGATCGCGCATTTCAGCTTTGGCTTGATGCTGGCGTATCCGTTTCGCGAAATTGCGATGCGATCGATGCGCGTGAAAGGAAACTGGCTATACTTTCTGCCGGTCGAATGCACACTGGCGCTCAGCGCGATTTACGAGATTCTGGAGGCGCTCATGGCCAACATCCTGACGCCTGAGCGTGGCGAAGAATTTGTCGGCATGCAAGGCGATATGTGGGACTCACAGGAAGACATGTTCATGGCCGCGCTTGGCGCGGTGATCGGAGTCTTGATGATCGCTGCCATCGTGAAGCGCCGCGCGGCGCGTGCAAATCGGGATCGCGCCGCCGTATACGCGGTCGGCTCGAAGTAAACTGGAAGTTAAGCCTCCATGCCAGCCACAATCGCCCCCTCCGCACTCGCCGTCCCCCACTCTCAAATTCGAGAACTCGCTGAACTTGCCATGGGGATGGACGGAGTTTACAAGCTATATTTCGGCGAGTCGAACGTCCCGACGCCCGACTTCATCAAACGTGCCGCGCAGAAGGCCATGGCGGACGGGTACACATTTTACACCGAGAACGCCGGCTTGCCATCGCTTCGCAAGTCGCTCGCCCGCTACTACTCGGAACTGCACGGTGTGGAACTGGACCCAGGGTCTGAAATCTCCGTTACCGCTTCCGGGGTGCAGGCCCTGAACGTCGCCATCCGCTGCATGCTGGATCCCGGCGACGAGGGCATCGTGTTGACACCGGCTTGGCCGAATGGCTCGGCGATAATCCAGATGGCGAACGCGACGTGCCGAGAGATCCCCTATGTGTTCTCGGACGGGCGTTACGTGATCGATTTCGATGCGCTCGAACGAGCGGTCACGCCACGGACCCGTTTGCTCGTTTATACATCGCCTTCGAATCCGCTGGGGTGGGTGGCAACGGAGCAGGATCAGGAACGGCTGCTCGAATTCACGCGCCGTCACCAAATTTGGTTGA
This sequence comes from Terriglobia bacterium, assembly GCA_963842485.1. Taxonomy (GTDB): domain Bacteria; phylum Acidobacteriota; class Terriglobia; order Bryobacterales; family Bryobacteraceae; genus Palsa-187. The sequence goes on along the minus strand of CAWJHI010000008.1, from coordinate 21,193 downwards.
TGGCCGACGAAGTGTATGAGCGGATCTACTATCCATCGCTAACGGCGCCCGCGGCGCCGAAGGGTTTGCCTTCGGGATCGGCGCCGTCGATCCTCAAGAAATGCACGCGCGACGATGCCGTGGTGGTGATTCAGTCGTTCTCGAAGGCCTACTGCATGACCGGTTGGAGGCTGGGATGGCTGGTGGGGCGTAAGGACCTGGTTGCGAGGGCGTCGACGCTCACCGAATATGTTGTTTCCAACGCACCCAGCTTCACGCAGCGCGCCGGCGAGACGGCGCTGCTGTGGGGCGAGGAGCTGATGCGCCAGATGATCTGCCGCCTCCGCGAAAATCGGGATTTCTGCTATGGCGTGCTCAGCAAAGTGAAAGGCGTGAAGATCCCGAATCCCGACGGCGCATTTTATCTGTTCCTGCGCGTGGATGGAGTTACCGATTCGTTCGCATTCTGCAAACAGTTGCTGATGGAAACGAAAGTCGGCTTGGCCCCCGGCGTCGCATTCGGCGCCGGAGGCGAGGGCAACGTGCGGGTCTGTTACGCTTCGGACCGGCCCATTCTAGAAGAAGCGATGGGGCGCATAAAGCTATTCATCGAATCGCGGAAGTGACTCCGCGGCGCGCGCTTCGAGCTTTTCGATCATGGTCTGCGCGGCGTGCGACAAACTGATCGCGGGCATCAGCCCGAAGCCGCGGCCTTTTGAAGAAACTAGCTCTGTTTCCGTGGCGGCGATTTCGCGCAGCGCCGGCAAATCCGTTAAATCGCCCAGGTCGCCGATGGCGAGCATCGCCGCCAGACGGTCCGACACGTCGGGCTTCTTTAGCAGCTCGCGTGCGACCTCGATCACGCGCGGATCACGGAACGCACGCGCACGGTTCAGCGCCGCCGTGCCGATCAAGCCTCCGTCTTTCGCGATGTCGAGCAAGAACGGCAGCACCACAGGATCACCATAGTTGGCCATTCCTTCAATCGCATTGGCCGCGACCACCAACTGCCGGTCGCGTGCCGCGGATCGCAGCAGAGGCAGCAGATCGGGCCGCTCGAATCCACCCAACTCACGGGCGGCGATCGCGCGGACCTCAAAGTCTTCATCGCTGAGGGCGGAAATCAACTCTCCCGCCGCACCGGCTTTTCGCAGATTCGTGCCGGCGCAAGCGCGAAGCACGGGATTCGCTAGAGCGCGGCGCATTTCAACAAGCACTGGCGGGGCTGGCACGCCGCGCAGTTCATAACAAGCGTCATTGCGCTGCGCAACGGTCAGCTTCGGGTCGGTCATTCGATTCATTAACGCCAACCAGAGAATTGCGTGCATTACTCGGAAACCTCCTTCAAAGTTTTTTCGGCGACCGCCGCCTGGCGAAAGTCGAAATGCGAGTTCAGCGCCAAGGCCTTTGTCAGGTACTCCTTCTTCTTCGCAGGATCGCGTGCGATCATGCCGGCGTGGTAGTAAAACATCGGCTCCGGCGTGCCCAGCTTTAACGCTTCCGCGATGGCCTTCTCCGCTTCGCGCTGTTTGCCGTTCTTGTACAGCGCCCAGGCCAGTGTGTCGTAGGTGTAAACGTCCCGCCGGACATTGAGCTCGGCGGTCGCAAGCTCCAGCGCTCGTTCGACATGCAGATCGTGGTCCGCATAAATCATGGCCAGATTGCGATTCGCCGTTTCGCCATTGGTTCGGCCTAGTTTGTCGGTCAAATCCACTAATTCAATCTGATCTTGCGCCTTCTTGGGTTCTCCTGCGGCCGTGTAAAGATCGAAAAGTGCGGCGGCATAATCCGGAAGCGGGGTGGATGCCTGGGCACGTTCGAAACTGGCGATCGCCGATTTCAAATCGCCGCGCGCGGCTTGAGAACGGCCCAAACCGGCGTATCCCGGATGATATCCCGGAAACACCTTTACAGCCGCGTCGTAAGCTTGGGCTGCTTCATCGATTCGTCCGCTCTTCATGAACAGATGACCCAGTTCCACCAGACACCACGCCGTATTTTCAGGCGAGGCGCTGCCGGCCTTAATGGCTTGCTCCATGATCGTGATCGCGCCGGGCATGTCGCCGGCCAGGAAGTGATACCACGCCGCGCGGTTGTAGCTTGAAAGATCGGGGCGCATCGTGACCATCTTCTGGTAGGCGTCGGCGGCGTGTTCATAGTCGCCAATCTCGATCAACGCGTCGCCCAGCGTGCCCCAGTTCCAGGAATCTTCCGGCGCGATCTTGGTCAGGTCGCGGGAATACTCGGCCACTTTCTTGAAATTGTGCCGCTCGAGCTCCACTTCGCTGCGCAGACGCAATGCTTCGTAGTTCTGGCTGTCGCGCGAAATCACGTCGCTCACGATTTCGGAGGCCCGGTTGAGATAGCCGAAATCGGTGGTCTCGCGCATCTTTTGGATATACGCGCCGGCCAGGAGATTTGCGTAGTGCAGATTCTCAGGCTGCGCGGCGGTCAGAGCCTGATACATGTTGATGCGCTCGTCCGTTTTCAGGCGGGCGACCTGATCGGCGAGAGCGCGGTCGGCGTAAGCGTTCATCAATCGATCGGGACCGCCGGTCTGCCCGAAGGCAGACACGGCGGCGATCAGGGCGATCAGCGAGCGTTTCACTGGCCCGTCACCTTTCCACGACCATTGGTCCCATCCTGCTGGCTATGCGAGAAGCCGGCATGCGGAGGCGCGTTGAACGGGAAATGATCCAGGTTCGGAACGTCGTTCGAATTGACGCCGTCCCCCAGCGGCGGAGCGTTCTGGAACCCCGGGACCAGAACGCCCGCCAAAGCGCGGAAGCCGATGTCGACCACATCGTCACCGATGCGCCGCCCTCCGAACGGCCAACCCGCGTTGTCGCCACCCAGAGGTCCCAGACGGCTTTGCTGCGCCAGAGGCGTAGGAGCGATGGTCAAATCGATATGCGTAATATCCGGAACGTAGACGCCTAACAGGTCGTTGCGGGGCGCGGGCGGCACTTTCAGTCCGAACACGCCGTTCAGGATTCCGCTGGCGAAGAACGGATTTCCGATGAACTGAGCGAACTGTGCGTCATTCGCCGGCTGGCTGCGGTTCCAGTAGTCCTTCATCGGAAGCGGAATCAGCGCTTCCACCGTCAGCGGATTCCCCACGCGGTCCACCTGCACGTAGTCGCCGAAATAGAGCGGATCCTGCGGGCTTGGGCGCACGGTCACCTGCTGGCGCATGGTCGTAGCCCAACCGGCGATCTTGGCGTTTGTGCTGGTGGGATCGGTGGGCACACTGCCGTCTGCGGTCGCCATGCTGATGGGCATCTCGACGGCGATCAGGCTGATGTTGTAGCCGGCGAATCCATCGACTGCGGCAGGAAATGCCGCGCCCTGGCCTTGGTCCGCGCTGCCGCTCAATACCGGCGCGGGCGAACGGAAGTTCAGGAAGTCGAACGTAGCGCCGGAATCAAAGTAAAACGCGTCGTCACGAGGTCCGGCGAACACGCGCATTCCGTTCGAGAGCGTGAAAACGCTGGGCTGGCCCAGATTCGCCTCGTAGCTCGGAGTGGCCTTGGGTCCCTGATTCGGAGGCGCGACCGATAGCGCGTGCCCGTTCATGTCCGTGGTGAAATGCCGTGGTCTGTCCGGTTTTCAGATTGCGTACCACTACGTCGTAGGTCTGGTACAGCAGAATCCCGGTGCTGTCGATCGACGTGAGCGGCCCCAGGTACGACAGGAACGTAGCGTTCTGCCGTAGCGTGGTGTTGAACACGAAATCGACCACCAGGTCCGGATTGCCATCCAGACCTCGCGAGTTGTTGATGTTAAAACGATACAAAACGCTGTCCGAGAATTTGTAGTAACTCGGTCCATTGTCTGGATTCTGGAAGCCCTGGACGCTCATGCTCATCACGAGACGGTCCGATTTGCCTTGCTCATAACTTCGGAAGATATAGAAGTCATTGAGGTTGGCCGTCTGGTCTTCCAGCAACAGCGGGCCATTGCGATGGCTGGCCGCAAATGCAGATGCGGCCAGTGTGCACGCGATGACGCTGAAACGAAAAGTTGATTGATTCATGCACTCCTCCCTTTCGAGGTTGTGTTTTCGAGAGGTATACGTAAGGAAGTGGCGAGCGGATTTAAAGCATGTCGACGATTTGGCTGGCGCAAGCTTGCCGTAACCTCGCCGCGATCGCGCAGGGTCAGGCCCGCGGTCGGAATCGGCTCGCCGATGCGGAGCGTCACGGGGCCGGAACGAAATGTGGCGGAGCCCATGGCGAGAATGTGCCGCGTTCCCACCAGCGCGATCGGCACGATGGGGACCCCGGCTTTAATGGCGATATACGCCGCGCCTTCCTTGAACTCCTGAAGCACGCCGTCCATCGATCGGCCGCCTTCGGGGAACACCAGTATGGAAACCTTGCGGTCGTGGATCGTCTGCGCCGCGATGCTCAGTGTTTTGACCGCGGCCCGCGGATCTTCGCGGGGCACCGGGATATGTCCGGCCTGCATCAGGTGCGTACCCAGAAACGGGATCTTGAAAAGACCCCGCTTGGCCATGAAGCGGAATTGCGCGGGAATGTGGCTGAGGACCACAGGAGTGTCCATGTAGCTGAGATGATTCGATACAAAAACGTAGGCCGCATTGGGATCGATCCGGTCCAACCCCTCGATCGTGACGCGTACGCGGGCGATCTTGAGGAGGGATCGCGCCCAAGCTCGCGCCACCGCGATCATCGTGCGGCCGGATCCGTCAAAGAGCGACAAAGCGACACTGAGAGAGCCGCATAAAATGGTCGAAGCGATAATCAGAGGATCGACAAAGATCAGGCTCCAGAGGAACGCCATCGGTTCATTGTACGAGTACTTCCGGATTCACAACGTTGATCGGTTTCCCTGCGCTGAATGCAACGATCTGGTCGAAGATTTCGGCAAACTGAATCTCATATTCATCGTGAGTCACGTAGCCGATGTGCGGCGTGCACACCACATTTTCCATCGCCAGAAGTGGATGATGAGTGCCGCGAACCGGCTCCTCTTCATAGACATCGAGTGCGGCCATTCCCGGGCGGCCCGCTTTCAACGCGCTGACCAGGGCTCCGGACTCGATCAACGGCGCACGGCTGGTATTCACGAGCAGCGCTGATGGCTTCATGCGAGCAAGATCGCTCGGTTTTACGATTCCCCGGGTCGCATCCACCAGCCGCATGTGCAGCGAGATGACATCGCATTCTTCGAAAAACGCCTCTTTGTTTCGCGCTGCAAGATAGCCATCCGTTTGGGCCCGTGCCAGAGAAGCCTCGCGCGCCCACACCAAGATCTTCATTCCGAAGGCCTTGCCGTATCCGGCGACAACGCTTCCGATACGGCCGTAGCCGTAAATCCCGAGAGTTCTTCCCCGCAGGCTTTGGCCGACGCCGATCTGCCAGTTCCCGGCCTTGAGCGCCGCCATCTGCTGGGGGATCTGTCGCACGGCGGCGAGGATTAGCCCCCACGTCAACTCCGCGGTTGCGTAAGAAGGTGTATCGGCATGTAGGCTTGACGACACCACGATCCCGTGCCTGGAGCAGGCCGCAATGTCGATGTGCGGGTACACGCTGCGCTGGCTGATCAGTTTCAGTTTTTCTAGCCGATCGAGCAGAGGAGCCTGAATCTTTGTCCGCTCGCGGATCAACACGAGGGCTTCAGTGTCTCTCAAGCGGGCGGCGAGCCTGTCGACGTCCTGCACATGATCATTCCATATCTCGACGTCGTGACCTTTCAGCGTTTCGAAGCAGGCGAGCGTACGCAGAGTGTCGCGGTAATCGTCAAGGATCGAGATTTTCATCGACGCCTGCGATCCTTAAGCAAATCCAAGCCCGATGAGGTAAGCCTGACGATTGACCGCCCGTTCACGGACTCCGTCATGATGAGCCCGCGATCATTCGCATCTTCCCAGATCGGGAATCTGGGGCAAGATGTGCGCCAGGCATCCATCACTTCCTCGTAGGTTCTTTCGCGATCGGCCAGCCACTCCAGAAGATCGAGGATCAGGGTTTCAACGCCGTCAATCATGAATGCGCCTGCTATTTTAGCGCAGGGTCAGAAATGGAACGCGAGGCCGAACAGAAACACGCCGTGGTTGTTGCCAACTGTTCCTCCGAGCCCCGCGGTACTCACAAAATCCCGGGCTTCGCCGCGCAGACTCATCCACCGGGCGAGACGCAGATCGATTCCACCCCCGAAATCGAGAGCTGGATGATAACTGGAGGCATTGGTGGCCGTGACCTGTCCATTGACCACGGTGTCCCGTTCATTGTAGGTCGCGAGGCCGCCGCCGAGCGCTGCGTAAAATGAGATGCGCGTTCCGGTAGGAATTTTATATCGAATACCAGGGGTGAAGTAAAACGCGCGGCGATTCAAGCTGGACACGCTGCCTCCCGCGGGTCCTCCCATAACGGTTGCGGAGGAGTTCGATACGATCGTCAGCGGCGTTTCCAGGTAGAGGCTCCCCGCCTTGGTCGAAGTGAATTGATAGCCGTAGCTGTACTGTTGCGTGAACCCGCCCGATCCGGTGACGGTTGCGGAGCCGTCGGATCCGACGACCACGGCGCCGGAACCGTGAGCGCGACCGAACATAAGACTGATGTCCATATTCTGGACACCTTGTGCGAAAGCAGCCGCGCACGTTATGGTCAGCAGCAACACCGTTCTCATGAAGTTGCACCTTTCGAGACATCTTAGACCGCGTGCGCCTTCAACGGCCAGCGGATTCTTATGAGCGGCGCGAATCGTAGGATGGACGGCGCGGCTCGAAATGACGCCGCTCATCGGCTGGATACGCCGCTCATCGGCGAATCGTTGTCTTGGCGCGGCACCCTTTTTATACTGGACGCGAGCCGATGCGCCGCGCCGTTGCAGTCTTGACCGTACTGGCCTTTTCATGGGTGCAGGCGTCTGCCGCTCCACGGACATCGTGGAACAAGATCCGGTATCATGGCGGCACCATACAGGTAAAGGTCGACCCGTGGGATTGGAACACTGCGCTCACGGTGAACCCGGACGCGATCGTGCTGACGTTTTCGCCGAAAGCGACGGTGCGGATCAAGCCGTCGCAGGTTCGATCGATCAGCTACGGGCAGGAGGCGCACCGGCGCGTCGAAAACGTGGTCGCGCTGGGGGTCCTGGTGGGGCCGTTCGCGCTGTTCGGGCTGCTGCACGTCAGCCGGGACCAACTGGTCGGGATCGTATATGATACGGACGATGGAAAACGGGGAGCCGTGCTGCTGGAGAGCCCGGCCGCATTGGCGATTCTGGCGGCTTTGAAGGATGCCACGGGGAAGCCGATCGAACGTCGCGCCGTGATGCGGGGAACCAGGTCTGACACATGGTGAACCAAGCGTGGGACATCGCTCTATACGGCGCTTCGTTGGTTACGTTCACTTTCGGGGCGCTGACATTTTCGGTCCTCGTAGTGATGTATTGGCGGGATCGGCACCGCCGCCACACGCCGGTTCTGGCGGCATTCACGCTGGCGCTGGCCGCTTCGTTCGTCATCAATCTGACGTTGCAGGTCGCATGGGCGCCGCCTCTGGAACTCACGCTGCGGACTGTCACCAGCCTGCTTCCGGCTCTGATTTTCCACTTGGTTTACACGCCTGAAGCGGGGCATCTGCCCGCGGTCAAGGTATGGCGCTGGCTGGTCATCGCTTTTTATCCAGCCAGCTTAACGGCCGGATGGAATGCCCCTGCGATCGCATTGGGCGCGGGAGCGGCGCTCGGACTTGCTGTGCAGATCTTTTCACAGCGCGTGCTGGATGGACGGACGCGGCATCATCGCTTTTGGATCGAAGCGATTCTGGGCTGCATCCTGTGCGTTTCCGCGATTCAGACAGCGTCGTATCCGGGGCCGCTCTTCAGCCTGCTTCCGGATTACCTGGTACTGGCTCTGTTTTGCGTCACGTTGTACTACCAAGAGCGGCTAATCTTTTTTGACCTGGTGATCAAGCGCGGGGCGATGTTTCTGGTCGCATTGACGGGGCTGACCGTCTTTGCGGCGCTCGGATTCAGGCTGCTCGGGGAGCCGAGCCTCAACTGGATGCGGATATGGGTTTGCGCGTTGGCGCTTACGCCATTCTGGCTCGCGGCGCCGTGGATTTACCGGCGGCTCGAGAATTTCCTGGATCGGGTGTGGCTGGGGCGGCGCTATTCGATGGAACAGGCGGAACAGAAATTCGCCGAGGACGTCCAGGCTGCGGTTTCCGAGGCTGAGTTGCGCAACCGGTCCACCGTGAGTCTCGGCGAGATCTTCGGTTCTGCGGCGGACGTTTCCTTTGATCCACAGGAAGAAACCGGCACGGGCATGCTTGCGGATCTGGTGCGGGACGGATCGCAGATTGGTCGCGTGCGGGTACACGAGCGGTCCAACGGCACGCCGTTCCTGAGCGACGATCACCGGCTGCTTCGGGGGATGGCGCGGACGCTGGCTGTGGTGCTTCAAAACGTGCGTTTCCGGGAGAGGCAGCAGCAGCAGGAGGAGCGTGAACAGCACTTGCGTCTGCTGGCCAGCCGCGCGGAGTTGAAGGCGCTTCGCGCGCAGATCAATCCGCATTTTCTGTTCAATGCGCTGAATGCGATCGCCGGGTTGATCGCCGATAATCCGCAACTGGCGGATGAAACCATTGAGCGGCTGGCTCGTGTGTTCCGCTACGCGCTTTCGAAATCCGAAACTGAGTGGGTCCGGCTGGACGAGGAGATGGAGTTCGTCGAAGCATATCTGCGCATCGAACAGGCGCGATTCGGCAAACGATTGCAGATCGAGATGGAATTGGAAGGCCCGGCTGGGGCGGTGCAGATTCCCGCGGTCAGCCTTCAACCGTTGGTGGAAAATGCGATCAAACACGGCGTGGCGGCCATCGAAGGTCCGGGAATCGTGGCGGTGCGGGCCGGCGTTTACGGCGATCGTCTGCGCGTAGAGATTTTCGATAGTGGCTCGGGATTCCCTCCGGACTTCTCGATCGGCATGGGAGCGCACGGGTTGCGCAACATCTCTGACCGGCTGACCGGTTATTATGGCGCTTCCGCGCGCCTGTGGTGGCAAAACGGGGGTGGCGGGAACCGGGTGTTCGTGGAATTTCCGGTAGTTCGATCCGTGGAGACGAATGGCGATACGCATTTTGATCGTGGACGATGAAGCACCGGCGCGAGCGCGATTGCGGCAGATGCTGGCGGCTGAGCAGGACCTGGAAATCGCGGGCGAAGCGGAGACCGGCAGCCAGGCAGTGAAACTCGCCATCGATCTGAAACCGGACGTGATTCTGCTGGATATTCAGATGCCGGGGTGCAGCGGGATCGACGTGGCGGCATGCCTTCCAAAGCCGCGCCCGCACGTGATTTTCTGTACCGCGTTTGAGCAACACGCGGTGGACGCGTTCGAGCTCCACGCGCTGGATTATTTGCTCAAACCGATCAGCCGGGCGCGGCTTAAGCAAGCGCTGGATCGCGCGCGCGTGACTCCGGCGGGCGTGAATGAATCGGGAATCGATGCGGCGATTGCCAGGGCTAGCCGCGAGCCGGCTCGATTTCTGGTAAAGAGGGCTTCGCGTTATGTGGTGATCGGCGAAGCGCAGGTGTTGTATTTCTGTTCTGAAAACGGGCTGACCAGGCTGGTGGCGGACGGCGGGCAATATTGGATGGATCCGACGTTGAATGAGCTCGAATCGCGGGTAAATCCAAAACGGTTTTTTCGTATTTCGCGAGCAGCGATGATTCATCTGAATGCCGTGGAAGAAGTCTTCCCGCTGACGGGCGGTGCCGGCGAGGTTGTATTGAAAAACGGCCAGCGCCTGGAAGTCAGCCGCCGCCGTTTTCGCGAGCTGCGGCAGGCGATCGAAGGCGCCTGAACACCAGACGTTTCGTCTTTTTCTCCAATTCCCGCGTCAGTGTTGGAGATGCCACTTGCGCGGCTGCATCATTGGGTCTTCGGGATTTTCTTTGAATTTCTGTGCCTGGTGATCGCTGTCGTGGGATTTCTTGGCGAGCCGCCACACGATAGCAATCGCCTGCGGAGGTGCGGCGCAAAGGCGCAAATCGACGCCTTCCTTGACGCTCTCGAACTGTACAAGAAAGACGTTGGCGAGTTCCCAAACAGCTTGGAGGGTCTCCGCTCTAATCCGGCCGTACCGGGCTGGGCGGGTCCATATCTGCCGAGAGACATCCCGCCCGATCCGTGGGGAAGGCCGTACGCGTACCGGGCTAGAGCGGACGGGAGTCCCGAGATTGTATCTTTCGGAGCCGACGGAAAACCGGGCGGCGATGGCCCCAATCTTGATATTTCGAGTCTCCAACGCTGGAATCCCGAGCCAGGGACATGGCATTACGTCGCTGCGCGAGTCGTTCAGGTCTTGCTCACTTTATTAGCGATCGTTGGACTATTTGGATATCCCTTTTGGGTCATCCGTCGTGTTGAGAAAATAGGCGTCACTCGCTGAAGAAGTGCCACGGACCGCTATCCACATCGAAAGTCTGATCGGCGTGCCGCTCCAGGTACCAGCAGGGAGTGTCATTGTAGTGCGGAAACATGGAATGAACGCATTCCTCCATCCGGGGCAGTTCAGTACGCTGTTCAATTCGGCGATTCTTCAAATGAATGGCATAGCGCCGATGTACTTCCACTTGCCCGAACGCGCCCGGAGTTTGCGCGATTCTGTGCCTGAGAAGCAGCCAATCGACGGTCCACAAGATCGCCGCCAGGAGAAGAACCACCCCAATGGCGCGCGTTACGTATCTCCGGATGCGTTTGCCCATTCTCTATTGAGCGGCGATTCGGAACCTCTTCGCCGCAAAAAAGCCGAGCACCACGAAAAGCGCCAGAACCACAACCTGCGCGATCGCGAATGGCGGTTCGGACTGCGTCGGCGCCAGCTCATGCAGCGACGGCACCTTCAGGAACAACTGCACCACCAGGACGAAGACGTTGAAATACAGCGCAATAACGGCGGCGATCACGTAAGTCCTGCACCAGCCGTCGGTGAGATGGAATTTATACCGGGCGAGGATCGCAATCGCCAGAACGATCAGCGAAGTGATGCCGATCGCGTGGGATGGCAGGAAGTGAGGAGCCGGCAACAAGAAGCCGGTCGCGCTGGTGGCTAGGGTGGTGGTCAGAAACAATACGGTCCAGCCATCTAGCCGCTTCGCGCTGAGCATCCCCAACACGACGACGAATCCCGAGGCGATTCCCACCAGGCTCAATACGACATGCAGAAGAGTAAGCGGCGGAATCATCATAGGGCGTCCTCCTTTATTTTGCCGCGATGTTTCGGACGACCAAAGATATCATAGGCTCCCTCGCCGTCCTGGTACTTATGTAGTATGAGCCGAATTGAACAGGATTCGATGGGCAGGATCGAGGTTCCGGACGATCGTCTTTGGGGCGCGCAAACCGAACGCTCGCGCCACAATTTTCCGATCGGCGCCGGACGGTTTCACTGGGGACGTCCGGTGATCCGGGCGTTGGGCGTTCTGAAGAGGTGCGCGGCGCAGGCGAATCGTGAGCTGGGCGAGCTTCCGGTGGAAAAGGCCGACGCCATTGCACGCGCCGCGCAGGAGGTGATCGACGGCAAGTGGGACGCCGAGTTTCCGCTGGTAGTGTTCCAGACCGGCTCCGGAACGCAAACCAATATGAACGCGAATGAGGTGATCGCGAACCGGGCGCGCCAAATTGCGAACCTGGCGATTCACCCCAATGACGACGTGAATCGCGGACAGTCGTCGAACGACACCTTTCCGAGCGTCATGCACATCGCGACGATGGAACAGATCGATCATGTGCTGCTTCCGGCCGTCGGCAGTCTGAGACAAACTCTGGCGGCAAAGTCGGCGGCATTCGCGGATGTCGTAATGGTGGGCCGCACGCACTTACAGGATGCGACCCCGATTACGTTGGGCCAGGTTATTTCGGGATGGGTGGCGCAGCTTGACCAAGCGACTGACGCGATTCGATACGCGACCAAAGCGCTCTGCGAGCTGGCCGTAGGAGGAACGGCGGTCGGCACCGGATTAAACGCGCATCCCGACTTCGATAAGACCGTCGCACGCCTCATCGCGTCCGAAACAGGAGAGCCGTTCGTTTCCGCACCGAATAAATTCGCCGCGCTTTCCGCGCACGACGCGATGGTCGCCGCCAGCGGTTCGCTGCGCACGCTGGCCGGGGCCCTGATGAAAATCGCGAATGATGTTCGCTGGTACGCCTCCGGCCCTCGCGCCGGCATCGGCGAACTCAGGATTCCCGAGAACGAGCCTGGGTCCTCGATCATGCCCGGCAAAGTCAACCCCACGCAATGCGAGGCGCTCACGCAAGTGGTGGTCCAGGTTTTCGGAAACGATCACGCGGTGGCATTCGCGGGTTCCCAGGGGAATTTTCAGCTCAACGTGTACAAGCCGGTGATCCTGCACAACGTGCTCGAATCGATCGAGCTGCTGGCGGAAGCATGCCTTTCCTTCGAAGAGCGCTGCGCACGCGGAATCGAACCCGACCGAGCGCGAATTCAGGAGCACCTTGAAAACTCGCTGATGCTGGTGACGGCACTCAATCCCCACATCGGATACGAAAAAGCCGCGCAAATCGCCAAGGCGGCCTATCATGAAGGCGGCACATTACTTGAAGCGGCGATCCAGTCAGGCTATGTGACCGCCGAACAATTCGCCGAATGGGTCAAGCCGAAGGCGATGACACACTCTTGATCGCGGCTCTGATTTCGCGTTCCAGCGCGTCCATCAGTTCGGCCGCCGGAATCGCGCGCGCCAGCCGTGCGCCTTGTCCGGCAAACTGCGAAAGATATTCGCGATCGCCTTTTCGTGCGGCCGCGGCGCGCATGGGAACCGTAAGCGCGTTCTGCCTTGGATAACTGAGCGTCTCGGAAGACTCGCTACATTCCATGAATCGATTGCGAATGCCCCATTCGACACCGCCGCGACCAACTCAGGAGTGGTGATGTTGGCGCCTGCCATGGGAGCCTGAATCACCGGAACGCGAAGTTCGAATGGCAGTTTTTTCATGGCCGGCACGTCCGCCCTTTGGGGCCCAATTCCGAAGGCAACAACGCGTACGCCGCTTCGATCCATTCACACAGAAGAGGCCGCGTGTCGCGCGGGTCGATGATCTCTTCGACGCCGAAGGCTTCCGCGGTGCGCAGCGGGGAACGGAATTGGTTGAGCGAGTCCTCAATCTCGCGGCGGCGGGCGTCGGGATCGGGCGAGGACTCGATGTCGCGCCGATACGCGGCTTGCACGCCGCCCTCGATCGGCAGCGACCCCCAATCGCCGGACGGCCACGCATAACGCAGGTTCAGCCCTTGCGCGTTTCCATGTCCGGCTCCGGCGACGCCGAAGCAGCGGCGAATCAGAATCGAGATCCACGGCATGGTCGCCTGGTACACCGCGACCAACGCACGGGCGCCCGCGCGAACCGTCCCAGCGCGCTCCGCCGCGCTGCCAATCAGGAAACCCGGATTGTCGACGAAATTGACGATAGGAATGTGGAACGTGTCGCAGACATCCACCAGACGGACCATCTTGTCGCACGCAGCGGCGTTGGGCGCGCCGCCGCCCTGCTTCGGATCGTTCGCGATCACGCCGACCGGGTAACCGTTCAGGCGCGCGAGACCGGTCACCAGCGGGCGTCCATAATAGAATCCAATTTCAAAACAAGATTCGCGATCGAAAACCAGGTTCAGAATGCGGCGAACGTCGAAGCTGCGGCGCCGGTCGCGCGGGATGATCGACAGCAGCTCTTCTTCACGACGCTTTGGATCGTCGGACGCCGCCGCGCGCGGAGGAACTTGCCAGGCGCTCGACGGCAAGTAGGAAAGAAAACGGCGGATCATGGCGAAGGCCTCTTCTTCGCTCTCTACCTCGTTGTCCACGGCGCCGCTGCCGCGAGCGTGAATCGCGTGGCCGCCAAGTTGTTCTTTCGATACTTTTTCCCCGACTCCCCGCTCCACCACCGGCGGCCCCGCAACGAACAACTGGCTGGATCCGCGCACCATCACCGAAAAATGCGACGTAACCACGCGCACCGCGCCAAGGCCCGCCACCGGACCCAAGCACGCGCCCACCACCGGCACCTCTCCGAGCATCGCGGTGATCGTGTCCCAGGCCGGGTTGGCCGGAACATAGGTACGGCCGATCTGCTCGATGGTCTTCACGCTGCCTCCGCCGCCAGTGCCGTCCACCAGGCGGATCATGGGCATGCGCAGGCCGCGCGCGACTTTTTCCGCGTGGCCCATCTTGTTGCCGATGGAAGCGTCGGCCGCTCCACCGCGCACCGTGAAATCGTCGCCGCCCACGACCACGCCCCGTCCCTCGATGCGGCCGGTCCCGGCGACGAAGTTCGACGGCGTGAACGCAATCAGGTTGCCCTGCGCGTCGTATTTGGTTTGCCCGGCCAGTGCGCCGGTTTCGTGGAAAGAACCGGGATCGAGAAGCCGGTCAATCCTCTCGCGCACCGTGAGCCGTCCAGCGGAATGTTGACGCTCGATGTTGGCGCGCCCGCCCATCAGGCGGGCGAGTTCCTCACGGCGGCGGATCTCGTCAAGTTCCGGTTGCCAGCTCACCTTAAAGGATCATTGTACGCGCGCGACCTACTTCCCCGAAGCCGCAGTGATTTTCAGGCTCGCCGATGGAAATGTCGGTAGCTGCGACACAACGACGGGTTGCAAGATCGGCGCGATGACCCCACTGATCACAGGTCCGAGCGTAACTGTCTGCACGCCGGCCGGAACGCTCGGTGGAATGGTGAAGTTGATCTGCGTCACGCCGACCAGGCCGGGCGGAACGCCGATGAATGTAATGGGTGCATTCATCCCCCCGACTGTCAAAGTGTAGCTGAACCCCGGTTTGGGCGGATTCTTCGTGGCCGTCCCAGATTGAGGAGGGGCGCCCGTCGGTAGAAACGGCGTCACGTCTCCATCGCCGGTTATAAATGCGGTCGCTGTCTGCCCCGCTCGAGCCGTGTCGGTAGGGGCCAGGAATCCGCCCGCGTCCGTGAAGAACTGTGGCGCGGCGACACTCATCGATAGCAGGTACGCGGCCACTTGTCCGTTGTTGTTCACGCCCAAAACCGCGGTTCCCGTGCCGGTTTCATAGGGAATCTGAACGGTGATCTCGCCTGGCGCGATCGAATAGATCGGCGCGGTAATGCCATTCACCGTCACGGACACGCCCGCCAGCGATTCAGCGAGTGGCAGCCTGGACGGCGCTTGCTGGGTGGGAGCCAGATTCGATCCCTTGATCACCCCCATCGCCCCCGGCGCCAGCACGGGGTTTAAGGATGCCGCGTTTGAGACGCTGTCGATGGTCATAGAGGATGAGCCGCCCACCACGAACACGACGCGTACGCTCGCGATGGACGTGCTCGATTGGATCACCACGGTCGCATCGTAAACTCCCTTCGAAAGCGTTGCTCCCGACGCTTGTACGGTCAACTGCTCCGCCTCCACTGTTCCGTTGACCTGCACTAAACCCGGCGAAACGGTCAGCCAACTCGAAGCGCGGCTCGGCACCACGGAAACAGTCCACGGCGATGAGCCGCCAACCACGTTCACGCTAGCCGTGCCGCTTTTCGACGCGGTGTCCGCGAGGATCTCGACGACTTGCGGCGATGCAGAGAGCGTCGGCTGTCGAAACGCGTCCGCGGTCGCGATCGGAGCCGACGCAGTTATGCCCACCGTCGTTCCGATCTCGCTTTCCGCGGTGAGCTGCGAACTCGCATTCCCGGGATCATTCGGCCAGCAGATCGTGCCCATGAGACTTCCATACGGAGCGATTCGAGTAGTGCCGAACAGCCCCTGAATCGATGTGCTCAGATCGAACGTCCCGGCTTTCAGGCTCTTGAACAGGAACAGAAACCCGCTGGTCTCCTGGACCGTCAACTGTTGCGAATATTGGCACGACGGGCCGGCCTGCGGATTCTGCTGCACGTCGTCGCGACACTCAGGATCAGAGCAGGCACGAACGCCGGTCCGCCGGGACCGATAAACGGCACCGTCAGATCGCGCGACCACGTGGTCCCATTCGCGTCGACCCCGGAGAAGTGAAAATCCCGATTCAGCGGCACAGTGAGTCCCGTGCCCTCGAGCGACGCAGTGATGGTCCCATGCGCCGGAATATTGGTGCTGTTGAACGCAGCGAGGTTCGAAGCGCTGCCGTTGATGGTGAACCCTGTAAGCTTCGTCGCGACCGCTGCTTTCTCAGTCAGCGTCAGCGTGTAGGGCCAAACCGCGATGCTCTGATTTACCGGATTCGGATTCACGGACGGTATCACGAACGATCCCGACGCGGGAATATTCAGCTTCACGGCCGCGGTCCCGGCCGAAGCGTCGTAAACGGAATCGCCGCTGTAAAGCGCCGTGACGATTCCGCTTCCCGCCGCGATCAGAATGCCTTGCGCGGAAACGGAGGCCGTACCGCCGTTGAGCGTCGCGGTTCCTAGCGAAATGTCGTCCGCAATGAACGTTACCGTCCCCGTCGGCGGAGTCTTCCCGCCGCCGGTAACCGAAGCCGCAAGCTGGACCGTGTCCGTCACGTTGTAACTGGTCGGATTTGCGCTGAGCGAGGTCGTACTGGATGTGCCTGTGGACCATTCCGTGGCCAGATTATTTACGTTGACCGAGCCGAGTCCGGTCGTAAGATCGTAACCGGCTCCCGCGCTATAGCCGAGAAAGCCGTTGACGCAGCTCGGGCTGCCCTGCTCGCAGGGAATATTGTTGTTGCCCGAGGTAACGTCGTGAAAAACATCGGTGGTCGCCTGCGCTAAGCGATACAGCGCGGGGTTTATGTTCCCCAATCCCGGTTGCGACAACGTTCCATTCGAAACCAGATACTGATTCATCAGGGCTACGATTGCCGCGAAACTAGGTGTGCCGACGGAAGTCCCCCCGATGATCGCGAAGGTCCCCTCCGTGGCGACCTCGAAGCCGTCGTGGTCAGGCGACGCCGCCAGTGCAACGTCGGGAATGTCCCGAGCGTTGTCGTTTGGAACACCCGGTCCGGTCTGCCAGATCGGTTTTGGAAAGAAGACGCTCGCCGCACCACCTGTTGCGGCAGGCGAATGCCGCTCCGCTGAATCGTTCCAGGCAACTTCAGGAATGTATGACAGCGCCGATCCATCGTTGGCGTCGTTCGAAGTGGCCCAGTAGGTTCCGGTGCCTTCGTTGAAGGTGGTGCCTCCGATGGCGGTAATTTCGGGAATCGTCGCGGGAAAACTGCCGGTCAAGCCTTTCGACGCCTGCGGCGAAGGCGAAGTGATGTCGCAGGTAGCGCCGCCCCAATCGCCCGAAGAGACAACCCAGGTGATCCCCTGGGCGTTGGCCTGCTGCGCCACCGCGCGGAGCCCCGGCTGGTTGGCCAGTTCGCAGCCGCCATAGCTCATGCTCACCACCGGAGCAAGGTTCTGGTCGATTGCATACTGCGCCGACGCGAAAACATCCATGGAATACACATAGACAATGGTCGCGTTGGGAGCCACTGCGCCCGACCATTCCAGGTCCAGGTCGGCCTCCACCAGATCGCCGGTTATGCCCGGATCGGCGCCGAACAGCACCATCTTGGGATCTTTCGCGGGCAGCTTGAATTGTGCCCGGAACGCGCGAAGATCCGAGAGAATCACGTCGGTTTGCCCCGCTATGGCGATCTTCTGCCCCGTGCCGTCGATCCCCGCCTTGTAGAGCGGCGCAACGTTGTAAATGGTCGCGAAGTCTTCGGGCACGATGAAATGGCTGTTTACGCTGTTAAAAGCGGGAGCAGTGGCCGTCGATCTCATCAGCATCGGCTTCAAGCCGAAATCGTTCAGTCCGGTGAAGCCGCTCACCACGCCCCCCAGGGCGGCCGGAATCGACGGATCGGTGGAGTTGGCGACGTGCGTTTCGCCATTCGCCACATAGCGATGCATCTCTGTGTGAAGAGCACCGCCCACCTTTGCGGCCGTGCCGCTGAATGTGATCCAATGCCGGCCTCGGGCAACCTGATTGACCGACAGTCCTTGCGAACTGAGCCACAACGAGACTTTTTGAAGATCGCTGGAGGTCAAACCGAAGCGGTCCGCGAACTGTTCGGGTGTGAGCCACCGATGATAGTTTGGCGAACCCGGAGTCTGCTGCTCAGCCAGGAACGATTCGAGCCCGGCCGCTGGATTCAGCAGCACTGTGACGAGACGAATTTCCGTTTCGGGCGCGACCAGCCCCTGGTCGAACTGCGGTTGGGCTCCGGGATGAACGTGACCCTTCAGGACCACCGTGGAGCCAGGATCGACTGGCGCCGTGATGCGATCGTCCGCTGCGTTCGCGTTCGCGATCAAGAAAACACACACAAAAATCCCCGTGGAAAGAGTATAAATGCGCACAAATCCCCTTTTGCGACGGATAAGACGCTTATTGTATCCCAGGATCGCGTTACAGTTCTGTGATAAAAGAGACTAAACCCCAAAGACTAAAGCACGCCGGGCGAGAGAGCTGCTTGCGCAGAGCGGGCAAACTTCAAGGCGTCCTGAATGGACCCATCCGTGACGACCATGCCGTCGAGCCCTTCGGTCCGGAAGACAGCCAGCCTTTCCGGCTCGAGATCGACGCTCTGAACGCCGTCCGGACGCGCGGCGTCGCGGGAGCGGAGGAAAACCGAAAATTCCCGGGTGCCGTCGGAATAAACCAGGTGCAAAAAAACATTGCCGGCGAGGCGGCAAAATTTTGCGCGATCGAGATGATAGCCCGGAGGGGCCACATTGAACACCGCGGACCGCGCCACGCCCTCACGAGCCGCCAGCGACTCCAATGACGACCGGTCCGTTAACCAGGTCCGATGTTGGTGCAGGATCACCTCGCTGCGATGGTCCCGCGCCGCAGCGGCATATACGCTGCCCGCGCCTGCTGCGAAGCGATAGACCAGAGCCGTCAAAAACAGCGCCACGGCGACCGCGGCTGCAATCCCAATCCATCGGCGGCCCGGGCGACCGCCCGCAATCTGTTGCCGGATCCGCCCATCCAATGATCGAGTGTCCAGTTCCTCCGCAAGGATTCCTTGGCGCACGTGAGCGTCAAGTTCCGTCTGTTGCAGCAGCTCACGGGCACACGCCGGGCAGGAGCCGAAATGAGCCCGCACGACCGCGACGCGGTCCGCATCCAGTTCGCCGGACAGATACAGCGGCAAAATCTCTAGAACTTCTGCACAGTTCATGAAGCTTCCTTTGCCACACATTTAGGGGCCAAACGATCGCGAACGACCCGCCTCGCACGGCTGAGTCGCGACATCACGGTGCCGATCGGCGCGTCCAGCAGCTCAGCCATTTCCTGACACGTAAACCCTTCGACGACACCAAGAAGCAACACGGTACGCTGCTCGACCGGCAAATCCTCCAGCGCCCGCAGGACCTCGACCGTGGCAGAGGTGTCGCTCTGGCTCGGACGATCGTGCGCGGCCAGCGGAACCAAAGCCGGCTGCTTCTTCCTGGCTCGCGTATGGAACACATTGATCAGGATTCGAAACAGCCACGCTCGAAGATTCGTCCCAGCGCGGAACTGATGAAACCCACGCCAGGCCGAAAGCATGGTTTCCTGGACTAGATCTTCGGCCTCGCACGGATCGGCGGTCAGGCGACGGGCGACACGGAGCAGATTCCGCGTGTGCGGCATCGCGATCCGCTCAAATTCATCCTGCCGTGTCGCCACACCTAATTATTAACCGCGAAGTAGGTTACTCGCTCGCGCCTTTCTGAAGATCCACGAGCGCGGCCAGCACTTCACCGCTGTGCGGAGTTGGGTTTACCTTGAGAAACACTTTGCGGACTACGCCCTTCGGATCGATGATGAACGTATTCCGGGCCGCGTACTGCGCCCCCTTCATCTCCATGATCGAGCCGTACTTCGGAGCCACTTCATGGCCCGAATCGGCCAGCAGCTTGAACGTTAGGCTCTCCTTGGTGCAGAACTCTTTGTGCGAATCGACCGTGTCTTCGCTGACGCCGAGGATCACCGCGTTTTTTTGGTCATACTGTGCCAGGTCGCGCTGGAAATTATGCGCCTCGATGGTGCAGCCTTGCGTCATATCTTTCGGGTAAAAATACAGGACCACCCATTTCCCTTGAAAGTCGTGCAGGCTGACTTGCGTGCCCTCCTGGGAGCTGAGCTTGAAATCCGGCGCCTTGCTTCCAACGGCGGGCGGCTCGTCGGCAGCCATGATGAGAGTTGCTGCGAACAGCAGAGATAGTGTGAGTTTCATAACCACTAGAATGCAGTTGTCCGGTGAATTCATCCATCTAGGTGAATTATTCTCGTTTCGCGCGCGTACCCCATTCGCGAACCTGAGCCCGACGATGGGACGGCATAGTGTTGACAGCCTCAACACAGCGATCGAACATCTCGCGTGCTTCGGTGGCTAAACCTTTTTGTTTGAGCGCCATACCGTACCAATACAAGCCCTCCGGGTCATACGGGCGGCGGTCGGTGTACTTCTGCAGCGCCGCGACGGCTTCTTCCGTGCGCCCGGCGCCAAAATAGGCCGCGCCCAGTTCGCGCCAGACGTCGCTTTGCGACAGCTTGTCATCGATCCTGGCGGCGGTTTCCAGATGAGCAATGGCGTCATCAAGCCGCTTCTGCCCGCGAGCGATGACGCCCAATTGAAGATGCGCCTCAGCCGCGCCAGGATCAATGGCGACAGCCCGCTCAAAGCGACCGATCGCGTCTGTATACTGCCGCCGCTGCTGATAGATCAATCCAAGTTGATAATGCGCGTCGGCGTCATGCGGGTTGTTTGTCGAGATTTCCAGCTGCTGCTGGAAATGCTGGCGCGAACGCAAGCCGTCGCCGAATGACCGTAGTCGGGAGCCGAATAGCATGAACAGGTAAATCAGGACCAGCGGCGAAGCCAGGAAAGACAGCATCCCACCGAGCAAAGTCATCAATTCCGCACCGCCGACGCCCGCTGCCCAGGCCAGGACCGTCATTCCCGCGGCGGCGGCGAATCCTGTCCCGAACACGCTCCGAACGCTTAACGCCAACAAAACAGTGAAGTAAAGATTGAAAGCCAGGTAAATCAACGGATCGTAGACGGGCAAATCGGTGAAGGTTCGGACCAGCGCCAGCGGAAAATACGCCGCCGCCCACGACATCAGACCACACATGAGCAGCGGAAGATAGTTTGCATTGAACAGGATGGCGAAGCTGCCGAATCCTGTCATAGCGCGAACCAACAGGATCGCCGGGATCACCACGGCGGCAATCACCAGCAA
>CAWJHI010000007.1:0-12778 GCA_963842485.1 Terriglobia bacterium | reverse complement strand
CGTTGCGCCGCGCGGCGGGCGACTCGGGGTCGAATCCGTTCTCTACGCTGATCTCAAGGATGCCGTCGATCACGTGGCCCTCCACCTTGATTGTGCCTCCATCGACCAGCGTCGCAATGCCGTGCTTGACCGCGTTCTCAATCAGCGGCTGGAGCACCAGCGGCGGCACCAGGCATTCCGAACAAGCATCGTCTACGTTCATTTCGACGCGCAAGCGGGACCCGAAGCGAACCTGCTCCACGTCCAGGTAAATGCGCGCGAGCTGCAGCTCTTCGCGCCAGGAAATGCTTTCCCGCTCGCCCAGGCCGAGCGTGCTGCGCAGAAAATCCGACAAGCGAATGCACATCTCGCGGGCGCGCGCTGGATCGACGGTGGTCAGCGCCGTGATGGAGTTCAGGCTATTGAACAGAAAATGAGGGTTAATCTGCGCCTTAAGCGCGCGCAACTCGGCCTCGCGCGCCTGGATTTCGGACTCGCGCGACTGTTCGACGGCGAGCAGCATGTAGTGCAAAGCGACCGACAGAGAATAGAGCAACAGGCCGACCACGATCAGGTGCGGAATCTCCGGGCGAAGCTGAGCGGTCGCATCCAGCAGATAGGCGATCAGCCGCGCCATTTCGACCCAGATCGCGCTGGCCAGCAGTGGCGCACCCACGTGGTTGAGCACCAGCTTCAACCTATCGCCTGAGCGCAGCGGAAGTTGCCGGCACACGTACCACGGCGTCAGGCAGACGAACGCGTAAAACAGACATAACGGTACCGCGATGACGATCGCGTCGCGCCAGGCGAGCGTGCCGGGGGTGCGCAGTAGAGCGGCGAGCATCGCGGCGATCAGAATCCAGAGAGCAATGTAGGCCGCGAACCGTGTTTTCCTGGCAAAGATCGGGTGCATGGCCGCTTAGTTCTTGACGTTGACGCCACCGAAGACAGCTGCGCCCGTGACGACCAGCACAGGCTGTTTCGCATCGGACCGGGGCGGCGGGTGCGTCTCGTCGTTGAACCCACCGAAGATCCCGCTGCCGCGCATGATGACCAGCCAGGAATCCGGTACGCGGATTTCGATGCCGCCGAAAATTGCGTTGGTTTCAATCCGGATCTCATCTTTGGTCATGGCGGCGCGGCTTAAGTCCAGTTGGACGCCGCCGAACAGAGCGAGAATCTCGCCACCCGCGAAGTCCTGCGAGTCGATGCGCCGGTCCGCGCCTGAAAAGATCGCGTCAATCTTGACGCTGTTTTGTGCGTAGGTACTCGAACGCGCGCTTGCGCCCGGTTTCGGAATCGCGTTCGCCATTGCTTCACTCACGGTCGCGTCCACGGAACGCCGCAAGCCTTCATGGAAATCCCAGTGCAAGGGATGCTCGGAGTCCAGCCCGCGTAGAAGCATCCCGATGCCGATTGCGATCAGGATTACCGGCCAGAAGTAGTTCCAGATCACTACATGAAACAGGCCCAGGTTGCGAGCCAGAAAAACCGCGCCCACCAACGTGACCACACCACCCCAGATGCGGCCGCCGAATCCCCATGCGCCGACCACACGTGACAGGCCGAATACGATCAGAATTACGGGCCAGTAATCCCACAGGTCGTCGACGTAAAGGATTCCCGAGGTTCTGGAGCAGCAGAAGGATGCCGATGCCGGCCAGAAGGAAGCCAATGAACATGCCTCCGCCGATATGCCCGCCGTGGAACTGGCGGCCGGCCCAACGTTGCCTGCGGCGCTCCATCTTTTCTTCCCAGCGCTGTTGGCGCCGTTCCCAGCGATCCGGTGTATCTGACATCGCTATAACCCTTCCGTAAGCGATGTTAGCAAGGTTAACCCCTTTGGCCGCAATAAAGTCGGCGAACGCCGGGTTGGGGCCGGTGAATCACAGGGTTAGCGATTGGACGAACTTCCGAATCTCCAGTTCCAGCCCGGGAGCGCAGGCGACGGCGTTGCCTTCATCGATCGCCCGCGCGCCGCTGAAGGTGAAGAACGCCGCGCCGGCTTCTTCGAGAATCACCTGGACGGCTGCCAGGTCCCACGCCGCCGCTTTGGGTTCGATCCACACGTCCGCTTCTCCGGCCGCGACCATCATCGCGTCGGGAGTTCCTCCCAGGCAGCGGAAGGCCCAAAACCGGGCGGCCCAGTCGAGAAGTCCGCGCCCGATCGGCATATTGTGAATGCGGTTGAGACTACCCACGGAGAGGACGGCGAGCGATGGATCGGCGATCGACGATACTCGCATTGGCGAGTCGTTACGGAGCGCGCCTCCGCCTCGGGACGCCCAACAAGTCTGGTGAAGCAGCGGGAAATGAACTACGCCTGCCGCCACTTCGCCCGCCACTTCGAGCCCAATGAGAACGCTCCACAGCGGGTTACCCCGGAGAAAGTCGCGCGTACCGTCGATCGGATCGATGAGCCAGCGGCGTCCGGTCGACGATTCCTTTCTCGAACCTTCTTCGCCGAGAATCCCGTCGCCAGGAAACGCTTCTTCGAGAGTGCGGGCGATCAGGCGCTCGCATTCCCGGTCGGCGATGGTGACGGGGGAATCGTCGGGCTTGGATTCGGCCTGGACGCCGGCGGCCTGGTGCCGCAGCGCCAGCGCGGCGGAGCGCTCCGCGGCGCGGCGTGCGATCTCGATCTCTTTTGCGAACGGCATTTCCTGGCATGGTAGCATTGTGCCGAATGAGGCCCCGGACCGTTTACACAGTGCTTGAGGAGACCGCGCAGGCTCATCCGAACCGGGTGGCGTTGCAGCAGCCAATGGGAGGCGGAAAGTACCGGTCGTGGAAATGGAGCGAGTATCGCGATACGGTGCGGCAGCTGGCCGTGGGACTGCACGAGATCGGCATCGCCAAGGGAGAGATCGTCGCACTGCAATCCGAGACACGGGCTGAATTTTACTTCGCGGATCTGGGGCTGATGGCGTGCGGGGCGATCGCCGCGGCGATTTATACCAGCCTGCCCTATGCCGATCAGGTGCGTACCCTGAAAGCTTCCGACGCGCGCGTGGTCTTCGTCGAGAATGTGAAGGCGATGAAGGGTCTTGAGAATGCCGGTGAGCACGTCAGATGGATTCTGTTGACCGGCGAGGCCGATGGCGTGATGACGCTGGAGCAGCTTCGCGCGTTGGGGGAAAGGCGCCTTTGCGAGGAACCCAACGTGTTCGATCGGATTCGATCCGAAGTGGATGTGGATGATCCCGCGGTCCTGTACATGACCTCCGGGGCCACGGGTGAACCGAAAATGGGCCTGGTGACGCAGCGCGCGCTGGTCGCCAACATGGACCACGCGCCCTTCGTGCTTCCGCTGACGCCCGAAGACGTCACCATCGCATTTCTTCCTTCGGCGCACATCGCGCAGCGCGTGGTGGTGGAACTGGTGCCGATCCGCCAAGCGAGCTGCGTGTGGTTTTCCGAGGGACTGTCGAAGCTGCCGAACGAGATCCGATCGATTGGCCCGACGTTTTTCCTGGCTCCCCCGAGAGTTTGGGAGCGCGTGTATTCAACCATTTCCACCGAATTGAAGAAGCGGCCGGCCGCGGTGCGGAAGCTCTTTTACCTGGGCTTGGGCACAGGCTCCGAGGCGAGCCGGTTGCGCGAGGCGGGCAAGCCCGTGCCGGCTTGGATGCGCACGGCCTTGGGGTTCTTCGATCGCGTGGTATTCCGGAAAATCCGCCAGCGGCTGGGTGGACGCATCCGGATTGCGGCTTCGGGTGCGGCGCCGCTTGGGAAGGATCTGGCCGAGTTTTATGCCGCGATCGGCATGCCGCTGATCGAAGGCTACGGATTGACGGAAGGCGGCGTGGTCGCGCTGAATCCCTTGGATCGGCCGAAATCCGGCAGCATCGGAAAGTTGTTGCCGGGTTTCGAGGCGCGCATCGAAGAGGATGGCGAGCTGATGCTGCGAGGTCCGTGCCTGTTCAGCGGCTACTACAAGGATCCCGAAGCGACCGCGGCCGTGCTGCGCGACGGATGGCTGGCGACCGGCGATATCGCCGAGGTCGACTGCAGAAGGCTACTGGTACATCACCGGGCCGGAAGAAGGAGCTGATCGTCTCCTCGAACGGAAAAAAGATCTACCCCGCGCGAATCGAAGGTACTGTTCAAACGTGAGCCTGCGATCAATCAGGTGCTGCTGATCGGCGACCGTATGCCGTACGTGACCGCGCTGTTTACCGTGAACGGGAGCCCGGGCGAAACCCGCGCGGCGGTGGAGCAGGCCGTGAAGGAACGTGAATAAACAGCTTGCGTCCTTCGAGCAGATCCGGAAATTCAAGATTCTGGAGCGCGATTTTTCGATCGAGCAGGGCGAGGTCACCCCAACCATGAAAATTCGCCGCAGCCGGGTTCTGGAAAACCACCGGGCGGCGGTGAGTGAGATGTACATGGGTAAGGACATCGAGTAGAGCCTCTTACAATAGAGAGGTGTCCCACCAAATCACCTTGATTCCCGGCGACGGGATTGGCCCGGAGGTTGCCGCCGCCGCGCGGCGCGCCGTGGACGCGACCGGCGTGCGCATCGATTGGGAGGAGGTCGAGTTGAACTCGAACGTCATCCTGAAAACCGGGCGTTCTTTACCGCAACACGTGGTCGATAGCCTGGAACGAACCACGGTCGGATTGAAAGGTCCCGTCACGACGCCGATCGGCGAGGGATTTTCGAGCGTCAACGTCGCCTTGCGCAAGAGATTGGATCTGTTCGCGAATGTTCGCCCGGTGCGGTCGCTGCCCGGCGTGGTCTCACGGTTTCAGGACACCAAGATCGACATGGTGATCTTCCGCGAGAATACGGAGGATCTTTATTCGGGCCTGGAACACGAAGTGGTGAAAGACGTGGTGACCAGCCTGAAAGTGATCACGCGCGTCGCGTCTTCCCGAATCGCCGAATATGCCTTTGCCTTCACCAGGTCCACCGGGCGCAAAAAAGTGACCGCGATCCATAAAGCGAACATCATGAAGCTCGCCGACGGTCTGTTTCTCCGCTGCTGCCGGGAAGTGGCGGCGCGCTATCCGGGGATCGAGTATCAGGAGCTGATCGTCGACAATGCAGCGATGCAGCTGGTGATGCGGCCGGAAACATTCGATGTGCTGCTGCTGCCGAACCTATACGGCGACATCGTTTCGGACCTGGCGGCTGGACTGGTGGGCGGCCTCGGGATTGTGCCGGGCGCGAACATGGGGGAACGTCACGCCGTCTTCGAGGCAGTGCACGGTTCGGCACCGGACATCGCGGGAAAGGGGATCGCGAATCCCACGGCGATGATGCTGTCAGGCGTCCTGATGCTGATTCATCTTAGAGAATTAGAGGCGGCGAACCGCCTCCAATCCGCGATTGAGAAAGTTTACGCGGAGCACAAACACCTGACTGCTGACGTAGGCGGCAAAGAGACTACAAATCGATTCACCGACGCAGTGATCCGCGCGATTGACTGACTATTACAGGCCTTTTTTCGCGAGAAACGCGACTAGATCGATCACGCGCATCGAATAGCCCCATTCGTTGTCGTACCACGCGACGACTTTAAGCAGATTGCCGTCCAGAACCTTGGTCAACAGTGAATCGACGATGGAGCTGTTCGGGTTCTGCATCATGTCAGTGGAGACCACCGGGTCCTCGGTGTAGGCGAGAATCCCCTTCATGGGACCTTCCGCACTCTGTTTCAGCGCGGCATTCACTGCTTCGGTGGTCGTCGACTTCTTCAGCAGCACCACCAGGTCGACCACCGAAACATTGGGCGTAGGAACGCGCATCGCATAGCCGTCGAGTTTGCCCTTCAGCTCCGGCATTACCAGACCGATGGCCTTCGCGGCGCCGGTCGTGGTGGGGATCATGTTGATGGCCGCGGCACGCGCGCGGCGCAGGTCCTTGTGCGGAAAATCGAGCACGTGCTGATCGTTGGTGTAGCTGTGAATGGTGGTCATCGAGCCCTTTTCGATGCCGAATTCGTCGTGAATCACTTTCACCACCGGCACCAGGCAGTTGGTGGTGCAGGAAGCGTTTGAGATCACGTGATGCTTCGCCGGATCGTAGGCCTGATGATTGACGCCGAGCACGAGGGTGATGTCCTCATTCTTGGCGGGCGCCGTGATGATCACTTTTTTCACGCCGCCGCGAAGGTGCTTGGCAGCGTCCTTACCCTCGGTGAATTTCCCGGTCGATTCTATGACGATCTGCGCTCCGAGGCCGGGAAAGTCGATCTCCGACGGGTCTTTCGAGGCAAAAATCCGGATCTGTTTCTTCCCGACCACAATCGCGTTGCCCTCCACGCGGACATCCTCGTGAAGCGGCCCCAGGATCGAGTCATACTTCAGCAGGTGCGCCAGCGTCTTGGTGTCCGTAAGATCGTTGGCGGCTACGAATTCGATTTCGGGATTGTGCAGCGCGGCCCGGAGCACATTTCGGCCAATCCGGCCGAACCCGTTGATTCCTACCTTGATAGACATGAGTCCAGTGTAACGCCTCACTTTAACGGGGGCTTCGCGGCGTCCGGCGGCGCGGGTTTGGGGGGCTCCGGCTTGGGGGGTTCGGCGACGATGCCCTGCTGGTTGAGAATCACCAGATCGACGCGCCGGTTCTTCGCACGGCCTTCTTCCGTATCGTTCAAAGCCACCGGCGCCGTGTCCGCATAGCCGGCGATAGACAGGCGGTCGGGGGGCACGCCGAAAGAAGAGAGCATTTCCATCACGGCGATGCTGCGGGCGGCCGACAGCTCCCAGTTGCTTCGGAAACGGGCGGTCTTAATGGGGATGGCGTCGGTGTGGCCCTCCAGCCGCACCGGATTCGGAAGCTTGAGGA
Organism: Terriglobia bacterium; assembly: GCA_963842485.1. GTDB lineage: Bacteria > Acidobacteriota > Terriglobia > Bryobacterales > Bryobacteraceae > Palsa-187. The sequence continues at coordinate 6,000 of CAWJHI010000007.1, read as the reverse complement.
TCGCTTCGGCCACTTTCTCTACACTTGGCCTGCTGTCCGCGGAAATCACGTCTTCGCCCGACGGAAAGAGTGCGGCTTGCTTGAAACTCACCACTAGGCCGCGCTGCTCCATGCTGATTTGGATCCGGCCGGCTTCGATTTCTTTCTTCAGCTCCTCACTCAGAATCTTCAACGATGGCAGCAGTTCGGCGAGCTTGTCGTCTTTCTTTTCCTCCGCGGGTTTGGCTGCGCCGCCGGGTCCTCGCATGATGACGCTTCCCTTTCCGGCATTGGAGACGGAGCCACCCCACAAGACCGACACCATGCTCATGAGTTTTTCGCCTTCGAGAGCTCGCTTCACCGATTCCGACACTTCCTGCGCGCGCCCTTTATCGGTCTGCGAGCTGGCGAACATGACCACGAAGAACGCGAACAGCAGCGTGATGAAATCGGCGTAGGAAATCAACCACCGCTCGTGGTTTTCGGCTTGCGGCGCTTTGCGTTTTCGTGCCATGGTGATGGGCGCCCTAGGCCTGGGCCGGCGCTCCCTCGACTTTCGCGGCGTTCGGGGCAGCCTCTTTGATCTTCTTACCGCCCTCTTTCGCCTTCTTAGCTGGTGGGGCATGCCCGTTGTACGCGTCTAGCTTCAGCCGGATCAGCTTGGGATTCAAACCTTCGACGATTCCGGAGATGGCTTCGACGATCAGCTCTTTGCGATGGACCTCCGCCGCCAGGCGCGCTTTGATTTTGCTCCCCGACGGCAAAAACAGCAGGTTCGCGGCGCCCACTCCGTAGACCGTGGCGACAAACGCGACCGCAATGCCGTGGCCGACCTCCTCGATGTTTGCCAAGTTCTTCATTACCTGGATCAGCCCCAAAACCGCGCCGATGATGCCAATGGTCGGCGAGTAGCCGCCCGCGCTCTCGAAGACCCTGGCGTCAGCCTCGCCGTGCTGCTCCTCCAACTCGATTTCGAGCTCCAGCATTTTGCGGATTTCTCCCAAATCCGTTCCGTCCACGGCCAGGTTCAGCGCCTTCTGCAAGAACGGATCCTTGATCTCGTTCGCGTCCTGCTCCAGCGACACAAGCCCGTTCTTTCGCGCTTTGGTTGCGTAGCGAACCACTTCGTCGATCAGATCCCCAAGGGGCACGGTCCGGTCGCGAAAAACACCGGCCAAGCTCCGGAGCGCGCTCATGACCACTGGAAGGGGCGTAGAGATCAGAACTGCTCCGCAGGTTCCCCCGAATACGATGATGGCCGCCGTGAGCTGGGTGATGTCCCTTACTTTTCCGCCTTCGATCAGGAATCCGCCGATGATTCCACACATCGCCACCGCGACACCTGCGATCGTCGCAAGATCGAGTTTGCTGCCGTCCGGTTTCTTCACAGGTGTGGCGGTTCCGGCTGGCTTGGCAGGGGTGGCTGGCTTCGAAGTGGATTCTTCTGGCATGGATCAGTCTTGAGGTCCGTGCGAGCCGTACGGATGAATCGCGCGGCGGAAGTCGATGACTTTGCGAACCACTTCGTCGGTGGTCTCGAGCACCAGAAACTTTTGCCCGTTGGTCAGGCTGATCACCGTGTCCGGCGTGGTCTCAATGTGCTCGATCAGGTCCGCGTTCAGGACCAGAGGAACGTGGTTGATTCGAGTCAAATGGATCATCGCGAACTCCGCGCCGTGCGGCGGAATGCCCTTTCAAGGCGCTTATCGGCGCGCGGGACGCCAATATGAGGATCCGGGAATTTGAAGCTGGACCTCTACTTCAACATTTCGGCGAGGTCCCGCAATTCTTTACGGACCGCATCGAGAACGGAAGAAGAGTTGTCGGGAAAGAGTCCGGCTTGCGTGCCGGCCGGCTTCGGGGTCTTGGCGGCGCGGGGCACTTCGGGCTTGGTCCGCGTGTCCAGAAATTTGCGGGCGCCCTCAATGGTGAACCGCTTCTCATAGAGCAGGCGCTTGATCTCGAGAACCAGCTCGACGTCCTTGCGCCGGTAGAGGCGGTGCCCGGTGCCGGACTTGCGCGGCCCGAGCGTGGGGAATTCACTTTCCCAGAACCGCAACACATAAGGTTTGATGCCGGCGAGTCGGGCTACTTCTCCGATCCGGAAGTACAGCTTATCCGGGATTTCGTGCGTCGGCTGGATAGGAGCGTTTTCAGACGCGCTCATAAGAGTACCCTTATCATAATGTCTTCGCTCGCAGGAATCCATCCCGTCCGGGAGGCCCTCCGGGCCGGGCGTCCGCTCGACCGGGTTCTGATCGCCAAAGGAGCCGGCGGCCCGCGGCTCCAGGAATTGATCGACCTTTGCCGCGAACGCGGGATCGCAGTGCGTTTCGAATCGCGCGAGCATCTGGACCGCGCGGCTGGCAGCGCGTCCCATCAGGGAGTGGTCGCGTTCGGAGCGGCCGAGCGTTACGCGACGATCGAAGAAACTTCCGCCGCGGCGGGCTTACATGTGGTGTTGGACGGCGTGGAAGATCCGCACAACCTGGGCGCGGTGATCCGCACCGCGCATGCAGCCGGCGCTGCTGCTGTCGTAATTCCGGAGCGGCGCGCGGCGCCGGTAACCGAAGTCGTGGCGCGCGCGGCGGCGGGTGCACTCGCGTATCTGCCGGTGGTGAAGGTGGTTAACGTGAATCGCGCGCTCGAAGAATTGAAAAAACGCGGCTACTGGATCTATGGCTTGGACGAGCGGGGGGATCAGGACTACACTCAAGTGGAATTCAGCAAGCCTACGGCGATCGTGCTCGGTGGCGAGGGCAAAGGGCTGCATGAGCACGTCGCCAGGCATTGCGATTTTCTTGTGAAGATTCCGATGGCAGGCCACGTAGCGTCCCTGAACGTCAGCGTCGCCGCCGGCGTCGTTTTGTTCGAATGGCGGCGCCGCGCTACTGCGTCGTGATTTCGAAAGGAACCGACCGCGCGCTCTCCTTGCTGTTTACGCCGACGGACGACACAGCGTACCCGTATTTCTTTCCCGCCTGAACGGCGCGATCGCTGTAGGTTGGCGCAGTGATCGATGGCGCGATGAGTTCGAACGGGCCGCCATCGGTCGACCGGTACACGTTATAGCCCTGGAACCTCGGCTCGGTGTTGCGTTCCCAGGAAAGCTCGACTGCATTGGTGCCCAGTTCTGCGGTAAGTCCGGCAGGCACTGTGGGCGGAAAATCGTCTTGCGGCGTGATCTCAAGTGGTCCAGCGACATCGCTCTGTTGAAGTTCGCCGGCGACGGCCAGCACATAATAGCGATAGCGAGTCCCGAATTCGATGGTCGCATCGAGCCATTCCTGCTTTTCGGTATCGCCGAGCAGCGCCGGTGGCTCCTCGCCCACGGCGCGGAAAAGCACGAATTTCGGGGCCGATGCATGCCAGGTGATCCCGACACCTTGGGGCTGGTTTTGAATTTTCAGATCCGCCGGCGTTGCAAGCGGCGCCTGCACCGGAAGATTCCGCACAATCGACCAATCCGAGGTCTTGCCTTTCGGCCCCGTGGCGTGCACTGCGACGGTGACGGTTTTCCCAATCCATTCCTGCGCGGGAATCTCGCTTTTGAGCGGCCCCGGGCCGGTCGCCGGAACATCGTACCGCTTCGCTCCCGCGGCCCACAGATCCTGGTTCCACGGATTGGGAGCGACGCCGACGCGCAGCTCCACCGATCTCACGTTTCTTAAAGGCAGCCCCTCGGTGGTCAGAGCCGGAAGGGTGAACTGCGCCAGAATCTTGTCACCACGCTCGGCCACCACCAGATCCGTGATGCGCTGCGGAAGGTCGAGCGTAGGAGCCATGGGAGGCCCCATATATCCGCAGCCGGCGAGCAGCGCGGCCGCCGCGAGATATGCACGGTTCACAGAATATACCGGCTCAGATCCTGGTCCTTGACGATATCGGCCAGTTGCTTGCGGACGTACACGGCGTCCACTTTCACGATCTTTTTTTTCAGGTCCGGCCCGTCAAAGGAAACGTCTTCCAGCAGTTTTTCGAGAATCGTATGGAGTCGACGCGCACCGATGTTTTCCGTCGATTCGTTCACCCGTGCCGCAAACGCGGAAATCTCCTTGAGGGCGTCCTCGCTGAAGGTCAGTTTGATCCCCTCGGTATCGAGCAGCGCTTGATACTGCTTGATCAACGCATTCTTCGGCTCCTTCAGGATGCGGATGAAATCCTCCTCGGTCAGCGACTTGAGTTCCACACGAATCGGGAAACGGCCTTGCAGCTCCGGAATCAAATCGCTTGGCTTGGAGACGTGAAACGCTCCCGCGGCGATGAACAGGATATGATCCGTGCGCACGAATCCATAGCGCGTGTTGACGCTGGTGCCTTCGACGATGGGAAGAATATCGCGCTGCACGCCTTCCCGGCTGACGTCGGGGCCGTGGCCCGCTTCACGGCCGGCGATCTTGTCGATCTCGTCCAGGAACACGATGCCGCTGCGTTCCACGCGCTCAATGGCCACGCGAGTCACCTGGTCCATGTCGACCAGCTTTTGTTCTTCTTCCTGAACCAGATAGTCGAGCGCCTCGCCGACGCGCATTTTGCGCTTGCGGGTGCGGCCGCCGAAGAGGCCAGGCAGCACGTCCTTGAGATTGATATCCATCTCCTCCATGCCGGCGGCGGTGGACACTTCAAACGTGGGCCCGCGTTCTTTCACGTCGATCTCGACAATGCGGTCGTCGAGCTTGCCGGCGCGCAATTTCTCGCGCAGCTTTTCGCGAGTACGGTCGGCGCTTTCGGTGGGCTCGGGCTGCGTGGGCATCAGCAAGTCGAGCAGGCGCTCCTCCGCGTTGCGCTCGGCGCGCTCCCCCACTTCGGCCAGGCGCTCCTCGCGAACCATGTCAATGGCAATCTCGACCAGGTCGCGAATCATGGATTCGACGTCGCGGCCCACGTAGCCAACTTCCGTGAACTTGCTCGCCTCCACCTTCAGGAACGGTGAATTCGCAAGCTTAGCCAGGCGCCGCGCAAGTTCCGTTTTGCCGACGCCGGTGGGTCCGATCATGAGGATGTTCTTGGGCATCACCTCATCGGCCATTTCCGGCTCCAGCTTTTGGCGCCGGATGCGGTTGCGCAGCGCGATGGCGACCGCTCGCTTGGCGTCGGCCTGCCCGATGACGTATTTGTCCAGTTCACGGACGATTTCGCGCGGCGTCAGCTCATCGAGCACCGGCGCGTCTTCGGCGGCTTGTGCGGGAAGGTAAATGACCATCAGCCGAGCTCCTCGTACCCAATCTTGTCGTTGGTATAAATGCAAATCTTTCCCGCGATTGCCATAGCTTTCTCGACGATCTGGCGCGCGGAAAGTTTCGTATTTTCCATAAGCGCGGTAGCGGCGGCTTTGGCGAAGGGACCGCCGGAACCAATCGCGGCAATCTCATCATCGGGCTCAATCACGTCGCCGGTTCCGCTGACGATGTACATGTTTTGCTGGTCGGACACCAGCAGGAGCGCTTCCAGGTGCCGCAGCATGCGGTCGGTGCGCCAATCTTTGGCTAGCTCGACTACGGATCGCGCCAGGTTGCCGTTATGCTGCTCGAGCTTGGTTTCAAACCTCGCGAACAGCGCAAACGCGTCCGCGGTGGAACCAGCAAAACCCGCGATAATTTTTCCGTTAAACAGCCGGCGAAGCTTTTTCGCGGAAGCTTTCAGAACTTCCGAGCCAAGCGTCACTTGCCCGTCACCGGCCATCACCACTTTTCCTTCCCGGCGGACGCACAGAATGGTAGTGGATCTAATATGTCTGTTGTCTGTCACAAATTTTAGTGTGGCACAGTCGTCCTGCAATCGCGACGTGATCGTATGGTATTTAGTAACGTGGGCGAAAACCTCAAAGCGCTCTTTTTACTGTACGCAAAGCCGGTTGACGCCTTCGGCCGCATTCTGGACCGAGGGCGTGTTTGGTTCGCCGCGCTGGCGGCACTAGCCGTTTCGCTGCTGCTGCACGCGCGCGATATTCCGCTGCGGCTGCCTCCGTCGGCTCTGCTCCGGTTCATTTCGTGGTATCCCGGGGGCTGCTTGGCAGCTTTG
>CAWJHI010000006.1:0-153273 GCA_963842485.1 Terriglobia bacterium | reverse complement strand
AGGTCTCATCACCGGCGGCGCGGATGGGCCTGGGTGGCGATAGGCAGCGTGACTGGCCTCGTGGTGTACGTGGGGATCGACGTAAACCTGTTTGAGAACCTCACCGGGACGGCGGAAACCCTCAGCGTTATCCCGGTCTTCGTGCTGTTCGCTCTGGCTCTGGCCGGGCTGATTGTCGTAATCGTCGATACATCACGGATTCACCGCGCCGATGCAGCCGTCCGGATGAGCGCGAAGGGCAGCGTTTCGCATTACCCGCTCTACGCTCACGCGTACCGCTATCCGCCGCGCCACCATGGCAGCTGGGTGTTCGGCATCTTCATGCTCGTCGCGATGACTGGTATCACCGTGTTTCTCCTGCCCGCCGTGGTGAACTCGTGGGCATATGTGGTCGGCGCGGAGCACCAGAACACTTTCAACCCGGTGTCTTATGCTCAGGCCTGCAATCGGGTGACAGGCGCGGCAGCTGCCACATAGTGACCGAAGGCTACCTTTCCAAGAGCGGCGCGGACGTCATCTGGGGCAGCCAGGTGCCACTCGGCCAGCCGTTCAGTGTCCGTGACCCGCTCTGGGCCTGGGGCAGCGGGCGGACTCTCACCGATGGCGACGGCTCGCGATCCCGACGATCATCGCGGGCTTGTTCTTCGGTGGAGTAGCGCTCCTGCTGCTGTACGTCCTCGTCGTGATCGTGCGCAGCACGTCGTCGAGGCGGAGCCAGCGGATGTCCGTGCCCGCTGCGCAGATCCGGGCGAAATCCGCCAGCCACATCATCCCGATCGCGGTCACCGCGGAAGCGGCGTTCGTCGCCCCGCACGCCGCGGGCGAGGTAGGCACTGACAGCGGTCGGCGCCGGCCGACCAGGCTCAGTACCGCTGAGCCGCAGAGTTCGGCGCAGGATGGTAGCGATAAACGTCCTGGATCAGGGGAGCGCCAGCATGGAACGCGTGGCACGGCGCAGGTGGCGGGTCGGCGTGCTCAGCCTGGGCAGCAACCCGTTGCGACGCGACGTGGACCGGATGGAGGCCGGCATCTTCGCCGCGCTGCTCGTCGCGTTCTTGATCGGTGCTCCGCTGCTGGCCGTCGCCGCGGGTTGGTGGAGCACGGCGCGGCAGCGGCCGAGCAGCGCGCGCAGCAGTCTGTGCACCTGGTCACCGCGGTGCTACTGCAGGATGTCCCTGACATCGTGGCGGGCACCGGCGCGTGGGGACGCCGGCGCTCTGGCCAGGTGGACAGCACCTAACGGCAATCCCCGCGTCGGCCTGGTCCTGGACGTGGGAGGGACTAAGGCGGGCAGCAGGCTGCGGATCTGGGTTGATGGGTCGGGTCGGCAGGCCGACCCACCGCTTACCCGCCGCGGCGTGCAGTCACGTGTGATCACCGCCGCCGCGCTGGCGTCGGTGGTATTCGCGTTCACGCTGCTGGCCATGGCTATCTGCCTCAGGTGGCTGCTCAACCGCCGCCGCCTGGCGGGCTGGGGCATGGCCTGGGCGGATATCGGGCCGCGCTGGACCAGGGGCAGATGACCCCAGGTCGGCACCGGCCGCGGGCTGGCGTAGCCCTCGTGGGGTCAGGGTTGGCCCTGATGCTATCCCGGATGCACCTCGGGGATGAACCAGGGCTGATCCCGATCGACGCGGGCCACCTGCGGCGGCAGCCTCGAGACATCAGCACCCTCACTGCGACATCGAACGGAGACCGATCACCATGTTCGCGATCGTCGCCCTCGTCCTCATTGCCATCGTGGCCCTGGCCGTTATCGGCTTCGCTGTGCACGTCCTTTTCTCGCCCTGGCTGCTGGTAGCGGCCATTGGCATCCTGGCTTGGATCACGTTCCGCCCGCGCCGCTCCCGCCAGTAGTCCCGCTCCACGGCTGGATCAGTGAGCACCGCGCACGAATGCTTCCACAGACCCGGCGATCAACTGGACTGCAATCGCGGAAACGAGCAGGCCCGAGACGCGTGTCAGCAACTCCACACCGCTGGGCCGCAGGACCCGCACGACCAGATTGCAGTACCTCAGGAAGAGCCAGAGCATGACGCCCACCGCGACCAGCGCTGCAGAAAAGGCGATCGTGTCCGCCGCGCCGTTGATCCGCTTGACGAAAAGCATGGTCGCGACGATGGCCCCCGGTCCCGCCAACAGCGGCGTCCCGAGCGGAACGAACGCCACGTTCGCCATCTGCCGTTCGGCCTCGGTCGGCTCCTGAGCCGTGCCAGTCAGCAACTGCAGCGCAACCAGGAGCAAGAGCAGTCCGCCCGCACCCTCCAGCGCGGCTAGCTGGACGCCGAGGTAGGCCAGGATCAGCTGGCCGAAGAGCGCGAAAACCACGATCACGCCGAATGCCACCAGTGCCGCCTGCCAAGCCAGCCTGTTGCGTTCCTTCGTTGTCCGTCCGCTTGTCAGGCCTAGGAAGATGGGTACGGTTCCCGGCGGGTCGATGACGACAAACAGGGTGACGAAGACCTCCCAGAAGAACTTCATGCTGAAGAACCTAGCTGGCAGCCAATGACGTGCTTCTCCCAGTTCCACCGCGTCGGTTGGCGTTGACAGCAGTGATGCCCAACGCATGATCATGCCTGGAAGGTTTCGGGCTGGCACGGCCTGCGATGGTGGCAGCGTGGCCCGGCCAGATCCGTGACGCCTTCCTTCACGGGTTCAGGAACTGGCGCCAGCCGCCCGGCAGGGTGGTCTGGCCTACCTCGATCAGGTGCCCGTCGGGGTCACGCATATAGCAGCGGATCTCGGTCTCGTGCTGTTTCGGTGGCGTGAGGAACTCGGCGCCTCGCGCGCTCCACTCCGCATACACAGCGTGGATGTCCGAGACCCGGATGTTGAGGAAGCTGCTGGTCAGGTCCGGATCGCGGGGTGTCTCGAGCGTGACGGCCGGCTTGTCGTCGGTCGGGCCGCCGCCGACGTTGATGATGATCCAGCTGTTGCCGAGCGCCACGTACGCCGGCTCACCCGAGCGGATGGTCTTGCCGCCGAGCACGTTGGTATAGAAGCGGCGGGAGCGCTCCACGTCGTCAGAAACGATGAAGTGGGCCAGTGCGATCTCATATGCGGGCTGGCTGCCTTCGGGCATCTTGTACCTCCATGGTCCGGGGTTGCGGTAATTCAGTACGTGATGCCGGGGAACTGCTCGCGGGCGTGCTCCAGCTGGTCAGCCCACTCACGGGGCCAGCCGAAAGCACGTTCGGCCTGGCCGCTCACATCGGCGGCCGCGGCGCCGCTGGTGAAGTGGACGTACTCGCCCCAGTTCATCCGTCGCGTGTAGGTCCCGCCGGAGTCGCGCGGGAAGTGCTGGGCCAGTTCCCGGAAGAACCTGTTCATGATCTCTGCCCGCCCGCAGTCCCGCCATAGCGGGTAGAACCAGTCGCGGAACCAGCGGGTCCTCCGACGAGGGAAATCGTCGGTGTTTCCGGTGAACCGGCGGTAGACGCCTTTGGCCTCGCGGTCCATGCCCAACGCCGTGTAAAGGTCATAGATGTAGAACTCGGCCCACTTGCTGTCGCCCCAGATCTCATACGCGGGTGAGCCGTGGACGCCGTTGTTGGCGCTCTCCACCGAATGCCCGATCTCATGGGCGGGCAACTCGCGTGCCAGGGTGTTGCCTTCCCGCCAGGTGTCCAGCCCGCAGTCGCTGACGTTGTGGTAGTCGTGGACCGGGCTGACGTAGTAGCCGGCGTGGCCGCCGCCATGCCGCCCGGCGTGGTGGATGGAGTAGATGCGCGGGTCGGGCCCGAACGCATCGCCGTAGGTTGCCTTGGAGTACTGCCAGGTCACATTAATGAACCGGGGCAGCCAGCGGACTTCGGCCTGGCGCACGTCGGGATCCAGGTAGATCGCGCAGTGCTCGTCGTTATGGTAAAGCCGGAGCAACTGGCGGTGGTCGAACCAGTGCTCCTGCCAGGTGGCCGGCGGGTCAGCCAACTGACGCTCCGACTCTGCCTCCACTAGGTCCTCCCACCCCTCCGGGCACTGCCCGGCGGTCTTCGTTAAGCCCTCATCAACGCGATCGTATGGCCAGTGAGATGGCTTGTCGTAGTAATCTCGTGGGACCAACCGGCGAAGGTGCTGTCCTACCGTGGATGTATGACCGCATGGGGCAACCTGCCGCCCGCGCTGCCGCCGCACGGCACAGTGCTGGCCTGGGCGCGAGGCTGCCGGTGCGAGGAATGCGAACGCGAGCATCAGAGTTTCGTGTCCGAACTGGCACTGCGGGGGCCGCTGAGGCTTCCCGCTCAGCCGGAACCCCGCAGGCTGGATGCCGACACCCTTGCCAGGCTGGAGCCGGCGGTGAGCCAGGCTGAGTGTCCCGTGTGCGGCGCGCTGCGTCATCAGCGGTGCCGCAACCTGGCGTTCCCCGAGCATTTCACGTCGACGCATCCTGAGCGCAGAAGCGCCCGTGACCTGGGATCACGCTAATCCGGCCGCGGCCAGTCAGGCATAATCGCTCGCGCGCGGATCACCCCGCTGATAGCTTCACGGGGCATGGTTGCAGCGGCTTTGGCGGTATCCCGGATGCGACCGGCGCTGACGTGGCGCGCTCTGGATGGCGACCTGGTAGCGGGCGAGGTGAGCGCCGGCTCCGGCCCGATAACCGCGGTTCTTGTACTTCAACACCTGGCGTGCCGAACGCCTACCCGCCGCTGGCCGATGCTGTTGCTCGCGAACTCGGCAGTGACCCTGTACGTCACCCTGGAAGCGCGGTATGACGCGCTGGACGCCTGCGCCGACCAGGATTCGCCGTGCACCGGCGAGTATACCGAATAGACCGATCCTGCGGTGACCGGGCTGGCTGGGCGGTCCCCAGGCCGGGCTCGACGTCCTTTCGGCTGCCGATGCGGATATCACCCGACTGCGGCTGCTGGACGACGCGCTCAGGCAGGACGTTCCCGGCTGGGGGGCTGGCGATGGGACGCAGAAGAGTTCCCGGGCCAGACGTTCGGCCCATTGCTCGATCCCGCCACCTACCTTGTCGCGATGAACCGGCCCGCCAGATCGCCGGGCTGGTGCCGATCTGGCCACCGGCAGGCCCGCGCCCTCGGCCTTTTCGCGACGCTCGCCCAAGTACCGCCGGCGCGGGGTCGCCAGGGCGCTGCTCGGCCGGGCGTTCACCGTGCTCGCAACCCGAGGGGATACGAGCGTCGTCGGCGAGATACGACGACCCGAAGCCCGCATCTCGTTGCTGACCGGACTCGGAGCACGACGGTACGGCAGCGACATGGAGCTGATCAGACCGCAGCCGGGCAACGTGGACACCCTGATGGTTTTCAAGAACGTGCGTGATTTTACCGTCTGCCGCTGTCCTATCTGGGCTTCTAGCGTGGCGGCCTGCTGCCGAGTCCGTTCATCAAGCCGCCGACGAGCCGTTGGTGAGCCTGGGTGAGCCGTACGCGATGGCCTCGTCCAGGCTGGTGAAGTTGGGGATCATGCGGTCGATGGCGGTGATCGCGAAGATGCGTAGGACCGCTGCACTGCGAATGACGAGCAGCAACTCGCCGCCTTCGGCCTGGGCAGGTTCTGCGCTGCCAGCAGGGCATTGAGCCGGACGAATCGCAGAACCGGGTCCGGGCCATGTCGGCCACGAACGTCCCAGGCATCCGCGGCGGCCTGCAGCAGGGCCGAGCGCAGGTCCGGTGCGTTGGTGATGTCGATCTCCTGCGGTGCCGTCACAACCGGCACGCCGCTGACCAGCCCGACGGAGAACTTGTCGTCCTGCATCTGCGTCACCTCCGTAGCCGTGGCTGCGCGGGCGCCATGCGGGCCGCGCTGTGGTCCCCGTGCCATGTGGACCACAGCGCGGCCGGTGACCCGGCTAGCGCAGTACCAGGATCGGCATGCGGCCGGAGATCTGTCAATAGGAACGCGCGAAAAAAATAACATCTGTCTTCTCTCGCGTGAAATCGTTCGTGAGTTCTACACTGGTGAGGCATGAGCGACGATCACGCGGAACCGCAGCTGGACGTTGCTGACCGGGCACGGGCACGTGCTGCGCGTGGAGATCGCCCGCAACCCGCAGGCCCGGATCCGCGACATCAGCCCGGTGATCAGCCTGCACCGAGCGGACCGTGCAGGCGATCGTGGCCGACCTGGACGCCGCCAGCTCTAACCGGACCCGGGTCGGGCGGCGCGCCCGGTACAAGGTGAACCCGGACAGCCCGTTCCGGCACAGCGCCCAAGACGGCCTCCCGGGTCGGGCCGATGCTCGACCTGCTGACCCCGAATGGCCAACACCAGCCCGCCGCAGAAGGCCCGCCTGGCCCGGCCCTGCCCGCTGGCCCGCACGTGGCTACTGAGGTTGCGCGACGCTGACAACACCGGCAACGCGGCGATCATGGAGCCGTTCGTGCTGGCGTTCGCGCTGATCGGCCTGGCGATGGCGGTGCTGATCGTCGGCAACGTCGATCAGCGGCGCGGTGATCGCGCAGTACCAGCGGATCGGCGTCCTCAAGTCCCTCGGCCTCACCCCGGCCCAGGTGGTGGCGGTCTACCTGAGCCGGGTCGGCTCGCGGCCCTGGCCGGCTGCTTCATCGGAGCAGCCGGCGGCTACCTGCTCTCCGTCCCCGTCCTGCACCAGTCGGCCGGGGCGTACGGCGTGGGCAGCCAGCAGGTGCCCCTCTGGGCGCTGGTGCTGGCGCCGGCCGGCATGCTCGCCATCACCCTGCTCGCCGCGTTCGGCCCGGCGCTGCGGCCGGACGGCTGTCGGCCATCGCGGCGATCGCGGCCGGCCGCGCGCCCGCCACCGGCCGCGGGTACGCGGTGCACCGGCTGGCCGCGCGGCTCAACCTGCCGCGCCCGGTCGGCCTCGGCCTGGCCGCGCCGTTCGCCAGGCCCGCGCGCGACCCTGGTGACCCTCGCCGCGATCGCGTTCGGCGCCACCGCGGTGATCTTCGCGGTCGGGCTGCACTCCTCGCTGAGCAACGCGCGGGACGCCCAGACCCTGGCCGCGACGGTTCCCGTCATTGTCCAGCAGAACAACCCGGGGATCGGGCCGAACCAGGTGCCGACCGCCGCCCAGTTCGCCGCCGCGGCCGCGGCGATCAGCGCGCAGCCGGGCACCGCGCACGCCAACGCCGAGTACCGGAACTGGGTCACCGTTGTCGGCATTACGCAGGACGTCAACGCCAGTGCGTTCGACGGGCCGAGCTCCTGGATGGGGTACGGCGCTCATCTCCGGTCACTGGTACGACGCGCCCGGCCAGGTCGACGTCAACACCACGTTCCTTACCGACAGCGGGCTCGCCGTCGGCGACACCGCGACCGTCTACACCGGTAGCGTCACCGCCGGATCCAGGCCGGTCACCGTGCGCATCGTGGGTGAGATCTTCTACCCGTCAAGCACCCCGCGCATCTTGACGTCTGCCCAGACCCTGCCAGGCATCGCCGTCACGGATAACTTCGCGCAGTGGAACGTCGGGCTCAAGCCGGGCACCAGTGCCGCCGCCTACAGCCAGGCGCTCAACACCAGGCTCGGCAGCGGCGCGGCCGGCGGAGCCCCTTCATGGCCGGGCCAGCGGATAACGGCGGGAAGTTCTACGCCATCGCGATCGGCCTGATCGGGCTGCTGTCGCTGATGGTCGCGGTCGCGGCCGGGCTCGGCGTGCTCAACACGGTGCTGATGACGACCAGGACCGGGTCACGACCTCGGCGTCTTCAAGTCGCTCGGCATGCGCCCCGGCCAGGTCGTGGTCATGGTGACCTGCTGGGTGGTCGGCCCCGCGCTGCTCGCCGGCGCCATCGCGGCGCCCGCCGCCGTGCTGCTCAACACGGCGACCCTGCACGCGATGGCCGCCACCGCGCACACCGGCGTCCCGGCCAGCTTCAGCGACGTGTACCCGGTGCCTCGCGGCTGGCGCTGCTGTCGCTCGCCGCGCTGGCGATCGCGGTGCTCGGCGCGCTGCTCCCGGCGACCTGGGCCGCCCGGCAGGGCGGTGACGTCGCGCCCGGTCGAGCGTGCCCTAGCGTGGGCGGTGCAGTCGATCCAGGGGCGTCCTGGCCGGGCCGCCCCCAGGTAGGTCATCGCCGGGGACTCGGCCGGATCGGGCTTGCGCGGTGCGGCGGCGGAACAGGACCGTGGCAGCGGCGACGCTGACCGCCATGATGCCGCCGATCCAGGCCAGCGCGAGCCACAGCTCGCGCCGGTGTGCGTGCCGAGCAGCAGGCCGCGGAGGGTCTCGATGACGGGCGTGGCCGGCTGGTGGCTGGCGAAACCGTGCAGCCAGACCGGCATCGTGCGGACCGGGACGAAGGCACTGCTCGCGTAGCTGACGATCATCGGCAGAACATCGAACGCGTTGGCCGTCTCCGGTGCGGAGACCAGCAGCCCGATCGCGGCGGCGAGCCAGGACAGCGCCAGCACGTACAGCAGCAGCACGCCCGGCGACGGCGGCCCAGGCGGCCAGCGCCAGGCCTGCGGGCGGAACCCGATACCCAGCGCGACCGCGATCACCAGCACGCTCGAGGCGGCGTTGCGGGCACGCTCGCGGTCACGTGCCCGGCCAGCACGGGCAGTGCCGCCCACGTCGAGCGCGCGGAACCGGTCGATGATGCCGCCGGTCATGTCCTGGCAGACGGTGACCGCGGTGGTGGACCCGCCGGTCACCGCGCACAGCAGCAGGACGCCCGGGACCACGTAGTCGACGTAGCTGGTGCCGATGCGCACCGCCCCGCCGAACAGGACACGAACACCACCATCAGCATCACCGGCAGCAAGCAGCGACGGCAGCAGCGCGTCCGGGCTGCGGGCCGACAGCCGGAGGCTGCGGAGCGGCCATGGTCGCGGGCGTCAGACATGAGCGGTCTCCTTACTCGGGGTGATCAGGGTGAGGAAAACGTCGTCCAGGGTGGCGCCATGGACGGCGAAACTGGCGATCAGACCGCGATCCGGGTCGGCCGCGTCCAGCAGGGCACGGACCTGCCCGGCGCTGCCGTCGGTGGCCACACCACGGTCAGGCTCGTTTCGTCCAGGCGCGCACGCGACCGGCCAGCCGGTTGCTGACCTGCTGGAACGCCGCCTGGGTGGGGCAGATCAGGTCGAGCCGCTGGGCCGGCCACCCGCCGCTTGAGCTCGGCGGCGGTGCCCTCGGCGATCAGGCGGCCGGCGTTCAGCACGGCGATACGGCGGGCCAGCCGGTCGGCTTCCTCCAGGTACTGCGGTGGTCAGGAAGACCGGTCACGCCGTCCGCGGCCAGGCCCTCGATCACCTGCCACATGGTCTGCCTGCTGGCCGGGTCCAGGCCGGTCGAGGGCTCGTCGAGGAAGATCACCGCCGGGCGGCCGACCAGGCTGGCGGCCAGGTCGAGGCGGCGGCGCATGCCGCCTCGAATAGATGCTCACGCGGCGGGCTGGCGGACCAAGACGAGCCGGCTCCCGGCCTGACGGATGAGGACGCGATTCCGGAAACGCCGGAGCGCCCGGTAACCGTTGCCGACGACCTGTGGGTGTTGGGCAAGCACCGAGTCCTGTGCGGCGACGCGACCGACCTTAAGGCGGTCCAACGTCTCGTCGAAGGCGAGCAGCGCGGACCTCGTCTTCACCGATCCGCCGTACAACGTCGACTACGAGGGTTACACCGACCAGAAACTGAAGATTAAAGGCGATCGGATGAAGCCAGCGGACTTCGACCGATTCCTGCGTGGCTCTTTCGCCAGTTACCGGGCGACGGTGAAACCAGGCGCGTCGATTTACGTATGCCACGCCTCGTCGGTCCAGCGGGAGTTTCAGAACGCACTCGAAGCCGCTGGGTTCGAGGTGCGCTGCCAGATCATCTGGGCGAAGAACACGTTCGCGTGGGGCCATGGCCGATACAAGTTTCAGCACGAGCCCATCTTCTACTGCCACGTCGCAAAGCAGAGCGACGCCTGGTACGGCGACAAGTCCCAATCGACCTTGTGGCAGGAGAAGAAGCCGGCGGCCAATCGCCTGCACCCGACCATGAAGCCGGTCGAGCTGATCGAACGAGCGCTGCGTGAACAGCAGCAAGGGCGGCGACTGCGTGCTGGACCTATTCGGCGGCTCTGGCTCGACCCTGATCGCCTGCGAGCGTCGAAATCGGCACGCCATGCTTATGGAGTTGGACCCGAAGTACGCGGACGTGATCGTGAAACGGTGGCAAGAATACACAGGCGAGCAGGCCGTGCTCGCGGCGGATGACCGCACCTTCGACGAAGTCGCTGCCGAGCGGGTGGCGTGAGCATGGAGCCCATGAGCTTACGGGCGTATGCCCGGCATCGCGGAGTCAGTTTACGAGCCGTGCAGAAGGCGCTCGCGTCCGGTCGTATCAGCCGCACGGAAGGATGGCCGGCTCGATGCGGACGTGGCGGATGCGAACTGGGCTCGTAACACCGCTCCTCGCCCGCAGCCGGCATCTAAACCCGCCAAGCACACCGCTATTAATAAGGATGCCCCGCCGCTGGCCGCGCCCCAGAGTGCCCATCATCACGCTGATCCTCCGCGCCGGGAACCAGCCGAACCGCCGAGGCTCGAATCGGGTCTCGAATATTCGAAAGCGCGCGCCGTCCGCGAAAGCTACTTGGCGCGGCTGGCGAAGATCGATTTCGAGGAGCGCACCGAAAAACTGGTGAGCCGGGACGAAATGCAGGTCGCCGCCTTCAACCGGTATCGCATGTTTCGCGACGGCATGCTGAACATCCCGAACCGGCTGGCAGCCGTGCTGGCGGCCGAAACCGATCCGAGGCAGATTCACGAGTTGCTGGCGACGGAGATTCGCAAAGCGCTGACGGAGTTCTCTGATGCAAATCGCCCTAACGGCTGAAGAGATTTACGCACACGCAGCGGCTGAGGGCGCTCGGCCTGACCCTCTGCTGACGGTTTCAGAGTGGGCTGACTCCTACCGAACGCTGTCACAGCGCGCCTCCGCCGAACCGGGCCCGTGGCGCACGGACCGCACTCCCTACCTGCGCGAGATCATGGACTGCCTGTCGCCCTCCTCCGCGGTCGAGACCGTGGTGCTAATGAAGGGCGCACAGATCGGCGGTACCGAGTGCGGCAACAACTGGATCGGTTACGTTGTCCACCAGGCGCCGGGGCCGATGCTTTCCGTGCAGCCCACGGTCGAAATGGCCAAGCGCAATTCGAAGCAGCGCATCGATCCGCTGATCGAGGAGAGTGCGGTGCTCCGGGAACTGGTCAGCGATCCGCGTTCACGCGACTCTGGAAATACGATGCTCGCCAAGGAATTTCCCGGCGGGCTCCTGGTGATGACCGGAGCCAACAGCGCAGTGGGTCTGCGTTCCATGGCGGCTCGCTACTTGTTTCTCGATGAAATTGATGCTTACCCCGGTGATGTCGATGGTGAAGGCGATCCGGTCAACTTGGCCCTGGCCAGGACGCGAACGTTTGCTCGGCGCAAAGTGTTCATGATCTCGACGCCGAAGATCACCGGCCGCAGCCGGATTGAATCGAGCTTCGAGGACAGCGACCAGCGCTACTACTGGGTCCCCTGCCCAAGTTGCCGCGAGTATCAGGTGTTGAAATTCCCGCAGGTAACAAAGAACTGCTCGCTACCGATGTTCTGCGTGGACCAACTTGGTTCGATGCTGGATTGTTGACGTTACCCGCCGTTTGGGACGAAGCTCTAGCCGTTATCAAGAGAAGTTCAATCCGGGATACGATTCAACCGTTAGTTCAGTTGATGCCCCTTCCCCAACATGCCCCGGCACTGAGAGCGCTAGAAGGGGCCCAGGATAGTTTCCGACAGAATCTAGCCGCGACCGCCACGAGGCTCGTGTTCGCCGAACAAGGCGAGGGCGAGGATTTCCTACCTATTTCTCCACTGCGCCGCCTTAGCGATGATCATCGAAGCCAATTGCCTGTTTGCGTCATCGTAGGAGCAAAGGGAGCAGGCAAGACGTTCACGTACCTCCAAGTAGCTCAACGGAAGAGCTGGCAAGCTTTCGCCGACGAGGCAGGAACAGAAAAAACTAACGTCAATGCCGTGATATTTCCGTTGCTTCAACCCAAGAATGTCAGTGGAAGAGCGACGGAAGTCTTAGACAACGCACGCAAGTCGTCGGCGGAAGCGCTCGCTCAGGGTGAGCCGCCGCTTGATCCCATCAAGATTGATGACACTATCCGTGGTTGGTTAAAAGGGAATCTCCATGAAGGCCAATGGCGAGAGAATTGGCTTGATCTGATTGCCTGGGCCGTCGGATTCCATCCATATCATGTGGGCGCTGGCAGACAATTGCCGCGCCGACTCTCGGATCATCAAAAGCGGTTGCTGCTGGTCCTCGACGGCCTTGAAGATTTATTTCAGAAACGTCACAAGTGATTCCTCACAGAAAGTGGCGCTCCGATCACTTCTCCAAGACGTACCAAACTGGCTTGAACAGCAGCCGGATCGCGCGATTGGAATACTCATTTTTGTTCGGCGAGACATGGTCACAGCGGCCGTACCTCAAAATTCCGGGCAGCTCCTTGCGCGATACCAGCAGTACGCCCTTCGGTGGGATAACGTAGAGGCCCTTCGCTTGACAACTTGGATTGCTCGGCAGGCGGGCCTGTTCGAGCAGCCCCTCCCGGTTGAGCGAATTCGGGAAATGAAGGAAGAGGATCTCACAGAGACGCTTGTTCCACTCTGGGGGCGGAAGTTGGGAAACGACAGATCCCGCGAAGGCAGGTCCGCGGAGTGGGTGCTGGCAGCCTTGTCTGATTTCTTGGGCCAGATCCAGGCTCGGGATGTCGTTCGGCTACTCCAGATCGCCGCGTCAAAGTCACTTGGAAATGCGCAATGGACGGACCGCGTCCTGGCGCCGGGGGCCGTACGGGATGCCGTCGCTGATTGCAGTCGAGCGAAGATCGGTGAAATCTCCCAGGAGAATTCAGCTCTAAAGGAGATCTTCGAGAAGTTGAGCGGCCTAGATCCTGACAGGAAGTTGGTGCCGTTCAGGTTGGAGGACGTTGACCTTACACCTCAGGAATTGCAGCTTCTCGAACTTAACGGGATCGCGGTTCTTGAGGGCAACTCGTACTACATGGCAGAGATATTCCGACCCGGATTGGCATTTCGTTTGCCTGCTGGTGCGCGGCCCAAGGTTCTCGCACTCGCCCGTCGGCGACAAGTCGCTCCCAGCTAACGACGGCTGTGCGAGACAGAGACCATCTTTCTCCATAATGAGACGGGCGAGCACGAACCACAGTGACCGCCTTTGGGACAGGGTAATTCGATCCGCACAGCCAGGATTCTTATGCGTTCAACCGGGTAACGGCCTCGTCAGTCCAGTTCGTCATCAGAGCCATCCCCTTCATCGAACTCCTCTTCGTCTTCAACCTCTTCTTCCTCGCCCTCGTCCCTCAACGTCCTGAGCGCGGTGCCAACTGCCTCAGCGAGTTCCTCACGCGTCGATTCGGGGGTGTAAGCATCGTCGAGAATCTCGATCGCGCTGTCGATCTGGTCTTGCAAGTCGGCCTTGGTTGTCGCGCCGGTCTGGTTTGCTAGTCTAGGCATGTTTTAAATTCTCCTTCTTGAATTGGCGAGGCGGTACCCCTTGTGCTCGGCGTAGTCATCAACGCTCATCCCCTCGAATTCCTCCGCGCGGTCGGGTTGGCCGATGCGCGCCAGGAACGAGGCGGCTTGAACCTTCTTGCGTTCTGCCTGCTCGCGGGTAAGTTGCTTAGCCATGCACACGCAGTCTACGGCTGAAACTGAGTGGCAAAACCAAGTCTTATTTTGTCGGGCGAACCACGGCGACCTTCTGTCAGGGTGCCAGGAGCCGAAAGCGAAATCGTAGCCCCGTCCTCATCACGGGTCAGGCGACCGCGCCTGGCGCGTTGTTCCAAGAGGCCTCGATGCTGGTATATCTTTCTGGTATCCGTACCTTTGATCCCCGCACTACCAACAGCACCATTCTTGGCGATGCCGACACCCGAGCACAGGTTCAGGTCAGCCTGGACGAGGCGGTATTATTAGCCGAAAGGAGACTCAAATGACTCACGGGCCTCGCAAAGCAATTTCGAATTTCAGACACGCCTGCACACCCATAGGGCTCATCGTCCTCGCCATGTCGACCTCCTTCGCTTCGGACACAGTATATGAACCATCCGCGAACGATCCGCGCGTGGTCGCGGCGCTCGCTGCGCAAAAGCGTCTGGGGGAGGTGATGCAGGCACTGGATATCGCGGGGATCGAGAGATTGATGGCACCCGATCTTTTGGTGAACGCGCCCATCAACAAAGTCGCCAACCGGGAGAACGTGATCGCTCGCCTCAAAGCGAGCCAAATCAGCTACGAGCCGGGTTCCGAGCGTACCATCGACTTTGCTGGCGTGCGCGGCGATATGGTGGTGATCATGGGCGAAGAGGTCACGCGTCCGAACAAGGACGCGCCCTACGCGGGGAAAATCGAGCATCGGCGATTCACGGATGTGTGGAAACCGTTCGGTGGCGTTTGGAAGCTCTGGATTCGCCAAGCAACGATCACAAAAGTCGAGTAACGCACACTGCCCGCACTACGATTTCTCGTCAGCCGAAGGTCCGTACATTCCTGGAATCGGGACATCGAGCAGGCGGAGGTAAACGCTCAATTGTCCTCTGTGATGGATCAAGTGGTTCATTAGGCCTCGACCTCGCAGGGCCACGTAGACGGTTTTGGATATTTCAGGCGTAACTTTGATCGTTCGCGCCAGGAAGTCTTCATCGATGCCAGCGAGCACATCGCGCGAACCCGCGACGCATTTATCGAAGCTCGCCAGCAACTCGGTCTTTGAGGTTGTATCTGGCGGTTTGGAGGTGTGCCTTCCGGCGATGACGGTCGGTGTCAATGGAATTCTTGCGATGTGATTCGCCAATTGTCCCAACGTGTGCGACTTCTCGTGCGGCTTCCAACCGAACTTATCTTCGGGCACGCAGTCGAGGAGTTTGCGGGTGCTGCTCATTTCCTCGTCGAATTCCGCTAACAACGCGCTGCTGATCGTCATTTATGCATCCCTTTTTAAAGAGAGGATAGCAGAGCCTCTGGACTCGCCTCGATTTGTTCGTCAGCCTCGCGGAGACTTTCTGGACCGGCGATCTGGGTCGACGAGTTCACTCAGCACACAGTGGCCCCGGAGCGCGATCGGCGCTCTGAATCAAGGTTCCTTACTGGCGAAACAATCGGGTTGATGGGATTAGTCAACACTGCGCGGTTTCCGGGGGCTATCCGGTAGAAGGTCCCGGTGACTTCTAGACACTGCTGATCGGAAATTAATTCGTGATTTTTAGTCGGCCGGTGCATTGCTGAGTTAGACTATGCCCATGCAACCAGACATTTCCTTCATCGAGATTGGAAGCTCGGACGCGGCTGGCACCGGACGGTTTCTCGGACAACTATTAGGATGGCCACTCCAACCAATGGGAAACGGAGGAGAGGGCTGGTTTCAAGCGCCGACCATGAAGGCTGGTTTACATGGCAACGACCCCTCCCCCGGTTTTCTTGTGTTCTTTGGTGTGCCCGACGTGGATATGGCAAGATCCAAAGTCATAGAGCTTGGCGGCTCGGCAGAGCCTCCAACAGACGAACCAGGCTTCGGTCGCTTCTGTGTATGCGCCGATCCCTCCGGGTTGAAATTCGGGCTTCATCGGCGGGGTGAATAGGAATAGAACTTGCCTTGGCGCGCAGCCTATATCGATCCCGCGCGGCACGGATCAGGTGACCGAACGCGCGACGATGAGACACCCCGGCGGCTTTACAGTCCGCCGTTGTTCAGCAGTGACGAAGTCCTTATGTCAGGCACGTCTGGCCCGTCGAATTCCAGGAGCTCTATCGGCGCGCCATCATCCAGGATGAACGCGACCCGCACACCGCGCGACGGAGAGTTCGGCGCAATGAGGATCTGCTTCCCTTCGAGTGCCGCGTCCAGATTGTCCACGGCAAAAGCCAGGTGCGGAACTGTTTTGACGATCTCCGGCACACGACAATGAGGGTCGAAACGCATCCACTCGATGCCGTACGGACTCGTTTCAAAGCCGCACACATGAACGCCGAGCTGGTGCAGGTGCCTCTCCCCGTGACGGGGAGTGAAGTGCGGGATCCCGAGGTGGTGGTAGCGCCAGCCGAGCCTCGCGACCGCCGGGGGATCTTCGTGGCTTTGTCGCATGCTATCCATTAGATGATTCAGGCAATCACGGGAATGGTAACACGAGACCATGCAGACACCAAAAGTAGCGACAAGTCGCGTAGTGTTTACCGGTTCCGCTCCCACAATGGTTACCTGTCGAGGATGTCATCGGCGAGTGTGGGATCGCCGATGTGGTTGGCAAAAGCCGATCATGATAACATTACCGGAATGCCCTGCGATGAGTGCAGCAGGTTGTTCAACCAATTCGAGGCGGCGCTGGCTGCTTACAGGGACGCCGTGGGTGGCATGAGCGGTCTGCATGGTTTCGACTTGCGCTTCGCCGCCACGCAGGGGGGTCAGAGAAGGCTCGACACCGCTTTGAGGCCTGCCGTGCCGCTTTGCAGGAACACCAGCAACATCACACGAACCTAGCGAAGCGGGCCACCGTTTAGCCCGCGGCGGCTCGTGCCATTCCCGGATGTTGCCGGATACGATGCTGGTGAAGCTTGAAGGCGAAATGCGCCAGACGCTTGCGGCTGCGCTGCACGTCTTTATTGAGCTGGTCCTGCGATGAGGCGTCGGCGGAACGCCCCAGCAGTTCAGATCTTGTCTTGATGGTGGCGCTCGCCTCGACTTGGCATTCCTGGCTGTGTTCTCGATTAAGTGCGGCGCAGATCGGGCAATACATCAGAGGCTGAACCTCCATGCCAGGCGTGTGCGTCGTGCGTGCGGGAATCTGCCCAGCGATGGCGCTTTGCGTACAGGGCGAAGACCGCCAACAAGCGTTAGCGGCAATCGGCGCATTGCTGTGGGAGCGATCCAAGCTTTCGAAAGTGGGCTTCCACGGAAAGTGCTCTCTTCTCCGAGACCGCGTGGTCGCGCGCTCCCGTTTCACGAGTCGCGGTATGCCATTGGATCGCGACTCGCTGACCCTTCGAATGTCTCCGCACTGTGCGGCCGACCATGGAGACAAGATCCGGTTTTAGGCCAACGATTCCGCCAAATCCTTCAATATGAGGTGAAAACGCTACGGCACTCCTGCGAAATGCTTCGCGCCGGTGGGTACCACACTTGTACCGGCCGGAATCGTGTTCGTGCCGTTAGGATGCGACACACTCGCACCGGCCGGAATCGCGGCAGCGGCCGCGTGCTGACTTGCGCAGGCTGCGCACAGAATTAACAAAAACAACGTTACCGCAATAGCCAATGAACCGCGTGAAATTGTCATCGATTACTCCTTCTTAACAGAATGAAGAGTTGTGACGCTGGTTGTCGCATGCTAGGTTTCAAATATTTCTGATTGTTGGATTAAGTTGCAATCGAAACACACCGGGCGGCAAAGTATCATCTTCATGATGAATCGGGTGAACCTGTTCTCGCTCATGCAGAAGCCAGGGAATACAGTCGAGATCCTGGGGTTGAGGTAATAATCCGCTCCGACCCAATGCGAGGAAGAACTTCTTACCCTCATGATGGGCTACCAGCTCACCTCACACTAGTTTTCAACCTTCCAGATGCTGGCAACGATCTCGTCGATCTTCTTGATCTTCCCCGCTGCAAACGTGAACCACTGGACGGCTCGAACGCTGTAAGCCTGCCCGGTCGACTTGAACACACCGCTCTCCCGCAGGAGAACCGCCACCGAATCGCCTTGGCGGATGATGCTCTCAATTTCGGGCTGCTGCCCGGCGATACTCGCGAAATTCCTGCGGGTTGCCTCAACCACCTCCGCGCGACCTCGCCATGTTCCGTCCAGCGGGCCGAATCCGCAAATGCTGAGTTCGACATCTTCCGTTACCGACTCTGCGAACGCGTCGAAGTTGCCTTTGACGACCGCGTCGTAGGCTGCGTGAAGAACCGCGTGAGGGTCGCCCGGATTGTTGGCCACTGCTGAGCGCGCGGCCGCGAGAAGCCTATCCGAATATTCGAGGTCCATGGCGATAGAGTATTACAAGACCCCGCCGATTTCTGAACGGGCTCTGGCCCTGATCGTGGCTTCAATGCCCTCGGGCCATGGGCGGCTTCCACTCCGGCGTGGCTACCTTGGCTTTTCAGCCCGATACCATAGATACGCGACGGTCCCGACCGCGATCATGACAATCGCGGATGCGGCCACATCGTTAACATGAAGCCATGGCCCGGCGTACGATCCCAGAATCCCTGCCGCCACCGCGAACACGAGCGCGATCAGCGGGCGTCCTGAAAATCCTCGTGGCTCCGGGCGTAGGGAAGTCATCATTCCGTTGCGCGCCTGTAGCAATTGTACTGCTTCTCGTGACGGGCCGCGTCACCTGGTTGAGCCACGCATGAGCCATACGAGGGGTCTACTTAAAGGGGCGAAATTCAACGGTCGGCATTCGACCGTCATCCCCAGCGCTGTCCCGGCGGTCGAGGCCGCGAGAGACTGCCCGCACGTGAGTAAGATTGCGTTGGGCGTCATCACGCCGACCCGATCAGCTCAGGAACACTTGAAGTTCACTCCCGGCACCGGTGGGCTAAAGATGCAGGTTCGAGGCACGCACGCCGTCCAGGTCTTCTGGCTGTACACCACTCGCGCTGATGAGGTGATCGCGGAGATCACCAGGAAGTGGGAGGTGCGGGGCTAGCGTGCAGGAGTCAACTCGACACTTTGTTTTGCTTTGCAGACGACACGTCAGCCGATGGTGTGCGGGTTGGAAAGCATTCTAAAGACCACCGCGTAGGAGGTGTCGCCGTCCTGAATTTGGTTCCGACCCGATTCGTCCGTCGCCGACGGGATGACGTTGAACAGCGATTCGACCACCGCCGGGGGAAGGACGTGATCCAGTTGTGGCGGTTGGCCGGGCGTCCACCTACCGCTCGCCACAACCCGCCAGTTATCCTGCTGGGCCGGTGTGGACTGGATCGTTACCTTGTACATCGTGTCGATGATTATAGCCCACGCTGATGTCTACAACCGTTCATTGGTCAACTCCACTCTTCAACTCGGTCTCGCGTTAGGGTAGGACTGTCTCGTGAAGGCTTTGCGGGACACGGGAAGCCCGTTTCAGCAGCGGTTCCTGTCGATGAAGGTCCTCGATCGTCATCCGTTCTCGATATAGTGTTCGGTGCCAGGATCACGATGAGTGCGGATACAGTATGAGTGACGTTACGAAATGGAAAGTCCGCGGCCCGGTTGCGACTCTCAGGACAGAACATGCCACTTGGGATATTGCACAGGAGGAGTGGCATCCGGCGCGCGGCTTAGTGACCACGTCGTTCCGTTTGGACGGGACGGCGAGCGCGAGCGATTTTCACAATCCCGACGGGTCTATCGCACTGTCGCAATGGGTGTACGACATGGGCCGTTTGATGGAGTCGAGCTTCCAGTTCGCCGGCGGGCCCATCGACAGAACGGTTTACTCGTACGATGAAGCCGGGCGGCATGTGGGAACGGTGCAATTGAGGCAGGATGGCACGCGGACAGAATCGGAGGTTTGCACTTACGATGCCGGCGGTCAGAAAACCAAAGTGCGTTTTCTGGACGTTGGCCGGCCGGACGCGGCCTATGGGATCGAAGGCTCGGAACAGGGCTACCCCGTTAGGGGAGCCACGACCATGACGACCACCTATGACAAACGCGATTTCCCCAGCAAAGTTATCTTTCAAGACGCAGGCGGCAATATCGTGAC
The DNA here is from genome assembly GCA_963842485.1 of Terriglobia bacterium. GTDB lineage: Bacteria > Acidobacteriota > Terriglobia > Bryobacterales > Bryobacteraceae > Palsa-187. Next base: position 133,565 of record CAWJHI010000006.1, on the reverse strand, counting down.
GCAGGTGGTCTTCGTGCGCGACGGCGGGGGGAGGTTACTAAGCGAGGAAATGCATGGCACCGAGGAGTCGCCGTTTGCGGAACTTCTTGAAAAAGCTCCACCGGAAGAGCGCGAGAGGATGGCCACCCTAGTCAAGAACATTTGGGGCGGGCCGTTCGTCGTTACGACTTATGCCTACGATGCCAAGGGCCGGATGGTCGGACGACTGAGGCGAATGGGCACTCTGGGTGAAGAGCACGCGACCTATCGTTACGAAGATGATCGGGACGAACCCACTGAGGAAACCATAGAAAATCGAAGTCGTGAGGCAGGGTTAGATGATAACGGGACGGTGAATTACACGGCAGACCGTGTGAACTTGCAGCACAATCGATTTGAATACCGCTACGATGCCCACGGGAATTGGACTGAGCGGGTGGTGTGGTACCGGCTTGAGCCAAACCCGGACTTCCAGCGTTCCAACGTTGAGCGTAGAGCAATTACGTATCATGCTCCGTAATTTGAAATTACCAGTGCGAGGCCAGTCGAAATAGACCGCTCGGAAGTTAAGTCGGCGACTCGGAGCCCTAAGAGGCGTACACTGGCTCAGGAGCGCTCACACCCAAGTTCCTTCCCGCCGATCCCGTCCAGATACCAGAACCGTTCGATCACGACAACTTCGTCTTCGAATTGAAACACGACGGATTCCGCGCGGTCGCGCACGTCGTCCCGGAGGCCTGCCAGCTCATCTCACGGCGCGGCAATGTGTACAAGAGTTTCAAGTCGCTCGCCGCGTCGCTCACCGCGCTCAGTTGTTCGGCGGTCCTCGACGGCGAGATTGTCATACTTGACTCGGCTGGTCGGCCGCAGTTCTACGATTTGCTCCGGCGTCGCGCTGAACCCGTGTACTACGCGTTCGACTGTCTGAGACTCGATGGACGGGATCTGCGCGGGTTACCGCTGATCGAGCGAAAGGCCACGCTGGAACGCCTCGTAGCCGGGCATCCGAGTGTGCTTTACGCCCGCCATATCGAACGGGACGGCTGCTCCCTGTTCAAGCTGGTCTGCGACCAGGACCTGGAAGGCATCGTAGCCAAGCGCCGTGACGCCGCGTACGGTGACGACTGGTTCAAGATCCGCAATCCAAGCCATTCGCAATATGAGGGACGGCGGGAGTTGTTTGAAAAACGCGCGGGGCGCAAGTAGGTAGGAGTGCGTCCGTCACAGTATGCTGAGCGTCCGTTGACTACTTTACTCTCGACTCACGCCTTGTCCGAGTCTGAATTGCGAATCATGAATGCTTGAACGCGGAGGAGTTGGAGTAAACTTCAACTGTGGGATTCGGTTCGGTGCGGGACTTCCTGTGTGGCATTGGCATAACATTGGCAGTGTGCGCACATTCTCGTCTGCTCGCCCAACAAACGACAAGTCCCCAGCGAACCGCGGTTTCCGTTCCATTCGTCGGATGTAAATCTGATGGCCAGACCGGACCGGCGGAAGCGCCAAAGGGCACGGGCCCATCGGTGCCGGTAAGTTTAAAAGCGGCCCAACAGCTCGCTCATTATGAATCCGCACCGGGCACTGGTGTTCTTGCCCCGCGCGGCTGGTATTGCTTTGGAACCTACGGCTCGGGTGGCGACGCCCTGTTTGTAAGTCCTGAGCCAATCGACACAGCAAATCTGTTTTCGCCCGGCTGGCGCGGTTTTGCTGGACCGGCAATCGAAATCTCGCACAGATTCGGCGATACATCGGGACGATTTGAGGTTGCGGAAATCATCGCGCGAGTTTTTCCAACTTATAAGGCGTTCGTTACCGGCGTGATGGAGGGATTTGATCTAAGCTTCACATTCGGGCCATATCCAGAAGATACGCTGACGTACAAGAGTAAAGCGATGGTCGAGTACCAAACTCCGCCCCAAGCAGACGGCTTGGGAACGCACTCACGCCTGAACAAAAACGGAAGTCCAATAGACGGAGTAGCGATCCTTGTCGGACAGACGCCTGATCTGCTGCTCTTGTCGGTTCGACTTCCCCGCGATCTAACGGGACTTACGTCAGCGATCGTTGGTCAAGTTGAGCGCGACGCAGCACGCCCCGCCAACTAAAATCTTTATGCCGTCATCGAGAACACATCCGTGTGTTTGGCAAACGGGACCCGTTCTGACCTTCGCAGGAAGGTGCGTTTGCCCCTGAGCGTCGTGCCCCGAATTGTGCGCTCGTTGGTTGTGACTCACCTGGATTCAAATGAGAAAACGCACCAGCGCTTGCCACCTTTCTCGACACGAACAGGATGGATGATCTGGCCCGTAAATGTCGAGATGGCCGTTGCCCAAAAACGTTGAGCCGAAACATTCGCATGCATCACGCGGATTTCCCACGCGCCAGGGAACTGTCTCCACACTTCATGGGCTACTCGCGTTCCAATGCCGCGTCTCCGGCATCCACGAGCAACAAAGAACTCTGCCATATCCCAGACTGCGTCATTGCCCGATACTTCCGACCCTCTCTTGACGAGCGCGAGCCCCGCTAACTTTCCATCCAGCCTGACTAGGAACGGATGCCGGTCTGGGTCAGACCAATAAAGCGGTAGGGACCGTTAGCCGAATCTGCCGTCCTCGCCTATGTCCAAATCGTGAAACTCGCTAAAATCGTGGGCGTACAGTTCAAGCAGATTCGCCAAAATCGGCGCTTGATCCGCCGTGGCGGGGATAACTTGGATGTGCAGGGATGCTGTTTCGCCAGGTTGGGTCATCGTGGGAGCGTGCCGGCCTTTTTGTGAAGCCTGGCATTTTAGTATCGCTGATCCCCGGCGTGTCTCTAGGGATTCCGGCCGAACGCTGAATCCGGGATGAATCCGAACGGCATTCCGGCATGATCCCGAACACCATCGGAGCGTAGCGACGCTGGAATCTCGATTGTGCAAGAAGTGTTCGGCTTCGTCAAGAGAAACCTATCCAAAGCGAAGCGAAGGGAGAGTGCCGCTGGCGGAGTAAGGGGTGCCGGGAAAGGGGCGGCAGCCCTTGTCCCCGCCTCAGCTCACAGTGACCCGGAGCGCGAAGAGCGCTCCGAACTCAAAAGTTAACTTCCGAGTGGCCGACAATCTGCCCGGAAAACCGGTTGCATCGGCGCATAGCGTTTTATTCGGCAAATGACGCGAAGAGGAGATCGGCTTAATTGTGAATCGTTATCAAAGTGCCAGCCTGGGTTGACACTCCATTGTAAATCGCCGTGATTGGTTGGTCCCCATTCGCCAGCGATGCTGGGACAACGACATTGAATTGAAACTCGCCCGGCGATATCAGGCCCGCGAACGTCACATTAGCCGCGACGCCACCGATGTTCACTGTGGGCAGAGGGGATAGGGTCCCCGATTGACCGACCGACCCACTCACCACCGGGGTTGAGGTTGAGCCGAATCCGTTGGCAAAAAGCAGCACGGTCTCGCCAGGCTTGGCTGGTGTTGTCGAACCAGGATAAAGACTGGCAGGTCCGATAAGCGCGCCGCTGGCATGAACGGCCGCAACGTAGGGCCCCCCATTCAACGCGAAAAACGATGGCGCGAGCGGCTGCGCTTGCACCTGGAAAACAGCGCTGGTGACTCCGTTATTGGTCGCCACCACTTGCGCCAAGCCCTGAATGGCATCCGGCGGCGTCAGGATGTTGATTTGCGTGGGGCTGATGTAATACACGAACGCGGATTTTCCGTTCACGCTGACGCTGACGCCATCGAGCGCTGTGGGTAGCTTGTTGTTGACGAAATCCGACGTGCTCCAGATTCGGGAATCGCCCGCGGGCGCCAGGTTGAAGCCTTTCACTTCGACCCACGTGTTCGGGGCGATGACCGGTACTTCGCCTTCGGCGTTTGCAACCGTGCCGACCTGGGGCGCGGCCGCGCCAATCGGACTGTAGGCAAGGTTGACGTTCGCGCCATTGGTCGTCAACTTGCCGAGGCTGGTTGCATTGGAGCTGGTAAGAGCCGCCGTGGTTCCGCTCGAAGGTGTCAACATAACTCCCGCCAGGTCTATGTTCATAGTCCCCGTCAATGTGTAGGGGCTCGAGAACGCCTGCGAATCCTGGCTGTATCCAGCGGGTAGAGTCTGAAATCCGATCGAGTTTGAGACGACCGAAGCGGGCGACGAGAGGTTTTCAATGCTGAGCTTCACAGCGCTTGAATCCGTCAGGGTCGCGTTCAGGCAAGTCGCACCATTTTGCGCGCAGATCGGAGGAAGGATCTTCAAACTAAACAGAACCTGCGGAGGATCTTCGACAAAAATGTTCCGGTAAACCGGTGGCTGCACGGCGCCGAACGTAGTACCGGGTGTCATTAGGGAAGCAAAGACCGCATTGTTCTGATTTTGCAAGGGCCCCGCGGACGCTGTCGACGGAAGTTCCGTCCAAGTCGGGTTGGCCGGAGCGGTCCAGTCTGTCTCAACCACATAAAGACCGTCGATCAGAGAATAGTCTCCGAGCGTATTATTGGCCCAGCCCAGGTTAACCACACCGCCGTTGTAATTCTGCCAGACCGTGGCGTTGATGACAGTGTCGGAGGCGCCCCAAACCATCAGAGAATCGTCTCCACTTCGAATAAAAGTATTGGACACAGTAGTGGAGTCTCCGAGCCGAAGGGAGGCATTCTCGCCGTTCCAACCCAGGGTCTTCACGTTGTTCACAAGGCTGTTGTACAGAAGATCCCTAGCAGCGTGATTATGATCCGTGATGGCGATGCCGTCGATAATGAAGTGGTTAAGAATCGTATTCCCCGCTGCCGAAGGTTCCGAAGTCAAGGCGTAGTAGCCTTGGTCCGGGTATGCGCTTGTACCACCACAGTCGCGCTTCTCGTAATCGAACATACTTCCATCCAGAACGCCCGGACCGTAAATGCGCCTCGTCATCCCGGCCGGAACGGTCGTAGCCGAAAACCGCAGCTTCCCTTTAACCCAGGCAGCCGAGCCGAGAAAGATGTTGATGATATTCGACGGTACGATGAACGCCATGTTACCGGTCAATCCGATGGCGACGGGTCCTTCGAAATCCAGCGTGTCGTAGGCGGAAAGATTTCCTGTGAGATCGGAGGGCGTACCAATGACCTTTACGCTCGCGCCCGCGGGCGGTGAGTAGGGCGGGTTGAGGAAAAAGACGAGACTTTCCACACCTCCACCATCTGCGGCGTCGCGATTCCACCACAGGAAGAACTGGTCTCCCGAGAAGCTGCTGGCAGTGGTGGTGGTGACCTGGGCTGTGCCATCGCTTAGCGTTGTTACGGTAACTGGCTTGACACTCGGACGGACGGAAACACCATCGCTCGCCTGAAACGGGGTGCCGAATATCTTGGTTACACGGATCTGAACAGTGCTGTTTGCGGCTACCGGAATGCTCACAAAGGACAATGATTCCTGCAATGGGACATAGCCGGAGTCATTTCGAGGCGGCGATGCGATGGATCCGCCGTAGTAGCTGATGTAGACGTTCGCATTCGTCATGGGTCCGCCGCCGATAGAGTATTGAACCGCGTAGCGGTCTGACACCATGGGGTAGTTCAGGATCGCGGCCGGAGTCTGTGCGTCACTTACCGGACACTGCGCCAAGGCCGGGGGTGAGAATGGAACTAGCAATACGAGAATCAGCGTCAACCGCACAACGATACCTCCGAGTGATTGGATAGCCAGCACTGTCCCAGTGTCTGAGCTAAGGGCATTGTACTCCGCTAAATGCTCGGTTGGCGGGATTGAGCTGCCCCCTCACCAATGTCGTCTTCTTCCCAGTTCCCGACATTGAGAGTGGGAAAAGCGGGTGTTGCGGCTGCCGTTTTGCCCGTGAAACTGGGCGAATGTCGGGGTACGGTTTGCAAATGCGACATATGAAACGAGGCCCCGCGGTTTTGATTGCGACGATATTGCGATATCCGATCGAATGTGATTGCGATACTAGGGCGATCTTAGAGTCGCAATTGCGCATCTCGCGGTGGCACAGATAGACCGGCGATCCCACGCTGGCCGATGGCATTCTCGACCGCCTAGTCCACAATGCGCATCGCATCGAGATGCGCGGCGCTTCGATGCGCAAGCACCGCGGGAATCAGCCACCGCCGGGCGGCTGATTCAAAGAACGAAGCCGCTTGATCGGTCGCTATCTCAGGTACGGACTTCCTCCCTCTTGCGGCAATTGGAAGATTAACTTCGAATACAACTCGGCTCTGGCCTTGCACGCCCCGGGCGTGGTCCAATCAAAATTAAGTGCTCGCCACGCTGGATCGCAGGGATCGAGCCGGAGGGCCTCGATGTAGCTTTGCTCCGTAACGAAATACTGGTGACGGTAGGCCAATAGCCACCCGCCTCGCTGACTCCTGGTTTGGCTTGCTGCTTCGTGCGTCTTGTACCAGAGATTCAGGTGGCCGCCGCACCTCGGGGGACACAGCAGTGTTCCGTAATCTGAGGAATCTGCTCCCAACAGGACGCGTTTCATAAGTGGCCAGCTGGCAAACCCGATTTCGTTGGCGATTACGGTTAAACAGTCTTGCCGGCGCACGTCAGCACTATTTCGTCCCACAACCCTTCGGATGCGGCGAATCGCCTCAGGTTCGCAGGCCAAAACACGATGGTGGAGAATTTCCGCGCGAACGCGTAACTCTTGGATCGAATCCATTACAAGTCTCCTTGGGCCAACCAACACCGCTCCTTGTTGGCCATGGAAATCATGTAACAGCTGCCACTGGCTTGGACCAGGGTGAAGGCTTCTTTCGGCGGAGCGGCACCCCTGTGTACCGCGAATTTCAAAATAACACAGCGCCGGCTTTCGCCGCTAGCCGCGAAAACCCCGATTCGAAGCACTGATCGCGCTCCGGGTCTGTTGCAGCGCTGGGCGGCGACGAGCGCAGCCGCCCTTTCCCCGTGCCTCTTCTCGGCAGCGGCTGCTTCCATCGCCAAGCCGGGACCGGCTTCTTTTGACGAAGCTGAACGCGTTTTGCACAATAATGGCGTTGCACCCGTTCTCAGACGATTAGGACGTTGCTCGGCGTTGGAATACCGTCAGCTTGACGCGACCAGGTGCGACCAGTGTCGGCTGATACGTAGACGTTGCCTCCCATGTCGGCGACCGCGACTGCCGAGCCATGCGTTGCGATGCAACCGGTGTCCACTTTCCCGGCCAGCCATTCGGGCAGACCGCCGGCGACCTTAATCAGTGGACAATGTTCATCCAACCCCCGGCGATAGATCGCGCCCTGCGGGGCGAAGGGGTCCACCGCTGCGGATACGAGTACGTCGTCGCCCACGAACTGGACTGCGGAGCAATGCGGAGCGTGAAGGCCCGCCTTTTCGACCACCCATGTCGCCCCGCCATCGCTGCTGGTGCAGAGCCCGACTGCGGCGGCTGCCGCCACGGCGCCCGGACGGTTCGGGTCCGCGCGAACCTCATGGACGTCGCTATCGATGTCGATCGTCGGCTGCCAGGTTACGCCGCCGTCCACCGATCGCGGGATACCGCCGACATGGACATTGGCGAGGAGCACCGTCCCATCCGACGTTGCGGTTATGGAACGCACGCCGAGCGGCGGTCCCACGCGCTTACCGTTTATGATCGCGCTGCCCGCGTACCACTTATCGCGACCGGCGACCTGGTCGAAGCCTCTGAGTTGCTCGATCTCGCCGGATGCGCTGACACGCAGGACGCGTGCATCGTCGGTCCCGGCGTAGACAACGTCGCCGACCTTCACACAACAAGCGAGATCAAACTCCGCAGTAGCGATCATGGTCCATGCGCCGTCGGGCGCGCGACGTTGAAGCGAGCGGTCGACGATGGCGATGGCACCGCCATGCCCGTCAGGGGCGAGCGCTCTCACCGAGTGATTGGCGAGCTCCCGGTCGCGCGTCCCACCGGAGACGACGAACAGCCCGTCGCGCCATGTAGCCACAAGTACCGTTGAAGCCGTCATGCGACTACTTGCACCCTCTCCTTCTGCACGAACCTCCAACGTCTGAGCATAGTCAAAACAAATGAAATCCTGCAACGTCCGGCTGCGGAGGTCGCGCTCCGGGGCGGGTCAGTCTCCGTTTGAGTCATCGTCCTCTACGCCGTCGTCGAGGTCTTCTTCCTCTTCCTCTTCTTCCTCCTCGGCTTCGAGCGCCTGGGCCACGTTGTCCAACTTTTCATTCAATGTCGCACGATTACGCAGGTCTCTCAAGCGCGCAGATTGCATACCACCAGACGGGATTCTTTACTTACTACCGAAACAAAATTGCCTCGCCCCTCACCACTGTGTAGGACCCAGATCCTCGATCTCATTTGCGGAGGTACATCATGAATAGCCTGAGTTCGAATGACAATGCTGTCGGCCGATTAGCCTCGCAGTCCGACGCGATCGGACGCCTCGCCCAAAACACTGGCGGATTCGCCGCCGTAGTCGCAGCCTTCGAGTCGAAGGACGCCAACGCTTTTCGCTGGGTGCTGGACCGACTCGAAATGCTTCCCTATTGCGAGTTGATCTGTGAGTGGGTGCGGATCAAACTGTGTGTGTTGCGGTGCGTGGAGGTCTGCGGAGTGCCGCGAGAGGCGTCGGTCCCGAACCTCCAGAGCTTCGCGCGCGCAGTCGCGCACCTCGCGACCAACGAAAAAGTCCTGCGGCGGGTGGTTGATGCCATCTCCTGCGGCGATGCGAGCGCCTACCGCGCCGCTCTCGACGAACTGAAGCTCGGCGACTACTGCCAGCTGCTGTGCTACTGGATCTGCTCGACCACCTACGACCGCATCTGTGAAGTTGTCTGCAGGCCTCAGCCGGTGGTGGCCACGGACGCCGCGAGCGAATTGCGAGCAGCCGGAAACTTTATTGCCCGCGTCGTTGAAAACGAGAAGGCCTTCGCGGCCATCGGCAAAGCCGCGGAGGGCAACAATTGCGAAACGTTACAGTCGGCTATCGGCGCTGCTGGTTTCGGCTCCGGGTGCGAGATCATCTGTCGCCTGATCTGTATTTGGCGGTGGGTGTTGGTGTGCCGGGAACTCTGCGAGGTTCCGCCGCCGATCCTGACTGGCGCGTACGCCATCGAAGAGGCCCAGAGTTTCGCGCTGGCAGCTCGGCAGTTGGCGGGCCAGCCTCGGGTCCTGGGCGACCTGGTAAACGCCGTGCAAAGCCGGGATACCGAGGCCTATCGCGCGATCATCTCCCGCTTCGGTCTCGGTCCCTATTGCTGGCAAGTTTGCGCCTGGGTCGGCTCGGTCGCGTGCTTCGAATTCTGCGTGTGCGTATGCCCACCGCCGGCTCCGAAGCCTATATTCACCAGCGTTGGAAGTTTCGGCATTTACTCGGATATCGACGGCACAACGGGAAAAACCAACACGGGCGCCCTTGGTTTTGGCGGACCGGACTATGCGTTCTTCGGCCAACTGCAGCTGGGCGGGTTTTGTCCCAGCACCTCCCCGATGTTTCCGGGCGTACAGATGAAGTATCGATTCCTCTACGCGACTGTTTCAACGACGCTGGCGGCCGCAATAAACTCCTTCCAGACCACCATCAGCGTGATAAGCAGTGCCGCTGCTCCGCCTACGCCCTTCAATGTGTCGGTCTGCAGTGCCGGCGAGAGCGGCGAGACCATGACGGTGACCGGCGTGGTGGGGACCACCTGGACCGTGGTCCGTGGCCAGGATGGCACGACGGGGGCCGCGGCGTCCGCGGGAGCGACGCTGTGGATTAATCAGTCGCCGATCACCGGCTCCCTGGTTAGCAGAGCAGCGCCTCTGGTCCCGGTTTGCTTTCGACAAGTACCCTGGACCAAGGACAACTCCGGGATCGCAGGCCTCGGCCCCGCCTCGTTAGCGAATTCTCAGTCGCAGCAGGTGATTATCCTCCCCACACCTCCGCCACCTCTGCCACCAGACCCCGTTGCGCCTGTGTTCCCAGCGCCGTGGGTCGCACCGACCGCACATTACATCGCTCCCGACGCCGACGGCTGGATTTTAGTTGATACCACTTCAGAATTTGGCGGCTTCACACCGCTACTGGTTTTTGACACGACCCAAGTCGGAGCCGTACCCGGAGGCGAGCCAGTGCCGGCTGGCAACTTTGGGACGGGCTCTAGTCTCCCCGGGTGCGTGCCAGCGGGGAGCCCCGTGCCTGTCGCCCTCCAGAAGGCCGGGACGGACATGACGATCATCTTCCAAGCCACGCGCGTGGGAGCAGCGACAGTGGATTACTCGAACTCGCTATGCAAGATCCACATCAACAACTGGCTGGAGGTGAACGAATTAGATTTCGGCGAGTTTGTGACTGGTTGCTGCACGCCTATCGACAAAACGCTATCCGTGGAGTTTACCGTCGACCATGAAGAGATGGACGCCGGCACGTGGTCGTTGAAGATCACCAGCTGCAGTCCATCAGCACCGGGCGACATCACTCCGCCCAATCCGACACCGGGTGTGACCTTCACCGCTGGGGGCAGGGGGGCTTCGGGGACCATTGTTGAGGACACGAGCACATGGTGCAACTGCTCCTACCTAGCAACGCTCACTACACAACCTGCGCTCACAACGGGGCTGGAGGACCGCGAGGCGTTAAATAACCTGCTAACCTTCGCTATCTGCAATCACTCATGCTGAAATTTGTCTTGGCCGTTCTCGCAACCTGGCGGGTCGCACACCTGCTGGCGAGCGAGGACGGTCCAGGCGATCTGATTTTTCGATTTCGCGCCCTGTTCGGCCAAAGCGTCGCTGGCAAACTGATGGACTGCTTCAATTGCCTCAGCCTGTGGATCGCCGCGCCGGCGGCGTTGTTTGTATCCAAGACGCCGATAGAGTGGTTGCTTAGTTGGCTGGCGCTTTCGGGTGGCGCGTGTTTGCTGGAACGTATGGTAAAAGACCCCGTCGTGATTCAATCCATGCCGCCATCGGCGGAAAGAGGCATAAACGATGTGTTGCGGAAATAAACGATCGCAGCTGCTGAATAGCCCTGCGCAAAGACCGCTGCGGAACCCACACGTTCCCTTTAACCGAGGCCGGGTTGTTCGAACCCAACCGTCGCCGTCGTCGGAAATGCCGACGGTCGCAGTACAAGCTGTCGTCGATCAGCAGGCTTCGGTACAGATTTACTATTTGGAGACCTCTCCCGTTCGAGTGCAAGGACTTAGTACTGGCCGCTCTTACGAGTTCTCCGGTTCGGTGCCGGTTCAGAGCGTCGATGCCCGAGACGCTTCGTCTCTGTTGAACACAAGGTTCTTTAGGCGAGCTTAGCAACGTGAGCGAGGTTCGCTCTGATGGTCTTGGGTTCATCCTGGAACAGTCTTGGCCTCGTCGGAATCTCCAACGGGCTCGTGCACAACGCCCATCGTATCGAGATGCGAGGGGATTCGATGCGTAAGAGTCGGGGCAAGCAAAGCGGATAACCCCCAGGTAAATCATTTGGGAGCGGATCGGTAAACACTATGCGACTGATCGCGGGTTATTGCAGGACATGGAGGCGTGGTCGATCCGCGAATGACGATTTTATCCAATCACGCACTTCGTTCCCGCGGGCCGACGCTCCGAACCGATAATTCTCCGGGGACCTCTCGACATGATCAACGACGAGAGTCTCGGCCGGCGTATGGTGGAAAAGCACGAGCCAAAACGAGTAAATCGAGTTCTGGCTGGACGAGTGGATCATTCGGACCGGAGCGCTTCGAGTGGATCGATCTTGATTGCGCGGCCGGCGGGGACTAATACAGCAGCCAACGCAATGATAACCAAGCTCAGGGACACCGTTACGAAAGTGGCCGGGTCCAGGGGGCTCACCTCATAAAGCAGGCTCTTCAAAACCCGCGAGAGGGCAATCGCTCCTCCGATGCCCAGCAGTACGCCGGTGCCGATGGGAAGGGATCCCTGCCGCAAGACCAAGCCGCAAATGTTGCTCGCGGGCGCTCCTAACGCCTTGCGAATGCCAAGTTCGCGCCGCCGCTGATCGACAACGTACGCTAATACGCCGTAAATACCGATCGCGGCCAGCAGCGCTGATATCGCGGCGAACGTCATCATCAGCTGAACGGAGAAACGCTGGCGAGCGACGGAATTCGCCAAACGCTGCTCTAACGTTGTAGCGTGTGCAACCGGCACATCAGGGTCGAGGGCGGCCACTGTCGCCCGCACCGAGGAAAGGACCGCTAATGGATTGACGGCTGTGCGGATCGCCAAGCTGATCGAGGGTCTCGGTGATTGCAAAGCGGATAGGTAGATCACTGGCTCTGGCGGCGCAGCCAGATCTCGGTACTTCGTGGCTCCGACGACACCGATAACTACGCACTCCAGGCGATCGCGCGTCAGGATGTGACGCCCGAGAGGATTCTCGTTTGGGAAAAATCTCTCCGCCAGCGTGTGATCAACCACGGCCACGCGAACAGCATTCTGGTTGTCTTCGAGCATGAGATAGCGCCCGCGCAAAAGCGGAATTCCCATCGCTTCAAAGTAACTTGGAGTGACCGTGCTCTGAAAAACGACTGGGACCGGCTCATTGGACCTGGCAACCCGGCCAACGACCACGAGGTCGCCAGCCGCGAAGTGACCCGAAAACGGCATGGGATCGTCTTCAGCGGCCGCCGCGATTACGCCAGGCAACGAACCTAGCCTGCCCAGGAGCGATTCCTGAAATCCGCTGATTTGCTCCGGCTTCCGATATTGCTCGATCGGCAGGAAAAGCTCGGCGGTCAGCACGTTATTCGCGGGAAATCCGGGATTCGTGTGTTCTATCTGCATAAAGCTTCGTAACAGCAATCCGGCACCGATCAGCAGGACGAGCGATAGCGCGACTTCCACCGTAACCAGCGATTCACGGAGCCAAACCCTGCCTGCCGTTGACCCATACGAGTCTGCCTTCAAAGCTCGATTGAGGTCAATTCGGGACGTTTCAAGCGCGGGAGCTAAGCCAAATATAAAGCTCGCGGTTACCGACAACACAACCGAGAAAGCCACGACCCAGCCATCGAGCGCGAGCCGCGCGCTGTGCATCAGGTCGGGTGGGCCGAATTGGCCATATAAGTGCAACCCCGCGAGGGCAACAAGCATACCCGCTGCATCGCCGATCGCTACGAGCAGGAAGCTTTCAATCAGTAATTGCCGAACGATTCGGCTGCGCCCTGCGCCAAGCGCTGCGCGGATGCTTACCTCCTTTCGGCGGGCTACACCACGAGCAAGCAGCAGGTTCGATACGTTGACACATGCGATTAGCATCAGAATGCCGACAGCGCCCATCAAGACCAACAACGGTTTGCGCAGATCACCGGCGACCTTCTCCGATAAGGGCTCGACTTCCAGTGAGAAGCCAGACTCCTGGTACACACGTGGATATTGTTGGCGTAGCCGCGCTGCAATGCTGTCGAACTCGGCCCTGGCCTGCTGGAGCGTCGTGCCGCTCCTAAGCCGCCCAATGACATCGATGTATTGAAAACCGCGGCGTTGCGCCGTGAGATCCGCGGCTGAAAAAGCCAACGGAGTCCAGATATCGGCCGCCAGGCGGTATTCAAGAATCGGCGAAATGACGCCCACAACGCGATAGTTCTCTTCGTTGATCTCGATGTTCTTTCCGATAATCGACGCATCGGAGCCATATCGCCTTTGCCACAATTTCTCTGATATGACCGCGACGTGGTGCCTGCCTGGCTGTTCGTCTTCCGCGGTAAAAAATCCACCGAGAAGCGGCTTCACGCCAAGCATTGGAAAGATGCTGGCTGTTACGTGCATGAGCGGCACCACTTCCGGCTCGCCGTTCTCGGTGAGCGTAAAATCACCAAGGCTGTCCACGGCCGCTTGCGAATAAAAGCACGTGGCCATCGTACGAAAGTCGAGAACTTCAGGAGGGGAAACAGGCACTTTGATCCTGGAGAACCGGTTGAAGTTTTTCACGACTGTGACAAGCTCGCCTGGATTCGGATACGGCAGTGGATGCAACAGTACAGCGTCAACGGCCGAGAAGATGGCGGTGTTGGCTCCGACGGCAAGAGCCAGGGTGAGAACGGCGATTCCACCGAACGAGGGATTCTTGAAGAGCTGTCGCAGTCCGAACGAAAGGTCCCGATGCAAGGTTCGACCCTCCTTATGACCAGCCTAGGCCAATTCTAATCCGAAAACATCTGACTTCGAGCACGATGGGAATCGGCAGCCAAGACTCCATCATGTGGCGGTCATTGCGGAAAAAAAGCGCGGCCTGCCCGTTCGCTGAAACGGCCGCAACATAATCAAGACGCGGTAGCAAGTCAATGTGGCCGTTCGGCGGGTATAGCTCCGCTGTGACGGCGTAGTGTTGATCAATCGAGTCAACTGCGAATCGGAGCGCTTGATCGCGCTCCTGCTCTCTCCAGAGCCGAGCGGGACCTGCCGCCCCTTGCCGGGCAGACTAGGATGCGGACTATGGCGAGGGCTGCGAGCGGGCGGACTCCGCCCGCTGCCTGTGACCAATCGCGCCCTAGAGGTTCAGACCCCTACTGTTGCGGCGATCTTGTGGAACGTGGAATTGGCAACTTCGTACGGCTGAACTGTTGGAGTGCCTTCGATGAACCTGTTCAGGTCTTTCAGAATTTCTGGATAGCCCGTCTTGGCATAGGCGTCGGCATTCTCCTTCGTCTCCCACACGCTAATCGCCATAGCTTGCGTTCCGCCCGGAGCGAGAAACGTAAACTCGCCTTGAAAGCCAGCCTGTTTTCGAAGCGTTGGAATTACTGCGTTCTCGATCTGCTTGGTGAACGCCACGGAGCTGTTGGGTTTCAGGTGAATAGATACACTACGAGCAAACATGTCAACCTCCTCGGTTGTGGTTTGGCTAAGAACAAGGAAGAAATCTCAGATTGCCTGACTTAGGTCACACTATCTGACCGGTGCAGCAGAATTGCTCAAGCACCGACTTAGTGTGGGCCGGTGGGACAAGGTTGTCAAGAGGATTGCACAATCATTTCGAGTACCTTTGCGTCGTTAGCTCATTCTAATCAACTTCCATTTTGAAGCAGGATACTTGCGATCACGCGAGAGACGATGCGTCCAGCGAGTCAATGCGGCCCCAGCCGCTGTCGGCAGTCAGAACAACGTGGCCGCGGCCTCGACGGCTCACAACCTCGCATCGAGACGCGGGGGATTCGATGCGGAAAAATCGCGGGAAGCCCAGCGCACAGCGATTCGCGTTGCGTGTAACCAAGACCGATTGCTTTACCAACGTCTTCCGAGCGACGCTGTAAACTCCGCCCACAGAGCGCCGGTCACTTCAACGCGATGCCGACTTTCGTCCAAGTGGATTCGTAAAGGCTGCTACGGCTCCGTGACCGTTTAGGGCGCGCAGTGATGGGCGGGTTAGGCCACCGGTTGATTCAGGGAGGTCTCATACTCCTGGCTCATCACCGAACGTAACACTCAGACGTTCCCGACGCTGATAGTCGCTCCATTGAGATTTGAACTAACCTTTAAAAACTCCACCAACAGCGGCGCGTGCACCTTCGGCTTCAACATGTGGGTTTGCCCTTCGAGCGTGCGGTACTGCGCGTTCGGTAATACGCTCGCAAGCGATTGGTTCCCGTGGCGCATCCACGCAGGGCTATTCCCGCCATCCATGACAAGCGCCGGTACCGTGATGGACGCCCACCGGTTGGCCGGCAATGGTTTGCCTCTTTGGTTGTCACGCACGATCGCGCCGTCGTAGGGAAGCGTGTGTGCAACGGCTTTAAGCTTCGACCACGTCGGCATCAGCCGCATGAGCGTAATGAAGAAACCAGGAACTCCGACCGACTTCAGGAAGATCCTGACCGCAGCGCTTCGCCGGTCTGCATCGACTGCCTCGCCTATTCGGATCCAGTCGTCCTCTGTTGTGGAACGGCTATCGTCCACGATGAACGGCGGCTCGTACAATGCCAGCTTCTTGATGCCTTTAAGGCGATTCGCCGCCTCAAGTGCAAGAACAGCGCCGGAGGAAATGCCCCAGACGGATGCCGTACCACCCGCTTCGCTCAGTAGCGCTTCGATGTCTTCGACCTCGCGCTCCACGGCATATGGCGCAGTGTCACTACTGGCGCCTCTACCTCGGCGGTCATATGTGAAGACGGTGAAGCGCTGTGCCATGAGGTTAGCCAGCTTCCCAACCTGGCCCATGCCTCGGTAGCAGAGCGCGCCGTCGATCAGAATCACAGCCGGTCCGGCACCGATTCGGTCGAACGCGATCGCCGTCCCGTCCTTCGAGAGTACTTGTCTCGCAAAGGACGGAATCGGAGTCGGCTGGGCTATCTCAGGGGTTCGTCTTTCTTTAGTTCCTACCGTCGTCATATACCTCCTTCTTCGATTCTCACTGTCACCTCTTGCGGATGCCGAAACCCGCGGCTTATGCGATCTTGTGGAGATACTCGGCGAGATTTTCCAGGGTTCGAGCCGTTCCGGCATCAACACGCATCTTGAGCAAGGCGTCGCGATCCTCAATCGAGTGGCACTCGATCGTCATCGTGAGCTTCGTTTTGCCGCGCTCCTCCGCGAAGACAAGCGTTCCGACCGATTCGGGACTCGACGGAAACATCCGCGTAGCGAACACGAGCCGTTCCGGCGGCGTGATTTCGCGATACGTGCCCGTAAACGAGTGTGCCCCTCCACCGGCGCCGCCATGGACCCATCGAAATGCCCCGTTTGGCCGAAGGTCAATCTCGCAAACGGCGAGCGGCACACCGCTCGGATCCCACCAATGCGCGACGTGCTCCGCCTTGGTCCAGGCTTCGAAGACGATGCTGCGAGGCGCATCGAAGATGCGCGTCATCACGATCTCGCGATCGGTCGGCGTTGTAACGCTGAATGTTCCGGTATTCTTCATGGGTGATCTCTTTTCATCGCTTCGCGCGTCCACGTTTTTTCTCCTTTTTTTGCATCTCTTTCAGGTAGTCGTCCAAGCTTGCAAATTTCCCTTCCCAGAAGCGGCGAAACGGCTCGACCCAGTCAGCGATATCCTTGAGCGGAACCGCAATGAGCGCGCGCGGACGCCGCTGTGCATCGCGCCCGCGCCTTACGAGGCCTGCGCGCTCAAGCACGTTTAGGTGCTTGGAGATCGTCGGTTGGCTTAAGGCGAACGGCTTCATAAGCTCCGATACGTCGGCGTCTCCCGACGCGAGACGAGTGAGGATCGCACGTCTTGTGGGATCTGCAAGCGCGCCGAAGGCCAAGCTAAGAGCGTCGGCCTGCTCATTCATCTCCATGTGGCTATATTGCCATATGGCGATGCACTAGTCAAGCCCTCAAAAGCGAAAATCGGAAAAGTAGATGCCTCTCCTCGACTCAAATCGAATGCAGAGGCACTGCGCGCCGCTGGATTTACGAACTGGGAATAAATTTGGAGATCGTTCACCTTGATAACGTTCGCTCGCAAAATGTTATCAATCGACGTTCGGAGTTCCCACTGCCCCGTATAACGGCCTTGTGGTTGAAAACAAGAACGATCCCGTGTGAATAGATTGTGTCGCTCGATCTGCCGGAAGTTTCGATACGGAGCGCTTCGCTAAGCGGAACCCTACCTGCACGACGCCCAAACGGGTTTCTTGTGACGATGCCGGACACTTCTCTTGCGCAATCGAAGTGCCAGCGTCGCAACGATGGTGTTCGGGATCATCCCCGAATGCCGTTCGTCGGAATCCCACAGCCGTCGCGGAGAGTTTCGGTTTTCACCAAAGCATGTGATTGTAGAGTTGCTAGAATTTCGCGCCCGCGACGGCGGTGACGGTCTGCCAGAAGAATTGGAGGTGTTTGTACACGGATTCTTCGGGCATGCGTTCCTGGTCGCTGTGCTGGGCGAAGCCCTTGAGAACGTCCTCGTCGTCGCGCATCGCACCGATGCCGTAGCATTGGACGCCGCGAGGGCGCAGCTGCGACATGTCCGTCGCGCCGGTGCCCATCAGCGGGAGCGTGGGGACGTTATACACGTTCTTGAATGAAGTCTCGATCAACCTGTAGAACTCCGACGTAATGCTGATGGCGACGCCGTCGGGACGGCCGCGGCCGGCGTTGGGCACGACCTCGACGGCGGGATCGTCGATTAACTTCCGCATTAGGTCGTAAAAAGCTGGCATATCTTCGTCGGGCAGGGCGCGGATGTCGAGCGTCGCGGTCGCTTCTGAGGGGATGACATTGCTTTGGAATCCGCCGTTGATCATGTTCGGCGAGATCGACGTGTGCAGCAGTGAATAGGTTCCCGGCTCGTTGATGGCCAGATACTCGCGAGCGGCGGCGGATTTGGCGGGGTCAAGAAGATCGCGGAAACGCTGGGCGTCCACTGGATCGCTTAGCTGGGCGAGCTTTTCAAAATAGGTGCGCGTCGTGTCGTTGAGGCGCATGGGGGGATCCCAGATCGCTATTTTTGCGACCGCCGCGGAGAGGTGGGCGATGGCGTTGCCGCGCATGGGGCGGGAGCCGTGGCCGGAGGGACCTTTGGCAACCAAGCGTGCTCCTGACGGACGCTTCTCCATGGTCTGCACGGTGGCCCAGCGGGGGACGCCACCGCGACGAATGACGCCGCCGCTTTCGGCGAGGCAGGCTTCTGCTTCGATCTCCGGGAAGTGATCGCTAACGAGGTAGCCGATGCCCATGTTGGAAGCGCCCTCTTCGCCGGCTTCGGAGACGAAGATCACGTCGCGGTCCAATTTGGCGTTAGTGCGCTTGAGCAGAACCATGGTCATCATCGCGGCGAACAGGTTGCTCTTGTCGTCTAGCGTGCCACGGCCATACACGAAGCCGCCGTTGCGGGTAGCGCTGAACGGGGGGAAGGTCCATTTGGAGGGGTCGACCTTGACGGTGTCGCTGTGGCCCATGATGAGGAAAGGCTTTTTCGATCCGTTGCCCTTGAGCCGCGCGATGACGTTGGGGCGGGCCGGGTCTTTGTACACCAGAGTGACCGGAATGCCCTCGGCTTCGAGCGTCTTCTCTACGAATTCCGCTACTCGGGCTTCGGTAGTAGTGGAATCGATCTGGACGAGCGCCTGATAATTGCGCATCGCTTCCTGATTGACCTGGTTCCAGTCGATGTTCTGGGGAAAAACCGGAAGAGCGGCGCTCAGAGCGGCGAGATGCAGCAGCCTTCGCATGAAGGAGAGCATATTAGATTAAAGCAGCTGCGATTACGAAGCGTTCACCTGGCGGGCGATGAAGGCCTTCACCATCTCCCGTGCGTGATCAGTTTGTGGCCCCGGTTGCGCAACCCACTCGTGCTCGCAACCTTCGAACAGCTGGTACTGGATATCGCCGCCGGCATCTCTATAGGTCTGCGCGAATCTCTCCTGTACCACCGGAAGAACGTTGTCGTCGAGGGCACCCTGCATTATCAAGAATGGCACCTTTGTGATCGTCTCGTGCCGGTCGAGGATCTCCTGCGGATTGCTTTCGTGGATCGTGTCCCAGGGGACGAAGAACGTCGTGTTGTTCCTGACCATCGCGCTGCGCTTCAGCTTTTCCGCATTCTGGTAGCGGGCAAAGGTGTTGCTGATGGGCGACCGCATCGCGACGTACGCGACCGAGGCGTCGGCTCTCGACGCTCCCCGCAACGGGATCGCGTTGTACCGGGAACCCGCGGCCGCATGGCGAGCAGCTCCGCAACATGGCCGCCGCTCGAACTGCCGTAGACGCCGATCTTCGCCGGGTTGCCGTTCCACGCCGCCGCTTTCGTTTTGAGCCAGCGGACCGCATAGTTGGCATCCTGCACGCACGCGGGATACGGTGATTCCGGCGCGAGCGTCAGGTCGACGGCGACGACCAGCACACCGCTTTCTGCTATCGCGCGATCCATCGGTTCTTCAGCCTTGCGGTCTTTTGCGTTCCACGCGCCGCCGTGAAGATCGAGAACGGTTGGAAACGGTCCCGTCCCCGCCGGCTCATAGATGCGGGCCATCAATTGCCGTCCGGCGTTGGTACGGCGATACTCGACTTCGCTGACTTTGACGCCGAATTTCGCAGCGGGATTGTAGGATGCCGCAGCCGGTTTGACTCCGGCCACAACGCCAAGGAAAGACATGCCCCGTATAAAGTCCCGTCGTCGCAGAGATTCCATTTTGTCCTCCTTGAGTGGCTCATCCGTACTTTACTCTATTTGCCTTACCCCCAAACGGCGTTCCAGGAAGTTGGTTGGATGCGCCTGAATCCCGACTACCGCCCCGGCCAAGTGCGCCTCGGCATTTTCCGCTCGCCGTTTACAACCGGCGGGAAGTCCTTCACTTCGTCGTACACCTCCGTGATGAACCGTTCCTTGCTCTGCTTCGTGTCGCCCATCGTGGTCGCGTCATAGGGTGCAGTCAAGTTCGCGGCCAGAACCTCATCCAGCGACTTGCCCTCGTCGCGGAGCTTCTGCACCTTGCCCAGGATGTCGATGAGCATGGCGCGGTAGCCCAGCAGGTCCTTCTTCTTCACCAACGTGCCATGGCCGGGGATCAACGTCGTATCTGGGCCGGCAATCTTTTCAAAGAGGTCAACCGCCGCGATCATGCCCTTGATCGAACCGCCGTTGGCCTGGTCGGCAAACGGGTAGCCAAAGTTTCGATAAAAATCCTCGATGTAGATTACGTTCGCTTTGTTGAAGCGAACGATCGTGTCACCCGCGGTATGGGACGGCATCATCGGTATAAGATCCACCGTCTCGCCGTTCATGTGGATCGTGACCGCGGGGGTGCCGGCCGAATCGTACTTATATGTCACGGTCGGAACGCCGGCGGGATCGGGCGCGCGACCGGCGTTGCCCAGCGGGCTTAGCATTTCCTCACGCAGATTCTCCTGGGCGAAGATCACCGCCCCCTGTTTGGCAAAGAACGCATTACCCCCGGTGTGGTCGGGGTGAATATGCGAATTGACCACGATTTTAATAGGAGCGCTGGTGAATGTCCGGATCGTGTCGAGTGTCTTTGCCGCTAGGAGCTTGTTGAAAAGCGCTTCCAGGCGCCTGATTCTTCGCAGATTTGCGAAAGCTTCCGGTCGCGTTTGTTGATTTGAGTGCTCGTTGGCAGGCCGCGAAAAGCAGAATTCACCGCCGAAAGGCGGTGCGGATCAGACTTCGGCGGCTTTCAACTTCGGAATCCGCCACAGGTTGAACGCCGCCGCCGTCATCAGGAAGAGCCAGCCCACTTTGAGCAGCCCGCGCAGCTTAACCTGGCGGATTCCACCTACTGCCTTCATCCAACCGAAGGCACGTTCAATCCGAGGTCGCCTCTGCTGGCTGATCTGATAGCTGACATGCCGCGTCGTACGCGCATCGATCGCGCTGCCGCCGGCACGCTTCAGGTTTTGCGTCACGTGGGGCCGAACTTGCATTTCCCGCAGGATCTTTACCAAGCCACGAGTATCATACGCTTTGTCCGCGCCCAGGCTTCGGATCGGTTGACGTTTCTTCCAGCGTTTGTGAACCATCAGCATGGCTGCATCCCGCTCGGCGGTGCCATCGGCCTCCGTCACCATTGCATCCACGATCAGCCCGTTGCGATTTTCCATCAACACGTGACCGAGGTAACTCAGCTTGGCTTCCTGGCCGTGGCCTTTGCGGTAGAGTTTGGCGTCGGGATCGGTCTTGGAGGCGTGCGTGTCATTGGTCCGTCTTTCCCCGTGAAAGTTGTGGCCATCGCCAGGATCGCCACCGCCCTTCTTCTGAAAACTCTTCTGGCTCGCCCAGGCTTCGATCAACGTGCCATCGACTGTGAAGTGTTCGTCCGACAAGTATCCCTGCGCTTGTTTCAAAACCCGCGTGAAGAAGCTTCGAGCCACATCCTGGTTCAGCAGCCGCTCGCGGTTCTTGCTGAATACCGCATGGTTCCACACCGGCTCGTCCATCTCCATGCCCACGAACCAGCGGAATAACAGGTTGTAGTGGAGTTGCTCCATCAGCATCCGCTCACTGCGGATCGAGTAAAACACCTGCAACAGCAATGCACGAAGCAGCCGCTCCGGCGGAATGGAGGCGCGGCCCGTTTCAGAATAGAGTTGGTCGAACTCGCGCGACATGGCCCGCAGCACTTTATCTACCGATTTCCGGATCGCACGAAGCGGATGGTCTGCAGGCACCCGATCCTCCAGCGCCACATAGCTGAATGCACTGAACTGTTGTTGGTCGTCTCCACGCATATTGTGAAGACGATTAGATCCTCTACGAGGCTACTCGCTGAGTTCCCTTTTTCAACAAGCTCCTAGTTGAGGGTCCTCGGTATCCACCATCAGTACGCCGTCGGAGCCGAAGAGCACCGCGACCCTGCCACCGGCAGCGTCGGGGTGTGCCGGGTCAAGACCGGCCGAACCGTGCAAAGAATAGAGATTCGGTGCCAGTTTTTCCGTCACCAGCATCTCGATCTTGTCCCAGGGGGTTTGGTACCCCGGCGGAAACTGGTAGGGCCCCTTTCCTGGTGGAACTAACGTGATGGGATAACCCCGTTCCTGTGCCCATGCGCTTGGGCAAACAACCGAGATCGCCGCAAGTGCGCTCGATAATAGCAGTGTCTGTTTCATAGCCTTCTGTGCTCCCAAGTCTGAGCTTCGATATTACCGGATTTGAAGTCCGAGATTGACCTGAATACAAGTGCGAAGAAGTACAGTTCGAGGGCGGAGCCTGACCCGATCTCGATCACCGGCGTCGGGCCAAGTGATTATGTCGAGATTCACACGTTCAATCACCTCAGGATGGGCGAATGTGGACGGCTGCCGGAACAACTCGGCTGCCGTACATGTTGATCGCGGGACAGCGTCAAACCGTTTAGTGATCTTCTACGGGTGCACCTCCATCCGTAAGCCCGCCTCCTCCCACGATTACCGGGAGGAATGAGCTGGACCGGAACGCTCTAACCATGGCGACTCGTTCTCGGCGTCCAAGGTTCCCAAACCTCACGCGATCCGCTGCCCGCCGCGGCGGCGGCGTGAGTCGCTTGCGTGAGCTGGTCCGCGTGCGTCGTGCCTGAACCATCTGCGATGGCGGCGTTCTGGCTGCTGGATGGAGCGTCTTCGGATTTGCGCTCGCTCATAGGGTTCCATCCTTCGGGTCTGAGCACACATTGGAAAGCGCCTTGCACGCGCGGCGAATGGTCGTCGCACCGACGCCAAATCTTCGTGCAATCTCGCGCAACGGGACTCCTGCGCGCCGAAGTTCCATCGCCTCGCTGGGGACCTCGACCCGCGGTCGCCCGGCCCCACGGCCGGACCTGTTTCCATTCCCCACTGCCCGGCCCAGTCCCGGATGCCGTTCCGCTCGAACGAACTGCTCCTGTTTTGCGATCGTCGCTACGATCGACATCACGGCCCCTCTGAACATCCCATAGGTGTTCAAATGCACTTCCGTGACCGAGGAGTAGCCGACGCCATAGGCCGTGAGGAGTGTTAGATACCCAAGCGTTTCGCTTGGCCCTTCACGACTCAGTCGTTCAAGCGCCCAGAACAGAACAACATAGAAGCGACGCTGGGACGCATCCGCGAGCATTCGCTGAAACGCAGGCCGATCCGCGCGTCCGTCGCTGGCGAAGTCGAGATATTCCTCGTTGATCTGAAAATCCCGTTCCCTCGCGTAATAGCGAAGTTCTTTCAGGTGGTGGTCGATACAGTTCTGCCCGTCGGACTCGCCGAACCAATCGTAGATCGCGGCGATCATACGCGCCTCCATCGAGGCCAGTGGCGCACGATGCCAGGTGATGATTCAGCCTGGGAGGGGAAGCGTGATCCTTCAACGCATGAGTGTCTAAGGAGAAGAAATCGAACCACTTCTTTGACCGGAAGGGGGCCGCGGGAAAAAGCGGACCGGACGAGCATTGCTTTACCTCAATTCGAGTCTGGGATCGAGGTATACGTCAGTTATCGGTATAGAGAAAAATGAGTAATGCTGTTGGTAGCCGTCCCTGGCCACCACAACTAAGCACCAATTATTCAATAACTTACGTCGATTTATCCGACGTCCAAATCCGTTCGAAAATGACGCCGTGGAGTCCAAATGGAGCCCAAACTCGTGATGCGTTCGGACACGAGGCACGTGAACCACGCCAGTATCGTACGCGCCGGCCCAGGTCGGTTTCCCGGTTTTCCGCTCGTTAGGGGGCGGGAAACCGGGAAATCACACCAAACCCGCTGAAGCTAAATGAGATCGGGTTTCCCAAGGTAGATTGCCATCTGGGAAACCGATTGCCCACCTTCGTCAAGTACAGATCCATTCCGGCGTAGAAAATATTTTGCGAGCGATTTGATTTGGCGTAGAATTATCAAAGAGCTTCCGTTCGCCAGCCGACGCCCCAGGCGCAGCTTCCGAAAGATTCCTCGATTTCACTTTCGGGAGTTGGAGTATGCCCACGGATGCCTCGATCCTACGTATTGAGCTTTGGCCTATCGATCGGCTTCGCGAGTATCCTCGCAATCCCCGGAAGAACGATGGAGCAGTAGATCGGATGTGCGAATCCATCCGCGAGTTCGGCTTTAAAATCCCCTGCCTGGTTCGCGGCGATGGCGAAATCGTTGATGGGCACCTCCGGCTGAAAGCGGCGCGCAAGCTTGGCATCACCGAGATCCCGGTGATCCTCTGCGATGAATGGACCCCGGCGCAGGTCAAAGCTTTCCGGCTCATGGTGAATCGCTCGGTGACGTGGGCCGATTGGGACGAGGAGCTCCTGGCGCTGGAGTTGCATGAGATCCAGGAGTCGGACTTCGATTTGTCGCTGACTGGCTTCGACCCGGGCGAGATCGATGGCCTGCTGGCGCTCGAAGACGACGAGAAAGCGAACGCCGCGCCGCCGTTGCCGGAATCTCCGGTGTCGCGACTGGGCGATCTCTGGTTGCTGGGGCCACACCGCGCACTTTGCGCAGACGCGACCAGTGCGGAAGCAGTCAGGTACTTGGCCATCGCGACCGCTAAAGCAGCGGAGGACCAGCCGAGGCACTGGAAAACGCCAGGCTTTCCGCATTCAAGGGACGGCAAGTTGGCCGTTAGATCATCCAGGACGTTCCATCTGGAATGTATTCCTCGTAAATCTTCGGTTTCGGTCTCTTTGGTTGCACGTATATGACGCGCTTAGCGCCTTGACTCCAGGCATCGACCCAGTCGTCGAATGCTCCCGCCGGAAAAGTGGCCAGTTCGTGAAGGAACTGCGCCACCCACTCGAAGAGACGCGGGTGCGGCAGATGCCAGTTTCCCGCGTCAAGCATCGGTGCCGCAGCCGCTGCACGCGACACCTTTCCACCTTCCGGCGTAACTTCGATGAAACCGCCAATCTCGTGCCGCAAGGATTGAATCACCGCTGGGCCGTTGGCTTTGTCCTCCACTAACTTCATTTGCGCGTTGGGCCACCGAGCACTTAGCCGACGGACCGCCATGAGCGTAGCTGGCAAATCCATCCGAGCATGTTCGCTGTCGAGGACAAAGCGATCTGCTCCCGCCGCCGCCAGCACCAGGCCTGCGACAAAATCCGCTCTCTTCGTATCCTTGAAGCTCATGTCCCAACTCTGAAGCACTACATCGAACTTGTCGGGTAGATTGACCGGGACGCGCTGCTCGATCGAGCCGTCCGGCATTTTCACGCCGACCGGCCCCAGATTGGCGCCCCGCGGCTGCCAGTAGTGCCACCAGTGCGGTTTCAGCATGCCGCCATCAGCCGGCGCTGGTCGCTGTTGATACTGCCCGGCATAGCGATAGCTCCCGAGCGTCTCTTTCAAACTCTCCAAGTCTGCTTGTGTGATCTTGTCGGGCCACAACAACTCCCCAACCTCAGTACGCGGATCGGTCCAGCCTATGCAGGTCGAGCATCTACGATCCGGCTCAAACTCCGCGGGAAGACAAAGCATCTCGTACCCGCCCCTTTGAAGCAGATCACCAGTAAGATCGGCCTCGTGCAACCGTTGCTGAATGACGATCTTGTGGCCTCGTGAGAAATCGTTAAGGCGCGTGCTCATAGATCCGTTCCACCACTCGACCGCAGCCTGCCGCTCAGCGTCCGATTCTGCTTGATCGACCGAATGCGGGTCATCGACGACAACGTAATCCCCGCGCTCTCCCGTCCCTGATGACATCGGGACGACGACCCGGTAACCGGTCGCACTATTCTCAAACCGATTTTTCTGGTTCTGATCGCCCGCGAGCTGATAACGATCACCCCAACGCTCTTGGTACCAGGGCGATTCAATGAGTCGCCGACATTTCACGCTGTCCCGAGTGGCCAGAGGCTCCCGGTAACTGCTGAACAGCCAACGGGACTCCGGGTGATCGATCCAGACCCAAGCCGGCCAGAAGACCGCTGCGAGCAGGGACTTCGCATGTCCTGGAGGCACGTTTATGATCAGATTCCGAATCGTACCCTCGGTCACGGCCTGAAGATGGTTGCAGATGGCCGTTACGTGGACTCCGTCGACGAACTCGGTATCGGGCTCGAGGACGTGCCATGCTTGCAAAACAAACTCATGAAGTTGGCGGCGGGCCTTCTCCGCCCTCAGGAGCAAGCGGCTGAAGGCTGGCCTGCTCGAGCAGGGAATCGAGCTGTTCGAGTTGTTCGTTTGAGAGTCTGGAGTAGTCGATGGAGTCATTGTTCACCTCGTGACTCAGTTTTAGAGATTGGGTCTGCGGAGCGAATCTTTGACAGATGTTTTGAATCGCCCATGGTTCCTTGGCACGCGCGGCCTCCCAAAGCAGTCGAGCTGCTTCGTCGGTACTGCCTTCGGTGATCAGTGCCTCATTGAAGCCCTCCTCGAATTGCGCCCTGTACTTCGACTTCCCGGCTGCATTCCCGCTAACGCCGGGTCCCCAACGGTGGGGATTTCCTGCCTTGAACTGGGTCGCGGGATTCCCGGATTGCCCGGGCTTGAATTTTGTGTCGTTGGTCATGGGTTCCTCGTTTGTCAATTTCATTCAGGGGGCGTTGGATCGGCTCACCTGCGCCTCAACTCTCAGTTCAACGATGTGGGCAAGAAGCTTACGAACCGCCACCGCGAGGGCCATCCCAAGAGATAGTTGTTTAAGAATGCCTTGATGTCCTGGTACCTATCGCCGATGGTGTCGAACTCCAATTCTGGCCGCTGAGACATCATTTTCATTGCGAAGCAAGCGGCCCTCGAATCTGTCCTTTCAGATTCCGGGATTTCAAGCCACTCGCTCAGCATGATTGTCAATGCTTGTTCTTTTTCCATGTGCTCCCTTTCTGTGTTTTGCGACATGGGCCGCACGTCCTCTCGGCGCCTTATTGCTGCTGATAAAGAGCCGACTTCGATGCTTCGAAACCGGTGGGCTATTATCTGGTATGACTCTTTCCGAGCAGCAATTCGTTGATTTGGGCGACCTTTGGATGGCTGCAAGCTGGACAAATTCTTGGCACTTATGTTCCTCGCGCTAGTTGATCAGCTGCTTCGAAACAGGATGTTTGATGGTCGGGGTTGAGTGGTAGGGCGTTACTTCAGCAAGCACGAGCCGCGGCGCAGATGGCGGCCAAACATCTGTGACTGGACTCATCCGGGTTCATGGCAAGATCGTAGGAGCGGTGATACTCGCGTCGCGGTTAGCGGCTGACGGGTTTCTGACGGGTTGACTGGTTTGTGGGGACTTTTCTCTTCGCGAGAGAATATCTACGAACGACTCCACGAAGCCGTCACAACCCGTCACTTTTCCTCAAACTCGTCACTGATCACCGCCAATCCGATGCCCAGGTAAACATTGCCGCACCTTCGGTGTGTCTTCTCAAAGCCGCGATCGCCTAGCCGCCTTCCGAAAGCGGTTTCGCTAAGAAACTCAGGCTCTCCCCCCTTTTCCGCCCACTGCTTGTAGGCACCATACAGCGAACAAGCCTGAGCTGAAACATGCTCGCCGAGCACGCAGCAATCCTCGAAGAAGCGTCCAACTTGATCGCTTTCCGAACGGTATTCTCCCGTTGCTTTCAACACGGAATCCGGCAATCGCAATCCTTCTGTCTGCCAGCGCAAACATCCTTCTACGGCCCACGCGAGTACACCCGGCAGCTCATCAATTAGTGCTGCCTTAAGAGTTCGGTCCTCGCGGCCTTCGAAGGAAACGTCGAACGGAACTAGTCGAATGCGTGACCAGATCGCCGGATCCTGCCCTTTGATCGTCGGCTTGTAGTTGGTAGCCAGCCAGATTTTCCACGTCGGGTCGAACTCGTAAGAGTTTTCATGAAGTTTCCGGGCTCGAACACGATCGCCGCCGGTGAGCCATTTGACAACGGATTCAGCTAGGGGTGCACCCTCCCGCGCCTCTTGCGAGGTGACGAAGCGCTGACCTTTCATATTGGCGATATCGTCACGCGGGCCACGATCATCGCGCCTAGCGATGAACGTCGAGAAATCGGTAGTTCCACCGTAGTCACCCATCAACGTGGCGAGAGTCTTCAGGAGTGTACCCTTGCCGTTTCGTCCCCCTCCATGAAGCAGAAGCAGGCACTCTTCGCGAGTATCACCCGTAAGCGAATAGCCGGCCGCGAGCTGAATGAATGGAATGATGTCCGGGTGCGGCCCAAACACCTCCGAAAGAAATTTCATCCAGCGTGGACATTTGGCGGCCGGACGATACGCTACCGGGGCGATCCGGGTAATCAGATCCTCACGGCGATGCGGACGCAAAGTGCCCGTCCGCAAATCAATCGTTCCGTTAGCGACGTTCAGCAACCATGGGTCGGTGTCAAGCTGAGATGGCAATACTGGCACGCCAGGCTCCGATGCCGCGAGTCTGAGCATAGCCGCAATCTGCGCCGCTTTTTCTGATCGCTTCGCCCATTCCGCAGTGGCTCCGCGGAGCGTCGCATCCTCCTGTCCGGCGGCCTCCCGGTAGATGGCGCGCACGGTCGTCTTGGCCCACCGTTCCATTTGCCCGACCTGATCGTCAATCCAACGCTGGCCGTTGTGGATGAGAAACACTCCACGTGGCGCGCAATGGCGAAACATTTGACCGCGGGCTGCAACGAGTCTTTCGGCGTTGCCCAGTTCGGTGAGCGGCGGTGGACTCTCTTTGCTGGGAACCGCGACAGTGGATGAAGACTTCCGCCGTTGTCCCTGGACGCGCGCGGATGAGATCAGCTTCAGGGTTTCTCGCGGGCCGCGCGCTGCGATGAAATCATCAATGCCTTTAGCTTCGGCTGGGCAATCCTGCGGCCAAGAGAACCATGCGACTGAGGCTCCGCGGTCCTGAAGTGCTCGCGTCAATCCCTGGCGTGCGAATCGAACACTCTCGTTCGCATCCAGGTCGGCATCGAAGATTATCACGACGGGCCGGGCTTGCCACGTGATCCGATCGAAGTCTGGGATCACGCCCTTCACGTCGCGCCGGTCGCCGTCGGGCCCCACCGATTTGCCGATTGTCCCGCGCCAGTTCCACACCCCGGGAAGGGCAACAGGGAGCCACCGCGGACGAGTGGCGCCATCGCCCAGATCGTGGCACGCCACGCCCGTTAAAGCGAGACACTCCTTCTCCCCTTCGGTTACCAGAATCGGCAGACTGGGGTTAGTGAGCCCTGCTGCGTCTGTGCCGGGCGTGAAGTACAGCATGTTTCGGCAGCCGGGCGGTGACAGATATTTCCCGTTTTCTTTCAGTGTGCCATCGGGTTTCTGTTCGAGGTCGGGGCTATCACGGCGCAAGCGATATTCGCGGATGTTCTCGTCGCCGGGCCATATGTAAGGGAAGATGAGCCCAGCATAATCGGCGCTTCCGTTGCGGCCGACCAATTGGCCGCCTTCAGTTGAATCGACACGACGGAGCATGGCTTGCTCCGCTACTTCTCGGGTGATCCCACATTTTTCGAGACGGGCCAGGTCCTCGACGTTCAAAGGCGAGCCTGGAAGCTTCATGATTCGACCTCCGCGTTCCAAGCGATTTGCACGCGCGCGCATTGCTGACATACGCCGATAACGTTCCGCACCTGTTCTCGGTGTCCAGTCGCCCGGGTCATGATCGGCCTCCGCACGGGCAGCAGGCCGGACACAGAAGGCGCAATGGCTCCTCACCGGGAACGTGTAGACCGTCAGTCCAGGTGCGGCATTGCGAGCACACACCGAATGAGCAGCGGCGGAGGGCGACGCATTTTGGGGTCTGTCGGCCCCGTTTAGGCGGACGTGTAGTGGGTTTGGGAGTTTCCATTCTGAGTTTCTTTCGTTGGGGAAATGGAAAAAGCCACCCTTCGCTGCGGCGGCCTTTCGTTTTGTCTGGATCGATAAGACAGGCCAGGGAGGATGTTCTTCAAGGCCGTCTCAAAACCTGGGGCTAAGGAATCCGCTAATGCGCTCGGTGCGACGCTGTCGGTGGATCCAACGAAGTGCAGTCGGGTAGGAGACTCACATAGCGGTCATTGGCTGGCCTGCGATTACCCGAGCGCATCGTGCGGGGAGATCCTCTCGACTTACAGGACGAAGCGAGTAGCAGAATTTGAAAGTGTCGGGCGACTTAACGACGAAGATTGATCTAGTAGGTCGCTGACCAATTCTGACCAACGCCCTATTGCTCTGATTGCGCTCGTTGCATTGGCTGCACTGCGCCGTCTATAAGTTACAGTCTCTGCTGAGGGCTAGTGGGTCCGAATCCCACCCTCACCGCCAGAATAAGTTTTTTTTCCGCGCCGCCGCGTCACTCCCTACTTGCCGGCATCCATATGCCAACTCGGGTTCACCCATGCGCCGTTATGGTACACGAATACCTCCGTCGCCCGGCCGGAGTTGGCAGAACGTTTGCCGCCCTGTTCGACCTCATAAATGTAGTTCGAGTAGACGATCGCCGTGTATCCGTACACTTGGATCTCCGTCTTCGGGAATTCAAGACGCACCAACTTGCCGCCACTCGACGCAAATCGTGCCGAAGCGTCTATTACCGAGTTGCGATTGCCCCAGTCGCCACTTGACGGCTCGATGGTCAAGAGTTCCTCCGGTAGCAGCTTTTCAAGCGTCCCGCGATCACCAGCGAAATAGGCCCGCCAAACCGCCTCGCGAGCATCCATCAGGCTCTTTCGCTCAGACTCAGAAAGCGTGCGAGGAGTCTGATACTGCTGCGCGATGGATTCGGGATGGAGCCCGGTGTCGGATCCGGTCTGAATCCATGCTCCGTTCTGCCTGGTATAGAAATCGGTGATGCGCAGCGTGCGCGTGCTGGGACCGATGGGCGTCCTGGACTCAACTTCAGCGACGAAGGCGACAAACGCGGCGTCTCCCTGAAAGATCATGTCGAACTCGCGCATCTTGTAGCCCGACATTCCGTAGGGCCTCCTGGGATCGAAATATCCGCTGGCGTTCATATACTCATCGACGCCGCGAATCATTTTGCGGGACCCTTCCAGATACCCGAGCCAATTCGCGGCGTGCGTGGCGCGGAGTTCGGCGCTGTCCCTGTGAATGAACGCCTGAAAGATGCGATCGATATGGGCCCGAATGGCGGCACGATCGGCGGCGCGGTCGTCGTCGGCGGCACGGACCGAAAACGAGACGACGATCAGGAGCGCGGCAATCTGTTTCAGCATGTGAATACCTCCATGATCTACAAAAACGGGTTTTATTCCTCGCGAATCGCTTCCGCCGGATTCGACGCGGCGGCGCGCGCCGCAGGGCGCCAGCAGCCGAGCAGTGCCACTGCCGGAAGCAGCAAAAGCGCGAAACCGAAGCTCATTGGATCGAGCGGCCCGACGCCGTAAAGCAGCGCTCCCATCCAGCGCGTCGAGACCATCGCCGCGATCAAGCCGAAAAACACGCCCGTGGCCGCCAGGGCGGACCCCTCCAGCAGCACCATGCGCAGAACGTCGCGCGCCGTGGCTCCCAACGCCATGCGAATGCCCATTTCGGGGCGCCGCTGGGAGATCTGATAGTTAAAGACGCCGTAGATTCCGGTCGCGGCAAGCAGGAGCGCCAGACCGCCGAAAATTGCCGCCAGCACCGCCGTGAAGCTTACCGGGGAGATCTCGCGCGCCACGTATTCCGTCATCGGCCGGATTTTAGCCATGGCGGCGGTCTTGCTGCGCGCGCGCAGCATGCTGCGAATCGCAGGCACCAAGGAGAGCGGCAAGACGCGTGTGCGCAGCACGAAGGTCAGCGGGCCGCGCGGGCTCTGATCGAACGGCATATAGATCTGGCCGCGCACCTGGCGCGTGAGCGAATGATTGTGCAGGTGTTCCACCACGCCCACCACGACGCTTGAGATGGGGACGAATCCGTTCTTGGTGGCGTGCTCGGCGACGATCTTTTTTCCAATGGCGGATTGGCCCGGCCACGTGGTTCGCGCCAGCACGTCATCGACGATCAGCACCGCTTGCCCATCGGCGCGATCCTGCGGATCGAAATAGCGCCCTTCCATGAGCCGCGCTCCCATGGCAGTGAAATAACCGGGCGTCACACAGCGGAGGTCGGAGACCAGGGTCGCGGCCTCATTCGCACTGATTCCCTCCGGGCGATAGGGCGAATACCAATTGGGGAGGTCGGTATCGAGCGGCAGGTGGGAGGTGGCGCCCACGGCCTGGACGCCCGGCAAGGCGGTAAGTTGAGCTTCCCAATCGGCGACTGCGGAGACGGGGATTCCGTTCGAGACCTGAAACGCCAGCAACTGGCGCGGTTCGAAACCGGGGCGCACCTCTTCGATTTTCGAGAGCGTGCGCGCGCTGAGCGCCGCGCCAGTCACCAGCACGAAGCCAAGCGTAACCTCGCCCACGACGAGGGCCGCTCCGGCGCTGCGTTGAACGCGTCCCAGCCATCCGCGTCCTCCTGCGCGCAGCGTTGCCATCCGATCCAATCGAAGGCTCTCGAGGGCGGGCATCAATCCGAAAAACATCGCTGCGCCGAGCAAGCACGCCGCGGCGAACCCCAGCACAGGCCAACTGAGACCTACGTCTGCAAAGCGGGCCAAACGCTCCGGTCGAATCGCCATCAGTCCGCGGAAACTCGCCCAGCCAAGGGCGAGGCCGGCTGCTCCGCCCAGTAAACACAGCACGGTGCCTTCCACGAACAACTGGCGCAGAACCCGCCCCTGCGAAGCACCCAAGGTGAAGCGAAGGGCAATCTCCCTGCGCCGGTCACCGGCACGCGTCAGCAGAAGGCTGCCGACATTTACGCAACAGATCAACAGAATGAATATCGAACCTCCGAAAAG
The DNA here is from genome assembly GCA_963842485.1 of Terriglobia bacterium. Lineage (GTDB taxonomy): Bacteria > Acidobacteriota > Terriglobia > Bryobacterales > Bryobacteraceae > Palsa-187. The sequence continues at coordinate 100,585 of CAWJHI010000006.1, read as the reverse complement.
CGCCGCGAGCGCCGGCCGCACGTCGCGAACCGCATCGGCCTGCATGCCGGCGAGCGTGAATCGGAGGTTCTCCGTGGCGTACTCGGTATACGCTCCGGCGATTTCTGTGGCAACGCGGTCAAGATCGCGTTGCGCCTCCGCCATGGAGACGCCGGGCTTGAGACGGGCGACGACTCGGATATAATACTGCGCGCGTCCGCTATAGACTTCGTTCTCGAAGGTATCGAAGACCTGCACGTCGGCCGGCACATTGGAATCGGGCGCAAAGCTAAGCCGGAAGTCCGCGGGGAGGACGCCTGCCAGCGTGCTCGCCCAATCCGTGGGCAACCCTTTGCCGAGCAATCCTTCATCACCGGCAAACCGGCGGTGAAAAAAGCCGTCGGTAAGAACCATGGCGGGTCCTCCGTTGTCTTCCTTCGTGAAGGTTCGGCCGCTGGCCGCGCGCACGCCCAGCACGTCGAAGAAATTGGCGGTCACCCGGGCGCACTTGACCTGCTCCGGATCGTCGCCGATGAACGTACGCGTGATCGTCCAGATGCCCGCAACTCCCGCCAGCGTGCGGTTGCGCCGCTCGATCTCTCCCAGGATGGCCCCGGATACTGGAGCGCGGTCATGGCCGGCCGTTCGAAAGCTAGCCCAGACCAGCGCGAGCCGTTCCGGGTGTTCATACGGAAGCGGGTGCAAAAGTACGCCATAGAACACGCTGAAGACCGCGGTGTTGATGCCGATTCCCAGGGCCAGCGTGATCAGCGCGATCAGAGTAAAAGAGGGGCGGCGGCGGAGCCCGCGCCAGGCGTAGCGGGCATCCTGCCAGAACCCGTGAAGGGAGGAACCCACCAGGCTGTCTCGCACATTTTCCTTGACCTGCTCCAAGCCTTCGAACTCCAGCCGCGCGGCGCGCCGTGCTTCGACCGGGGGCATTCCGCGCGCAACGTATCGATCGACGATCATCTCGAAGCTGGAACGAAGTTCTTCATCCAATTCGTTTTCCAGGCGGCGGCGCCGGAAGAGCCATTCGAACAGGCAGGCGAGACGGCGAAACATGAGCGCTCCTATCCTTCGGATTCGAGCATCCAGTTCATCGCCGACGTCATCCGGTACCATTTGCGCTTCTCCTCAGCCAGCCGAGCGGAGCCGGAGGAGGTCAGCTTGTAGAAGCGGGCGCGCCGGTTGTTTTCCGACGGCCCCCATTTTCCTTCGATCCATCCTTGTTGCTCCAAGCGGCGGAGGGCGGGAAACAGCGACCCGGGTTTGACCTCGAACGCCCCATGCGTGACCTGGTGAATTCGCTCCGCGACGCCGACGCCATGCATGGGGGCCAGTTCCAGCGCACGAAGAACCAGTAGATCCAAGGTTCCCTGTAGGATATCCATATAGAATCTCTAGAAATATATCACAAGAGGCGAAATTTTTCTATTGGATGTCTGTAGGAGAATTTGTGAGCGATCCTCGGCGCCACTCGATTGTTCGAGATCAGCGACGCACTACACGGGGACGCCCAAGTTCACTGGACTATAGAAATTGGCGTAGGTATAATCCACAGCATGCTTTTGCGCCGAACAGTCCTCGCCTGTGCCCTCCTCAGCGGGATCCAGATGTCTCGCGCGCAAGCCCCCGCCGATCGAGTCGTCCTTGAAACCAGTACCATCCTTGACGGTAAGGGTGGAACTTTGAAGGGCCGCCGCATTGTCATCAACGGCTCGCGCATCGAATCCATCGCAACCGGGACCGGCCGCCCCACCTACGACCTGCGCGGCCTTACCGTCATGCCCGGCTGGATCGACACGCATGTTCATCTGGACTGGCATTTCGATGAGACGCATCATATTACGAATCGGAACCGTGAAAGCCGCGAAACGCTGGTTTTGTACTCCGCCGAGAATGCTTGGGTCACGCTGCTCGGCGGCTTTACCACGGTGCAGTCTCTCGGAGCTCCCACCGACGCTCTTCTCCGCGACCGGATCGACAAGGGGGTCCTCCCCGGCCCTCGAATCCTGACGGCGATGAATCCCATTAATTACCGCACCGGGAATCCGGAAGCCATCCGCGCCGCGATCCGGAAATTGAAAGCCGACGGCGCCGACGTGGTGAAGATTTTCGCCGCCACCGGCGGAAGTGAAACCGTCATGACGGACGCGCAGATGGAGGCGGCGGTGAGTGAGGCCCATGCGCAGGGCTTCAGGACCGTGACGCACGCCCGCTTCCTGCCCGAGGAAAAAGTCGCTGTGCGCGCCGGGGTCACCACCATCGAGCACGGTTACGGGCTGGATGATGAGACGCTCGAAACTATGGCGCAGAAGGGGATTTACTTCGATCCGAACTTTCTGGTTTCGCACAACTACATCGAGAATCGCGAGGCGTATCGCCGCGGAATGGACGAAGTGACTACGCGCGAAAAACTTCTCGTAACGCTGGCTGAGGTCGTCGAACGCGCACGAAGGCATCACGTCAAGATCGTGCTAGGCAGGGACGCCGTGGCTGGCGCGCATGGCCGCAATGCGGAGGAATTCATCTATCGCGTCAAAGACGGGCATGAGCGCAGCATGGACGTGATCATGAGCGGAACTTCTATTGCCGCGGAATCGCTCGGGATGGCCGACCGGATCGGCTCGATTGCACCGGGACTGGAGGCGGATATCGTCGCGACGGACGGCAATCCGCTCGAGGACATCACCGCGGTTCGCCGCGTCGTGTTCGTCATGAAAGGCGGCAAGGTTTACAAGAACACGCTGTCACCGGCGCGGCATTAACGCAGAATCGAAAATCCCAGATAGAAGACGTTATTGTCCACGCCGGGATTCACGGCCGACGTGAATCCGTTCGAAATATGAAGAAACTTGTAGCCCGCGCTGATCGCGTGCCGGTCACCCAGCTTGTACCGAACTCCGCCGCCCAGATCGATGAGGAAATTCAATCCCGTCGCGCCAAAGACATTCACCGGAATCGGCTCGGTGGAAGCGATGATGCCTTCGTTGGTTTCAAGAAACGGATACGCCTTGTGACGCCGTCCGAAGTCCAGCGTGAACCCCAGCGGCGTCACGGCAAATCCATAGACAGAGTGATCGAGTTCTACCATCATCGCCAGAGGCATGATTTCACCCGTGTATGAAATCGAGACTCCGGGCCAGATCCAACACCGGTAGCCGTAGCCGAATCCCGCCATCGCGAATTGGCGATCCGGCGTGGTTCCGATCAGCGTCGCCGATATCGGAGAGTAGCCTGCGAAGAAATGGAAATCATGCCGATGTTCTGGGTTAGAAGAGCAAAATGCGGCCCAAGCGGGGCAGGGCAGCACGACACAGAGAATCGCAAACCGTTTCTTCAATCCCATCGCAGTCCGGTAATGTTACCACTGGTAACATTATTGGACCCTTATTTTTGATGCAGTTAGCGGTCGCACCGGCGGCGCTAATTCATTTTTTCGTAGGTCGCGAAGGTCACGGTGTGCGTCTTGCCGTCCGGATCGACGCGCATATAGATGATTCCTAGGGTGTTTCCGTCGGGCGAAATCACGTTGGTCAGGATCTGCGTGATCTTGCCGTTCTTCTTGTTGACGATCTCGTTGATCCGGTCGGTGATGATCTTGACCGAGGTCGTGTCGGTGCCGCGATTGCCGGTGACAGGCTCGTCCTTGCCATCGAAATTGGTGGTGTAGAACCAGCCGGACTTCTCGCCGTCCTTGTTCACCGAGTCGACGGTGATCTTCATGCCATGGTTGCCGAACTTCTCATAGGTCATGATGTTACTTTGCGGCGCCGGAGCCTCCGACTTGAGCTTCCATTTGCCGAATCTCGGGTTGTCCGCGGCCGAGGCGGTCCCCACGAACATCGTGATCAACGCGAACGCTGTGACGAAACTGCTACGCATCATGGTTTTCTCCCAGCGGTCATTGTAGCCGATCTTTACTTGGAGGGCCAGTAGCCGGGCCTCGCGCGGATCACCGCATCGGGATGCGAGGTCACCGCGACTTCAATGCGATGGTAGCCTTCATTTTTCGTCTCCCGCGGCACGAAGCTCAACAGATACTGGCTGTGGATCTCTTCGGCGGCGCGTGTGATGGCCTCTTCCAGGCCCTTCAGCGTTTCGAAAGACAGATGCCGGCCGCCGGTGGCGCGCGCGAACGCGTCGGCGTCGTTGGTTTTCCCCAGGCGGACCAACTCGCCGATCGCACCCAGGTAATCCGGGCCGCCGGGCATCGGGGGATTGTCTTCCGGTTTCGCGGTCCAGGCCGTGGCCTGCGTCGAGTAGGTGGCCGGATATACGGTGACGCCGGCGCGCTGCACCATTTCGATGGCCGGCGCGAGCTTCGTTTTGCTGCCGCGGTCGCGCGATTCGCTCAGGATCAGCAGCACGCGCCGGGAACTTTCCGGCCGCGTCTCCAGCATCCGGACACTCTCCGCAATGGCGTCCAGAAGATGGCCCTTGCGAATCACGCGCGGCTGAATTTTCTCGAACGCGACCCGGATTTTTGTTGAGTCGCTGGTGAAGTCCTGGAAAACCCGTACTTCATCGTCGAACGCGATCACCGCGGCGCGTCCCCGCTCCCCGACCACGAGCGGCTGAATCATCCCGCCGACGCGATTGATTTTGGCGAGCACGGCTGCTGAAATCCCGCTGCACTGCACCGCGACCACCAGCGAAATGGGAGCCAGCACGGTATCCGAAGTATCCATCCGAACCGTCTGCCGTACGCCATCGTCGGTGAGGATGAAATCGTCGACGCTCAGGCCGTCGATCGAAACTCCCTTCTTGTCCGTAACCGTTACGGGAACCAGAACCAGAGGGACGTTGGCCTTAATGGTGGGCTGCTGCTGCGCATATAAGTGTGCCGATATCAACACAATGAGCGCGAGCGGCACACTTCGAAAACGGTGGAGCATCGATGTTGGTGGGACGGTGTCAACGCGATTCGCGTTACTCTACTATCTTATGTCGGATCGGCTCGAAGAACTGCGCCGGCGCCACGCCGTCGCCGACGCGGGAGGCGGAGAAGAACGCCGCGCCCGTCAACACAAGGAAGGAAAACTCACGGCGCGCGAGCGCATCGACCTGCTGCTCGACGAAGGCACGTTCGAGGAGATGGACAAGCTGGTCCGTCACCGCTGCCGTGATTTCGGCATGGAAGAGCAAGTGGTCGACGGCGATGGATTCATCACCGGCTTCGGTCTGATCCACGGGCGCCCGGCTTACGTCTTCGCGCAGGATTTTACGGTGTTCGGCGGGTCGCTCTCGGAGATGAACGCGAAGAAGATCGTCAAGATCATGGACCTGGCGCTGAAGACTGGCGCGCCGGTGATCGGACTGAACGATTCCGGCGGCGCGCGCATTCAGGAGGGGGTGCTGTCGCTTGCGGGATATGCCGATATTTTTCTGCGCAACACGCTGTCGAGCGGAGTGGTGCCGCAAATCTCGGCAATCATGGGGCCGTGCGCCGGCGGAGCGGTGTATTCGCCCGCGCTCACGGATTTCACCTTCATGGTGGACAAGACCAGCTATATGTTCGTCACCGGGCCGGACGTAATCAAGACGGTGACGCATGAGGACGTGACCAAAGAGACTCTTGGCGGCGCGACGACGCACAACTCGACCAGCGGCGTCGCGCATTTCCTGGCTCACGACGACGCCGAGTGTCTGCGGATGATCCGCGAGCTGCTCAGTTACCTGCCACCGAACAATCGCGACGACGCGCCGCGCGGCGCTTTGGACGACCGGGCCGATCGCGAAGACGCCGCGCTCGATTCGCTGGTGCCCGAAGCCTCCAACCAGCCTTACGATATTAAAGATGTGATCCGCCGGGTGGTGGACCACGGGCGTTTCTTCGAGGTGCAGGAGTACTGGGCGCGCAACATCGTGGTCGGATTCGCGCGCATGGACGGACGCAGCGTGGGGGTGGTCGCGAACCAACCCGCGTTTCTGGCCGGATGCCTGGACATCGATTCGTCCACCAAGGGAGCGCGCTTCGTGCGCTTCTGCGACGCGTTCAATATTCCCATTCTGACGTTTGAAGACGTTCCCGGATTCCTGCCCGGCACGGCGCAGGAATTTGGCGGCATTATCCGCCACGGCGCCAAGCTCCTGTATGCGTATGCGGAAGCCACTGTTCCGAAGATCACCATCATCACCCGCAAGGCGTATGGCGGCGCGTATTGCGTGATGGGATCGAAGCATCTGCGCACGGACGTGAATCTGGCGTGGCCGGCGGCGGAGATCGCGGTGATGGGCGCGGAGGGCGCCGTGAACATCGTGTACCGCCGGGAATTGGCGGCCGCGCAGGACCAGGACGCGGTCCGGCGCGCCAAGACCGAGGAATTTCGCGAGCGTTTCGCCAATCCCTTCGTCGCCGCCGAGCACGGCTTTCTGGACGATGTGATCGAGCCTCGACAGACCAGGCCGCGCGTGATCCGGGCGCTTCGGATGTTGGAAACCAAAGTGGACACGGTTCCCCACAAGAAGCACGGAAATATCCCCCTGTGACCTGAGAAATTTGCCGCGAGGTATCCACTTAATCCCTAAAGGCGAGTTCTGTGGACTTCTTCCGCCGGCTATTTGCGTCTGATTTCGTCCCGCACGGCCACGGATACTTCGGGCAGGCAGACCTGGTGTGGCTTAACCTCACATCGGACAGCCTTATCGCGGTGGCTTACTACTCCATTTCCCGCACATTGTCTCTTCACTTTCTAAACGCCCGGCGCAACGATTTCGACTGCTGGCGAAGATGTTTGCGGCGTTCATTCTGGCCAGTGGGACCACATACGCGATGCCAGCATGGAACATCTGGCACTCGACCTACCGGCTGAAGGGAGTGCTTAAGGCCAATACGGCCACACTGTCGATCGCCACGGCGATTGTAACCATTAAGCTCGCGCCGGCCTGCGCTGGGGAGGGCTGCGCCGGGGGAGCTGGAGCGCGTGAACGCGTCTTTGCGAGAGGAGACTGAAGCTCGCGCGGAAGTCGAGGACAAGCTGCGCCACATGGTGGAGAAAGAGCGTCTGGCGGGCGAGGTGCTGCAGTCCTACCGGGAGGCCGCTTCGCAGTCGATTATCGCGATTTCGGGGGACGGACGGATTGCGCTGGTCAACCGGGGAACCGAACTGTTGTTCGGGTACTCGCGGGAAGAGATGCTGGGCCAGGAAGTCGAGATGCTGCTGCCGGAGTGCTATCGCGCGGTTCATGCCGGCCATGGCAGCGGATTCTTCGCCGCGCCTGGTCTGCGGCCCATGGGAACGGCGGGCATGGAACTGGTGGCACGGCGCAAGGATGGGACCGAGTTCCCAGTCGAGATCGGGCTCTGTTTCGTGGAAACGGGCAACGGCAATCTATCGCTGGCGCTGGTCAGCGACATTACGGAGCGAAAGCGCGCGGCCGACGACCTGGCGCGGCTAAACACGGAACTACGCCGCTCTAACGCGGAGCTGGAGCATTTCGCCTACCTCGCGGCACACGACTTGCAGGAGCCGCTGCGCATGGTTACCAGCTATCTGAACCTGCTGGAGCGGCGCCATGGCGACCAGTTGGGCGCCGACGCGCGGGAGTTTATCCGCTATGCAGTAGAAGGCGCCACGCGTATGAAAAGCCTGATCCTCGATGTGCTGAGATTCTCCCAGGCCGGCGCACAGCCGATTCGCTTGGAAGAGGTCCCGGCGGAAAAGATCGTGCAGGATGCCCTGGTCAATTTGAAACCGGCGATTGAGGAGCGCGGCGCCGAGATCACCGCCGGTTCCTTTCCCTCGATCATGGCCGACGCTGGCCTGTTGACGCAGGTGGTTCAGAACCTGGTCGGCAACGCGATCGAGTTCACCAAAGACCGTCAGCCGCACGTGCGGATTTCCGCCGCGCAGGGCAACCGCGAATGGATTTTCTCGGTGAGCGACAACGGAATCGGGATCGAACCCGCGCACACGGGGCGAATCTTTCGAATTTTCGAGCGTCTGAACGCCGCCGACAGCTATCCCGGGACCGGGGCCGGCCTGGCCATTTCGAAGAAGATCGTGGAGCTGCACGGCGGTCGAATGTGGGTCGAATCGAACCCGGGGGAGGGTTCCGTGTTTCACTTTTCAATCCCGGTGAAACCCGCATCGGCCGCACCGGAGGCCAACGCAGCGAAAGCGTAATTACAAGCCCGATTCCATGAAGACCGCGCTACTGGCGGGAGCCTAAGTGGAGTGCGTCGCCGATCTCGAACCATATGATTCGGGACGGGGCAAAAAAGGGTACAGGCACGAACTTTCGCAAAAGCGGCGAAATTCGAGCCAGTCCCCCTTTTTTGCACACTTCACAGCTCTTGGCCGGGTTCAGCGCCCTATTTCGAACAGCAGGATTCGGGACGGGGCAAAAAAGGGTACAGGCACGAACTTTCGCAAAAGCGGCGAAATTCGAGCCAGTCCCCCTTTTTGCACACTTCACAGCTCTTGGCCGGGTTCAGCGCCCTATTTCGAACAGCAAAATTCGGGACGGCGCAAAAAAGGGTACAGGCACGAACTTTCGCAAAAGCGGCGAAATTCGAGCCAGTCCCCCTTTTTGCACACTTCACAGCTCTTGGCCGGGTTCAGCGCCCTATTTCGAACAGCAGGATTCGGGACGGGGCAAAAAAGGGTACAGGCACGAACTTTCGCAAAAGCGGCGAAATTCGAGCCAGTCCCCCTTTTTGCACACTTGTGATGCTGAGGGAGATGAGCGGTTAGGAGGGGCGCTGGGTTTTCTCCAGGTTCTCGAAGAACTTCTTGATCATGCTTTTCGCGGTGGCGTCGATCAGCCGCTGGCCGACGGCGGCAATGGTCCCGCCCACTTGTACGTCGCCCTGGTAGGCAACCTCGGTCGAAGCTTCGGATGGTTTCAACGTCAGCACGCCTGCGCCTTTTACGAAACCCCACCTTGCCGGATCCTTCCACTTCCAGCCGGAAACTCGACGGCGGCATCTGATCGGTAATCCGCACCTTGCCATCGAACGCGCCCGACAGAGCCGCCAGCGCCATCTTCATCTTCATCCGGTATTCGTTCTCGCCGATCTTCTCGAGCGATTCGCAACCCGGCATCGCTCGCGCGAGCACCTGTGGGTCCTGCATCATGGCGAAGGTCTGCTCGGGCGGAAACGGCAAAATGTGGGAGCCCGCAACGTTCAAGCCGACCTCGCGAGCGCCGCGGCGAGCGCGCGAGCCGTATAGACCACCGCCAGATGCCGCCGGAAATCGGCCGATGCGAACAAATCCGAGTTCGCTTCCACACCCTCAGCCGCCAGCGCCGCCGCATTCTGAATTTCGCCGGCCGAACCCGCCTTGCCTTCCATCGCCGCTTCCACCGCGCGAGCCCGATACGCCCGGTTTGCAAGCCCCGTGACGCCGACCCGGGCGACCGTGATCTTCCCGCCGGACCGCCGAACGCGCGCCGCCACGCCTACAATCGCGAATCCGCTGGCCGGCTGGGCCATCTTCTGATAGCTGGTCCCCGCGCCCCGATCTTCGATCGGCACGATCACTTCGCGGACGATCTCGCCCGGCTCAAGCGCGGTGGTGAACGTATCGACGAAGAAGTCCACTGCCGAAACGGTGCGCTCCTTTTTGGCGCCCTTCAGGACGAACCTGGCTTCCAGCGCTTGGAGCGCCGCCGGATAATCCGCGGAGGGATCGGCGTGCGCCGCGCTCCCCCCGATGGTTCCCATGTTGCGAACCTGGACGTCGCCGATGTGCGCCGCGGTGTCGGCAAGCAGCGGACATTTCCCCCGCAGCAGCGCCGAGTTCTCCACCTCATGATGGGTGGTTGCCGCGCCGATGTGGATCGCGCCACCCTCTTCGCGAATATAGCTGAGGTCCTTGAGATGGCCGATGTCGACCAGATGTTCCGGCGCCGCCAGGCGGAGCTTCATCATCGGGATCAGGCTCATGCCGCCGGCCAGCGGCTTGGCGCCTTGGGCGATGAGACCCAGCGCCTGGTCCAGGGTGGACGCGGCGGTGTATTCGAAGTTTTGCGCGATCATGAGCGAGCTCCTTGCAGCAGGTTCCAGATTTTCTCGGGCGTCAAGGGCATGTCGATGTGCTTCACGCCCAGCGGCGAAAGCGCATCCACCACCGAATTCACCACCGCGGGCGAGCAGCCGATGGTACCCGCTTCTCCTACGCCCTTCACGCCGAGGGGATTCACCGGCGTCGGCGTAGTGGTGTGGCTGGATTCAATCCACGGCATCATGTGCGCCTTGGGCATGGCGTAGTCCATCAGCTCGCCGGTGATGAGCTGGCCATTGTCGTCATACACGGCCTGCTCCCACAGCGCCTGGCCGAGCCCCTGAGCGACTCCGCCGTGAATCTGGCCATCGACGATCAGCGGATTGAGAATGTTTCCGCAATCGTCGACGGCGATGTAGCGGCGGATGGAAATCGCGCCGGTATCGCGATCGATATCGGTCACGACGATGTGGGCGCCGAAGGGGAAGGTGAAGTTCGGCGGCTCCCAGAAATGCGTCGAAACCATGCCAGGCTCGGTGTTGGGAGGCAGTTGCATGGCGCGATACGACGCCGCGGCGATTTCCTGCAAGGATTTTGTCGCGCCGGTCTTGTTGTCGATGCACTGGCCGCCGGACAAGGTCACGTCGTCGGAGTTCAGCAGCATCGCGCCGAATTTCTTGACCTTAGCCTTCAGATCCTGCAGCGCGAAGTACATCGCCGTACCGCCGACCGCGGTCCCGCGGCTGCCGAAGGTTCCGATGCCGTACTGCACCAGCGCAGTGTCGCCGTGCACCACCAGCACGTCGTCGATATCGCAACCCAACTCGTCCGCCGCGATCTGCGCGAAGGTGGTCTCTTCGCCCTGGCCGTGCGGGGAGCAGCCGGTCAGCACGGTCACTTTGCCGGAAGGCTCGATCTTCACGGTCGCGCTTTCCCATCCGCCGGCCGGGGTGGCAGGCGACGGGCCGAGCGCGCAGATCTCGCCGTAGGTGGAAATTCCGATTCCCATCAATTTGCCTTGTGCGCGCGCTTGGGCTTGCTCGGCGCGAAGTTCTTTGTAGCCCGCGGTGGCCAACGCCTTCATCAGCGGCGCCGAGTAGTCGCCTGAATCATAGGTCAGGCCGGTAGCGGTGGGGAACGGGAATTCGCTCTTCTGGATGAAGTTTTTGAAGCGAATTTCCACGGGATCCATCTTCAGCTCCGCCGCGAGCATGTCCACCATGCGTTCGATTCCATGCGTGGCTTCGGGACGCCCCGCGCCGCGATAGGCGTCGGTGGGGACGCAATTCGTGAACACGCCGACAATATCGGCGCGAATGTTCTGGGTTTTGTACAGGCCCGGCATCATCAGGACGCTGAGCGTGGGAATGGCCGGGGTTAGTAATTGATGATACGCGCCCAGGTCCTGAATGATCTTCAGCTTGATCCCGGTGATGGCGCCGTCCTTCTTGGCGGCGATTTCGTAGTAATCCACGTGCCCGCGCCCATGGATGGTGCACAGGAAATTTTCGCGGCGCGATTCGATCCACTTCACGGGCTTGCCGATCTTCATGGCGATGAAGCCCATCAGCGCTTCTTCGGCATAGACGTTGAGCTTGCTTCCGAATCCGCCGCCGACCTCCGGCACACAAACGCGCAGCCGGTTTTCTTCGAGGCCAAGCATCATCGCGAGCAAAGTGCGCAGCAAATGCGGGATCTGCGAGGACGAATACAGATTCAGCGCGCGATCCGCCGCACGCCACTCCGCCACCACGCCGCGTGTCTCCATCGAGGTGGGAATCAGCCGCTGGCTGGTGATCCGCTGTTTCACCACCACGTCCGCTTCGGCGAAGGCCTGGTCGATCTCGCCGTGCTCCTGGTGGAAATCGAACGCCTTGTTATCGGGCCACTGCGGATGCACGGCCGGAGCGCCGGGCGCCAGCGCCTTTTCAGGATCGGCGACCGGCGGTTCCGACCTCCCAATCCACTTCGACCAGATCAGCCGCATCGGCTGCAATGTACCTGTCCGTCGCTACGACCACGGCCACCGGATGCCCGACGAAGTACACGCGATCTGTCGCGAGGATGTGATGATGCGGCACGCGCAGCCCCGGCAGCGATGCGCCGCACGGCACCGGACCCACGTGTTCGGTATCGCGTCCGGTGAACACCGCGGCGACGCCGGGAAGCGCGGCGGCCTTGCCGGCGTCGATAGAGCGAATCTTCGCGGCGGCGTGCGGGCTGCGCACGATCGCGGCGTAATGCATGCCCGGCATCTTGATATCGTCGACGTAAGTCGCGGTTCCGGTGATCAGGCGCGGATCTTCGCGACGCCGGATGCGCTGGCCGACGAGAAGCTCGGTTTTGGTGATGGTGGTGGCCATGGTTACGCGCCTCCCGCTTTCGCCGCCGCTTTCACGGCGTTGACGATGTGCTGATAGCCGGTGCAGCGGCAGATGTTTCCTTCGAGGCCATGCCGGATCTCTTCTTCGGTCGGATGGGGATTGCGATCCAGGATCTGTTTCGACGCCATAATCATTCCCGGCGTACAGAAACCGCACTGCGCTCCGTGTTCGTTCCAGAACGCTTCCTGCATCGCGTGCAGCTTTCCGTTGACGGCCAGCCCCTCAATGGTGGTGACGTTCGCGCCGTTGGCTTGCACGGCGAACATGGTGCAGCTCTTGACCGCTTTCCCGTCCATCTCCACCGTGCAAGCGCCGCACAGCGACGTCTCACAGCCGATGTGCGGGCCGGTCAGGCCCACCACCTCGCGTATGTAGTGGATGAGGAGCAACCTGGGCTCCACGTCATGGGAATACGCTTTCCCGTTAATGGTAATGGTGATGTTCATTGAGATCCTCAGGCGCTATTGAACATATCAAAATTGAGGGGTTCAGGAAAGCTCATTCTTCCGCCCGCCGCAGGCCCTTTACGTCGATGCCAAGCTGCGCGCATTTTTTATAGAGGTGGCTGCGTTCCAGGCCCAGCGCCCGCGCCGCTTCGGTCATATTGTGTTTGGCGTGATCGAGCTCTGCGCGAATCGTTTCGCGCTCGAACTGTTCGACGCGAAGCGCCAGCGTTCCCGACGCCGCCTGGATCGCCGCGCCACCGGGCAGCGCCATTCGCACGGTGGCTTCATCGACGTCCTGATCCGCGTCCTGATCCGCCAGCAGCAACAATCGTTCCACAGCGTTGCGCAGCTCGCGGACATTGCCGGGCCAGGCGTAGTGTTCCAGCGCGTCGATGGCCGAGGCGGTGAAGGCCTTCGGTTTCCAGCCGTTTCCTTCACTGATCAGCCGCGAAAAGTGCCCGATCAGCACCGGGATATCCTCACGACGCTCGCGCAACGGCGGCAGCGTGATGGGAAAAACATAAATGCGATGGTATAGATCCTGCCGGAACCCGCCGTTGCGGACCTGCTCTTCCAGATTCCGGTGCGTCGCCACCACCACGCGCACGTCCACGCGCACGGTTCCCGATCCGCCGACGCGCTCGATCTCGCCTTCTTCGAGCACGCGCAGCAGCTTCGCCTGCATCACCGCCGGCATGTCGCCGATTTCGTCAAGGAACAAGGTCCCGCGATGCGCCTGCTCGAACTTGCCGATGTGCCGCGACGCAGCGCCGGTGAACGATCCTTTTTCGTGGCCGAACAGCTCGGATTCGATCAGTTCGCCCGGGACCGCGGCGCAATTCAGCGTCACGAAGGGACCGCTTCTACGCGCGCTCGACTCATGAACCGCGCGTGCGATCAGTTCCTTTGCCGGTGCCCGTTTCGCCGAGAATGCATACGCGGGATTCGCCGGCGGCCACGCGCTTCACCTGCGCCATCACGCGTTCCATCGACGCGCTCTTCCACACGATTTCGTGTTTGCCGACGCGCGCCCGCAACTCGCGATTCTCGTCTTCGAGGCGCTTCAGCCGCAGTGCGTTCTCCACAGTCAGGAGTAACTTTTCGGTGGACAACGGCTTCTCCAGAAAATCGATGGCGCCGAGTTTCGTCGCCCGCACGGCCATGTCGAGCGTGGCCTGGCCCGAAATCATGACGACGGGCGTGTTCACGCCCATCGCGCGCAACTCCCCGAGCAGGGCGATCCCGTCCTTTTCCGGCATGACGACATCCGAAAATATGAGGTCGAAGGATTGCGCGCGCACCAGTTCGAGGGCGCGCGCCGCGCTATCGGCGACGGTGGCCTCATATCCGGCCATGCGAAACGCGCGGGCGAGCGACGCCAGCGTATTCGGATCGTCGTCGACAATCAACAGATGGCTCAGTTCCGGGCCTCCGGCAAATCGATGGTAAACGTCGCGCCGCAGCCCGGCTGGGCCGCGACCGAGATCTTTCCATGATGATCGCTCACCACGCTCTGCACGATGGCCAGGCCCAGGCCGGTTCCGTGGCGCTTGGTGGTGTAATACGGGCGTGAACAGCCGCGCGCATTCCTCTTCGGTCAGGCCTTGTCCGGTGTCGGCGACGGATAACCGCACGCCGCTCTCGGTTCGCGCCGTCGCCACACGCAACACGCCGCCGCCGGGCATCGCATCCATGGCGTTCAGCACCAGATTGCCGAGGGCGCGATGCAACTGATCGCGATCGGCATGAATCCGCAGCTGGCCGTCCGCCAGATCGACGCGCGGCTCGATCGATCCAGCGCCGTCATGCAGCCGCGCATCGTACAGCTTCATCACGCCGCGCACGACGTCGTTCAGGTCGACGGTTTCAAACTCCGGCGCGGGCATTTTCGCGAAATCGCTGAAGCGGCCGATGATGGTTTTGAGATTGGCCAGCTCGGCGAGCAAAGTGGCGGTGCTTTCGCGAAACACCTCGTCGAACTCGGCCTCCGATCGGGCGCGCGCGCGTTGCAGATTCTCGATGGTGATCTGCAAGGGAAACAGCGGATTCTTCAACTCATGCGCCAGCCGCCGCGCCAGCTCGCGCCACGCCGCCACGCGCTCGGCTTGGAGCGCCCGTTCGCGCTGCTCGAGGATCTGGTCGGTCATGCGATTAAAGGCCTGCGCCAGCTCGCCGATTTCGTCTTTGGATGCAACCTCGACGCGGGTAGACCAATCTCCCCGCGCCACGGCGCGCGCGCCCGCGGCCAGCCGCTCGACCGGGCGCGTAATTCGTTCCGTGGTCCACCAGCCCAGCAGCACGCCGATGACGATTCCGGATCCGCCCACCAGCAGTCCGATCCACAGGATGGCGCGTTCGAGGCCCATACGCTCGCGCAACGAAGTCCCGGCCAGGAGCACGCCCACCAGCCGTCCGTGCCTCGTCAACGGCATGGCCTGAAACGCTTCGGCGCTGGATCGATCGGCGGTCCACTGCACGGTGGATTGCGCCGCCCGCCCCTCAATCAGGGGCGCGAGCTTGCCCGCGTCGCGCACCTCTCCCTGCGCATCGATCACTTCACCCGGCGCCAGCCACAACAGCGCGCGCATACCGGGAGCAAGCCCCAATGACTTCAAAAACTCCGGGCTGAGGCGCCTGCCGCCGACCACGTAGGCTTTTCCCCCCGGCGCGGGACGTATGGCGATCAGCGCCGCCGCGCTTCCGTCGGGCGTGGGAATTCGAGTGAGAAAGGCGTCTGACGCGCTCCAATCCTCCGGCGCAATCTGCCAGTCATTCTTATACCCGAAGCGCGCCGGCCAGTGGGCTGAGGAAACGATGGTCAGGTCCGTCTGCACCACGTCGAGAAAGTCGAGCGATTCCGCCGCGGCTTCCGATTGCGCGCGGTCATACTCGGCTGCGCCGCCGACCATCTGCTGAACCGCCGCCGACGACGCGGCGCGCTCCACCTGCTGAACGACTTCCTGCCCGCGAGCTTCCAATTCGCGATGGAATTGATCGAGCAGAGCGCCGCGGCGTTCACCATCGATTCGCTCAAACGCGCGCCGCGTCCAGACGGACACCGCGCCGGTGACCAGCGCCACGGCGCCCGCGACCGTCAACGAAGAAACCACCAGCAGTTTGGTGCGAAACGTCACGGTTTTCCTCGCGGATCGAGCCACACATCGGCGAGACGCGGCCAATTCCGCACATGCCCGTTCATGGCCCAGGCGTCGGGAAGGTGAAACAGCGGGACGACTCTCCAATCGGCAAGCAGGGAGCGCTCCGCTTCGTACAGGCTCGCTCCGGCCACCGGCATTTTGAGAATTGCGGCCAGATCTTCCAGCGAAGTCCAGGCGTCGCGCGAAGAGACCGGCGTTTCGATGAGTTTTACATCCGCTGTCCCGGCGGCCTGACGCAAGCTAATGCCCGATTCGCTGGCGTTGACCGAAATCCGTTCGCCAATCGCGCGAATCAAGTTGTCCTGACGATCGTAAGCCAAGGAAAGCGTCGCGCCGGCGGCAAGCTGCCTGGCACGGGCAACATTGCGCTCCGCGGGAAAGAGAAACGCGTATCCACTGAGCCATTGCGGCAGCAGCGCTCCCGAAATCTCGCCGGTTTTCTGCAACAGAACGTTGTAGATGGCGGTTCGGTCGATCGACAGCGCCACCGCCTCCCGCGTCGGCTGCCGGCACGCGATCGTCAAACTGCAGCGCGAGTAACTCCACCGGCTGCGACACATACACATTTCCGCGTCGGCGCCCGCGTGGGCGCAATTTCGACCACGTCCGCTTTGCCCACTTCCAAGATCCACCGCCTGATCGCGCAGCGAGCGGCCCATCGTGATCTGAATCGAATCGAGATATGGGCGCCCGCCCCAATATCCATCGTGCGCCGCGAGAGTTACGCTCTTACCCGGCTCTGAGTGTGCCACGCGAAATGGCCCGGTGCCGACGGTCGATCCATCCTCGGCGCGCACGGTGATCGGGTTTCGCGCCAGCTCGCGCAGAATCTGGTCGATCGGCTTGTCGTCCGGCACTTCGATCGGCTCCCGGCGACCATGGTCGCGCCGTTGTGCATCATGACGTTTGCGCGCGGTGCAAAAATCCAGCGCTTCCGCGCGGCATCGTGAGTCCACGAAGTCGCCAGCCATGGCTGCGGATCGCCATGAGTCGTCGAAGCTCACCAACGATTCGAAAACTGCGCCGGCGAGTCAACGTCGATCCATCGGCGCGCATTTCGATACGCAATTCTCCGCCGTAGCGCGGCCGGCGCGCGGCTTCGCAGGCTGGCCAGCGAGAATAAAGCGCTAACGGCCGCAATCCACCGTAAGGCCGTAGGCTTCATATTTTCCCGTCGCGAGATTGCGAACTGACTGCCAAGCGCTCCGCTTTTCGACGGCCACAATGCGGTGACAGGCCCCGGAAAGTCCGCCGGATCGCGAGACGCGAATCGGCACGGCATGAATCAAATCGTACAGAGTAACCGTGTCGCCCGATTCGCCGATTCCCGTTGCAGCGACTCGCGGACCCGGCGCAGGTGGAGAGCGCAGCGAGATCGCTGCCCCAATCGTCGATGGTGCCGGAGGCGGTTTGCGCGCCGTCGTAAATGTGCGTGCGGCCGTCCGGCTCGGCGACCAGACGCACGCCGCCGATCTGCGCGTCGGAAAAGAACGGAACGAGCGCTTCGAAGCGTATTGCGTCCGGCAGTGAAGACCGTGCCGGATTCGCAGCGGAACGCAAGCGACGGTTTCCACGAGCCCGGCAAGTCGTGCCCGGCAACTGGACCGTCAGCGATTCCTCCACAATCTCCATGCGTCCACGAGGATCGCGAACGGCGGAAGGGGCGCTCGCCGTTTCCGCGGCGGTCCATTTCCGTCGCGACGATCGTATCGCGGTCACGCCGGTGGTATCGAGCACCAGCATCCGGTCGTCCAGCACCGCGATGTCGAGAATCGGCGCGATCTGTTCCCACAGCAATCTCTTTCCGACGGCGAGGGCCGGCCGCGACGGCGCGGCGCGGTTGGCTCGGGACGATACGGTTCCATCTCCACGATCCGGTCGTCGCCAGGTTTGAAGTCCGCGATCAAGAGATATCCTTTCAGATTTTCGGAAATGGTCAGGGTGATTTCGACGATTACAGGGTTTCGGATGCGTCTGCGAATGGCCTGCTCGAAACTCGATTGTGCGCGCGCTGCGTCGGAGCGTCCGAGCGAACTGAGATTACGCATGGTGACATGGGCGGCCTGATTCGGAGCCAGGCCCGAGGACACCGTTTTCGCCAGCGCGCGGGCTGCGTCTTCCACGTTTTCCGCGTGGAGGAACGCCGCCAGAAAAAAGCAGTAAAAATCGCCTCGCCACCGCAGGAATGATAACAAAAAAGGCGCGCAATTCTGAAGATCGATTTACGGCAAGGGCAGCTCCGCGTGACCGAAGAAGTCCCCCACGATCGCTTTGGCCTCCGGCGGTCCGGTAACTTCGAGACAAAACGGCTGTGGTCCCGCCGCCACGACAATCCTGAAGGTAAGAAACGGGCAACACTGACGCTCTAAATCGACCAGGCGAGCGAGTTGGGCCAGCACTTCAGGGGCGGGACGAAAGTAACACGCCACACCCAGCGCCAAGGGCGCCGCGTGAAGAGCTGACGCGCGAACCAGATCGAGAATCGTCTGGCGGCGCTCCCGCAGCTCCCCTTCAGTCAGCGTGCACGCGACGGGCGGTATCATAAGCGCAGCGTAGCAGGAAAGGGACGGACCCTCCGATGGGGCCGTCCCTTCGGTCCAGCGCCCGGCTCCTCAATGTACGATCGCGGGAGTCTGGGTCGCGCCCTTCAAAACGTCGTTGGCGAAGAAAAACTTGCCGTCGTTCGGAACCATCATGATCTGGACCTTATCGGAGAGCTTTTCGGCGATGATTTTCTGAATCAGCGCCGGATTGTCCTTCAACACATCGGCCTCCAGCTTCATTCGCTCGGCGTCCGCGCTGGCTACGCGGCGGATGCGATACTCGTCGCTCTCGCTCATCATCTTGCGTTTTTCGACCTCGGCCTTGCTGTCGATCACTTTGGCTTGCGCCATCGCTTCGGCGTTCTTTACAGTGGCTTCCTTGCGAGCCTCGGCTTCCAGGCGCGATTGCTGGATCTGCTTCTCCTTGAGCGGCAGCGTGTGCTGCATGGCATCGGCCTGCCCCTTGGCTTCGAGCACCACCACTTGCGCGCGCGCTTCGGCTTCTTTGATCTCGCGCGCCTTCTGCGCCTCGGCTTCAAGGCCGGCGGTCTGCACCAGCTTCTTCTTCACTTCCAGGTCGATATTCATGCGCTCGTTCTCCTGCTCCTTGAGAAGCAGGCCTTCCAGGCCTTTGGCGTATTCGGCAGGCAGCTCGATGTCGCGCAGGACCACTTCTTTCACCACGATTCCATCCGCGCCGAGCTTTCCGGCGATGCGGCTGGCAGCGGCTTGGCGGAACTCGTCGCGCCTGGTGGAAAATAATTCGCGGACCAGGTACGCCGGAGCCAGATCGCGAAACGCGCTGGCCACTGCCGGGGCGATCATCTCCTGCTCCACGGGTTGCGGCAGATTCGAATGAATGTAGGCGAGCTTGGACGGGTCCAGTCGATAACGCACCGTGGCCGCAATTCCGACCATCAGCCCTTCGCGAGTCTGCACTTTCATGGTGTCGGCTTTGGTTTTCTTCGCGTCATCGGTGGTCACGGTGGTGAACAGATTGTCACGGATGTCGTAGATCTCCACTTGTTCGATCAGCGGAACGATCAGATGGACGCCCGGATAGAGCGTCGCCGGCCGCGTACCCGCGAACTGATTGACGGTGACGCCGGCCGATCCGCTCGGTACCACTGCGATGCTCAGTCCAGCCAGCAGAGGGACGATCGAGTATGCCGCGAACTGTCATGGCTGCGTGCCAGCGCAGCGGCGACGGCAGCTCCCCCTCCGGTTGTTTTCGAAATTTCAGGATCTGGTACAGATCCCAGGCGAGGATCGCCGCGGCTCCCGCCAGCAGTCCGACCCCGGTAATCACCAGCAAGTATCTCAGCAAAATCATAATGGTCTCCTTTTGTTGTGTGTTGAAAAAGGGGACAGACCGCTCTGTCCACGACAGCGCCCGCACGCCAGGTGAGCGGTTTCAATCGGGGACAGAGTGGTCTGTCCCCTTTTCAACAATGTCTTTCGTTTTCAATCTGCGAGTGCAACCGCGAAAATCATGGCGAGCACTTGCGGCCGCTCGCCGGCGAGCTCCACCGGGACGCCGACCTGGACCAGGTCGAACAGCTCTTCCAGATCGCGCTGGCGCATGCGAATGCAGCCGTGCGAGGCGGCCTTGCCGATGGAACTCGGAGCGTTGGTGCCGTGAATGCCGTAGCCCTTCGCGCTGAGGCCGATCCACCGGGTGCCCAGCGGATTTTGCTTTCCCGGTCCGACAACTTTTCCCGGCCCGTAACCACGTGGGGTTGGGGATGCGATTCATCACTCGAAATTCACCGGCGGGCGATGGCGTGGAGGGCTTGCCGACAGCGACGTCGTAAACTTTCAAGACTCGATTGCCATCGAGCAAGACCAGCTTGCGATCGGGAATGGAAACCACGATGCGGCGCTCTTCGGCGACGGCATCGGCTGCGGCGACCGCCAGGATCGCCGCCAACTTCATCAGCTGTGTTTGATTTTTCGTGTTTCATGCCCGGAGAAACTGCAGGCTCCAGGCCAAGTGGGAAGTTGCAGAAAAGGAGCGAGTTAGCTTACGAAAGCGCGTGTCCGGCCAGACACGTCGTGTGCGGCCGGACACGGCGAGGTCAGGTTACTGAGGCTCGATCGCGAGGTAGGTTGTGCTTCCTTGACGATTCACCAGCAGCAGCACGGTATGGCCCGGGGACCGGCGCATCGCACGCTCGAAATCGCTGACGCTAGACACGCGGACGCGATCCACTTCCTGAATCACGTCGCCCGATTGCAGGCCCGCCATCGCAGCCGGGCAGCCATCCGCGACGTCGGTGACCACGACGCCTTTGGTAGTGGACGGCATATCCAACTGGCGCAGGATTTGAGAGTTCAGATCCTCAACCGAAACTCCGTCGAGCGCGTTCGATCCGCCGCCTGAGCTGCTCGAACTCTGGCGCTGGTTATCGTTGGGATATTCCGCCAACTTCACGCTTACCGTCTTCGCCGCACCGTCGCGAAGCAGCTTGAACGTGACCGTGGTTCCCGGAGCCGTCATGGAAACGCGCAGTTTGAGCTGATTGCTATCTTCGATCTTCTCGCCGTTCATCTCCGTGATTACGTCCCCGCGCTGGATTCCGGCCTGCGCCGCGGGCGATCCCTCCGGAACATCGCTGATCAACGCGCCGTTCGTACCGGTCAGGTGGAACGACTTCGCCATCGCGGCCGAAATATCCTCCGGCATCACTCCCATATATCCGCGGACGACTTTGCCGTGCGCGATCACCTGGTCCATCACCGCGCGAGCCATGTTGATCGGCACCGCGAAACCGATCCCCTGGTTGCCGCCGCTGCCGTGCGTGAGGATGGCCGTGTTGATTCCGATCAGATCGCCGTGCACATCGACCAGCGCGCCGCCCGAATTGCCGGGGTTGATCGCGGCGTCGGTCTGAATGAAATCCTCGTAGCCTTCGATGATGTCAGCCCGTTGCGGCCCTTGGCGCTGATGATGCCCATCGTCACGCTATGCCCGAAGTCCGAACGGCTGCCCCATGGCGAGCGCCATATCGCCGACCTTGACTTTCGATGAATCGGCAAACGCCAGTGTCGGAAGATCCTTCGCGTCCACTTTCAGGACTCCGATGTCGGTCTTGGAGTCGGTCCCGATGACCTTCGCTTTGAACTCGCGTTTGTCGAGCATCGTGACGGTGATATCGGTGGCGCCGTCGATCACGTGGTTATTGGTCAGAATGAAGCCATCCGGCCGGATGATCACGCCGGAGCCGAGGCCACGTTCATATTGTTTGCTCGGCGCCTGAGGTTGGCGGCCGAAGTTGTCGCCGAAGAATTGGCGAAAGAACGGGTCCATCATAAAAGGCTGCCTATTCCCGCCGGTGTTTCGCACGACTTTTGAAGAGCTTATGTTCACCACGGCGGGCAAGTCCTTTTCGACGATGGGAGCGAAGGTGGTCTGAATGCCGACCTGCGTCGTGGTGGGCGGAGCGGGCGCCGCAGCAACGTCCGGAACCGACATATAAGCGCTCCAAACATGGGACCCGACGAGAACGCCCGTTGCGCCGGCCAGCAAGCAGTACAGCATGATTCTGAATGGATGACTCATACGCAATTCTCCTGTTGAATACAGCGTAGGAGTCCGGTGCGGCATTTTCCATCCCCGACGGAAGCTATGCCGGCACCCGAAATCACGGGATCAAGCCGCGAGGGGATCGTATTCGCGCAGAAGTACTTTTACGCTCGAAGTCGAAGGAGAAGTAAACGTGCAACACAAATGGCTTTTGCTGACGGCTGTTGGCGGGTTGATCGCATTCAGTCCATTCGCCAAGGCAGACGAGTGGGACAAGCGAACGGTAATCACCTTTCACCAGCCCGTGGAGATTCCGGGGATGGTCCTGGCGCCGGGAACGTATGTCATGAAACTGCTCGACTCCCCGAGCGACCGCGACATCGTTCAATTCTTCAATCCGACCGAGACACGGATCTTCAATACCGTGCTGGCGATTCCCGCATATCGCGATGAACCGAGCGAACACACGGTGATCACCTTCGAGGAACGGACGGCGGGCGCGCCCCAGGCCATCAAGGACTGGTATTATCCGGGCGACCTGCGCGGGGAAGAATTCGTGTACTCGAAGCCTCATCCGATGTCGACCGCCCAGGCGGCCAGCCCCGCGCCGCAGCCATCGCATGCCGAAGCGAAGCCGGCGCCCGCGCCTGCTCAGGCGATGACTCCGAGGAGTGCAGCCGCACCAACTTCGCAGCCGATGCAGATCGCGCAAGCTAAACCTGCTCCGAGTCCGGCACCGGCGCCGTCCGCGGAGAATTCGCTGAAGGAGACTTCGGCAAAGACTCTCCCAAAGACTGCGAGCGAGGTTCCTCTAGCCGGCTTGCTGGGGCTGCTGTCGCTTGCCGGAGGTGTGGCTCTCCGCAAACGCAGCGCGTAGGTTTATGCGACGCCGCTTCGGAACTATTTTGCTCCTGGGAGGAAGCGCCGCGGTGGTCTGGTGCCTGACGGTGCTCGGCAGCGCGGCGCTATTCCAGTTGTATGAAAACCGGCGAATGAACAGAGCGCCGGGGACGATGACGCATCCGCTGCAGTCTCATGATATTGTCGGACGGCTGGAGATTCCCCGGCTCCACGTTTCGACGGTTGTTCTGGAGGGCGACGACGAGCGCAGCCTGACCTTGGGCGCCGGCCACATCCCCGGGACTCCGCTCCCGGATCAACCTGGAAACGTCGGCATTGCGGCGCATCGCGATACCTTCTTTCGTCCGCTGCGCCACATCGCGCGAAACGATCGCATCACGCTAACCACATCGGACGGAGCTTACCAATACACGGTGGAATCCACCGAAATCGTGCACCCGAATGAGATGCGCGTACTGGACGCCGGTGGCGAGCCGGAGCTGACGTTGATCACTTGTTATCCGTTTTATTACGTTGGCTCCGCGCCGCTCCGGTTCGTGGTTCACGCGCGGCGAGCCGGGTGAAGGGGATGGCCCGGCATCACGGTATCATGCCTTAGTGCGCCTAACCTTCGTCGACTGGGCCGTGGTCGCGCTGTACTTCGCGTTTAATCTCGCGATCGGGTTTTACTACAAGGCTCGCGCCGGATCGAGCGTCAACGAATTTTTCCTTTCCGGCCGCAATGTTCCCTGGTGGCTGGCGGGAACGTCGATGGTGGCGACGACGTTTGCGGCCGACACGCCGCTGGCCGTCACGGGGATGGTGGCGGTGGGCGGGATCGCCGGCAACTGGCTGTGGTGGTGCTTCGTCGCCAGCGGCATGCTGACGGTGTTCTTCTACGCGCGCCTGTGGCGGCGATCCGGCGTGATGACGGACATCGAGTTCTCCGAGATCCGCTACTCCGGCAAGCCTGCGGCGTTCCTGCGCGGGTTCCGCGCGCTGTACCTGGGCATCCCCATCAACTGCATCATTCTCGGCTGGGTCAACAAGGCTATGGTCGACATTCTGATGCTGGTGCTGGGGATCACGAAGCTGGAAGCGCTGGCCATCGTGATCGGGATGATCGCGCTGACGGCGTTCATCTCCACGCTGAGCGGGCTGTGGGGCGTCCTGGTGACGGACCTGTTCCAGTTCGTGATCAAGATGAGCATGGTGATCGCGCTGGCTGTTTTCGCGGTGCGCGCCGTAGGCGGAATCGACGCGATGAAGACGCAGCTGCACGCGCTGGACGCTACGCGGGGGAATCAAGGATCGGTGCTGAATTTTATTCCCGACCTGAACTCGGCATGGATGCCGCTGATCACGTTCTTCGTCTATATTTCGCTGAACTGGTGGGCGACGTGGTATCCCGGGGCCGAGCCCGGCGGCGGAGGCTATATCGCGCAGCGGATGTTCAGCGCGCGCGACGAAAAAAATTCACTGCTCGCGACGCTGTGGTTCAACATCGCCCATTATGCGCTGCGGCCCTGGCCGTGGATCCTGGTCGCGTTGGCGTCGCTGATTCTTTTTCCGGGGCTGGAGAAGCCGGAGACGGGATACATCCGGGTGATGATCGCCTATCTGCCGCCATCGCTGCGCGGGCTGATGATCGCCGCGTTTGCGGCTGCGTACATGTCGACCATCGCCACGCAGCTCAACTGGGGCGCCAGCTACCTGGTGAACGATTTCTACCGGCGATTTCTGAAGACGGACGCGTCGGACCATCACTACGTGGTGGTGTCGCAGGCTGCAACCATACTGCTGACGCTGTGCTCGGCGGTGGTGACGTTTTATATGGATTCGATCGCGGGCGCGTGGAAGCTGCTGGTGGTGACCGGAGCGGGCACCGGCAGCGTGCTGCTGCTGCGCTGGTATTGGTGGCGCATTAACGCGTGGAGCGAAGTATCGGCGATGATCTCGGCGTTCGTGGTCTCGGTCGCGCTGCAGGCGGGCTACGGCATGGATAAAGACAAGCCGGTGGATTTCGCGTGGATCATGATCATCACGGTTTCGATCACGACGGTGGTGTGGCTGGCGGCCACGTTCCTGACAAAGCCCGAACCGGAGGGCGTGTTGCGGGCGTTTTACGCGCGGACGCGGCCGTCTTCGACGGGCTGGGGACCGATCGCGCGCATGATGCCGGAGGTGAAGCCGGCGCGCGACGGACTGTCGAATCTGGTCGACTGGATCGCGGGATGTGTGCTGATCTACGGGATTCTATTCGGCACTGGAAAGATTGTGCTGCACGAAACCG
The DNA here is from genome assembly GCA_963842485.1 of Terriglobia bacterium. GTDB lineage: Bacteria > Acidobacteriota > Terriglobia > Bryobacterales > Bryobacteraceae > Palsa-187. The sequence goes on along the minus strand of CAWJHI010000006.1, from coordinate 75,460 downwards.
GCGCTGGGATGCTGGCTGGTGGCGGCCGGGCTGATCGGCGGCGCGGTAATTTATTGGGATCTTTCAAGGAGAGGCTGGAGTGCGGTGGTGGATTAGTTTTCTCATCTGTACGATGGCGGCCGCCGGACCCGTCGAGTTCGGACTGAACGAATACGACGCCGCAGTCGCGTCCCGGAATTTAAAGTGGAAGGTCAAATACGAGCTGACTCTCGATCCTCCGGAGACCTTCCGGATCGAGCCTTACAAGGTCGGCGGCGCACACGTTACCGGCGGAGACCTTCGCGGGCTGATGTACGGCCTGCTGGAAGCCGCCGATCAGATTCGATCCACTGGACGCCTGAAGCAGCTTCACGCCGAGCCGGCGACTCCCGTCCGCGGAGTGCGGATGTTCGCCGGCGCGGGCGACCTCGATGCGGCGGAATCTTCCTGGCGATCGTATTTCGAGGCTCTGGCGCGTGACCGCTTCAATCGATTCACGCTCATTTTTTCAGAGCCTCCCGCGAACCTTGAAAAACTTCGGGCTATTTCGCAAGCCGCGTCTGACTATGCAATCGATTTCACACTGGGTCTGTGGGAGCACAAGCCGGGCGACGGGCTAAAAAAGCTTCTCGCCGCGTGCCCGCTGATCCGCACGGTCCAGATCCGGTCCGATTCAAAGGACGTGGATCTGTACCGCACTTCTGTGTTCAAGGCGCTGCGCGATGCCGGACGCCGCGTGGCGCTCGAACCGCAAGGCGCTCTGGCGCAGCCGGCGTTCCTGAAGGCGGCCGAACAAACCGGCGTGGCATTGCGATTTCTACCATCCTCATCGCCTGCGAGCTTCGAGATCGATGCGCCGCGCCCGTTCGAAAATCACGCGCTGTTGTACTGGACCTGGGGGCGCGCCGCGTATGATCCGAAGACCAAGCCGCCGGGAAATCAATCGCCGGACGCGTTTCGCGCCGCAGCCCGGATCACGACGCTTCTCGCCGCCGCGCAGGCTGCGGACGCGAACACGTTCACGCTGCCGGAAGCGAATCGCGCGGCAGCGGAACAGATCGCTCCGCTGAACGACTGGATCGCGACGATTGCGGAGGCGGTCCGCGACAGGCTGGAGGGGATCGCCTCCGCCAAGCGAGAGCCGCTGGAGACTGCCGGGCTGTTGCTGGCCGCGGCCGCTCCGCTGGACCAAACTGCGGTTCCGGATTTCCAACTGCTGGCGCGGCTGGCGCGCTTTCACGCGCACAGTCTGCGGGCCGCGTACGAACTGGAGCTATTCGATCAAACCAGAGACGCCGCTACGCTCGACCGCGGGGAGCAGGAGATCAACGCGGCGCACGCGCTGTTTGACTTGCCGGATTCGAGAATCACGGATCGCCGCGCGTTGAAAGGACCAGCCGTGGTGATTCCGGCGCTGCCCAAGCGACTCCCGCGGCCGCAGTTCACGCATGTGGCGGTCAAATCGGCGCCCGTCGACAAAGAGATCAATCTGACGTTCGAGGTGAATCCGGTGAAGGATGTCCGCCTGGTGCGCCTGCACTATCGGCCGGTGGATTTGTCCATGCAGACGACGGTGATCGAAAAGCCGGCCGCCGCGTCGATGACCTTCGCGATCACCGGCGCAGTTTCCGATTTGATCTACTATTTCGAAATCATCAGCCGCGAAAACAGCGGATGGTTCGAGCCCGATCCGGAGCTTGCGTCACCGTATCATGTGATCAGGATCGAGCCCAGATGAAAGCCGTCGCCGTCTTCCCAAAGGATCGCCGCTTCGATGTCATCGATCATCCCGAGCCCGGCGCCGTTTCACCGACCGAGGTGAAGTTGCGCATGCTCGACGTCGGCATTTGCGGCACCGACAAGGAAATTGTGAGCTTCGGGTACGGCACGGCGCCGCCGGGTTCCCCGTACCTGATCATTGGTCACGAGTCGCTGGGCGAAGTGGTGGAGACGGGCGCGAAGGTCACGCGCGTGAAACCGGGCGACCTGGCGGTGGCCACGGTTCGGCGTCCCTGCGAGATTACGAGCTGCATCGCCTGCCGCGCGGAACGTCCGGATTTCTGCTACTCGGGCGAATACACGGAGCGAGGCATCCAGCAGCGCCACGGTTACATGACCGAATTGGTGGTGGAGGACGAACGCTTCCTCAATCCAGTGCCGCGCTCGCTGCGAGATGTGGCGGTGCTGGTGGAGCCGCTCACCATCGCGGAAAAAGGCATCGCCCAGCTCTGGCAGATTCAGCAGCGGCTGCCGTGGAGTTTGCCGGCCGAGCCCGGCCAGATGCCGGCGCATCGCCGCAACGCGGTGGTGCTCGGTGGCGGACCGGTGGGGTTGCTGGGAGCCATGAAGCTGGTGCTCGAAGGGTTCGAGACGACCGTCTACTCGCGAACGCCGGCGTCGGGCGGCCTGGAGGAGCTGGTCACCAGCATCGGCGCGAAGTTTGCGGCCGCGGAGACCATGACGGTGGAGACGCTGGCCGCGCAAACGGGCAACATCGACGTGGTGTATGAAGCGGTGGGCGCATCGTCGCTCGCGTTTGAAACGATGCGGTACCTCGGCACGAACGGCGTATTCATTTTCACCGGCGTTCCCGGCCGGCAGGGGCCGGTTCCCGTGGATACGGACCAGCTTATGCGCGAGCGAGTGCTCAAGAACCAGGTGATTTTCGGGACGGTCAATGCGAGCCTGGCTCATTTCACCGCGGCGATTGCCGATCTGGGCTCCTTTGTGGCAAGGTGGCCCAGCGCGGTGCCGAAGCTGATCTCGCATCGCTTCCCGATCGAGCGGGCTATCGAGCCGCTTTCCGGAAAAGCCGGCGGGATCAAGAACGTGATCGTGATTTCCGAGTAGACCGAGACGGCCGGGCGAGACTCCGACCGCCAGTTGTGTTATCAGTGATCTGATATGGCATCCGAAGAAGACTTGAAAGCTGAAATCGAGCGCTTGCGCGCCGAAAACGAAAAATTGAAAAAGCCCTCGCGCGGGCAGACGTCGCTGAAGGTCAGCGAAAAGGGTGGGCTCTCCGTCTATGGGTTGGGCCGCTTTCCGGTGACTTTGTATCGCGAGCAGTGGGAAAAACTGCTGGGAATGGCCGACGAGATTCGCAATTTCATCCAGGAAAACGACGGGGCGCTGAAGAAGAAGACTCCCGTCTAGAGGCGTGTCCAGCGCGAGAGCAAACCGCTTTCGATCGCCTCTCCAGGACCGCTTGAAGTGCGACCACAGGGAGCGGTCGACCCTTGCCCTCATTGTGACCAGGACCGACCAGATGAAGACCAACGCGGCGCGATTGCTGGACTCAATGGGCATCCGCTACGAGCTCCGCGAGTACGCGGTGGACCCAGAGGACCTGGCCGCAGAATCGGTGGCGGCCAAGATCGGGCTGCCGGCGGAACAGGTGTTCAAGACGCTGGTGTTGCGGGGCGATCGGAACGGGGTGTGCCTGGCGGTGGTCCCAGGCGATGCCGAGGTGGACGAGAAAGCGCTGGCGAAGCTGACCGGGGACCGGCGGATCGAGATGGTTCCGCTTAAAGAAGTGCAGGGGCTGACCGGGTATATTCGCGGCGGCGTGACCGCGCTGGCGGGCAAGCGCGAATATCCGGTGTACGCCGATGAAACCGTGGAACTGTTCGACACGATTTCCATTTCAGCGGGCGTTCGCGGGACGCAAATCCTGCTTTCACCGGGCGAATATTTGCGCGCGGTGAAGGGGACGACGGGCGCCATCGCTCGCGAGAAGCTACGCTGAAGGTAGTGACACGCCGCAAGCCTGAAATCATGAGTCCGGCCGGATACTGGCCGCAGCTGCACGCTGCGATTGAAGCCGGCGCGGATGCGGTGTATTTCGGGTTGAACCATTTTTCCGCACGCGCGAAGGTCGGGTTCACGCTGGCGGAGCTGCCGGAAACGATGCGGGTGCTGCATCGCCGCGGCGTCCGCGGGTACCTGACCTTCAACACGCTGGTTTTCGAGCACGAGCTCGACGAAGCGGCGCGGACCATTGGGGCGATCGCCGAAGCCGGCGTCGACGCGATGATCGTGCAGGATTACAGCGTGGTGCGGATGGCTCGCGAGATGGTTCCTGAAATGGAGCTTCACGCCAGCACGCAGATGAGCATCACCAGCGCGGAAGGCGTGCGGTTCGCGCAAAGTTTCGGCCTGCGGCGAGTGACGCTGGCGCGGGAGCTGTCGCTCGACGAGGTTCGTTCGATCATCGACGCCACCGGCTGCGACATCGAGATTTTCGTCCACGGAGCGTTGTGCGTGGCCTACTCCGGGCAGTGTTTTTCATCCGAGGCGTGGGGGGGGCGCAGCGCGAATCGAGGCCAGTGCGCGCAGGCTTGCCGGCTTCCTTATCAAATGATGGTCGATGGGACCATCGCGCCCCTGGCGGACGCGCGATACCTGCTTTCGCCCGGAGATCTGTATGCGCTGGAGCAAGTGCCCGAGATTGTGCGGATGGGTGTCGCGGCGATGAAGATCGAAGGCAGGTACAAGGATGCGGAGTACGTCGCGCTGACCACTCACGCGTATCGCAAAGCGGTGGACCAGGCGTGGGCGGGACATGACGTGACCATCAGCGCCGCCGGGAAACTTCAGCTCGAGCAGGTGTATTCGCGCGGGCTCGGTCCGTTTTTCATGACCGGGACCAATCATCAGGCGGTGGTCCGGGGGCGCGCGCCGAGGCACCGCGGACTTGGGATGGGGCGCGTCGCGCGGGTGGACGCGGATCGCGTGGTGATCGAAACCGCGGGCGCGCATCGAATCGCGCCGCTCAAGGCCGGCGATGGAGTGGTGTTCGATGCGGCCGATTGGCGTAGCCCGCAGGAGCCCGAAGAGGGCGGGCGAATTTACCAGGTCGAAGCGGCGGGCGGCGGGCTGGTGGAGCTTCAATTTGGAAACGGAACGATTCGCTTCGACCGAATCCGTCCGGGTGATTTGGTATGGCGTACCCACGATCCCGATCTCGATCGCGCGGCGCGTCCCTTCCTGGAGCCTGCAGCGCCCGTCGCGCGGCAGCCGGTGGAGGTGCGGGTGGCCGCCGAAGAAGGCGCGGCGCTCATGGCGGAATGGTCGCTTGCGAAGCGGCCCGAGTTGAGCGTCACGGTGAAGTCTTCGGGTCCCATGGGGCGCGCGCAGAATCGAGGAATTACGCTCGACGCGGTGCGGGAACAGTTCGGACGCCTGGGCAACACTCCGTATGAATTGAAGGAAGTGAAGGTCGAAATCACGGGCGCGCCGTTTGTTCCTGCGTCGGTCCTGAACCAGCTTCGTCGGGAGGCGGTGGAGGCATTGCAAGAGCTGCAGGCTCGCGCGCCTGTCATCGTCGTTCGGACTCATCGGCCCGAGAGCGGGCCTGCCGGCGCAGGGTCTCCGGGTGAGGCACAGTTGCATGTGCTGGTGCGCACGCCCGAGCAACTGGATGCCGCGATCGACTTGGGTCCGTCGAGCATCACGCTCGATTATCTCGACTTGTATGGGCTGCGGCCATCGATTGAGCGCGTCAAATCGAGCGGAATCGCGGCGCGCGTTGCGACCCCGCGGGTTTTGAAGCCGGGCGAAGACCGCATCCTCAGTTTTCTGCGGAGCCTGCAATGCCCGATTCTCGTGCGCTCCGCCGGAATGGTGAAAGCGCTGAGCGAAGCCGAGTTGACCGGTGATTTCAGCTTTAACGCGGCGAATTCGCTGGCGGCGGAAATTTATCTGCAACTCGGTCTGGCGCGGCTGACGCCGGGCCACGATCTGAACGGCGCGCAGGTAGCCGAGCTGGCGCACCACGCCGGCGCGGAGCGGATCGAGGTGGTCGCGTATCAGCACCTGCCCGTGTTTCACACCGAGCATTGTGTATTTTGCCGCTTCCTTTCGACCGGCACGAGTTACCGCGACTGCGGGAGGCCGTGCGAGAAGCATCGCGTGGAGCTGAAGGATCCGAGCGGCCGCGCGCATCCGGTGATGGCGGACGTGGGGTGCGGCAACACCGTGTTCGGCGCCGAAGCGCAGGAGGCGAGCCTGCATTTCGAAGAATGGAGGCGCGCGGGAATCCGCCACTTCCGGCTCGAATTCGTGCATGAATCGGCGGACCAGGTGAAGCAGGTGGTTCGCGCGTTCGAGCGCGTGCTGGCGGGCACGATGAATCCGCAGGCGCTGGGTGTCGAGCTTAAGAGAATCGCGCCGCAGGGCACCACGGAAGGCAGTCTTTTCGTTGCGAAGGATTATCGGGTCCTGCCGATTCTGCAATAGCTATTTCGGGAAAATAATCGGGAGTGGTGGGCGAGGCAGCCGCGGCGAGCCTGGTGAGGCCTTGCGCCATGGCCGGGCAGGAACCATCGAAGCCGCCGAGCGGCTGAATATCGATCTCGCCGAGCAAATAGGTGGTTGGACGCGAGTCGCCGGCACCACAAGGCGCGTCGCCCGGTCCTCCACCGGAACCCTCGCTTTCACCGGGTCGCAATGGCGGCTCGGTACAATGTGCTTGCAAATGGTTTGTCGAACTTTGGCCGTCGCGCTGGCGGCGACTCTGGGCGTCGCCGGGCAACCGGCGGGAACTCGGGCGGCGTCACGATCGGATTCGGGAGAAAGTGTTCTTCCGGGCGGGAGGCTGATCACGCCAACGGGATCGCAATTCTTTACCGGGCCGGGTCCGTTCGGATTGGCGGTCAGCCCTAGCGGACGCGTGGTGGTGACGGCCGATGGCGGGCCGAACCGTTATGCGTTGACGGTACTCGAGGACGGCAAGATCCGACATTTTGCCGCGCATCGGAAGAAGGACGCGGACGACGGCGGCGACGACGACGATGCCGATTGGTACAGCGTGTTCATGGGGCTCGCGTTTGCGGGGGAACATTCGCTGTATGCGTCGGAAGGCGAATCGGGACGGGTGCGGCTGGTCGATCTGACGACCGGCAAGCCGGCGGCGCTGTTTAAGCTTGAAAAGGACGCGTATACCGGAGACATTGCGTTCGATGCGCGGCGGGGACTGCTGTATGTCGTCGACCAGGCGAATTTCAAGCTCGCGATTATCGATACCCGCGTACGAAGAATCGTCAGTTCCGTGCGCACGGGACGCTTGCCATTCGCGGTTGCGCTCGCGCCCGATGGAAAGACGGCATACGTGACCAACCTGGGGATGTTCGAGTATCGGGCCATCCCGGGCGCCGATCCTAAACGGGCGAAAGAGACGGGATTGCCGTTTCCGGCGTTTGGGTTTCCTTCCGCCGAAGCAGTTCACGGCGTGACAAGGAAAACAGAAGCGGGCGAAGTGCCAGTTCCGGCCCTCGGCGAGCCGAATGCTCGGGGCGCGAATTCGCTGGCAGTGATGGATGTGTCGAATCCGGCGGCGCCGAGGGTGATGCATCAGCTTGCCACCGGATTGCCGATGGCCGGCAATGTGTTTGGCGGGAGCAGTCCGTCGGGCGTGGTTGCGTCGGCGGATAAAATATTCGTGACCAACGCGAATCAGGACACCATTTCGGTGTTCGATGCGCGCACGTATAAACGAGAGGCCGACATTGCGCTCCGCATCGCTGGTTACGAATCGCTGCGCGGGGTGTTGCCGATCGGCATGGCGTTCACGGCGGATGGGAAGCGGCTGCTGGTGGCCGAGGCCGGAATCAACGCGTTGGGGGTGATCGACGTTGCGTCGCGGCAGGTGATGGGGCACATCCCGGCCGGTTGGTTTCCGGCGCAGGTTCAAGTGTTCGGCGATACCGTCTATGCGGCCAATGTGAAGGGGAGCGGGACGGGACCGAATGCCGACCGCGAGGCTGCGTTCGCGCAGAGTTTCCAGGGAGAGCTGCGGCGCGGGTCGATTTCACGATTCACGCTGCCCTCCGGGTTCACCGAGACGACAGAACAGGTGAAGCGTAACAACGGGTTCGTAGCGGCGCCGGCTTCGCCGCTACCGCCGCAGATCGAGCATGTCGTCATTATCGTGAAAGAAAACCGGACCTACGATGAGGTGTTCGGCGATCTCCCGAATGGCAACGGCGCGCCCGCCATCGCGCGATACGGCGCGATGGTTACGCCGAATCATCACGCGATCGCAGAGCGCTTCAGCTCGAGCGACAATTTTTATGCCGACTCCGAGGTCAGTGTCGACGGGCATCACTGGCTGGTCGGATCCTATCCGAACGCCTGGACCACCAGCACGCTAATGGCGGCGTACGGCGGTCAGAAATCGTTTCGTTTGCCGACTCCCGCGCCCGGCCGCCTGTTGTTCGCCGGCAGCGCTTCTTCGCTGCATCCGGAAGAGCAGCTTGAAGCGGGCGCGATCTGGCATCATCTGGAACGCAGCGGCATCAGTTTTTTCAACTTCGGCGAAGGCTTCGAGTTGGCGGGTGTGGACGAATCCGCGGGGCTGGAGCCGACCGGAGCGCGCTTCCTGACCAACGTCCCGATGCCCGATCCGTTGTATCGCAACACGTCGCGCCGCTACCCGGGATTCAATATGAATATTCCGGACCAGTATCGGGCGTCGCAATTCATCGCGGAGATGGAAGAGCGGTTCGCGAAGAAAACTCTTCCGCGGCTGCTGTTCATCCACCTGCCGAACGATCACACGGCGAAGAAGCGTCCCGAGGCCGGGTATCCGACCGAAGCCTCCTACGTCGCCGATAACGACCTGGCGCTCGGGCGGATTCTTGAGTACCTGTCGCACAGTGCGTGGTGGCCGAAGATGGCCGTGTTCATCACCGAAGATGACGCGCAGAGCGGCGTGGATCATGTGGATTCGCATCGCACGGTATTGCTGGTGGCGAGTCCTTATGCTCGCCGCGACTTTACATCGCACGTAAACGCGAGTTTTCCCAGCATTCTGAAAACTGTATTCGAGCTGCTGCATCTTCTGCCGCTGAATCTGTACGATGCAGCCGCAGCCGATCTGTCGGATTGCTTCACATCCGGGGACCCCGACTTAGCGCCTTACAATGCCCTGTCCGTCGCCCCTTCGATTTTCGATCCGAAGAAGGCGAAGGTCACGAAAGGCTCCGGGCCGAAGATGGACGATCCGGCCGAGATCAGAAGACAGCACCGGCGCGCGTTGTAGACTAGGCTGAGGGAGATTCTATGAGCAAACACGTTTTTGCTGCTGTTGCCATCACCGGCATCTTGAGCGCGGTCGGGCTCTGCGCCGCAAGCACGTCCACCAAGGTTGACCTGAAAGATGCGAAGGGGCAGAGCGTCGGCACAGCGGTCATCACCGCCGACAAGAGCGGATCGGGCGTCTCGATCAAACTGGATGTCAAGGGCCTGACGCCGGGCGCGCACGCAGTGCATATCCACCAGAATGCCAAGTGCGAGCCTCCCGGGTTCACCACGGCAGGCGGACACTTTAATCCCGACATGAAGCATCACGGGCTTGACAACCCGGAAGGTCCGCACAATGGGGACATGCCAAACTTCACGGTGAAGGCGAATGGCACGGCCAAGGTCACGGTCAGCAATCCGCGCGTGACGATGGGGGACGGCGCCAATTCAGTTTTTGCGAACGGCGGCACGGCGCTGGTGATCCACGCCAAGCCGGACGATATGAAAACCGACCCGTCGGGCAACGCGGGGGATCGCGTGGCCTGCGGCGTTATTACCAAGTAGCTCCCTCCGGGAGCATCACGAAATAGGTCGAAGCCGGGCCAAGTTTCGCGAACAATGATATCCTCGCGGTAGGCAGAGGATATGGCCTTCGGGAAAACGTTCTGGCGGCTTGCAGCCGGCGTCAGCCTTCTCACCGGGCTCTACGCGTTCCAACGGCCGTTCCGTGTGTATCAAAGCATGGAGGCGTACGACGATATCCCCCTGCCCGCCGATTACTTGGATAAAACCGACTGGGTCTTCGCGCGCCTGATGTATCCTCCGCATCCGGAGGCGCGCTTCACGCGGCGCTGGCGGTCGGACTGGCGGGAGGGAGGAACCAGTTGGACTCAGGATTACCCTCGTGCGGACCGGCACTTCGCGATGGCCGTGCGGCGGTTGACGCGCGTCAACGTACGGTCCGTGGAGCAGCCCGTGAACCTGGATGACGGCGACGACGTATTCAACTGGCCCTGGCTGGCCGCCGGCGAAATGGGCGACTGGTTGTTAACCGACGACCAGGTGAAGAAGCTTCGCGACTACTTGCTGCGCGGGGGATTTTTGATGCTCGACGACTTCTGGGGTCCGGAGGAATGGGCCCGTTTCGATGAAAGCATGAGCCGCGTGTTTCCGGATCGGGAGATCGTGGAAATCGACAACAAAGATCCGATCTTTCACACGGTTTACGATCTCGACGATCGTTATCAAATCCTGGGGCAGTGGGCTTTGGGCCGGGGCAGCAGGATGAATTACCGGGTGGAAGGCACGGTGGCGCAGTGGAAGGGGATTTACGACGATCACAACCACCTGATGGTTGCGATGTCCTTCAACTCCGACATCGGGGATTCGTGGGAGTGGGCCGACGATCCGCGCTATCCGGAGAAATTCTCCGCGCTGGGAATGCGGATCGGCGTAAACTACGTGATCTACTCGCTGACACATTAGCGATTCCCGTGGTTTAATAAAACGTCTTATGAGACCTTGGATCGTCTTTGCCCTGCTGGCCGGACCTGCGTTTGCAGCCGACCAGAATCTTTCGGAGCAGTACCGCACGGCGGCGGATCGCCTGATTGACGCGTCTCTGGCCGATACCGAAGGGTACGCGAAGCTGGCATACCTTTGCGACCGCATCGGCAATCGCTTGAGCGGATCGGAATCGTTGACGCGCGCGATCAAGTGGGCCGAGGAGCAGATGAAACGCGACGGACTCAGCAACGTCCGGGTGATTCCGGTGAAGGTTCCGCACTGGGTGCGCGGCGCCGAATCGGCGCGAATGTTGGCGCCGGAGAGCCGGCCGCTGCACATGCTGGGGCTGGGGATGAGCATCGGGACTCCGCCGGGAGGGATCACCGCGGACGCAGTGGTGGTTAACGATTTCGACGAACTCACGAAACTGGGCAGCGAAGGCGTGCGCGGGAAGATGGTGGTTTACAACGAGACCTACCGCGGCTACGGGCAGACGGTGGTGTATCGAACCAACGGAGCCTCGCGGGCGGCGGCGTTGGGCGCAGTGGCGGTGCTGGTGCGCTCCATCACTCCGCTGGCGATGCAGATTCCTCACACCGGCTCAATGACTTACGACGATGCGCAACCGAAAATTCCGGCGGCTGCGATTTCACTGGAAGATGCCATGATGCTCGCGCGGTTTTCGAAGCAAAGAATCCCGATCAGGATTCACCTGGAGATGGCTGCGCACATGGAGCCGGATGCGGATGCCGGCGACGTGATCGGCGAGATTCCGGGACGCGAGCATCCCGAGGAAGTGGTTGTGCTCGGCGGGCACATCGATTCGTGGGACGTGGGACGCGGCGCGCAAGACGATGGATCGGGGATTATGGCGAGCCTGGAAGCGGTGGCGTTGATCAAGAAACTGGGTCTTCAGCCACGGCGCACCATTCGCGTCGTGTTCTGGGTGAATGAGGAGAATGGCGGGCGCGGCGGCGAAGCGTATCGGAAATGGATTGGGGATGGCATTGCGAATCACGTCGCGGCGATTGAAATGGATGGCGGAGCGGAAACGCCGCAAGGGTTCGGCTACGGCGCCGGAAGTGGCGGGCGAGGCAGCCGCGGCGAGCCTGCCGCACCGTCGCGGAGCGACCCGGCGTCGATGGCGATGCTGCAGCAGATCGGCAAACTGTTGGACCGGATCGGCGCCGGGAAAATTACGGCGGGCGGAGGCGGGTCCGATATCGGCCCAATTACGCGGGAAGGAGTGCCGAGCCTGGGTGAACAGTCCAGCGGTGCGCATTATTTCGACTGGCATCATACGGAGACCGATACACTCGACAAAGTGGATCCGGAGGATTTTCGCAAGAGTATCGCGGCGCTCGCGGTGATGAGCTACGTGCTTGCCGATATGCCTGGCCGGCTCGCGGGGACGAAGCAATAGACAATGCGCACCGGATGGTTACTGGCCGCCGTTCTGACGGTGCCGCTTGCGGCGCAGACGGTCGTCTACGTGGCGTCGAAAAGTCGGCTGTTGACGAGCTGGCGGGGGCACGGACGGGCCGATCGAGTATGTGCACAGCGGCCTGCGCTCATTTGCGCAGGTCCGTTAGAGCTTTTCACCCATTCGGCTTCCTTGCCCGCGAATACGTCGTTCCAGTGATGGCGGAATACGCGAATCTTTTTTCGCTGTTGTTCTTCGAGACGGGCCGAAAGCTTCTTGCCGGCGGCTTCTCCAGCCACGATGCGCCGCGCAGTTTCGTAATCGTTGATATCGCCGAGGTGGCTCTGAAGCGCCTTGATCTGATCGAGGCGGGCGCGATCGGGGTGGCCTACAACTTCCATAGTGTAGCGGAGCTTCTTCGCCGCGATGCGTAACCGGTGCAACGCTTTCATCGATTCCCGGATCTTGCGCCCGCGGTTGAACAGACGGTGCACTGCTTTCAAGAGGACGGGTCCGGCCGGCGTTTTCCCACTTAGGCCGGTGAGTTTCGCGCGCCACGAGGCTTCCATTTTCTGGTCGAGCCATTGGCGAAGCGCGGACAACAGCAGACGTTGAGCCTGCTCTCGCCGGTGGTGGAGCTTGGCCAGAAGGCTGGGGGGAGCTTTCAATTTGCCGACCAGCTTCGCGGCGACATCGCAATCGCGCACGTCACCCGCGAGCGCGATGATCTTCTTCAGTCGCCGATGAATATTCCTGATCCCAGCCGGTGCGGCGTGATCCTCTACCACCGCAAGCGCCTGTCTGAATCGACGCATCGCCACGCGCAGATGATGTACTTGTAGGCATCCGCGGTGCGCAGCGTGCGCCGGACCTGCCGCGCGAGATCGTCCAGGAGGTCGGCGGCTTTGATGGGCGTAGATTCGGGGGAGCGGGCCATAACGCCAATCCAGTAGGGCCGCCACCATTGTATAGAAGATCTTAAGTTCGCCGCGCGGGGAATTGACGGCGGTGCGATCAGAATGCACAATGCGAGCAGGCTGATGAGGTCCCCAGTCCAGACCGTCGGCGACTCGCGTCCAGGTGATGTCAACGTGATGGTCGCCAGCAGGGATTTGGAGACGAATGAGTCCGGTGCGATCGGCCGGCCATGCCGGAACTTCAGTGCCATCGATGAGAACGCGCCAGCCGGGGAAATAGGCGATGGACATTTCCGCGGTCGCCGACTCTTCGCGTGAACCGTTCCCGACCACGATGTCACTGATCGCGCGGTTTGCTGGACGCTTGCATCGCCCGAAATAATCTGGACCGGTTCGGGACGATAGGGCGGCGACGTCCTGCATCCAGCGTGGGCGATACTCGGCCCGGGAGCTGACTTCGACCTCACGCATGGCGATCTGCTGTGGCGTCCAGAAGCTCAAGATCAGTGTCGCGGTAATGGTCGGGTTGGAGGTGAGACAGATTGGGAAGAATCAACAACGCCATGGCGCCGGCGAACATCGCGCCTTTCTTTAAAGACAGCCCCAACGCGGCGATGATCGCGGCGACGCACACGGACACGGGACCCAGCAATCGCCACGGAAACGCGACGATTTGCAGCAACGGAATACGGTCCCAGATGAACTTCGCGTTCTGGAGCATCAGGAAACTGAGGATCACCGCTGCGCCGCCGAAAAACAAAAACCACCGGCGGTCTGGCTGACGACGCCAGATCAGGAATGCCGCGGCCGCGCACAGCAGGAGATGAGTCCCGCCTAACGCGAACGACATCCCGTCCCGATCGCCGGGCACCGATAGGCCGTATCCCCACGGCGAATCGAATAGCTGGTGCAGGTACACAAAGTGATTGGTGTACTGGGAATATCCTTCGAGCAGAGATTTACCTGTACGAAGGAATTGAGCGTCAAGCCGGGGATCCACACAAACGCGGCTAATCCGAGTCCCAGCGCTAACCATATGCCTGGTGGCGCAGAATTTTCCAGGACTTCGAAGTGAACACGATGAAGGCGAGCCAGCAGCGGAGCTGAACAACAGCGCGGCAGGATTGTGGCTGAGCATGACTCCTGCATACGCCGCCCCGCCGATCAGCAAATACCGGCGGCTGCCGAGTTTCGCGTACGCAGCGAATCCGTACAGCGACCACGCAAAGAACGGGAGCGCGGCGAACTCCGCGAGCGCAGACCGGACATAAAGATCGACGGCGAAATAGGGCGCGTAGAGGCACGCTGCGGCGGCGAGCCATCCTCCGGCGTCGCCGAAATAGAGACGGGCGAGCAGAAACATCCCCGCGGCCGACGCGAGGACGATCATGACGCAGGCCAGGTTGATGGCCGTCACGAAGTCGAATCCGAGCAGCTTCCACAGCTCGGCGAGATCGTAGAACATCGGCGGATTGAAGAGGAAAAACGGCTGGCCTGCTCCCTGGCTCAGGTCGGGCGCCCAACGCGGCAAGAGATTTCCGCGCGAAATATCCTCGTGAAATTCGATTTGCCGGGGAAGATATTCGGTCGCGTCGTGACCGTCGGAAAGACGCGACGTAAACAGCGGCAGGCTCACGGGCAGCGCGAGCAGGATGAGCAGCGCGCTGTGACGAACCGCCGGCCTTCGGACCCATCTGATTGCGAGAGCTCGAACCGCCGCTTGCCGGATGCCCTGTTCGACCGGCCTCGCAAACAAGAAACGCGAGCAGCGCAAAACACACCCCCGCGACTGCCAGCATCCACTGCCACGATTCCGGCCGGTAACGGCATTGGATGGAATGCCGGCCGGCGCTGACCGGAATGCCGACGAATCCGGGAGACAGCATCGCGGTGCGCACTGGCTCGCCATCGACCAAGGCTGTCCAATTCGGATGCCACGTGGTCTTGAAGAGTACATAGCTCGGGCGCGCGGCTTCGATTTCAGCGCGATAAATCTGCCCGTCGCGCTGTTCTGCCAGGACCTCTCCGGGGTAGGGAATTCGGACCGAGGCGGGCAGCGGTTCGCTGGGCGAGAGGCGCGCCAGTTGCGCGGGAGCGTCGCCGAAGAAGTCGAGGAACAGATGCTGGCGATTTGCCACCCAGGGGCTCTGAAGCCAGCGATCGTTGATGTCGTAAAAGTCGTACTTCGTGGTGCGGATGGCGTAGAGTACGTCCACCAGGTCGAAATCGCCTCCGCCCGGCGCGGCGAGAATTCTGAAGGAGCCAGCTTGTTCGACCGGCGTCAGAAAGCTGGGAAGGTCCACGCTCGCGGGCGCCACCACAGTGCGTATATCGAACAGCCGGTAGTGCGCGCTGCTCCACTCGTTGAATCGCGTCATGATCTCCGACGGCAGGGACATGGAGTGGTACAAAAACGACAAGGCGGGCCCCTGCTCCCGGCTGATGTAGGCATAAAACGGAAGATCGCCGATCTTGAAAGACCCTCCCCAGCTGGCTGCGAGCCCGGCGTAAGCGCGCCCGCCGCGATCCTTGATGATGGCAAGAGCTCGGTCGGTGGCATCGCGGTTAGCGTTGTAAGCGGCCAGACTCCGTGTTCCCCACTCTTTATTGTTGGAAAGATATTTGGCGCGTTCCCGAACCATCGGAAAGAACAAAAGGATGGTCGCCAGGACAGCTACGCCTACGTGGGAGCGCTTCGAAACCTCCTGCCAGATTGCGGCCAGCGCGATCGCCGCAAGGAACACCAGGAAGATATGTACGCCGCCGATCACACGATGAAGCTGCATATCCGGCGATACGCCGAGAAGCACGAGTGCGGGTCCCCAGAATGGCCGGCCGAAAAACATCAGAATCCACAGGACCGAGCCGAGCGCGATGAAGGTGCGCTCGGGATACTTCGAGCGATCGCGCCAGAGATCGCGAAAAACGAAACCGGCGCCCGCCATCGCCAGCAGTGTGAGGACTGGCAAACGGCCGTGGTCCAGCAGTTCACCGCTGAACAGCCATTTGAGAACCTGCCCGGAACCGAACGAGTCCCATTTCCACGCGTACTCCCAACGGCTATGGTTGATGATCGCGCGGTCGAGCATCAGGGGAACCAGCTCGAACGCCGATAGAGCCAGCGCGATCGCTCCCAGCCACGCCGCGCGGCCGATGCGAATCGCGCGAGGCGTCTCTGAATCCGGCATCACGGCGAGCAAACACGCCGTCAGCGCCGCGATGTATCCGTAGATGAAGTGGGAAAGGAACGTGAGGCCTAAAAGGATGCCGGTAAGGGCCAGCCGCCGTCCCTGGCGAATCGCGCCGTAAGCGAAGCCAATGCTGAGCAGCGCGAAATGACAGGCGACCGCCTGGGTGAACAGTCCGCTGCCGGCCCACAGATAGCTGCCGTATTCCAGTCCGTAGAGCGCTGGGGTCGAAATCAGCGGCGCGAGCATCGCTGCGGATGCCGCCGTGAGGGGCGAAAGCGAAAGCAGGCGCGCCGTGATGAAAAACGTGAGCGGCAACAGCGCCACGGAAAAGTACCGGACCCAAACGAAAACCGTCATCAGCGAAACCGATTTGAAGAGGGCGAAGTACGCCGCCGCAACGATCGAATGTGCCAACGGCTGATACGTGCGCAGCACCGGGTAACCGAGCGACCACTCCGGCGCCCACCAGTCGAATGGATTTTCGCCGCGCTCAATCGCCTGGACCAATCCTGCAACCAGCGGGAAATGCATGGCGTTGTCGTTCAGGTCGAAGCGGCTGATGGTCAGCTCCGGAGCAAGGCCGATGGCGTTGGCGACCAGAACCGCAGCCAGCAGGGAAAACGCCACCACTGATTCTTTCGCGGGTTTCATCGAGGGCTACTTCCATTAGACGAAAATCTATTCGGCCAGCGCGCCTAACATCGCGAAGAAGAACGCCGTGAGCGCGGGTCGCTGCTGCATGGGGTAGTCGACCAGGCAATGCACGAACACGGCGAGCAGGCCGACGCCCCACAGCGATCGCACGGCCGGGCGGACGTTCCATGCAACGATCGCGAGCATGAACAGAAGGAATGGCAGGCCGCCTTCGGCCGTCCACTGCGCCCAGTCATTGTGGGCCTGATTGACGAAGTGCCCGTCGTCGAAGCGCGCGTAAGCCGGATAGACATCCGCCCAGGTGCCAAGACCAAAGCCGGCAAGCGGGCGATCGCGAATCATCGCGACGGAGCTCCGTACCAGGTCCGCGCGCAACGAATAGGGGTTGGGTTCCTGCAGTCGATCCCAGATGGTTTGCCATCCGGCAATGGCTGTGAAAAGCGCGACCGCGGCGACACTCGCGGCCACGACCCGTGCCAGAGTTCGCCCCGAAATCAGCCGGCGCAGGCAGGCGAATGCTGGAATAACGATGATTTCGGTGAGACACAGGATCGTTCCAGCGCGCGATCCGCCCGCGACCACCGATGCAAACAACGTCGCGGCAATGACAATATAGACCACCGATCGCCGGCGGTCGAGAATCGCGCGTAGAATCGCCAGCGGCAACACCACCTCGACAAACGCGGCGTACTGGTTTCGATACACGAAGGGCCCCAGGGTAGGATGGTCGCTGCCCACGTCGAACCACCAGAAAACTTTGCCGGCCGGGGAAGTCAGCGCGGTAAACGTCGCGATGACGCTCAACAGGAATCCGAAGACCAGGACGGCGCGGAGAAATCGTTCGCGCCGGACGGAACTGCTCGCGTAGCAAAGCATCAGCGAAAACGAGACCAGGTTCGTGGTCCAGTTAAGCGCCGCACCCCAGGTCCTGGCTGCATAGACGGTTTGATGCGTCGCGACTTGCAATATCCCCCACGCGGCCGCGGCGGCAAGTAGCGACGCCGTCGGATGAAGACCGATCCCACGGCGGCGTGCGATGGTGAACGCCGCCAGGGTGAATAGCGCGACTTGAAATGAGCTTAGCGCCCATCGCGCGGGCACCCACAGCGTCAGGATTCCGAACAGCAAGATCGCAGCCAGGATCACAAGACGGCCATTGTACCGTGGAAGCTCGCGAATGCTAACCTGACCTTGAATGACCACTCCCGTCGAAAGAATCAGCATCGGCGCCGCTGAATTTGAAGCGGCAAGAAAGCGGGTTTCCGCGCACGCTTATCACACTCCCTTGCTCACATCCCGGCTGCTTAGCGAACGCACCGGGTTCGACATTCGGATGAAGGCGGAAATGTTCCAGCGCGGCGGCTCTTACAAGATTCGCGGCCCGCTGAACAAGATTCCGCAACTGAGCGACGAGCAGAAGCGCGCAGGAGTGATCTGTTCTTCGGCCGGCAACCATGCGCAAGGAGTGGCGATCGCGGCCGCGGTTCATGGAGTGCGCGCCGTGGTAGTCATGGCGGAGAACGCAACGCCGTCGAAGATCGCGGCAACGAAATCCTACGGAGCCGAAGTGGTGCTGCACGGCACCATCTGGGACGAAGCCAACGCGAAGATGCTGGAACTGGCGCGTCAGTTCGGCATGACTGTGATTCATCCCTTTGACGATTTGCAGTTAATTGCCGGCCAGGGAACCCTGGGACTGGAGATTTTTGAGGATTTTCCGCAGGTGGACGTCGCCATAGTGCCGATCGGAGGCGGAGGGCTGATCTCGGGCGTATCGATGGCCCTGAAGGCGCGCAATCCGAAGATTCGCGTGATCGGCGTTGAGTCGTCGGATGGTCCGGCGATGCAACGTAGCGTGGAGGCCAGACACGTGGTGACGCTCGATTCGATCGGTACGATTATCGACGGTCTTCGCGTGAAGCGCGTCGGCGAGAATACATTTCGCGTGGTCCGCGACTATGTGGATCAGATCGTCACGCTGCCCGACGCCGAGATTTTCGATGCCATGCTGTGGATCATGTCGCACTCGAAGCTGGTGGTGGAGGGCGCGGCTGCCGCTCCGGTGGCGGCACTGCTTCATGGATTGATCCAGGCTCCGGCGGGATCGAAAGTCGTGTGTGTGCTCAGCGGCGGAAATGTGAACCTGGATCAACTCCGCGGCTTGAAGTGGAATTGAATCAATAGAACAGATACTTCCGCCACTGGTCGTCGCTTTTGCCGAGCAATCGCATCAGGTGACGGCTGGTGTGAAGGCTGAACGGACGCGGCGCGCGCGCCAGGCGCATCCCGGCTTCTTCGGGCGTGCGGCTCCCCTTGCGGTTGTTGCAAGGATGGCAACATGCCACCAGGTTCTCCCAGGTCGTCTCGCCGGCGCGCGACCTTGGAATGACATGGTCCAGCGTCAGTTCACCGGAATTAAACGTTCGCAGGCAGTACTGGCAGGTGTAACGATCCCGCATCAAAATGTTTTTTCGCGAAAGAGCCCGAGTCTGATGCGGAATCCGGCGATATTCGAGCAGCCTGATCACGCTCGGCACACGCATCGCCTGGCGCGCCGAGTGAATGTGCGTACTGGCGTGCTCCTCCGCCGCGGCCACACCCTTGAGCACCAGAACCAGCGCCCGGCGCGCCGCGCAGACGTTAATCGGCTCATAGCTCGAATTGAGCACGAGCACAGGCCGATGCAGGCGTTCCTGAGGGGCGATCATGCGAGGCTCCCGGCAGCGGCAGGCATTGCCGCGGATTCCGATTCCGGCTGGTAACTCAAACTCGGGCGGCGATCCGTGCGCGCCAGCGCCAGCACGGTCACGCGCCGCGCCCCGGCGCGTTTCAATGCTCGCGCACATGCCGCGGCCGACGCGCCGGTGGTCAGCACATCGTCCACCAGCAGAACCTTCAGGCCCTGCAGACGCGTTTTCACGGAAAATGCTCCGGACACATTCAGGCGGCGCTTTGCATTTGTGAGCCCGGCCTGGGGCGCGGTGGCCTTACGCCGTTTCACGACGCTCTTCATGGGCACGCTCCAGCGCCTGGAAATCTCGCGCGCCAGCAACTCCGCCTGGTTGTACCGGCGCTGCCATCGCCGTAGCCAATGCAACGGCATCGGCACGATCAGATCGAACTGCTCTTCGCGCGGCAGCGCGATCGCCATCCAATTTCCAAACACGCGCGCCAGCGGCTGCACGCCGCCATACTTGAAGAGATGGATGAGCTTGCGCAGCGCACCTTCATACGATCCGTACGTGTAGACCGCGTCAAATCCGGAGACTCCCAGCCGGCATAGCGCGCAGCGGCCGTTTTCATCCAGCGGAAAACGATTCAGGAACGGAGTCCGGCAGGACGCGCAAAAGAATTCAGCCAGCATAGGCGCCGGTTCGCGCAGGCAACCACCACAGACCGGAATCCGGGAAACTTCGTGGAGCGGCTGGCCGCAGACGCGGCAATCATCGGGGAAGATCAGATCGAACAGGCGGGAAAACGTCTTCCTCGCAACGTGACGCGCACCCACAGGCACAAACGTCCAAAAGCCCGAATTGGGGAGCAGTCTACTCGAGAAGACCCACCTCCACCTACACTTCCAGTGTACATCTTGTGTGCGTAAGCGTTCAAATGAAACGCACGTTACGATTGGGTAGCGCGTTGGCGGGCTCAGAAACTCGTCTCGGCTGGTGCAACAAATATCTGAAGTAAAATCGTGGTCATGAAGGTCTTGGTGATCGGTGGAACCGGCTTCATCGGCCCGCATGTCGTGCGCCAGCTCTCTGAAATCGGTCACTCCGTCGCGGTGTTTCATCGTGGAAAGACGAAGATCGATCTACCCGCCGAGCATCTGCTGGGCGACCGCCGCGACCTGGCGAGGCTGCGCCCGAAGGCTGATGTCGTCATCGATCTGATTCTTAGTTCCGGCACCCAGGCGCAGGAGATGATGGACGTGTTTCGCGGCGTCGCGCAGCGCGTGGTCACTGCCAGCAGTTGCGATGTGTATCGAGCTTGTGGGGTTCTCCACGGGAGCGAGGAGGGTTCTCTGCAGCCGGTACCGCTGACTGAGGATTCGCAACTGCGAACGAAACTTCAGACCTATCCGCGGGAGCAGATGGAAATGCTCCGCAGGATGGTGCCGTGGGCGGACGATTCCTACGACAAAATTCCGGTGGAGCACACGATTATGGGAGACCCTGCGCTGCCTGGCACCGTGCTTCGATTGCCGATGATCTACGGCCCCGGCGACCACGGCCACCGCTTTCATCCTGTCGTCAAACGCATCGTGGACGGCCGCCGGAGGATCATTTTTGAAGAAAGCTGGTCCGCATGGAGGGCGCCGCGCGGGTATGTTGAAAACGTCGCGGCAGCCATTACGTTAGCCGCGGTCAGCGATCGCGCTGCCGGGCGCATCTACAACGTCGCGGAAGCGCCCGCGTTTTCTGAACTCGAATGGGCGCGCAAGATCGCGGCCGCCATGTCCTGGAACGGCGAGTTCCACGTTCTTCCCAGGGACCGCACGCCTAAGCACCTGGTTTTTCCCGGGAACTCCGCGCAGCACTGGGAGGTGGATTCGTCCCGCATCCGAAGTGAACTCGGCTACCGCGAGCCGGTCTCGATCGAAGAAGGCATTCGCCGCACCATCGAGTGGGAGCGCGAGAATCCACCAGGAGAATTCAATCCGCATCCGTTCGATTACACGGCCGAAGATGCCGCCCTGGTTTCCGTATAGCAGACAATCTACCAGACCTAGGGTGGGATGTCTGCTAGACGCGTGGCCTATCAGAACCACATCGAACTGCTCCAGGGAACCCTCGACATGCTCATTCTGAGAACGCTCCAGTGGGGGCCGCGCCACGGGCATGGCATTGGTCAAATGATTCGGTCGAGCTCGGAGGACTTGCTGAAGATCGAGCACGGCTCGCTGTACCCCGCCTTACACCGCCTGGAGAAACAGGGTTGGATCGCGGCGGAGTGGAAATCATCCGAGCGGAACCGGCGCGCGAAGTTTTACCGGCTGACCGCGGCTGGAAGGAAACAGCTTATAGCTGAGCAGTCGAAGTGGAACCTGCTGGTGAAGACCATCGCGCGCGTCATGCGTCCGGCGTAGAAAATGTCACGGCACGACCATCGCGACGATGAGCTTGACGACGAGATTCGCCACCATCTCGAACTGGAAGCCGCGGAACGTATGCGTGCGGGCGAGACCCGCGAACAGGCCGAACGGACCGCGCGCAAGGATTTCGGAAATGAGTTGCTCATCCGTGAGATTGCAAGACAGATGTGGGGGCCGAATATGTTCGAAACTCTGATCCAAGACGTGCGCTACGCGCTCCGCGTTCTGCGAAAATCGCCCGCCTTGGTCACCGTGGCGGTGCTGTCGCTCGCGTTGGGCATCGGGGCCAATACCGCAATCTTTACGCTGGTGAATGCCGTTTTTCTAAAGCCTCTGCCGGTGCAACAGCCGTCGACCCTGGTCGCGTTGTACACCTTTGATTCCAAGAATCCTGGACTGAGCGGCACGTCGTACCCGAACTTCGAGGATTATCGCGATAAGACCAGAGTGTTCTCCTCGATCGCCGCGTACCAGTTTGTGACGGCGAATCTTGCAAGCGGCGCAGGAGATCCCATGCAAGTCACCGGCGAGATGGTCTCCGGAGCCTATTTCTCGCTGCTCGGCATCGAACCGCAGCTAGGCCGCGGTTTTCTTTCAGAAGAGGATCGGGTGCCGGGCAAGAGTCCAGTGGTGGTGCTGAGCAACGCGCTTACGTTCCGGTTCTGCAATATTATTTTCCCGGCATGACATTAATGGTTCGCGCGGCCGGCGATCCAGCCGCGATCGTGGGTGAGGTTCGCCGAACCTTGCAGTCTTTTGACCCTAATCTACCCATCACCGGAATCTTCACCGCGAGCGACCTGATCGATCAGTCGCTATGGGCGGCCAAACTCGGAGCCGAGTTGCTGGCGTTATTCGGGTTCCTCGCGCTGGGTTTATCCCGCGTTGGACTCTACGGCGTGATGGCGTACACAGTAAGCCAGCGCACCTCCTGCCTTTGCCATGCGTCCATCAGACGCCGGCGTAACTTTCTGACCACTCCTACTTCCTCCCATTCCTGACCAGCTTCAACACAGCGTTGAGCGCGTTCATGAGCTCCGGTCCCGTTTTGGTCAATTCGGTCTGATGTTCCACCGATAGCGCGTGAAGCACGCCTTCACCGGACGGAGTGAGGCGGATTACGACTTCACGCCGATCTTCCTTGCCGGTCTCGCGCGTGACCGCGCCGTGCTCCGTCAGGCGGTTGATCAGCTCGACCGCGCTGTGATGCTTGATCTGCAAGCGCTCGGCGAGCTCGCCGATGGTGGGGAGCCTGCCTTTAGGCAACCCTTTGATCGCCAGCAGAAGTTGATGCTGTTGCGGCTCGATCCCATACTCGCGTGCCGCGTCTTCGCTATAACGCAGAAAGCGGCGGATCTGATGGCGAAGTTCCGCGAGCGACCGGTACGCCGCCAGCGAAAGATCCTTTCCCACTATTTATATCGTATCACGACATAAATGGCGCGCCGCTACTTCGGAATTTCGAGCAGGTAACTCGTGATCCGGTCCAGATCCCGCGAGTTGAATTTGAATGCCGGCATGGTGGATCCCGGTGAAAACTTCGCCGGCTCGTTAAAGTGGCCCTGTACCCAGTCCCGGGCGCGATGGTCGGCCAATCCATTCAGCGGCGGGCCCACTTGCTGGCCGCTGCCGTTCAAAATGTGGCAACTGGCGCACTGGCTGGTGTGATACACCATGGCGCCCTCCACCGCCGCTTCCGGCGCGCTGGCCCACGCAGCGAGTTCTTTGTCTCCGCGCTTAGTGACGAAAGTCGCCAGCGCCTTGAGCTGGATGCCGTTCAACTGCGGCGCGGGCGCGTCCGGAGCCGGCTGCCGGAAATGCTGCATCAGCCAGTCGACCGGCTTCTGGCGACGGAGCTGCCGTCAAGTCCGGACCCGTCGACGACTTCCCTGGCACGTGGCAGCTTCCACAATTGGCTTTGCGAAAATATCCGATCGCCGCGAGACTCTCCGGTGGAATCTCCCGCCATGGCTCGACTTGCGCGAGGCCCGCGTCCGGCGATTCGGTGCTGGGAGGCGTGGTCGCGACCGCGCGCGCGGTCAGCCCGGCCCAGCCGATAGCGCCCAGTAGCACCAGCGCGATCGCCCCGGTGCGCTGCCGCAAGCGCACCATCCTGGCTCGATCGATGAACGGAACCAGAAACAGGCCCAGGATCGCCAAGGTGGGCAGAATCAGGCTCCCCACGATCTCCAGCGGCCCTTCAAACAGCTTCAACATCTGAAAGAGAAACAAAAAGTACCACTCCGGACGCGGAATGAAGCTGGTGTCCGTCGGATCCGCGGTGCGTCCAAGCGGGACCTTGACGATAATGGCCATCCCCACCAGCACGGCGAACCAAAGAAAGGTCGCCACCGTGTCCTTGAAGACCTGCTCCGGATAAAACTTCTTCTTCGGTTTGAAATCGTCCGCCGCCGGGGCGACGCCGTGCCTGCGGACCAGAAATACGTGGATTCCGACCAGCAGCATGGTAAGCGGCGGCAGCAGCAGCACGTGAACCGCGTAGAAGCGCGCGAACGTCACCACGCCGATTGCGCCGCCCTCGCTCCCCAGCAGCCGTAAAATGTATGGACCAGCGCCCGGCGCCTGCGAGGCAATCTGCGTCGTCACCACCGTGCCCCAGTACGCCCGGTTGTCCCACGGGAGCAGGTATCCGGTGAGCCCATAAGCGAGCGTCACCAGCAGCAGAATGCACCCGACCATCCAGGTTGCTTCGCGCGGCTTCTTGTACGCGCCCCACAGAAAAACCTGCGCCATGTGCAGCACCACCACGATGATCATCAGGCTCGCGCCCCAATGGTGCAGGCCGCGGATCAGCCGGCCGCCGGTCAGTTCCGTGACGATATAGCGCAGGCTGTCATAGGCGTCGCCGGGAGTCGGCGCGTAGTTGAACGCCAGCAGGATCCCGGTGAAAGCCTGCGTCAGGAACGCGAACAGCGCGACGCTGCCCAGCACCTGGTGCCAGCCCGATGAATCCGGGATGTCTTCGTATAGAAAATGTTTGACGGCGCTCTCGATGCCGGTGCGCTCTTCCAGCCAGTCCAGGATTGGTCGCATGACGTTACGTTTTCTGAACGGTGGGCGAGAACAGGAGCTTGCCGTTGTCCACACGCGTCATATAACGGTCGAGCGGCCGCGGCGCCGGACCGGCCAACACCTTGCCTTCGATGGAGAACTCGGAAGCGTGGCAGGGACAGACGAACTTATGCGCCTGATCGTCCCAGTGATACGCGCAGGCCAGATGCGTGCACTGCGGCGAATAGGCGGCCACGTTCTGGTCGTCCAAGCGAACCACCCACGCGGTGGATTTTTCGTTCAACACGCGCCAGCCGTCGACGCGGGAGCGGCGGAATACCACTTCCTGCGGCTCGCCCGTGCGCAGCGTATTCAGATCGGCTGCGTCCACCCACTGGGATGCTTTCTGAGACTTCGGCTTAATAAGAAGGTACGCGACGGCGGGGAGCGCGAGTCCGGCGCTGATGACCGCCCCCAGCCCATAGATAAACGCGGAATAGAACGGCCTGCGTGTGGTTTCCTGATTCTCCATAACGATTCTACATTGTATACTCGGGGCGAAAGCATTTTCTTCCCCGATTGTGAGTGCCGTTATTGCGCTCTTAAGCGGTCTACTGTGTTGAGTAGCGGTCGACTACGGAGTCTGACGCCGGCGGATCGCTCGCTATGACCCTGTTACCGCCGCCGCGATGATCGGAGTCGTGGTCGGCGCCGGCGAGCCTGCTTCCGGCTCTACCGTTACGGCAATCACGCCGACGGTCGCCAAATCCACGGGTCCCGAAAGAATGTGGAACGCCGCGCCCGCGTCGTTCGACTGGAACGTGCCTGCCGGACGAGGCGCGCCGGCTTTGGGAATCACCCACATCTCGAAAATGCGGCCCGGATCGAGCCGGGGCAGATTCGATGCGATCAGCAGCACTCCGCTGCGCTGGTTGACGAAAACGTTGCCTCGTGGAGGAGCGGGCTGTCCTTTGCCGAATCCCACTTGCACGGTTTCCGGCTGATCCAGAAAGCTCAGGGCGGCCAGCATCCGGTCGCGATCCGAGCTCACCTGCATCAGGGTGTGACGGGCATCGGCCAGTTCCGCCGAGCGCTGCCGTTCCTGCCCGCCCAGCCATAGCGCGACCGCCAGCATGCAAGCCGCGGCGAGCACCGCCGCCCAGCTCCAGCTCCGGCGCTCCACGCCGATACTCGCCATCACGCCGCGTTTCAGCCGTCTGGGAGGCGCCGTTTCCGTGACCGAACTCAGAACCATGGCGTTCAGCGCAAGCGCATCTCTAAGGCTCTTGCGGCAGGTTTCGCAGCCGCGACCTAAATGCGCTTCGGCTTCCTCCTTCTCCTCGCCTTCCGCCAACCCTAGAGCGTAGAGTTCGAATACGTCTTTCAACTCGTCGCAGTTCATACGCTCACCGCTTCGGTAAGTTCGTCACGCAGCGCTTTCAGCGCGCTTCGAACCCAGGTTTTTACGGTTCCAAGCGGCTGCTTCATGCGCTCCGCCATTTCGGTTTGCGAAAGACCTTCGTAATAGGCCAGCTCGATCACCATGCGCTGGTTCGGGCTGAGTTTCTCAAATGCGTTCTTCAGTCGTCGCGCACGGTCGATGGACAACGCGCTCTCATCGGAGCTGGAAAACAGCGCAGGATGCTCCATCCGGTCGAGTTCCAGGGAGCCTGCCGACATGCGCCCGTCGATGGAGCGCAGATAATCGATGGCCCGGTTTCGCGCCACGGTCAGAACCCACGGCCCTAGCGCCCCGCGCTGCTGATCGAATGATTGAGCGCGATTCCAGATTCGCAGGAACGTCTCCTGCACCAAGTCCTCGGCCGCTCCGGCGTTGCGCACGACGCGAAAAATCAGGGAATAGGCCAGGCGGCCATAGCGCTCATACAGGTCCTCCATGGCGCGCGGTTCGCGGGCTTTCAGGCGGCGCGCCAGCTCGGAATCGTCCTTGAAACGCAGCAGTACCTGCAAAATTCCGTAGGCAAACACGACCGGCAGATATTTCAGCAGGACCATCTATGGATGTATACGACACCATACCGCAGACGGATTGAGCCTTGCACGCGTCAAATCTGGGATAATGTGTCCGGTGTCCCGCGTCAAGGAACTGGAGTCGCTTCTGGAGCGCACGGAGCAGCAGCTGCGCCTGCTCCAGAAAATCAGCCGCTTCATGGTACGCGACATGAATCTCGGCGAGGCGGTGCAAGGCGTCGTCCCGCTGGTGGCCGAGTTCATGGAATGCGACGCTTGCTTGCTGTACCTGGTTCAAGATAACGACCTGGTTCTTTGCGCGTCGAATAATCCTCAGCCGGAGACGCTCGGAAAGCTGCGCCTGAAGCCAGGTGAGGGCCTTACCGGATGGGTGGCGCGCGAGCGGCGCCTGCTTTCGATCTCGCGCGAGTCCTACCTCGATCTGCGGTTCAAACATTTCGCGATTCTGCCGGAAGATACCTATGAGGCGTTCCTTTCAGCGCCGGTGGTGGTGCGCAATCGCGTGGCGGGCGTGATCAACGTCCAGCACCGCGAACCGCATTTTCATACCGGTGGAGAAATGGAGCTGCTGACCACGGTGGGCGAGCAGATCGGGTGTCTCATTGCGCTGGCGAGCCAGCCTTCGGCATTGAAAATCGACAAAATCCTCGATCTGGTCTTGTCGCCGGCACGCTCCGCCTAGATATGAGATACGCCGCTCTTTTCCTCTCCGTCGGCCTCGTATTTGGCCAACGCTGGAGCGTTCAGTATTTTTACGACAAGGCCGGCGAAACGTTCGTCATCGACGACCTCGCATTTCCGTCCGCGCAGCGAGGAGTCGCGGTCGGAAGCGTGTTTGACGACCTGGCTCCAAAGAAGCCGAGATATTCGGCGCTGCTGACCAGCGACGGCGGTGCGCACTGGGCGCTTTCGCCGATCAAAGACCATCCCCGCTCTTTGTTTTTTCTGAACGAATCGGTGGGCTGGATGGTCACCGACGATGGGATCTGGCTCACCGAAGAGTCCGGTGCGGCCTGGAAGAAAATCAGCGAACAAAGGAAGCCCGACAAGAAGATCGGCCTGACACCGCCCGGCGGGCTGATCACCCGTGTCTGGTTTCTCGACAGTCAACATGGCTTTGCCGCCGGATTCCAGAAGACCGTGCTCGAAACGCACGACGGCGGAAAGACCTGGACGCCCGTGGCGGCGGCCGCACAGCCAGCGGCGAACCCGGCTCATTCCTCCTATTCGCAGATTGCCTTCGATGGCCCGAAATTGGGGCTCATCGTAGGCAGCTCTACACCGCCGCGCGCCGACGATCCGCAATTCCCATCGTGGATGGAGCCGGAACGCGCCGTGAAACGCCGGCAGGTGCCTACGCTGACGCTGCTGCTGAATACCGCTGACGCCGGCGCAACCTGGAAGACTCAGACAGCGCCCCTGTTCGGCGTCGTCTCCAGCCTGCGATTGCAAGGGATATTGGGGTTGGCCGTATTCGGATTCAACGAATCGTTCGATTGGCCCTCCGAGGTCTACCGCCTGGAGCTAAGCAACGGCAAAACCGAAAGCGTGTTCAAGCAAAAGGATCGACGGGTAACCGACTGCGCGCTGTTCCCGGGTCCGCGGGCCTTTCTCGCCGCAGTGGAGCCGCCAGGCCGTCTCAACACGGCGCCCATACCGGGCAAGGTTAGGATGCTGACCAGTATTGACCTGAATGAGTGGACTGAAATGGCGGTCGACTACAAGGCCAATGCGCGCTCGCTGGTCCTGGCGGGACCGGATGCTGAGCATCAATGGGCAGCTACTGATACCGGGATGATTCTTCACCTGGTACCGTAGTCACCTTGAAACAACCTCCCGTCATCACGTTTTTTCCACAGCTCTTTCACACGGCGTAAGCTGTAACCCGTTGTGTAATAAGAGGATATTTCCTGATGAAAGCTGCGTAACAACGCTCTTTTTTCATTGACCTAAGAAGCATCCGGGTGCATGATGACTATGGTTCCAAGAGGTTCGAAGGACAGTGAGCCTGGCGGGAAGTAGCGGATCCGGAACGGTGATCCGTTGCGCAATCAAGATAAGAAATTATTTCGAGCGCAGCGGGGAGCGAAGGAAGATCGGGCGACTCGCAAGGGCAAGCTTCTCTGTTTGGAATCGAGTTGAGCGCTACGAGCCCGAGGGATCGAGAGGTCCTGGAGGGGAGCGAAAGCTTGATCACAGGCGGAGAGTTCTGAAATCGGACTTGGCAACGGGTTGCGTACGATGAACGCGCCCCGCGAGGCGAAAAAAAGCCGGACGGGGGCGGGAGTGCGGAACCGAACGGGTCAAGCGGAGATTTTGGAATCGCTTCGAAGATGCAGGCCGGGAACGTTGACCCGGCTGCGGTGACGGATCGAAAGGTCAGTTGCCGCTGCCGGAGAGCGAAAGGCCGTGTCGAGAGGCAGGCTTCTATCGGAAAGGGAAAAGCGGACGCGCACCGGAGCGTTGATCCGTAGCCGGATAAAACCGGCCGCGGGGAGCAATGGGCTTACGTCACACCGTTTCCGAATGCCATGTTCTGGCCGTGCATGCCGGTCGGGGAACGAGCTGGTCGACGGGTCGCTTGGAACCATTTTTATTTGTTGCCGCCCGCAGCTTTCGCAGACTGGTCCGGTTGCCCGGTTTCTGCTGTTCGTCCCTTCCTCCAGGAATATCGTTCCTTGCAGTGCTTGAAGCTCGTGAAATTGCATCGGCAGGAAGCGCAGCGATAGGGCGTAGCTCCCAGACGCAACGTAAACTTGGTCCACCTGCTCGGGTGGTAATATTGCTCGCTCCAGGTGGTCAAGTCCTGGCGGTAACAGCGCGGGCAGCGTGCGAATCTCCACGCCCCGCCGGCCCACGTACTGGTTTCCCATCGGGTCCGGCAGCGCCGGCACCGCAGGGGATAGATCCCCACAATCCCCTTGAGGTACTCGAGCAGAGTACGACGATGCGAGACGCACACGTCGCGCACACCGCAATGTGGGCAAGTCAATTGCATCCCGGAAACTAATAGATTATAACGGATTTTCAGCGTCGACTAGAGATTTTTCTTAGCCAGCGGCAACGGGGTTGAGGCGTGCGGCGACGTATGCCTTCACGTAGCTGGTGAACGCCGCCTGCAAAGTATCCATCACTCGACCGTGGCTGTGGAGGTTCAATCCTTCAATCGAGGTTACCGGCATAAGCTCTCGCGTAGTGGAAGCGATGAATACTCCATCAGCAGCCTCCAGGTCCGCTGGCCGCAACGTTTTCTCCGCTGCCGTGATGCCCGGTGCCCGGACTTCTTCGAGCAGCAGAGCCCGAGTCACCCCTGGTAGGCACCCGGAGGAGAGCGGCGGCGTCCAGACATTGGAGCCCTGGACCGTGAAAACACTGGCCGAAGTGCACTCGGAAACTTCGCCGCGCTCATTCAGCAGGATGACTTCGTCGAGTCCCCGCTCATGCGCGCGTTCATACCAGGTCAGGTTTTCCGACCACGACAAGTATTTGGTGCCGGCGAATTCGCTGGCAGCATGCCTCGCGTTCGGAACCAGTCCCAGCCGCGCGGACTCGCCCCATTTGTTCACATCCGCCGTGAACGCGATCGCGTCGAAGGCGCGCGTCGCGGCAGGACCTTCCCACATTCCGCCGCGATTGCGCACCACCACCACGCGAAGCGTGGCATTGAAGGCCTGATTCGCGTCGATCACACGCCGTAGCCGTTCTTCGAGCCAAGCAGGATCTTCCGGAAATGGAACCCGCATGCGCACCGCGTCGCGCTGCATCCTGGCCCAGTGCCGCTCCCAGGCGAACATAACGCCGTCGTAGATGCGGATGGTCGAAAACACTCCCCACCCGTTCAGCAATCCGACCTGGCCAGGCGAAACAATGCGATCGCCGGCCTCGCGGATCTCGTCGTTGTGGAGCAGGAAGCGGTGCATGATCTTATCCTACTTATTCACAAACGAGCTCACAAACTCGTTCGTGTACGTCTTGTCGAGGTCGATATTCGCGGTGCGGACGCTGTCCAGGAAACGCTTAGCACCTTGCGAACCACCTCGGCCGATTGCGGAGTCAGCTTCAGGTCTTGCGACAACATGCCTTGCATCGCTTGCAGCCCTTCCACGTCGGACTCCGCGTCTTCGGTCCGAAACTGCGGCGGCATTCGCTGGCGGATCTCATCGGCCGAATGCGTCCGCATCCAATCGGCGGTGCGGTTCAGCGCGTGCGCCATGTGCCTCGCCTGGTCCGGATGGGCCGCCAGCCACTGCGCCTTCGCGTACAGGACCACGCTTGGATAGGTCTCGACGCCGAACGTTTCGCGGGTGCCTTCGGCGGTGCGCGTGTCGGCCAGAATCCGGACCCTCGGCAATTGCCGGCGAACCATCGCGAGGGCCGGCTCAGTCAGCACCGCGGCGTCGACTTTGCTGTGTGCGATCGCGCCAATGGCGGCGCCGCGCATACCAATCGAAGCCGCGCTGACATCGGCTGGCCGCAGCCCGTGGGTCACCAGAAGATAGTTGAGGAACAACTGCGTCGCTGATCCTGACGCAGACACGCCGACCGTTCTGCCTTTCAGATCTTCGATGCGCGCGATGCCGGGTGCATCCGCGATCGCCACCAGCCCGGGATAGCGCAGAATGGTCACAAACGCGCGGAGTTGCTGCCCTTTTGGCGCCATCTGAATGGTGTGTTCGTAGAACCCGCAGATCACGTCTGAGCCGCCGGCGTTCAGCGAATCGAGGGACTTGTCGGCGCCCGGGAACTCGTCGATTGAGACCGCCAGCCCTTCGTCGTTGTAATATCCGAGTTCCTGGGCGAGTGTCGCCGAAAGATAAATCAGGTCTGCCTGGCCGGACACCGCCATCCGTATGGGAACGCGGAAGGGCGCGTTGCCGCGCGGGCCGCAGCCGGCCAGCACGACGAGAAGGCTATAAAGACAACGCCGCACGCAGATTCTCCGGCAGCGGAATCGCCCGCTGGGTTTCGCGATCGATACTCACGATGGTAACCTGTCCGCGCGCACAGTCGCGGCCTTCGACGCTCACGCCAAAGGCCAGCGTGAACGACGCTCGACCCGTGCGGGCTACCGTCACCGCGATCTCCATCAGGTCATCATAAACCAGGGCGCCGGTGTAATCGCATTCCACACGAACCCGCGGAAACCCGACCTTTCGGTTCTGAATTTCACGGTAGCCAACGCCCAGGTGGCGCAGAAACTCGGCCTCCGCGGCGTCGAAATGATTCAACAGGGAGACGTAGAAAATGCGCCCGCTCGCGTCGGTGTCTCCGAAGCGGACGCGGCTCTGGTAAACGAAGGGTTTGGCCGGCATCTTGTGTTACGATACAACGCGGGGAGCCCAGCGGCGCCGGAATCCCGCGAAACATTGATTCATCCCCTCATGCGCCTCTCCGACAAATTCACGGTCGAGCGTGGCAGCGTGTATCTCACTGGAATTCAAGCCCTGGTCCGGCTTGCCGATGGACCAGATGCGCCGCGACCGTCGCGCGGGTCTCAACACGGGTACCTTCATTTCGGGCTACGAAGGCTCCCCGCTCGGCGGCTACGACCTGCAACTCGCACGTTCGCGCAAGCTGCTGGATGAACACAACATCGTGTTCCAGCCGGGACTCAACGAAGACCTGGCCGCGACCTCCGTGATGGGCAGCCAGATCTTCGAAGTGGTGGGAAAGTCGAAGGTAGATGGCGTCCTCGGCATCTGGTACGGAAAAGGACCGGGTGTCGACCGCTCCGGCGATATACTTCGCCACGCTAACCTTGCCGGCACCGGGAAAAACTGCGCTGCGCTGCTGCTCGCCGGCGACGACCATAGCTGTAAGAGCTCGACGATTCCTCATCAGAGCGATTTCAGTCTCTATAACGTCGGCATTCCGTTTCTGTATCCGGGCAACACGCAGGAGATCATCGATTACGGCCTTCTGGCGATCGCGTCTGTCGCGATTTTCGGGCGCTTGGGTCGGGTTGAAGCTGGTCACCGATATCTGCGACGGCGGCGGCACGGTGATGGTCGATCCGGATCAGCCCGCGATCACGCTGCCCGAAGGCTATCAGAAACATGTCGATGCCCGGCTCGTCCCGCCGGTCACCCTGGCGCTCGAACACGAAGTCAACTCGCGGCGCTTGCAGGCCGCGATTGAGTTCGCGCGTTTAAACGGAATCAACCGCTGGCATGGCGCGAAAGACGGAGCCCCCAATAAAGCATGGTTCGGAATCGCCAGTGCCGGGAAATCCTATTACGATCTGTCCCAGGCATTGCGCGACCTCGGCCTCGGTGACGACGATCTCGATCAGCTCGGGATTCGCGTCGCGAAGTTCGGCATGACCTTCCCGCTCGACGGCGCCTTCGCGCGCGAGTTCGCCCAAGGGCTGGCGGCCATTCTGGTGGTCGAAGAGAAACGCAGCTTCCTGGAACTGCACTTGCGGGACGCGCTGTACGCGATGCCGGCCCGTCCAATCATTCTCGGCAAGACCGATTCCCGGGGCGCGCCGCTGTTTCCTCCCGCCGGCGAACTCGACCCGGATCGCATCGCCAAAGTGGTGGGCGGACTCCTGGGATCGCAGCGCCCCCCCCAATCCGTCGCGGCCCGCATGCATTTCATCGACGATGTGAACGCGCGCCCGCGCGAGCTCACCGCCTCACGTCCGCCGAATTTCTGCTCCGGTTGCCCGCACAATCGCTCGACGCTGCTGCTTCCCGGACAGGTGGCCGGCGGCGGCATCGGATGCCACACCATGGCGATGCGGCTGATCGACGCAAACCGCAGTTTTTCATTCCTCACGCAGATGGGTGGAGAAGGAGCGCCGTGGATCGGCATGGCTCCGTTCGTCGGCCATGAGCACGTGTTTCAGAATATTGGTGACGGCACGTTCTTTCACTCCGGCTCGCTCGCCGTGCAGGCGCTGGTTGCCTCGGGGCTGAATATTACATATAAGATTCTGTACAACGGTCACGTCGCGATGACCGGTGGGCAGGCCGCGCAAGGTGCGCTGCCGATTCCGCAGCTTACCAAGAAACTCGAATCTGAGGGCATTCGCAAGACCATCATTCTGGCCGAAGATCCCGCGCGGTATGAAAACGTCGATCTGGCGTCGAATGCGCAGGTGCGTGACCGGTCGGAGCTGGAACGGACGCTGGCAGAGCTCGAAAAGACTCCTGGCGTGACGGCCATGATCTACGACCAGGAGTGCGCCGCTGAAAAACGCCGCAAACGCTCCCGCGGCATCTACGCCGAACCCACCAAGCGCCTGATGATCCACGACGAAGTGTGCGAGGGCTGCGGCGACTGCGTCAAACAATCCAACTGCATGAGTCTGACGCCGATTCAAACCGAGCGCGGGCAGAAGGTGCGCATTCATCAATCCTCGTGCAACAAGGATTACTCCTGCGCGCTCGGCGACTGTCCGTCGTTCGTCACCGTGAACGTCGCGCCCGGAACCGGCCTTCGCCGCAAGCCGCTTCCCACGCTGCCATCGGCCTCGGTTCCGCCGCCGCGTGAGATTGCCGCCATCGGCGACGGATACCGCATTGTCATGCCAGGCATCGGCGGTACCGGGGTGGTCACCATCAACGCGCTGCTCGCAACCGCGGCGTGGATTGAAGGCCTTTATGTTGCGACGCTCGATCAGACCGGCTCGGCGCAAAAAGGAGGCGCGGTGGTTGCGCATCTGCTCCTCAGCCGCCGCCCGATTGAGGCGCCTAACCGCATCAACGCTGGAAACGCCGACGCGATCCTTGGTTTCGACCTGCTTGGCGTCGCGAATCCGGAGCATCTGAAGTTCGCTTCCCCGGAGCGCACCACCGCGCTGCTGAATACGAACCTGACGCCCACCATCGACGTGATTCGCAGCCGCGCCACGCTCGCGGGACCCGAGCATCTGCTTGAAAAAATCAATTCCGTCACGCGGCGCGGACGCAACATCGTCGTCGACGGCAACCGCCTCGCCGAAGGCTTGTTTGGGAGTCATCTTGCGGTGAACCTGTTTCTGTTGGGCGTCGCCTATCAGGGCGGATTGATTCCATTGTCGCTTCAGGCGATCGAACAGGCGGTCCGGCTGAACGAGGTGGATGTCGAGAAGAACCTGCAAGTGTTCGAATGGGGCCGCAAATATTATCACGACGCGAAATCCGTCGAAGACATTCTGACCGGCGCCAGCCCCACGCCCGCCGCGCCGCTGGACCGCGTGGCCGAGCTCACGGCCTATCAAGACGCAGCCTACGCGAAGCAGTACTCCGATTTCGTAGCCGAAGTCACCCGCCGTGCTCCCGCGTTAGTGGACGCAGTAGCCCGTTATTTGTTCAAGCTGATGGCCTACAAAGACGAATACGAAGTCGCGCGCCTGCTCACCAAGTCCGAGTTTGAACAGCAGATTCAGGATACCTGGCAGCAGGTCGATTCCATTTCCTACAACCTGCATCCCCCGCTGCTTCGCCGTTTTGGCTTCAAACGAAAACTGAAGCTGGGGGCGTGGTTCCGCACGCCTTTGCGGATGTTGGCGGCCATGAAGCCGCTGCGCAGCGGACCGCTGGACATTTTCGGCTACAGCGAGCACCGGCGGGAGGAGCGCGCGCTCATCGCCTGGTACCGCGGCTTGATCGAGCAGGTGATGGATCGTCTGACCGAAGAGAATCTCCCCTGGGCTCTTGAAATCGCCGCCCTGCCGGACCAGATCCGCGGCTATGAACGCATCAAAGAGGAAAGCATCGCGCGCGTGAAGAAGCTCGCCGAAGAGCAGTTGACGCAATCCGCGAGAATTTCCGGGCCGGTTCGCACTCTATAGAGTGTCCGTAGCCGAGGCTATTGAGCGATTTCTTAAATCCAGCCGACAGCCCGTCCTGATGGAAGCCGGTGACGACCCTCTGCCCATCGCCGCGGACACGTTTGCTTTGAATTCCTGCGGCGACACATTCACCGTCGAATGCTGGAGCCAGTCGCGCAACCTGGTTCGACGCGTTCGAGGGATTCATCTTGAAAAACGCGGGCGCTTGGAGCTGGAAGTCGAGCGTTTCGGCGCGCGAACCGGCACCTTGACCTTTCTCGACCTGGCCGACCCCTCCAACCGCACTGCCGATCGGCAGGGTGCGCGCCTGAAGTATCGCGAACAGTTTCGCACCTCGCTGCAGACGTCAATTTCCAGACTGGCGCATTGTGGAACTCAGCACCGCGCCCGACCTGCACCATAGTCTCTCGCCGAGTTATCCGCGCGCGCTTCTGCGCAAAGGAAACACCGCACTTGCCGCCATCGGCGCCGCTGAAGATTCCTGGTCGCCCGAAGGCGCTCTCAGTTTCGGGCTGATCTGGCTCGACTATCTGCGCCATCGCGAGTCCCGTGTTTACGTAGAAGGGCTGGCGATCCTAGTCCCTGCCGGCGCGGAGGCCGTCACCTGCCATCGTGTCCGCTATCTCCATCCAAACGCCGCCCGCTACCTGGTTTTTGTGCACCATCACGGCCAGGAGGACCTGGTAGATCCTCGCGATTACACGAACTTCGAGACTCGTATGGATCCCTGCCGCCAGGTGCTTTCGGGCGGCGGCACGGAGCTGACGCACGCCGTGGATCATATCGCCAGCCTCGATGGCGTCGAGCGCCGCGACAGGCCGGATGGCTCGGTCAGCCTGGCCGTCAACGGTCTCGAATTCGCGCGCGCCACCGGCAATGAACTGCTGTTTGGCATAGATCATAAACATGCCGCAGGCAGTGCAGCCCATTTTGAGGAGATCGCCCAGCTTGCCGCGGGCCTGGTCCGAATGCGGGGTGCCGAAGCGGGGGACCGCATGAATCCGCTGTATACGCGCCATCCCGAAGCTTGGCTCGAATCGCAGGCGCGCAGAAACATCGAGAGACTTGACGCGACCCTTTATCCGAGTCCGGTGTACGGGCAAGTGCCTCAGTTTGCCGGGGGCGATCGCTCGGTCATAGACCTGCTGGCCGCCGACCGCGATGGGCGGCTCGCTGTGATCGAGCTTAAAGCCGATCAGGACATTCACTTACCGCTTCAGGCGCTGGATTACTGGATGCGCGTGAAGTGGCATCTGGACCGGGGCGAGTTCGCCGGGAGTGGATACTTCCCCGGCGTCGAGCTGGTGAATCGGGCGCCGAAGCTGCTCCTGGTGGCGCCCGCGCTCGAATGGCACCCGACTAATGAAACCGTCCTCCGGTACCTATCCCCGGAGATTCGAGCGGAGCGGCTAGGCGTCGGGCTAGAATGGAAGAGGGATTTACGGGTAATGTTCCGTACCCCCTCTACGCCATGGCAATTGCCGTCTTCAGCCAGGTAAAACACGCTCTTTCAAACCTGAACCCCAAGGAAGTCCGTGAATCCGCTGAGCGTCCGGTATGCGTCGGCCTAGTGGCCGCTACCGACGAGGCCCTGGGGAGGATGGAAACCTACTTCGCGCCGCCTCACTTTTCGGCGCAGCGCCGCGCTGAGGCGGCCTGCCGGCTGATACGGGGTAGTTCCTCCAGTTGCGATATCGAAATCTTTGAATCGTCCCTCCTTCGACCCGCCCGTGCCTTTTCGTTCGATCCCGAGGCTCCGGACGACTGCATCCGCAGGATCCTTCGGGCTCGCGAGGACCTGGTTCTGCCGCTGGCGAGGAGTTTTTACCCGTTTCGCAAACCGGCGTCCCACCACTTGATTCGCACGGTCGCCAAGGAAAATGCCCTGTTTTGCCTGGCGACCGCGTTGCCCGACGTCGTTCCGAGCCTCGCCTCTCTCGGCTGGTCTGTCGGAGAGTTCGGTTCCGACGCCGCATTTCTCACCATGAACCAGATCCGCATGGCGTTCTATCTGGCGGCGGCCAGCGACCGGGCGGTAGGGTATCGCGAACAGAAATCAGAGGTTGCGTCGATCGTCGTCGGCGCCTTCGGATGGCGTGCGCTGGCGCGGGAGCTAATCGGCAAAGTGCCGTTCGGCGGCGGGCTGATTCCGAAAGCGGGCATCGCCTACGCTGGCACGTTCGCGGTCGGTAAATCGCTCGAGCGGCTTTACCGCCTCGGCTACGGCTTCACCCGCGAGGAGCGCCACGCGGTTTACCTGGAAGCGTACGAGTACGGCCGCCAGATCGCCAGCATGCTGCTTGCGGGCATGCGCCAGCGCAAGGTCGGCTGATCCGATTACGCCGGCTTAGCCCCGCCCCAGAACGCGAACAGCACTGCCGCCAGGATGCACAGGAAAGAGGCGGCGTAGTTCCACTGGAGCGACTCCCCTAAGTAGAAGTAAGCGAAGGCAACAAATACCGCCACCGTGATGGATTCCTGAATGATCTTTAGCTGGTAGCCGGTGAACTGGCCGAATTCGATACGGTTTGCCGGAACCTGGAAGCAATACTCGCCGAGGGGCCATCAGCCAGATCACCAAATGGCTTCGATAGTGGCGCGGACCGGTGCGTCAGATGCCCATACCAGGCAAAGGTCATGAATGCATTGGAGATGAACAGCAAACCGACGGTTAGCATTTAAGGACCATCGTAGCAATCCCCGATCCAACCATTCCTGGAGCTTTACGCGTCCAGCTTCGGATGTTTCAAGTGGAACCCGGAGGCGTCCTGGTAGGACTTGGCGACCGCCAGCAGTTCGGCTTCTCCGAAGGGACGTGCGTAGAACGTCAAAGCACCGGGGCTTCCGGAGTCCATAAATCCGTGAGGAACGGACACGGCGGGATAGCCGGCCGAGTTCGCCATAGCGAAGTGGCGCTGAATCGCGCTGCGCCGCTGCTGCTCGAACCCTCCTCCTCCGCCCCCGGCGCGCCCGCGTCCCCCGCCCGTGGCATCCGGTGCGCCGCCGCGGCCTCGACCACCCCCGCCTCCGCCACCGTTGGCCGGAACCAGGTAAACGTCGACCTCCGCGGTCGCTGCGGCGAGTTTCAACATCATCATGGTTCGGGCGCGCTGCGATTGAATGTATTCCACCGCCGGAATCAGGCGAGCGCTCTTGAAGCCGTTGGCACGGCCCGGATTGGTCATCTCTTTTTCGCGTCCCGACCGGATCAGCGTGTCAAAAAACGCAGCCGACTCCACTCCGTAACTCGCTACATCCAGGGTCCAATCCGGCGCCTTCACCGGAATCAACTTGAATCCCAGCGTCTGAACCTGCTCGATCGCCTGGTCATCGAGCTTCTTCAGGACCGGATCCTTGACCTCGTCAAACCCATCTTTGAGATAGCCGACCCGCAACTTATGAACATCCAAGTGCGTGTTGTAGTTGAACGGAATTTCGGAAACGCTTAGATCCTGGCCGTCGGGGCGCGCGATCACGCTCATCACGATCGCGCAGTCTTCGGCATAGCGGCACATCGGACCCAGACGATCATGCGTCCAGGAAAGCGCCATGACCCCGTGACGGCTGATGCGTCCAAATGTCGGACGCAGGCCGGTGACGCCGCAGCGGCCGGACGGACTTAGGATGGACCCACTCGTTTCGGTTCCGATCGCGAAGGCAACGCAGCCGGCAGCCGTCGCCGATCCCGGTCCTGCGGAAGATCCGCTCGATCCTTCCTCGAGGTTCCAGGGATTCTTGGTCGTGCCGCCGAACCACCGGTCTCCTTGAGCCAGCTCGCCCGAGGCTAGCTTGGCGAGCAGCACCGCGCCCGCGTCGCGCAGCATGTCCACTACGCTCGCTTGATTGTCGAGCATCTGATCCTTGTAGGCGCCCGAGCCCCACGTGGTCTTATACCCCTTCACCGTTAGGATGTCTTTTGCGCCCCACGGAACCCCGTGCAGCGGGCCTTTGTATTTCCCCGCCGCGATCTCCGTATCGGCCTGCTTGGCCTGCGCGGTGGCCACTTCGTCCAGAAACGTGACCACGCAATTCAGCTTGTCGTTGTACTTGTGCAGGCGGCCCAGGTACATCTCCGTCAACTCGAGCGAACGTCACCTGGCGCGTTTTGATCAATTGCGCGAGCTGCGTCACCGGCCAGAACGCCACGTCTTCCAGATTCGCCGGACGTTTCACGGACGGCGCGGTGAACCGAAGCGGTTCCCGGGCGCGATTCACTTTCATGCCGGGGACGATCGTGCTGAAGTAAAACGGCGGAGCAATGTCGTTGGGGATGTCCAGCTTGCGGAGCTCCTCAAAGCCGGTCAGGCTCCGATTCACGCCTTGCAGCATGGACTTCTGATCGTCGTCGCTGATGGTCAGGCCGGAAACGGCCAGCGCGTCTTTCAGCATCTCCGGCGTGACCCGCTGCTCGGCCTCCTGCTGCATCTCCGCCCACAGCACTCCGGGGAGCAGGGTCGATCCCAAGCCGGCGCTCGAGAAAAATGCCAGGAATCGCCGCCGGTTCTCATCCATATTATTCGCCATGACGGCGATTATATCGGAGAACCACGATCGGAGGAAACTTTGTCGACGCGCGGCTCGATCTCATCCTCATCAGGCTCGGCGTCCACTTCCGGTTTCGCGAGCATTCCCACCGTCCGGCGGAAGACCCAAAACGCGGCCCCGGCAATCATCGCGCCGATCAGGAGGACTGTCCCCACCGCGGCGACCGTCTCGAAAAAATTCATGGCCCATTGCGCCGCATCCTGCAACATAAACTAACGCGGCGGGGCCAGCGCCTTCAGGTAACGGTAGTAAAACTCCACGCCCTCATAGTAAGAGCTCACGCGCACCCGTTCGTCTTTTCCATGCGCCCGGATGTCGTCCTGATCGATCGCGATGCCGTTGACGCCGTAGCTAGGCAGGCCGGCGGCGATGGTGTAAATGCTGTCGGAGGCGCCCGTTTCCATGTCCGGAATCACCGGCGCGCCGGGCCACATCTCATCGGCAATCCGCGCCAGAGGCTTCAATACTTCAGGACGCGGCATCATCGGCGAGAACGCCGCCTTATCCGGAGCCCGTTCGAGCACGTTGCCCGCGTTACTCACGAATCGGACCACGATCTTGGGATCCGCGAAAATGCGGATCAGGGTCTGCCGGATTTCTTCCGCGGAGTGACCGGGCAGGATGCGGCAGTTCACATTGGCTTGCGCTAACTGGGGTAGCGCGTTGTTCGCGTGTCCCGCATTCAGCCGCGTGGCGACGCAGGTGGTACGCATGGTGGAGTTGTAACGCGAATCCGCGGAAAGCCGAGCCATCGCCGCCGCGTCTGGGGGCGTGCGTAGAATGGCCTTCATGTCGGCGGCCACCTGTCCGGTTTCGAGCGCCGCGCGCTTTTCGAAATAAGTGCGCGTAACCTCATTCAGCTCGAACGGAAATGGCGAGCGCTCCAGTCGCACCAGTGCGTCGGCGATGTGATAAATCGCGTTGTCCGGAACGGGCAGGGAACTGTGGCCTCCCGGGTTGGTCGCGGTGAGCTGGAAATCCGCGTAAAGTTTCTCACTCGCCTCGATGTCGACGTTCACCGGTTTGCCTTTGACGGTGGTGACGCCGCCCGGGTCGGCGTTGAGCACGAACTCGGCGTCGATCAGATCGCGGTGGTTCTTCAACAGCCAATCCACGCCGTTCGATTTTCCACCCTCCTCATCGGCGGTTAGCGCCAGAATCAGGTCGCGTGCGGGCCGGTAGCCTTCGTGCTTAAAGCGAATGAAGGTGGTGATCAGGATGGCGTCGTTGACCTTCATATCCTGCGTTCCGCGCCCATAAAAATAGCCGTCCTTTTCGACAAATTGAAATGGATCGGTGGTCCAGTCTTCACGCCGCGCTTCGACCACGTCCAGGTGTCCGATGATCAGGACCGGCTTGAGCGCCGCGTCCGTGCCGTGAAGCCGGGCCACCAGGTTGCCTTTGCGGTCATTCGGCCCTAAGACCGTGACGTCGGCCGCTGGGAACCCGGCGTCCAGCAGCCGCTTCGCCATGGCGTTCGCCGCCACCGTGGTGCTGCCTACCGAATCCGTCGTGTTGATCTCGATCAACTGCTGAAAAATGTCGCGCGCGAGCCGCCTGGTGGCCTCATCCGGTTGCGCACCCGGCAGCAACCCGGATAGCATCAGGATTCCGGCAAACGGAAGGGCGCGTCGTCGATTTAATTTTGAGCCAGGCATGTAACCTCTATTATCCGCGCGGCGCTCTTAGCGATGTAATCACATTTGCCGATCCAGACGATGGTAACCTATTACATTCTCGCTAAAGAGATCATCCTTGACTAAGAACATCCTTTATCGATGTGTGTCCGCGGCCGCGACGATTCTCTCCCTCGCGATGTGGTTGCAGGGATGCGGGCGTGCCGCTCAGAATTCTGAAGTCCACGCCGCCGGGCCCGGGCCCGATCCGGTCCCCCATGACCGAACCGCGGATGACGTGGGACGCTTCATCGCCGGATTGCCGGGAACGCCGGGCAGTCCCTTCGCGAACCTCGAGGCCGGTCCGGCATGGCAGGCGCACCGAGACCGCCTCGACGCTGCCTGGCGCAAAGCGGATGGCGACCTCATCAGCCGTCTCCGCGCGTTTCAGAGACAGGAGCTCGACCAGGATGCCGTCCGCGTCGCACCGATCTTCTATCCATTTGGCGGCCCAGACGCCCTGACAGTCACGTCGCTCTTTCCGCAAAGTCCGGTGTACGTCGTAGTGGGACTGGAGCCTTCCGGCACGCTGCCCGCGGTTCATGAAATCGAAAAGATGGACCTTCCGAAATATCTGGCCCAGACGCGCGAGACCATGGCGTCCGAACTCGGCCGCAGTTTTTTCGTCACCCGCCAGATGGACTCTCAGTTCCGCGGCCAGGTGACCGACGGCTTGCTCCAGCCGATTCTCCAGTTGCTGGTCCGTACTCATAACCGCGTGGTCGGATTCCGCTACATCCGCCTTGACGACGACGGTAAAGTCATCGACCGGGAGGCCACCTATAAAGCGCCGACCAGGTTCGGGAACAAAGGGGTGGAGATCGAATTTCAGACTGACG
Organism: Terriglobia bacterium; assembly: GCA_963842485.1. Classification (GTDB taxonomy): domain Bacteria; phylum Acidobacteriota; class Terriglobia; order Bryobacterales; family Bryobacteraceae; genus Palsa-187. Next base: position 32,828 of record CAWJHI010000006.1, on the reverse strand, counting down.
CGGACCAGTCGATGCACACTCTTTACTACTTCACCGTCAACCTGTCTGACGAGCGCCTACGGGAAAACAAGCCGTTTCAAATCTATTTATCGCACTTGAACGGGTTCACTACCTTGCTGAAGGCGACCTCGTACATGACGCATCGGGCGACCTTCTCATTGATTCGCAATTCGGTGCTCGCCAACAGTGCCGCGATCCTGCAAGACGATTCCGGCATTCCCTACAGGTGGTTTCAGCCGGCTGTGTGGAAAGTGCAGCTCTATGGCGCGTACGACCGCCCTTATGGAAGCTTCCGCTGGTTCCAGCAGCCCGACCTGAAGGACGCCTACAGCACCCTCGGCTCGAAGCCGCTGGCCTTGCGCATCGGCTACGGATACTCGAAGGTCGAATCGAATTTATTACTCGCCCGGAGGGCGAATTAAGCGGGTCCGGAGGGCGAATTAAGCGGGTCCGGAGGGCGAATTGAGCGGGTCCGGAGGGCGAATTGAGCGGGTCCGAAGGGCGAATTGAGCGGGTCCGGGAGGCGAATTAAGCGGGTCCGGGAGGCGAATTAAGCGGGTCTGGAGCGCGAATTAACGGTCTGCCGGGGCAGGCAGCGCCCAGGCCAGAATCACATTTTGAACGGCGGTGAGCAGATATTGCCGGCCGTCCAGTTCATAGGTCATCGGAGAGGCGACCATCCGGCCGCCCACGCTCACGTGCCACAGCGTCTTGCCCGTGGCCGGATCCAGGCCGATCAGGTTCTGTGAATTGTCGGCCGTGAACAGCAACTTCCCCGCGGTGGTCAGAATGCCCGCAGTGTCCTCGCCTTCCCCGAGCTCGTGTTTCCAACGGATATCGCCTGTTCGCGTGTCGATGGCTTCCAGCACGGATTCCGCCCAAAGGTTTTGGTCGCGCCCGGCCCAGCCTTCAGCCTTGCCTTCGGCGGTCATGTAGAACATGCTCCACAAGCGGCGCGCGCTGAGATAAAACAGGCCGTATTCCGGGTCGTAACTCGGCGACATCCAGTTGGTCGCGCCGTCGGAGCCCGGCGATACCAGCACGCCGTCGGGTTTCGGCTCCTTCTGGATGTCCGGACGCGGCTGGCCGTGCGCGTCGATTCCCGTCGACCAGTTGGTTTCCATGAAAGGCTTGGTCAAAACGTGCTCGCCAGTCGACCGGTCGAGCACGAAAAAGTATCCGTTGCGGCTCCCTTGCGCCAGCAGCTTGCGGCGCACGCCGCGATCGGTATCGTCGAACAGAACCGGCGTCTGCACCGCGTCCCAATCGTGTGTATCGTGCGGCGACGGCTGGAAATACCACTTCAGTTTCCCGGTATCCGGATCGAGCGCGACAATCGAGCAGGTGTAGAGATTGTCGCCCTTGCGTCCGTCGCCGTTCAGCACCGGGTTCGGATTCCCGATGCCCCAGTAAGTCTGGTTCAGCTCCGGATCGTAGGTGCCCGTCATCCATGTCATGCCGCCGCCGTGCGAGATCGCGTCGGTCCCTTGCGGCCACGTCTCCGATCCTGGCTCGCCCGGCCTTCGGCTCCGTGTACCAGCGCCACTGCAATTTGCCCGTCTCCGGGTCGCGTGAATCGAGAAAGCCGGGAACGTCGGTCACATCGCCGGAAACACCCGCCAACACGTGATCTTTAATGATCAGCGGCGCCATGGTCGCGAAATAACCGATCTTCGGATCGGCCAGCTCAATATCCCACCGCACCGAGCCATCCTTGGCATTGAGCGAAATCAGATGGCAGTCGGGTGTTTCAAAATACAGCCAGTCCTTGTACATCCCGACGCCGCGTTGTCCGATCTTATCGCCCTGCGAGTCGCGGAAATAATGCCAGACGATGCGGCCGTCGCGCGCATCCAGGGCCCACACGTTGTCCGGCGTGGTCATATACAAGATTCCGTTGACCAACAGCGGAGTAGATTTAATCGCCACGGATTTCATCTGCGCCACCCAGGCCACCGTAAGCTGCCGGACGTTCCCCTGGTTGATCTGCGAAAGCGGGCTGTAGCGGCGCCCACTGTAGTCGCCGTTATAGGTGGGCCAGGAGTCTGCCGGCGGCCTGAGCAGAGCCTTGGGATCCAACCCGTCGGCGGAGAAGCTGGGAAGCGACATCCAGCCCATCAGAATCGGAAGTAGAACGGCGCGATTCATAAAATGTTCTCCCTATTTCAACGTTTCCAGATATGCGAACAGATTGTGAATATCCGCGTCCGTGTATTTCGGCATCAGCGCGCGATGCGCCGCCAGAGGGTCGTGCATCTCGACCTTCACTTGGGACCGATCCCAAGACTGTACCACCCCTCCTGGCCCGTGATGGCGATGTCGAACTCGTCTGCGTGCGCCACCGTGCCTTCCACCTTCGAGCCATCCCGCAGCGTCACGATTGCCGTCGGCTTGGCGGCCTTCGCGCCAGGGTACAGGAACCGCTGTTGCAACTCGAGCGGGTGATACCTGCCCGCGATTCCGGCCAGATCGCCCGTCGGAGAATGGCATCCCGAGCAGCCGCCCGCGCCGTTGAAGTAAGCCTTGCCCGCGCTCGCATTCCCGGTAAGAAGCTTCGCAAGCGGATAATCCGCCGGCACGTGATTCGTGTTGATCGCATCCCGCGCGCCGCTGGTGAAGAAAAACCGCGATATCGGAGATCTGTGCGGAAGTCAATGTCGAGAAACCCGGCATCCCCGTATCGGGAATCCCGCTGCGGATCAATGGCGCCAGCAAATTCCCATTCACATCGTGACCGACCGTAACGGACCGCACCAGGTCGGGCGCGCGATTTCCCGTGGCATCCTCGCCATGGCAGAAGCCGCAACTCGACTTGAACTGCGACCGGCCCCGTTCCGCAGCCGCGGGGTCGAGTTGCGCGAGCAGAACCGACGGAATCAAGATCCACACTGCGGCGAAAAAGCGCATACGTGGAATTGTACCCTCAGACCTCATCGCAAGATAGCGATCGATCATCTCGGGAAGCACCGAATCCTCGGGCCTTGCCCAGATCGCTTCGTTCATGATCTCGACCTCGATCGGCCCGTCGTAGCCCGCCGCATCCACCGCGCTCCGGATGCGCCGCAGCTCGATGACTCCGTCGCCCATCATGCTGCGCCCGGTCACGATTCCCGGCAGCGGCACCGCCCAATCAGACACGTGGAAGCCGACGATCTTTCCGGTCGCGCGTTGAATCCCGGCGTAAAGTCGCGGATCCCACCACACGTGAAACGCGTCGATCACGACGCCGACGCTCGGCGCATTAAGCCGCTCCGCCAGATCCAACGCCTGGTCCAAGGTCACGATGACACTTCGGTCGGCGGCGAACATCGGATGCAGCGGCTCGATACCCAGCCGAACGCCGCGCTCCCGGGCGTGCGGCAGAATCGCCGCAATTCCATCGGCGACCATTCCGCGGGCCGCATCAATATCGCGATCCGGCGCCGGCCCGCAGACCAGCACGACGCAGCCGGCGGCTAATTCGGCAGCCTCGTCGATCGCGCGCCGGTTGTCGTCGATTCGCGCCACTCGCTCGGCTTCGGTCGCAGCGGGAAAGAATCCGCCCCGGCACAAACTGGAGATGCGAAGCCCGGAATCGCGCAAAATCCGCGCACTTTCTCGGACGCCGATCTCCTCGACCCGATTCCGCCACGGCGCGATCCACGGAATCTTGTGCCGCACGCACGCTTCGACGCATTCCCGCAACGTCAGCCGGTTGACTGTGATCTGATTGAGGCTCAGCCGTTCGATCATCCTTCGAGTAACCCTCGCATTCTGCGGCACGCGAGTTCCGGATCCAGTAACACCCCCGCCTGTTCCGCCAGCACCAGCAGCTTCGAGAGATGCTCGATACCCCGCGCGCTCTCCGCCCCGCCGACCATGCGGAACCGCTCCTGGTGCCCGTTCAGATACGCCAGAAACACGATGCCGGTCTTATACAGATACGTCGGAGGTTCGAAAATATGCCGCGACAGGGGCAGCGTCGCGGCTAGAATGCGATCGAACTCATTCGGACGATCGGCATCCAGCGCCTGTGCCGCAGCCGAAGCGGCGGGCGCGATTGCATCGAAAATACCGAGCAGCGCGTGACTGAAATGCGTGCCGTCCCCGCGAATCAATTCGTCGTAGTGAAAATCGTCGCCCGTGTACATGCGCACCCCCTCCGGCAGCCGCCGCCGCATGTCGACTTCCCGCCCGGCATCCAGGAGCGAAATCTTAATGCCGTCCAATTGAGAAGCGTGATCCCGTAGCAGGCCCAGACACGTTTCCATCGCCGCATCCAAGTCGCGCGAGCCCCAGTACCCCGCCAGATTCGGATCGAACATATCGCCCAGCCAATGCAGAATCGCGGGCCGCCGCAGTTGTGGCAGGATGCGCGAATACACCGTCAGGTAATCGTCAGGCGACGATGCGCTCCGCGCCAGCGCCCGGCTGGCCATCAAAATGACTCGGCCGCCGTGCCTCTCCACCCATTCGCACTGCTCCTCATATGCTTGGATGATGACTTCCAGAGAAGTCTCCTGCCCCTCCGGAAGTTGATCTGTCCCCGCGCCGCAAGCGATCAATCCGCTGCAAGCTTTCCCCTCGGCCAGCGACCGTCGAATCAGCTCCCGCGCCGCCTCCCAATTCAACCCCATTCCGCGCTGTGCCGTATCCATGGCTTCAGCCACGCCCAGCCCGTACGACCAAAGATAGCGCCGGAACGCCAGCGTCGATTCCCAATCGATCTCGCCATGCTCCCCCGCCACGTGCCCCGCGGCGTACATCGTCCGCGACCTGAGCGGCGCCGGGGGCGATCGATAGGAGCAGGCGCGGTCGATGCGGCAGCGCGTCAGACCGCCGTCGAGCGGCAGCATCAGCTCCGGCATCTATGCCTCCAATTCCGGAACGTCTATCCAGCGGCGTTCACGCCATGACGCGATCGCCAACTCGCCCAATTGGACTCCTTTCGCGCCTTCCATCAAATCGTGCTTGAATGGAGTCCCCAGCTCGACGTGCTTCAGAAACATTTCCCATTGCACCTTGAACGCGTTGTCGAACTCCTCGTTATCCGGCACCTCCTGCCAGCCCGCGCGAAAGTCCAACGCGTTCGGAATATCCGGATTCCACGCCGGGTTGGGGGTGTTCGCGCGATGCTGCGTCTTGCAGCCGCGAAGACCGGCGACCGCGCTCCCCTCGGTGCCTTCCACTTGGATCTGAAGCAACTCATCGCGATACACGCGCACGTTCCATGACGAATTCATCTGCGCGATCACGCCGCCCTCCAGCTCGAAACACGCGTACGCCGCATCCTCCGCCGTGCAGCGATAGCGTTTCCCGCTCTCGTCCCATCTTTCCGGAATATGCGTCGCGCCTACACAGCTGACGCGCCGCACAGGCCCGAACGTCTGATCCAGGACGTACCGCCAATGGCACAGCATGTCCATGATGATGCCGCCGCCTTCCTCCGCTCGATAATTCCACGAAGGCCGCTGCGCCGGCTGCCAGTTTCCTTCGAACACCCAATACCCGAATTCCCCGCGCACCGAAAAAATCCTGCCGAAAAACCCACCGTCCACCAGGCGTTTCAGCTTCCGGATGCCGGGCAGGAACAGTTTGTCCTGCACCACGCCGTGCTTCACTCCCCGCTGCCGCGCCAGCCGTGCGAGCTCCAGCGCCGATGCGAGCGTATCCGCCACCGGCTTTTCGCAATACACGTGTTTCCCCGCCAGGATCGCGGTCCGCACGTCCTCTGCGCGCCGCGCCGTGGTTTGTGCGTCGAAATAAACCACGTTCGCCGGATCGGCCAGGCACTCCGCCGGCCGCGTGCTCCATCGCGATATGCCGTGCGCCTCGGCAAGTTCGCGAAGTTTCGCCTCGTTGCGCCCCACCAATATCGGATCGGGCCACAGCCGCGTGCCGTCCGGCAACGCAATGCCACCCTCCTCCCGAATCGCCAGGATCGACCGCACCAAGTGCTGGTTCGTTCCCATGCGTCCTGTGACGCCGTTCATGATGATGCCGATATTTTTCGTTGCCATATAATTTGACCCGCGGAACTCTTGGGAAGAATCGCGATCGAGATTGCTCCGGCCACCGCAATCGCCAGCACCGCGCCCATTGCCATCGAATAGCTTCCGAGTCGGTCGCGAAGAATCGAGACCAGATAAGGAAGCCAGGTTTGGCCGATCGTGTTCACCGGCAGAATCACGGCCATCGCGCGGCCCAGGCTGTTGACGCCGAACTGCTCCGCAGCCATCAGCGGAATCAGCATATAGTCGGCGCCCAACCCGAATCCAAACAGGACCGCGAAGGAATACAGCGCACGTTCCTGGCCGGGCCGCACCACCAGCAGAATCGGAATGGTTGCAGCGATCAGCGCGAACGTGGCCGTCATCACCACTTTTTTCGAAAAGCGATCGGCCAGCCCGCCGATCAGCAGCCGCCCCGCCACGCTCGACCATAGAATCAGCACCGAAGCCGTGCGCCACACCGCATCCACTGCAGGCCCGGCCGCGAAGCCCGCGTCGAGAAAAACGAACTTCATATGAAAGTTGATCGCCCCGACTGCGCCGATCGAGCAGAAGCTTCCGAGCAGCAATAGCCAGAACGAATAGCTGCCGAGTAACTCGGCAAATGAATGCGATTCGAGCGCGGCTTCGGCAGGCGCAACGGGGTCGCCGTCCGGAAACTGGCCCAGATCCGCGGGTTTGTCGCGAAGAATCAGGATAGCGATCGGCCAGCACAGCAATACCAGCGCGGCCAGAATCATGAGCGCCGTTTGAAACCCGAATTTTTCCGTCAGCGGCTTGACCACCAGGGACCCCACGGATCCCAAGAGTCCATTTCCGACATACACTACGCCCATCGCCTTCCCCCGGTTCTTCCGGAACCAGTAGGAAACGATCAATTGGTGTGGAATTGGCCCTGAGAAAATGTAGCCAGCCGTGTAAACCACCCAGATTGCGTAGTAGATCCACAGAGTCGAGCCCATTTTGCCGAATGCGGCCAGAGCGATCGCGGTGAGCCCGCTTCCCGCGACAATCAGAATGCGCGCGCTGAACCGATGAATGAACAGTGGTCCTGCCCACAGGGTCAGCAGCGCGGCCAAGGGGAAGCCCAGCGTGATTTCCGCGCGCGACCATCCAAAGGTGCGCTGGAAATAATCGTAGAAGAACCCGATGTTGTAATACGGTACACCGACCGCGAGCCCGGAGGTTACGAACGCAGCCACCGTGATCCACCAACCGAAAAACCTGCGGGGCCGTTCTGAAAGTGTCTCCACCGATGCTTCGCGCCGGCCTCAGCCCCTCAACTCAATCACGAAGTATCGCGCCGGCGTGGTCCCGATGTTCTTCCAGCCGTGCTCGTCGTTCGATCCGACAAAAATCACCGACCCGGGGCCCGCATGGCTGACCTTTCCGGCGATCGTGACTTCGAGCGTCCCTTCGCGCACCATCGTCACCTCCTCATGTTCGTGATGGTGCGGCGGATGCGGCATCTGTCCGGGAAAAACCTCCGTCTCATGCACCTGAATGGCAAACCCCGTGTGCGTCTTGCCTTCCAGGACGGCCGTCGACTTGGTATTTGGGTTCGTCTTCGTGACCAGGTTCTCGAAGCGGTAAGTATTGGAGGAAAGCGTCTGCGCCTTGCCGCTGCTCGCGGCCAGCACCGGAAGCAGGAATCCTAAATCTCGCCGTGAATAGTTCAAGGGGCCTCCCATCGATCTGGTTCTAGAGCAGTATACATCCGGCGATCCCTGCCGAGGGGCGCGCCTCAACCGGGCCGCGCGGTCAAGTTAAGATGAGCAGGATAGAAGTTCATGCCCGATCCGTTCATTCCCGCCGAAGACGCCTGGGTCCGGAGTCATTACTATGACGTTCCAAACGAAACTCTTGCATTCTGCGAAGACCTCACCGGAACCACCGTTCTAAACGTCGGTTGCGGTGAAATGCTGGCGGATTTCGGACTGCTCAATTGCAAGGTGGCGCACATCACCGGACTCGACACCCAACCCGCTTTCCACTGGCAAGGTGTTGCCCCAAACGAACCACCTGGAAGCCGTCGCGGAGAAACTACGGCGTCACGCTATCGATCCTCCCGCGGATTATCATCCCCGTGTTGCCCATCGGCTCTACGATGGAAACCGATTTCCTTTTGAAGACCGCGCCTTTGATTTCATATTTTCGTGATCGGCGTTTGAGCACATCCCGAATGTCCTCCAGATTTTATCGGAGATCAGGCGTGTTCTGAGTGATGAAGGCCGCGCATTTATTCAGGTATATCCCTGGTACCATTGCTGTGTTGGAAGCCACCTTTCCGATTATATTCAGGAGTCTTATTTCCACTTAAGAAGAGACTCCGATTGGGTGCGCGGGCAAATCGAGAAGTATGCGTCGGAGCATCCGGGCCATCAGGCCCCGTTTCTGAAATATATGCTTTCTGAGTATCTATCCCTGAATCGATATTCAGCGAATCAATTTTATAGGGGCGTCATCACGGCTGGCTTTCATGTGGTAAAAGCCAGGATGATTAGCTTCGATCTGGATCTTTCGCAAGCTCCGGAAGATGTCGAATTTTCGTCGCTCATGGTCTGCGGTACCAAAATGCTCCTGAAAAAGAAGCCCGGCTTCGATCCCAAACCACCCCAGGCACAAGCGACACCACCGAAACCCGTCGACGAGCTGCATCGAATGGTTGGAGACCGCGAAAAGGAGATCGAGGAGATTCGCCGATCTCTCTCCTGGCGGCTGACCGCGCCCTTGCGATCCGCCGGCGCGTTCCTCTCCCGCGCCCTCGGCCGGTCCCGCCGATAGAAACCAGCGCCCCTTCTGTCGCCGCCGCGCCCGCCGAAAGTCGATGCAATCCGTTTCGACCGTCGCCGGATCCTCGCTCCCATAACTTTCTCACTGTTTCGCAAGTTATACTCATTTGAAATCGGGAGCACCGGTTTCGGAGCGACCCCCAGTGATCCAGCGCCTGCGCGCACGCAACGAGTGGAAATTCATCGGCGTCTTGCCGCAAGCCGGCCGCTCCCTCGCGGTCGCCTGGTGGACCCTCCTGCTGGCCCGTGGATTCCTTCCCGCGCTTTTCGCGATTGCCATGGGAGCCCTGGTCGCCGCGGTTCAGCGCGGCGCTGCGCTGGAAGGCCCCCTTGCCACCGTAGGCGTCGTGTTCGTACTCCTGCAAGTCCTGCCGCCGATTCATCACGCCGTCGGCGCCAATCTCGGGAGCCGGACCGCGGCCTGGCTCTACGACCGTCTCACCACCGCCTGCGTCCGCCCGCCCGGCATGGGTCACCTCGAAAACCCCAAGCTTACGAATGATCTCACCATGGCGCGCGATTTCGATCTCGCCATCAGCGGACCGCCGATGGCCATCTCCATGGATTTCATCGCCGCAGGGCTGGTCGAGCTGGTTGGCGGTCTCGCCTCCGCTGCAGTGCTGGCCGGATTCGCGTGGTGGGCGCCGATCCTGCTTGGCGGCGCATGGCTCGCCACGCACTGGCTGCTTCGCGAAAGCGGCGTGTGGCACGACCGCAACACGGACGAGGTGCGCGACGCGCAACGCCACGCGGACTACGCCTACCGGCTCGCCGTCGACCCTCCCGCCGCCAAGGAGCTGCGGCTGTTCGGCCTGTCTGGCTGGGTGATCGAACGCTTCCGTTCGCGCCGCAAACGCCTCCATGAACTGCGCTGGCAAGCCACGCGTCTGCGGGAGCGCCCGGTGCTCTGGAGCCTGCTCCTGGTCCTCACGGCCAATGTCGCCGTCTTCTGGTCGCTGGGCAATGCCGCGGCCCAGGGTAATCTGGCGATAGGCAGGCTGGTGACGTTCGCAGTCGCGGCGGTCGGCGCCAGTATGATCGCTTTCGGTGGACTGTCGTGGGCCCTCGACGGCGCTTCCGCGCCCGCCGCCGCAGTATTGCGCCTGGAACCCGCCATGGATTCAGAAGGCGCGCTCGCGTCGTTCGCCGAACGCCGTCCAGCCGCTGCGATGCCCGCGCGCGAAATCCGCTTTCGCGATGTCACGTTTGCGTACCCAACCGCCGATGCGCCCGTGCTCGCTGGTTTCGACCTTACCATTCCCGCCGGTACGTCTCTCGCGATCGTCGGTCAGAACGGCGCCGGGAAGACCACCATCGCGAAACTGCTGTGCCGCCTCTACGACCCGCAAGCCGGCGCCATCGAAGTCGACGGTGCCGACCTGCGCGCGCTCGATCTCGATGCCTGGCGATCGCGCCTGACTGCGGTATTTCAGGACTTCATTCGTTTTGAACTGCCCTTGCGCGACAACGTCGCCCCCGCGGGCGCTCCGGACGACGCAATCCTGCAAGCCCTGGCCGAGGCTGGCGCTTCGAATCTGGCCGCCCTCGACACGATTCTCGCGCGCGGCTATCCCGGCGGTACGGAGCTCTCCGGCGGCCAGTGGCAGCGGGTAGCGCTCGCGCGGGCGCTATGCGCCGTGCACCTCGGCGCAGGCGTCGTTTTGCTTGACGAGCCGACCGCTCAACTCGATGTCCGAGGAGAATCTGAAATCTTCGAACGTATCCTGGCCGCCACGCGCCACACCACCACGATCCTGATTTCCCACCGTTTCTCCACCGTTCGCCAAGCCGACCGGATCTGCGTCCTGGAGCACGGCAAGGTCGTGGAGCTCGGAACCCACGATGAGTTGATGGCTGCCGGCGGCCGCTACCGGACCATGTTCGACATGCAGGCCTCGCGATTCGACTCAGACGAAGAGCCAGGAGCGAAATTCGATGTCCTCGACTAACATCCAGGACCCGCCCGCATTCTCGTCCATGTGGCGAGCCCTCAAGCGTGGCTACGACGCCGAGCCTCTGCTTCTCAGCGTTGCGTTCGGCTTGTCACTCCTGGCGGCCCTCCCGGACGCGCTGTTCGCGCTTTGGCTCAAATTTCTGGCCGATGGCGTACTCGAAGGCCGCCGCCGGCTGGTGATCGCCTCTGCGCTAGGCCTCGCCGTCTCCACCGCCGCCACCTGGTTTCTGAAAGTGATCAGCGACCGCACCCAGCGCCGTTTCCGCGATCGGGTGACCATCGCGCTCGAATCGCATGTGGCGCGCCTTCAGGCCTCCGTCACCGGCATCGAACATCACGAACGCCCCGAGTATCTGGACCGCCTGGCCGTTCTCCGCAACCAGGTCTATGTGCTCGACCACATGTACATGTCGTTGTTCACCACCTGCGGTTGGATCCTGCGTCTGGGCGTTGCGATCGCGCTGCTTGTGTCCATCCATCCCGCCTTGGCGTTGCTGGTCGTTTGCGCCTTGCCCACCGTCCTCAGCTCCGCCTGGCGCCCGGGGGTGGAGCGAACCGCTGAAGAGCGCGGCGCGGCGTCCAATCGCCTCGCGCGGCATCTTTTCGACCTGGCGACCACCGCGCCGCCCGGTAAAGAAGTGCGTGTCACCCGCATCGGTGATCGCCTGGTCGCCCGGCGCCGCCAGGCCTGGGAACGCTGGTATGGACCCGTCGCAGCCGCCCGCACCGGCAGCGCCGCATGGCATGCTGCCGGCTGGGCGATCTTCGGCGCCGGCTATGTGGGTTCGGTCATCTTTGTAGCGTCGGTGCTCCAGCGCGGACCCGGCGATGTTCTTCTGGTTCTCGCCGCTGGCTCCCGGCTCTCTGCCTATCTCAGCGCGACGGTCGGCGAAATCGGCTTCCTCCGCGGCGTCTGGCTCGACGGTTCCCGCCGTCTCGCCTGGCTCGAAGACTACGCCGCGTCCCTGCTCGAAGGCGCCGACGCGCCCGTCCCCGATCGCCTCAACGAAGGCATCCGATTCGACCATGTATCCTTCGCCTACCCTGGAACCGATCGCGTGGTGCTCGATGATGTGAACCTCCACCTCGATCCTGGCTCCGTCGTCGCCATTGTCGGCGAGAACGGCGCCGGCAAGTCGACGCTGGTGAAGCTCCTGTGCAAAATGTATCGCCCCGCCAGCGGACGCATCCTGGTCGATAACGTGGATCTGGCCCGCATGCCGCCCGACCAGTGGCGCTCCCGCCTGGCCGGCGCCTTCCAGGATTTCTTCCGCTTCGAATTCCAAGCCCGCCATAGCGTTGGTATTGGCGACGTCCCGCATCTCGACGACGTCCCGGCAGTGGCCGCAGCCGTCGCCCGCGCCGGGGCCGGCGATGTCATCGACCAGCTCGCCCGAGGCCCCGAAACCCAATTAGGCCCGACCTGGCCCGACGGCGTCGACATCAGCTTTGGCCAATGGCAGAAGCTCGCACTGGCCCGCGGATTCATGCGCGAAAGCCCGCTGCTCCTGGTGCTCGACGAGCCGACTGCCGCACTCGACGCCGAAACCGAGCACGCCCTGTTCGAACGTTTCGCCGCCGCCGCGAAAACCGGACCCGCGCGCGCCGGCCGCATCACCATTCTGGTATCCCATCGCTTCAGCACCGTGCGTATGGCTGACTTCATCATCGTGCTCGACGGCTCTCGCGTGGTCGAATCCGGCGCCCATGAAGCCCTGCTCGCCAAAGGCGGACAATACGCGCAGCTCTATAACCTTCAGGCCACTGCGTATCGCTGAATTTTCAAGCACGCTACAATCTTCGAATGAAGCAAAATCTTTTCCTGATCGTGATCCTGGCCGTCGCGAACCTCTACGCCGCAGAGGACGTCCTCACTCACGTAGATGCCCACGCGGCCCGCTTCGGCGACATATCCCGCCAGATCTGGGAAACCCCCGAGCTCGGTTTTCACGAAAACAAAAGCTCCGCCCTCTTGCAGCAGGAGCTTCGCGCCAACGGTTTTGACGTTCGCGCCAACCTGGCCGGCATGCTCACCGCCTTCACCGCGACCTTCGGGACCGGCAAGCCCGTGATTGCTCTCATGGGCGAATTCGACGCCCTCCCCGGCCTCTCTCAAAAAGATGTCCCCGTCCAATCGCCCGTGAGGGCAGGTGATCCAGGCCACGGCTGTGGCCACAACCTGCTCGGCTCCGCCTCCGCTCTCGCCGCCGTCGCGATTAAGGAAGAAATGCAGGCCCGCGGTCTGAAGGGGACCATCCGCTATTACGGAACCCCCGCCGAGGAGGGCGGCGGCGGCAAAATCTACATGCTTCACGCCGGACTCTTCAAGGACGTTGACGCCGTCCTCGCCTGGCATCCCGGCGACTCCAATCGCGTCAACCTCGGTTCGCTGCTCGCCAACAACGGCGGCCGGTTCCGTTTCTACGGTGTAGCCGCGCACGCCGCCGCGGCCCCCGATCGTGGACGCTCCGCGCTCGACGGCGTCATGATCATGCTCAACTCCGTCGAATTTCTGCGCGAGCACGTCCCCCAGGAGACCCGCATCCACTACATCATCACCAACGGTGGACAAGCCCCCAACATCGTGCCCGCGTTCGCCGAGGCAAATCTGGTCGCCCGAAATCCCGACGCGCAGGTCCTCAATGGCATCTGGGAGCGCATCATGGACTGCGCCAAAGCCGGCGCTCTCGCCTCCGGCACCCGCATGGAATTCGAGCAAGGCACCAACTACTCGAATGTTCTTCCTAACGACACGCTGTCCGCCGTTCTCGGCCGCGCGATCCAGAAATCCGGCGGCTATGACTACACGCCCGAGGAAAAGAAGTTTGCCGAAGAGCTCCAGAAGACCCTGGGAGCGCCCGTCAAGTCGCCGGGACCGGACAAGGTTATCGCCGACAAGTCGGAAGCGGTGTCCTCGGCCTCCAGCGACTCCGGCGACGTAAGCTGGGTTGTTCCCACCGCTCAATTGACCGCCGCGACGTTCGTTCCCGGAGTCGGCGCCCACACCTGGCAGGCCGCCGCGTGCGCCGGATCGAGCATCGGCCGCAAAGGAATGGTGGTCGCCGCCCGTACCCTGGTCCTCGGGGCGATCGAACTGTTCGAGAATCCCGACGAACTAAAATCCGCACGCGACTCGTTCGAAACGCGTCTCGCCGGCCGGAAGTGGACCACCCGCATCCCCGCCGACGGCAAGCCGCCGCTGGATTACGCGACCAAGTAAACTCGAATTTGCCAGTAAACTTTGACTTGGGGGGTGTTATGAGATCGCTTGCCTTCGGTCTCCTGTTCGCCGCCGCGACACTGTCCTTTGCCGCCGACGATCCTTGGTTCTCCACGTTTTCGATCATCGCCTACGATCCCGCAACCAATGAGCTCGGCGTCGCCGTCCAGTCGCGAGCTTTCGGAGCCGGCGCCGCGGTTCCCTATGCCATCGCCGGCGTCGGCGCGGTCGCCACGCAGGCTTCCGCCAACCGTCTCTATGGACCCAAGGCCATAGCTTTGCTCCAGCAGGGTCTCAGTCCCGCCGAAGTCGTGAAGAAAATCACCGCCGAAGATCCGGGCCGCGACTCGCGCCAGGTCGCGGTCATCGACGCCCAGGGCCGGTCTGCCGTATACACCGGCAAAACCACTCTGGAACATCAATTTGCCGGTCATGTCGAAGGCCCGAACTTTTCGGTGCAGGGCAACACGCTCGCCGGCGAAGAAGTGGTCCAAGCCATGGCCGTTGCCTACCAAAGCGCTCACGGCAGCATGGCTGAACGCCTGATGTCCGCGCTCGATGCGGGACAGTCCAAGGGCGGCGATCGTCGAGGCATGCAGTCCGGAGGCATCCTCGTCGTGAAGCCGATTCCGCCCGGTTCCAACTCCACCGTCGAGCGCATCGTCGACCTCCGCGTTGACGACTCCGTGGATCCCTTCAAGGAACTGCATCGTCTCCTGAATATCACCATGGCGGGCAGCCATTCCAGCTTTCCGCTCAGTTGGCGAAGTCCGGCAAGTTCGCCGAAGCGCTGCGGGAGCAACAGATCGCAGCCGCGATGAACCCGCGCGGTGAGCAGATCCGCTATGGGCTGGCCCAGCGCTACGCTCAGGCCGGGGAACTCATAAACGCCTTTGTGGCGCTCCAGGAAGCCATCGGCATGCAGAAAAACCTGAAGCCGCAGGCCGCCGCGGATCCGCTTTTCGCGAAAATGAAAGACATGCCTGAGTTCCAGCGACTGGTGATCCAATGAAAAAAACCTTCGCGTATCTGATCTTCGCCGCGATCCTGCGCGCCCAAGCCCCCATCGACAGCGAAATGTACGCAAAGATCCGCGCCGAGGCGCTCGAACACTCCCAAGCCGCTCCCGTCTTCGAAATGCTCACGGTGAATATCGGCCCGCGCCTCACCGCATCGCCCGCGCAAAAGCGCGCCGCCGAATATGCGCGCGATCGACTGGCATCCTACGGTCTGACCAACGCTCACCTGGAGCCATTCCAGTTCGGCCGCGGCTGGACTCTCGAAAAGCTCACCGTTGAAATGATTGAGCCGCGCTACCTCCCCCTGATCGGCTACGCCGACGCGTGGTCGCCATCCACCAGCGAGGAACTCGTCGCGTCACCCGTCTTTATAGGAGGAAAATCGCCGGAAGATGTGGATCGCATGCGGGGCCAACTGAAAGGCGCCATCGTCATGACCGACCCCCTCATGACCAACTTCGTTCGCAAGGACCGGCCACAGCCGAGCGATCCCGATTACACGCCCATGTCCGCCGCCTACGCCACCAGCGTCGGCCAACGCCCCGGCGGCCGTGGTGCGGGACCTACGCCCGCCCAGCGTATCGCGCAATCCGTTCGCGAAGCCGGCGCTGGAGTCATTCTGAAGCCCAGCCGGGGCGAACACGGCACCGTATTCGTCTCCGGCCGCGACCTCGGCCCCGGCGCGATCCCCGCCATCACGCTCAGCGCCGAGCACTACAACATGATCGCGCTCATGCTGCAGCACAACATACCGGTCAAGTTGAGAGTCAACGTCCAGACGAAGTATTACGACTCCGACAACGGCAACGCCTACAACGTGATCGCCGAGCTCCCCGGCTCCGACCCCGCCGTGAGCGATGAAGTCGTCATGATCGGCGGCCATCTCGACTCATGGCACACCGGCGTCGGCGCCACCGACAATGCGGATGGCTCCACTACGGTAATCGAGGCCATGCGGATTCTCAAAGCCATTGGAGCCCGCCCCCGCCGCACCATTCGCGTCGCGCTATGGGCCGGCGAAGAGCAGGGCCTGCTTGGATCGAAAGCCTGGGTGAAACAGCATCTTCTCGGCGATGCCAACACGCCAGTCCGCGAAAAAATGGACGTCTATTTCAACATCGACAACGGCACTGGCCCGATTTACGGCTGGTATCTACAGAACAACGAAGCCATCCGCCCACTCTTCGACGCCTGGCTCGGGCCCATGAAATCCTTCGACGCCAGGCGCAACATTATTGAGCCGGTCGGCTCCACGGATCATCTCAGCTTCATCGAAGCCGGCGTCCCCGGCTTCAACCCGATTCAGGATTACGTAAACTACGACGTCCGCACCCACCACACCAACATGGACACCGTGGATCGAGTCGACGTGAACGAAATCCGACAGGCCGCTGCAGCCATGGCCTGGTTTGCCTACAATTCAGCAATGGCCAACCAGAAAATCCCCAGGCCCGCCAAGTAGAATTACGAATGGGCCAGCGGTAATCCGCACCCTTCGCCTTCGGGGTTCGGCGTCTATCGGAGGCCAACTACAATAACAAGGTGTCCGTCGTGATCATTGGCGCCGGAATCGTCGGCTCCTCCATCGCCTACCATCTCGCCGCGCGAGGCTGTACCGACGTCATCATCCTCGAAAGAGCCGATACCGAAGTTACCGGTAGCACCGCCCGCTCCGCCGCCGGCGTGCGCCACCAGTTCGCGAGCGAAGTGAACATCCGCCTCTCGCTCTACAGTATCGAGCGATTAAAGCGCTTCACCGAAGAAATCGGCGGCCACTCAGGCCTGAAACAAATCGGCTATCTCCTGCTGGTCTCCGAGCCCGATACCTGGGAGCAATACCAGCGTAGCGTCGCGCTTCAAAACCAACTCGGAGTTCGCAGCCGCGTGCTTTCGCCATCCGACGTCAGCGCGATGATGCCCAGCGCGAACCTAAGAGGTCTTCTCGGTGCGACGTTCTGCGCCGACGACGGCCATTGCGATCCTCACGGCGTCGCTACCGGCTATCTCGCTGCAGCCCGTAAGCGCGGCGTCGATCTGCGCCGCGCCACACCCGCCATCGGAATCCGCAAAACCGGCTCTCGAGTCACAGCCGTCGAAACCCCGCAAGGTCCCATCGCCTGCGACACTGTGATCAACGCCGCTGGCCCTTGGGCTGGAGCAGTCGGCGCGCTGGCCGGCCTTGAAATTCCTGTGCTGCCCTACCGCCGCTGCATATATATGACCGAGCCGATTCCATTCCCCGATTCGCCCTTCGTGATCGATACTCAAACCGGTTTCTACATGCGCAAGGAGGGCGACAAACTGCTCATCGGAGTGACCAACGAAAACGAGCCTCCCGGCGAAAACCTTGCCGTCGACTGGGACTGGCTCGAAACCGTCCTCGAACAGGGCGCGAAACGGTTTCCGTTCATCGCGAATGTCGGTATCGTGCGCCGCAACTGTTGGGCCGGCCTGTATGAAAACACTCCGGATCACCTGCCCGTCCTGGGCCGTCATCCTGAGATCCCCAACTATATCGACGCCAGCGGGTTCAGCGGCCACGGCGTCATGCATTCCCCCGCCACCGGAATGCTGGTCGCCGAAGAAATCCTCGACGGCCGCGCCCACACGATCAATATTGACGATCTGCGCATCACCCGCTTCGCCTCGCGCACCGCTGCCGTCGAGACCAACGTCTACTGAATCGTTCACGAATTTGTAACCAGCGAACGATACAGTGTTACATGTGACTCCTGGCAGGTCCGAAGACCTTGACGTTGAAGTCCTCGAAAGTCCCAAAGGAGCCCGCATCCTCCGCCTGACCGGCCCCCTGACCCTGCAAACGCTATTTGACTTCCAGGATCTCGCGCGTCGCGAGCACACCCAGCCGGTTATCGTCGACATCGAAAAGGTTCCTTACATGGACTCGGCCGGTCTGGGAGTCGTCATCAGCATCTTCGCATCCTGCCAGCGCACCCACCGCGGCTTCGCGATCGTCGGCGCGTCGGAACGGATCCTCACCCTGTTCGAAGTCACCCACTGCGACGGCATGCTGCCATGCTTCGCCGATCTCCACGCGGCCGACGGCGCGGTGAACGGTTAGCCGCCATAAGGCAAAGTTAATCTTTCATCGATTTGTAACCATTCATTCATGACAACATAACCCTTCCCCGCTATCCTGCGGATTCTTCTGAGTCTTGCTTTGCCTAACTTGTAGAACATGCTGGAACAGCATCCCCGTGTCGGGGAAGCGAAAGAGGAGCGAAAACCTAAAATGACCAGACGACCATTGCCGCATCGGACCATTACCTCCGTGTTGGCGATCTTTTTGAGCATCGTGCTGTCCATCGCGGCGGCCGACAAGCCAGCCGCGGATGGTTCCACCGATGCGCGGCCGGCCGCCGTGGCCCCCGCCTCCAGTTCCGATATCGAGCAGCTCAGGAAAATGCTGGTCGATCAACAGCGCCAGATCGATGAGCTGCGCCGTGCGCTCGCCTCCAGGACCGAAACACCTGCCCCGAGCAGCAAGAAGGACGAAACGCCCGCCATCCCCTATCCCAAGACAGGTGAAGTCGCCAGCACCACTCCGATCGTCCCGCCCTCGGCCCCTGCACCCGTCGCTCCCCCCGTTTTCACCTCCCCGATGCCGGAGTCCCCGCAGAAACCCGACGACTCGTCGTCCCCCCTCCAGCTCAAAATCGGCGATGCCTACTTTACGCCGGTCGGCTTTATGGATATGACGTCCGTCAGCCGGTCCACCAATCCCGGCACCGGCATTGGCACCAACTTCGGCAGCATCCCGTACGGAAACGTTCAGGCCGGCGCATTGACCGAAACCCGCCTGAGCATCCAGAACTCGCGCATCGGTATGCGCATCGACGCCCTCGTCAAAGGCATGAAGGTGTTGGGCTATTGGGAGTCTGACTTTTTGGGACAGATCGGCGCCCCTCCCAATGGAGGCTTGGCCGTAAGCAGCAACCCTTACGTCTTCCGCCTCAGGCTTTATTGGGTCGACGTGACGAAAGGTAAGTTTGAGTTTCTAGCCGGCCAGTCCTGGAGCATGATGACTCCGAATCGTAAGGGTATATCCCCGCTACCAGGAGATATCTTCTACTCCCAAGACATAGACGTGAATTACCAGTTGGGCTTGACTTGGGGCCGAATCCCCGGCTTCCGCGGTGTGTATCACCCCAACGATAAAGTCGCGTTCGGCGTTTCTCTCGAGAACTCCGAGCCGTACGTCGGGGGCGCGAACGGAGGTAGTGCGGTTACACTTCCGGCCCTGGTAGGAGCGGCCAACGCGACTTCCGGCGCGGTACTCGGCGGCCAGATCAACAACGGAAGCAGCGTGATTTCGTCTGCCGCCCTCGCCCCGGACATCATCGCGAAGCTCGCGTTCGATCCGAACTCCAGGTTCCACTTCGAAATCGACGGTGTGGAGATCGCCAATAAATTCGCCAATCCTGCCAGCACTCCCGCCTTCCAGACCAACACCAAGGTCGGTGGCGGCGGATCTGTGAACCTGAGCGTCGCGCTTACTAAGAACTTCCGCCTCCTGACCAACAACTTCTGGAGTGACGGCGGCGGCCGCTATATCTTCGGCGAAGCCCCAGATTTCATCATCCGCGGTAATGGGAGCCTCTCCCTGGTCCACTCCGCATCCACGGTGACCGGTTTCGAGGCAAATGTCGGGAAAACGTTGGTCTACGGCTACTACGGCGGAGTTTACATCCCCAAGAATCTGGCCCTGGATGCCAACGGTACCACCAAGATCGGCTACGGACCTATTTCCAGCGATGGCCAGAATAGGGCCATCCAGGAAATCACGTTCGGTACTAATACCACCCTTGCGAAAGACGCCAAATGGGGCGCGCTCAACCTCATGTTCCAATACTCCTATCTCCAGCGGAATCCGTGGCTTGCGGCTGTCGGCGCACCCACGAATGCGCACGTAGACATGGGGTTCGTCAACTTGCGCTACACCCTCCCAGGATCGGCGCCGACGCTCGGAAAGTAATCGTTTTGTAACACTACGTTGGTTAAATGAAGGAGGAAGCTATGTCTCGAAAAGTGACCGGGGTGATTCTCGCCCTCATCCTGGTGGCGGGCGTCGCAGCCGCGCAGACGATTACGGCCGGTGGCGCGACCTTCCCGTATCCCATGTACTCGAAGTGGTTCGACGAGTACCACAAGAAGGTTCCCTCCGTTTCGATCAACTATCAATCGATCGGTTCGGGCGGCGGCGTTCAACAGGTCACTACGGGGACCCTGGATTTCGGCGCCAGCGACTACGCGCTGACCGACGCCCAGTTGAAGGAGTTTCACGACAAACGGGGCTTCAATGTATTGGCATTCCCGACAGTGCTCGGCGCGGATGTCCCCGCGTACAATCTGCCAGGCGTGACGGCCGTCCTGAACTTTACTCCCGAAGCGTTGGCGGGAATCTTTCTGAACAAGATCACCAAATGGAACGACCCGGCCATCACGGGGCCGAACCCGGGCGTAAACCTGCCCAACGAGAATATCGTCGTGGTCCATCGCTCTGACGGAAGCGGGACGACGTTCATCTGGGTGGACTATCTTTGCAAGATCAGCCCGGAATGGGACAAAGGCCCCGGTCGCGGCGCGTCCGTGAACTGGCCGACCGGCCTTGGAGGGAAGGGGAACGAAGCGGTCGCGGGTCTGGTCCATCAGACGCGCTTCAGCATCGGATACGTGGAGTTGACCTACGCCCTCCAAACCAAGATGGCCTACGGTAACGTGAAGAATGCGGCTGGAGTCTTCATGAAGGCGGATCTCGCGAGCGTGACCGCCGCGTCGGCTGCGGTAAAGGATATGCCCGACGACTTCCGCGTGTCGATCACAAATGCGCCGGGGAAAGGCGCTTATCCGATCGCCAGCTTCACCTGGCTTCTCGTCCCGGAGAAGATCAGCGATCCCGCGAAGAGAAAGGCGATCAAGGATTTTCTTGGATGGATGCTGGCCGATGGGCAGAATCTGACCGAGCCCCTGTCGTACGCTAGGTTGCCGGCGTCAGTAGCAGCAAAAGAGAAGAAGGCGATCGCTAAGATACAGTAAGCCCTGCCGATGTCAGCGCCAGCGACCACCATCCACGCGCCCCCGGAAGGTCGGGCGCGTTCGCTTGGGCAGCGTCTTCGCAACGGTGATGAGATCGCCTATACCATTACTTTCCTTTGCGCTTTCGCCGTCATCGCCATCACCGCGCTGCTGGTCTTCGAGCTCTACCGGAATTCCGAGCCATCGCGCCTGAAATTCGGCTGGTCGTTCCTCTGGACTAAAACCTGGGATCCGGTGGCGGGACAGTTCGGCGCTCTTCCGTTCATCTACGGAACGGTGGTGACCTCGGCGCTTGCGATGATCATCGCGATTCCGCTAGGCGTCGGCGCCGCTATGTTTCTGGCCGAGCTTGCGCCGCCGGGAATTTCCTCGGCGCTGACGTTCCTGATCGAATTGCTGGCCGCCGTGCCGAGCGTAATTATCGGCTTTCTCGGCTTTTTCGTTCTGCTTCCAGCCCTGCTCCGCGCGGAGCCCTACATCCGCTCCGTGCTCGGTTGGACTCCGCTATTTTCGGGTCCATTTTATGGCGTGAGCCTTTTTTCGGCGGGCGTGGTCCTGTCGGTGATGATCGTTCCGTTCATCATCGCGATCTCCCGGGAAGTGATTCTGTCGGTGCCGAGCGATCAGCGAGAAGGGGCGCTGGCCCTCGGCGCGACGCGCTGGGAAACCACCTGGGACGTGGTCGTCCCGTTCGCCCGAAAGGGAATTGTCGGCTCGATCTTCCTTGCGCTTGCCCGTTCGCTTGGCGAAACAATGGCGGTCACAATGGTGGTCGGGAACGACCCGAAGATTAGCGCATCCCTGTTCGCGCCGGGATATTCCATCGCCGCGGTGATCGCCAACGAATTCGCGGAAGCGACCGGAGACCTCTATCAGGGCGCCCTGATCGAGTTGGGGCTGGTACTGTTTGCGCTTACCATCATCATCAATGGGGCGGCCAGAATCCTGGTGGCAAGCACGACCAAAAAAGGAACGTCGCAATGAGCTGGAACAAGGCCCGCCGTAAAACCGTGAACGTCTTTATGCTCACCCTGACTGGGCTATGCACACTGTTCGCGGCGGGCACGCTGGTTTACATCTTGGGCTATCTGTTCGTCCATGGAGCCAGCAGCCTGAATTGGAATTTCTTCACCAAGCTGCCTGCCCCAGTGGGCGAAACTGGCGGCGGCATGGCCAACGCGATTCTGGGCAGCGCGAAGCTCCTGCTTGTTGGCCACTTGCGTCGGCGTTCCGATCGGATTTCTCGGCGGCGTCTATCTCGCCGAATTCGGCGGTTCCGCATTTTCGTCCGCGGTTCGCTACACAACCGATTTGCTGAACGGCGTACCGTCGATTGTCATGGGGATCTTCGCGTACGCGCTGATCGTGGTCCCGCAAAAGCACTTTTCGACGTTTGCGGGCGGCCTCGCCCTGGGCGTGATCATGCTGCCGATCTCAATCCGCAGTTCCGAGGAATTCCTCCGGAACGTGCCGCTCGCCTTGCGCGAGGGCGCGATGGCGCTGGGCGCGTCCAAATCCAAGGCCATCTTTACGGTGGTGATTCCAGCGGCCAAAGCGGGGATCATTACCGGCATCATGCTGAATCTGGCGCGCGTTGCGGGTGAGACGGCGCCGCTGCTGTTCACGGCTTTCGGGAATCGATTCTGGAGTCCGGGCTGGAATCAGCCGACGGCGGCCCTCCCGGAAATGATTTTCAGGTACTCCATTTCGGCGTACGACGACTGGCATCAGCAGGCTTGGTCCGCCGGATTCGTATTGCTGGTGCTGGTTTTAGCCGTGAATATCGTGGCGCGGCTGATCCTCGCCAATAAAGCTTATGTGGCCCGGTGATTCGCGCTCATAAGTTCGGACAGGTGATACAATGCAAGCTTCCAGCCGACAGCCATCCGCTTCCGATCGAGAGATGACACTGCCCGCTCTAAACGTGCCAGGCCCGGTTGATTCCAAGCCGTCCGAGATGCCGGCCAAAATCAGCGCGTCCAACCTGAATTTCTATTACGGGAAGTTTCAGGCGCTTTACGACATCAACATGCAGGTCTATGAGAAGTGTGTAACGGCCTTCATTGGACCCTCGGGCTGCGGCAAGTCGACGTTTCTGCGCACGCTGAACCGCATGAACGAAACCGTGCGTCACAGCCGCGTGGACGGCGAGATCCAACTGGATGGCGAGAACATTTCCACTCAGGATGTTTCCGAGCTGCGCCGCCGCGTCGGCATGGTGTTTCAAAAGTCGAACCCGTTCCCCAAGTCGATCTTCGACAACGTAGCCTACGGATTGCGCATCAACGGCCTCGCCTCCCGGTCCACTTTGAAAGACCAGGTGGAGCAAAGCCTGCGCCGTTCCGCCTTGTGGGACGAAGTGAAGGACAAACTCCACCAGTCCGCCTACAGCTTGTCGGGCGGCCAGCAGCAACGTTTGTGCATCGCGCGCGCGTTGGCCGTGAATCCCGAAGTCCTGCTGCTCGATGAGCCCTGCTCGGCTCTCGATCCCATCGCCACCGCCAAGATCGAGGATCTGATTTTCCAGCTCAAGAGCAGTTGTACCATCGTAATCGTGACGCATAACATGCAGCAGGCCGCGCGCGTCGCCGACTACACCGGATTCTTCCTGCTCGGCCGCCTGGTAGAGTTCGACAGCACCACCGTGATCTTTAAGACACCCGCGAAAAAAGAAACCGAAGACTATGTCACCGGACGCTTTGGATGAGGTTAACGTGCGTCATTTCGTCGAAGAACTAGAACAATTAAAAACCAAGCTGCTTGAAATGAGCTCGCTCGTGGAAGCCGCCATTCAGCGCAGCATCGGCGCCGTCATTCACAAGGACCGCGGCGCCGCCGAAGAAGTGTTTCGCAATGAAGCCCGCATCAACGAGATCGAAATCGAGATCGACGAATTCGCCATCAACCTGCTCGCCTTGCAGCAGCCCATGGCGGCGGACCTCCGCCTGATCGTCGCGGCTTTGAAAATCAACACCGACCTGGAGCGCATGGGCGACCTTTCCGTGAACATTGCCCAGCGCGCCCGCTCCCTGATGGAGGAGCCGGTGATCAAGCCCATGATCGACATCCCGCACATCGCCGGCCTGGTGGAATCCATGGTACGCAAGTCTCTGGACGCTTTCGTCACCCGCGACGCCGATCTGGCGCGCAGCGTCCTTGCTTCCGACGATGGCGTGGACAGTCTGCGCACGGCGTGCTATCACGAACTGGTGAGTTTTATGGAGAAGGACCCGCAGAACATCCGGCAAGCCCTCGACCTCCTCGCGGTCACGCGAAATCTTGAGCGCATCGCCGATCATTCCACCAACATCGCCGAGGACGTTC
Source organism: Terriglobia bacterium (assembly GCA_963842485.1). GTDB lineage: Bacteria > Acidobacteriota > Terriglobia > Bryobacterales > Bryobacteraceae > Palsa-187. The sequence continues at coordinate 8,472 of CAWJHI010000006.1, read as the reverse complement.
TCTTTCTCGTCAAGGGTGTCGACGTCCGCCACCACGCCGAAGCCCGCCACTAAAGAAGTGTGAAAAAAGGGGGACTGACCACTCTGTCCCCAAGACCCACACGATCTAGATTTGCGCGAATCCAGACAGCGGACAGAGCGGTCTGTCCCCCTTTTGTTCACTGCCCCATTGACTTGTCACCGAAGAAAAATGTGGGACAGGCCTTCAGGAAAGCCTGCCCCACTTGACACACCACGCACTGCTGGACAAGGAAACTTACTACCAGCGCCGGCCTATGAAAATGCGGGGTCCAAAGAAGACTCCGCCGTAGAATGAAGGGCCCCAGTAGTATGGATAAGGAGGATAATACCCTGGCCCGTAGTATGGATACGGGTAACCCGCCGCATAGCCCGAACCATAGCCCGAACCATAACCAGGCCCGCGCATCTGCATCCGCGGGGGAGCCGACGTTTGATAGTCGCCCTGATTGACGAAACGGAACGCCTGCGGCGCGTGCTCGGTCGAGATCGTTATCGGCTGTTCGATGCGGAACGTCAGAATCGACTCCGGAGTCATGATGGTCGGATGCCCACGCGTAAACAGCACACCGATGGTGCTCACCACCAGGCCCGCGCCCGCGCCCACCGCCGCGCCACCCGCGCCTCCGACTCCCGCGCCGATCGCTGCCCCCGCCCCGGTGGTCAAACCGATGGCAGCCGCGTCGCGACCCTGTGACGTCGGACCCATCCTGCTGAACAACGAGGTCTGAATTGGAATCTGCTGCCCATCGGCGATCGGAAGATCGATCAACTGAAGACCCAGCCGCGACACTCCCGAAACTTTTCCAGCCTTCTGCGCCTCGGAAATGCGTCCACCTAAAGTCTGGCCTCTTTGGGCAACCACCACGCCATCCACCACCACCGGCCGCACCAGCGTCGCCGAAAATGCGTCGCCCGCCTGGTTCTTATTCGAGGAAAGCACGTTGTTCAGCCGCACGGTCACATAGGTGCCCGGCTTGATCGTCAACTGTGGAGGGATGTTGGCGCTCGCCGGCGGAGGACCCTGCGGATCATTCGGCCCTGGGGCCGGGTTGCTGTCTCCGATCCGCCGCCATCCGCCATCCTGACTCTGTTGGGGAGTCTGCGGATCGGGCGGAGGCTGCGGAGGCTCCTGTGCCATCGCCAGCCTCGAAAAAGCCAACACGCCCAACGCCACGCCGTATCGAATCGGGTTGTTAAAGATCCTGTTCATAATAGCCTCTTACGACCAGTATTATTGCATGTGTTTCACCACTCGTAAAGTGCTGAAAACAGGATCTTAATCACCGCTCAAGTCTGGCCGAAATCCACCGGGTGGTGCTTTTGAGCCAACCTGCGGCGAGTCAAACGTGAATCAGCCTTTTTTCTGCTGCTTTTTCCTGCGCTCTGCCCAAAACGCCTTCATTCGCTCGGACTGGGCCTTCTTCTGGGCGGCTGTCAAGGGTTTCCGCTTCCGTCTCTTGGGTACGGTAGGCGCAGGCGCCGGAGCAGCCGCAGCAGCAGCGGATGCGCGCTTCGGCGGGCGTCCACGACGCTTCGTGCTCCCTCCAAGGGCGTCGATGGCCCGGCTGAGGCGATCGCGTTCCGCGACCAGAAGTGAGAGGATTTGTTCTGTGGACATTAAGGTGATCCTAACACCTAATGACCTGAGCGGCAAGAGGTTCACACGCCGGTTGTCTACACCCCGATGTCCTCGTTCCACAGTCCTCGTCTGGCCTCGATGAACGCCCGCATCATCCCGATGCACTCCTCATCCTGCACTACGTCAACCCTGACCCCGCGCTGGCGCAAATACTCCTCGGCACCCAGAAATGTCAGGTTTTCACCCACCACCACGTGGGGAATCTTATACAGCAGGATCGCGCCGCTGCACATGGGGCAGGGCGAAAGGGTCGTATACATGGTCGAAACCCTATATACGCTGGCCGGCAATCGTCCCGCATTGCGCAGGCAATTCATCTCTCCGTGATCGATGGGACTTCCGGTCTGGACCCGGCAATTGTGGCCGCGGCCGATAATGTTACCACTGGTAACTAACGCAGCCCCAATAGGGATGCCCCCTTCAGCGAGGCTGCGCCGCGCTTCCTCGATCGCCGCGGCCAGAAATGGGTCTTTTTGCATATCTGCGGAATCGAGCACATTATCCCATTAACGAACAGCGCCCCGGGGAAACGCGATCTGACTGCAACAACTTGCGTTAGGCCTCGAATCTGCAATGGATCTATGCATGGACTCTGCTTGGAAGGATCTGCGATACGCCTTGCGAGTTCTGGCGAAATCGCCGGGATTCACCGCGATCGTAGTGCTCTCGCTGGCCTTGGGAATCGGCGCCAACACGGCGATCTTCTCTCTGGTCAACGCGATGCTGCTGCGGCCGATGCCCGTCGACGATCCCAGCCGCCTGGTCGCCATCGGGACCACTTCGCCGAGTTGGGGCAATCTGGTCGACGGCATTTCCTATCCCGATCTGCTCGATTTCCGCAAGCAGGACATCGGATTGTCGGACCTGATGGGGTCCGCCGGGCGTCCGCTCAGCGTAACCGACGGCGAAAAACCGGAATTGATCTGGGGCGAAATCGTCACCGGGAATTTCTTCTCGGGACTGGGAATCCATCCCGTCCTCGGCCGCGGATTCCTGCCGGAAGAGGATCGCGTTCCAGGCGAGAAAGCCGTCTGCGTTCTCAGCTACAACTACTGGCACCGCCGTTTCGAATCCGATCCGAACATCATCGGCAGATCCATCAAGATCAACAACCACGCCTTCACCATCGTCGGCGTTGGGCCCAAGGGATTCATCGGGACCACGCTGTTCAACTTCATTCCCGACGTGTGGGTTCCCGCGATGATGCAGCCGGCGATTCTGGGCAACGAGCCAAGCTTTCTTGAAGGCCGCGATCATCGCTGGATCCTGGCGCGCGGCCGTCTGAAACCCGGCGTGACGCGCCAGCAGGCAGAAGCCGCGATGAATGTCGTGGTGCGCCGCCTCGGCTCCGAGTATCCCCAGACCAATAAGGATCTCGCCATTCGCATGTTCGCCGCCGGCGCCCGCACCAATCCCTGGTTGTGGACCACCGGCGTGATCCCCGCCACTGTCGGCATCATGGGCGTCGCGGTGATCCTGGTGCTGTTGATCGCTTGCGCCAACGTCGCCAACCTGATGCTGGCCCGCGCCACCAGCCGCGTAAGGGAAATGGGCATTCGCGTCGCCGTGGGAGCCAGCCGAATCCGCCTGGTCCGCCAGTTGTTCACCGAAAGCGTCGTCTTGGCGATGGCCGGCGGCGCGCTTGGGCTTCTGTTCGCGTTATGGTTTAACGATGCGCTCCGCAACGGAAATCCCACGCTCGATTTCCAGATGGTGGATACCGATGCCACCCCGCATCTGGATCTTCGTTTGTTCCCGTTCGCGCTTCTGGTCTCGCTGATCGCCGCCGCCATTTTCGGACTTCTCCCCGCCTTTCGAGCCTCCCGGATCGACCAGGCCTCGGCCATGAAAGGCGAGCCAGGCGCGGTGCACGCCGGGCGCTTCCGCATCGGCTCCGGGAATTTGCTGGTGATGGCGCAAGTGGCGCTTTCTTGCGTCCTGCTGATTTGCGGCGGCCTGTTCCTGCGAAGCATGCAGTTCGCCCAGAGCGCCGATCCCGGGTTCGATCGCTCCGGAATTACGCTGTTCGCGGTCAATCTCGATTCGCTCGGCTACACCCCGGAGCGCGGCCGTCAATTCCATCAAACTTTGCTCGACCGCTTGCGAACCATTCCCGGCGTCGAATCCGCGGCGGCCGTATTTGCCTTGCCGCTGGACATCTACAGCAGTGCGACGGAAGTTCATCCGGGGGGCTACGTTCCACGCTCCGACCGCGAGCCGGGCACCGCCTGGATCAGCCGCATCGGCCCGCACTATTTCGAGACGATGGGCACGCGCCTGGTTGCCGGCCGCGTCATAGACGAACGCGATACCAATTCCTCCAAGCGTGTCGCGGTGATCAACCAAACCATGGCGCGTCTCTACTGGCAAACGCCGGAAGGCGCGCTCGGCCATCGCTTCGCCGACCGTAAAGGCGGGACTCCCATTGAGGTGGTCGGCGTCGCCAGGAACGGGAAATACGTCTCCTTCGGCGAAAACGCGACGGCGTTTTATTTCGTCCCGTTGACTCAAAATTATTCCGGCCAGATCGAAGTGGTTTTGCGGTCGAAACAGACGCTGGACGCCTTGATGCCGGCGGTGCGTGAGCAGGTGCAGTCGCTCGACGCGGCGCTGCCCATCTTCGGCGTGCGCACCATTCCGCAATTCCTTCAAGGGCGCGTCTCGATTTACGAACTGGGAGCTTCTCTGGTCGGCGCCTTCGCACTGATGGCAATGCTGCTGGCCGCGGTCGGGATTTATGGCGTGCTGCACTTCACCGTGGCTCGCCGGACCCGTGAAATCGGAATCCGCATGGCCCTCGGCGCGCGGCGCGTGGAAGTGCTGCGCAGCGTGTTGCTGCGTTCCTTTGCATGGGTCGCGGCGGGCCTCTCGCTGGGCGCGGGATTGGCGCTCTCGGTAGGACGCTTCACCGGCTCGATCCTGGCCGGCGTCACCGGGACAGATGCCGGAACCTATTGCGGCGTGCTGCTGCTGTTCGCTCTGGTCGTCTTGCTGGCCGCCGTCGTTCCCGCTCGACTCGCCGCGCGGGTAGACCCCATCCGCGCCCTGCGTCACGAATAACGGGAAGCAGGCTTATGCCAGCGGATTCAAAGCTCAGGAAGACCCTCAAGCCGTCGCACCCAATCGCGAAAATGAGCACACTCCTCACGCATCTTCTGAATGCCCACAGCACGCGCGGCGATGGTCCCTTCGATGACCTTCTTGTAAGCAGAATAAATACGCACGACCCGCTTTGAGGGAGCCGTCTCCGGATTGTTGTTGATGTCCTCAGGCGTCGGAAATTCATTGCGAATTCCGTGAAAGCTGCTCGCAAGGTGTGGCTGGCGCAGAGATAGCGCAAAAACATCCGGATCGCTGAAGAGCAGACCCTCGTATTCATGCAGAGAGAGGTACGGAATCAGTCGAACATCCGGGCGGAAATCGGGGATCTGGCGGCATACGTCATCCATGACGGCACGCTCGATGTGCTCTACCTTTTGAACGTTCTGGAGGTGCGAGGGGACCGGAGTTCCCGGAAAGCCGCGGCCCAAGCCGTAATAATCGATCATCGTAGTGCAATACGATCCTTGATCCTGTCTAAGTTGCCTCACAATGTCTTTCCCTACCCGCGCGTAGTTCGTGCGCCCACCCTTGTGGCCCGGTACGCCGAGAATGATGGGAGTGACGTACACGCCACTCGACCAGAGGACTTCAGCTAAGGGCCCTTTAACGAAGGACTCTTCCGTCGGCCCCTCTACGATCACGTAGACGTGGCTCACTGATGTGGATCGCCTCCAGGCACGGGCTCAAGGAGCCGGTCCTGGCGAGGTCTACCCCCCAGAATGTTCTTTTGCCAGAGCTCACCTAATGTGTAGTCTTCAAGCCATTCTGAAAGGTGAGCGGAGTCGAGTCTACGGAACTTGGACTCTCCGTTGATCCGCTCGACCACGACGATGTCCTCTGGAGCAAACTCGTTGAGCAGCGGCGCGGACTGCGTGGAGATGATGACCTGCGTGGGCATGGAGCTGCCATACATCACAGAGGCTTGCTTGAAGAGATTGCCAAGCAACGTCAGCGCATATGGATGCAATCCGAGCTCGGGTTCATCGAAGAGAACCGTAGAGGGCCGAGAAGGTTGTAGTAATGCGGTAGCCATACAGATAAACCGGAGAGTGCCATCAGAAAGTTGATTCGCGCGGAAGGGATAGTCGGAATCCCTTTGCTGCCACTCAAGCTGGATCATGTCAGGACTTGTGGGCATTGGCCGGAGCTTGAAATCATCGAAGAATGGAGCCGCAAGCCGCACGACATCTCGAATTCGCGCATAGCTCGCAGAGTGCATCTGTTGAAGGCGATACAAGAACGGTGCCAGGTTCTCCGCGTTTTGTCGAAGGGCCACATTGTCATTGAGTGCTCGCGGCCGCCGGACCGCCGCGTTGAGACTTGTGTCGTGGAAGTGGTAAACAACCCAACTCGAGACAGCTTCGAAGACGTAACTCGGTACACCACGTTTTGCTCCCCAATTGCCCACGTCATCTTTATGATCTTTCAATTTGGCTTCGAGGTGCCCGGCCCCCAGCGACTCGTGGGAGTCGGTAATGTCACCGAAAAACACCGCAGTTTCGTCCAAAAAGACAAGTCGATTGTCCTGCGACGGAACGAGGGTGAACTCGTACCCATTCTTACCGAAGTAAAGTTTTCCGACGAACTGCTGGGTTATTTTTGGACCCATGTAGAGGCAGGCATCTGCCCCGCCTTCGGTAGTCGCCAGCGCCACCTGAAGCCGCTGGTCAATCATCTCTCTCAGGAGACGGAAGAACCCCACGAAGTTGCTCTTACCCGCACCATTCGCGCCAATCAAAACGTTCAAGTCACGGAGCGGAAAATCATCGAGCTTCCGGATAGACTTGAAGCCTTCGATTGTCAATTTCTTAATGGTGTCAGCCATTCAAAGTTCCTTAGTTCCAGCGTATCGAACTCTTCACGCTACCACCAAGGGGACTGGGTCTCAGGAAGAGCGGTTCCTCACTTCCTCGCAGCCGACGCATACTGATCGATCTTCTTATTCAGCGCGGCCGGCAGCACGCCTTTGTCCCGCAGTCCCGCGAAGATCGATCGCGCCTGTTCATACTCCACCACCGCCGCCGGTTTCGCTCCCATCGCTTCATAGGTTTCCGCAAGATCTCCGTGTGCGTCCCCCACCTCCGTGACAATTTGCCAGTCTGCCTTCGAACGCTCCGAGAGATTGGTCCACAGAGCCACCGCTTCCCGCCCCGTGGCCAGCGCCTGCTTCAGATCCCCCATGCGCCGGTACACATTCGCGATCCGGCCGGTGCTGCTGGCGACGTAGCGGGCCGCGCGAAAATCGTTCGGGTCCGCGCGGGTTGCCTCCAACCGCAGCGCGAGCGCTTTTCGATGCGCGGCCAGCGCCGCGGACGGGTTCTCCTGCCGCGACGAAACCCAGCCAAGGTCGCTGTAATCGAAAGAGAGATCCATCCTCGTGCGGCCATCGGAAGGATGGCTGCTGTATCTGGCTTCGTCGATGGCCACCGCCTGTTCATACTCGGCGCGGCTCTCTACCAGGCGTTTCAGGACGCCGTACAGCGCACCCAGCCGCTTGTGCGCCAGAGCAAGATCGCGCTGAACGTCGCCCTTTCCCCCGCTCGCTGCCGCCAGACGCCCGGTAAGCTCCAGCGCACGCTGGCGCAGCGGAAGCATTTCTTGAAACTTGGACTGGTCCGCCATCAGATCCCCCTGCATCGTCACCGCGATCAGCAGATCCCCAATGGCCGATGGATCGTCAGGGTGAGCGCGAAACGCGGACTCGGCCAGATCGGTGCACTTCTGCGCGGTGCGCGCCGCCGTTTGGGCGTTGCCTACCTGGTTGTAGGCGCCGGCAAGGTGGTCCAGCACCTGTACGTAATCGTGTCGGAATGCCGGATTTGAAAGGTTCCCGGCCGCCAGACGATCCAGAATCGCGGCCGACTTTTGGAAGCTCTGGAACGCTCCCGCCGCGTTCCCCAGATTCGAGTCCCCAGCCGCGCCCTGCACAATCCCCACGCGTTCGTATCCCAGCGCGACCTCCCACGCGAGCCTCGGATCTCCCGCGGATTCGTTCGAAAGCCGCTCCAGATATTCGAGCGCCCGTGCCACCAGCAGATTCCGCGCCGCAGTCGAACCGGGAAGTGGAGCGATGGCATCATGCAGCTCGAACATCACCGAGTGCGCCAGGCTCCGCACTTCCTCGAACCTCCGCTGCGCGCGGCGCGCCTGCCACCACGCAGCTCCGGCGAAGGCGAGAATCAGAATCGCAGCCAGGGCTCCCGCGGGAATCGCCACGCGGTGCCGCCGCAAAAGTTTCCCGGCGCGATAGGCGAATGTCGCCGGACGCGCCCGCACCGGCAAGCCGCCCAAGTGCCGCCGCACGGTGACGTGCAGCTTGTATCCCAGCCAGAACGTGTCCCGCTTGACGCCCCAGCGGGCATCGGTGTCATATGGCGAGGCGATCCGGATATGGCCAGGCGGGAGACCGTCGCCTTCCGGTTCCTTCTCCCGCCGCCTGACCACCTCCTTGCCGTCCGCGCTGATCGTGCGGGTGTAGTTCTGCACCAGGACCTGGCGCAGGGTCCCGACTGCGGGGATCTCGCGCAGCCACCCCGGTGACGACGGCTCGTAAACCGCCTCCACCAGCGCGTACCCGTCCCGGGCATACGCGATGGCGAGCTTGTCGCGCTGCGCCTGGCTGGCCGGGGGCCGCCATGATGTCATCGGGGTACCGTACCGGCGCGCGAAATCACTCACGCACACCCGCTGTTCCAGCCAGCCCGGGTGCGC
>CAWJHI010000005.1:0-32371 GCA_963842485.1 Terriglobia bacterium | reverse complement strand
CTGCTCACCCGGTCCGATCAGGTGGAGCGCATTCCGGTGAAGCGGCTGATGAAGGACGCGGATCCGGCCGTCAATTATACACTGCATGGCGGTGAACAGATCCGCGTGCCGGAAGCCGGAAAGATTTTTGTCGTCGGCAATGTGCACAAGCCGGGCGCCTTTCCGGTGCGCGATCCCGCCGATGAAAGCGTGTTGAAGGTCGTGGCGCTTTCAGAGGGACTGCTGCCGTACGCGGCCAAGTTCGCTTTTGTTTACCGCCGCGACGCGTCCGGCGCAAAGAGGGAGATTCCCGTCGAGCTCGAAAAGATTATGCAAAGGAAATCCCCCGATGTTCCGCTGGAAGCCGACGACCTCCTGTACATTCCCGACAACAAGACCAAGCGCAATACCATGACCGCCATCGACCGCATCACCATGTTCGGCGCCTCCACCGCATCCGGGCTCTTGATCTGGCACTGACTCCATGAAGAAGTTTGAACCCACTCTTCCCGCCGTGCAGGAAACCATCCGCGTCGCCGCACAGGTGCCCTTCCTCGACGCCGAGTATGAGCCGCAGCCGGCGCACGTTCCGCTCGCGCACTATCTGTGGATTCTCCGGCGTCACGGCTGGAGAATCGCCGGGTTCGTCGCGGGCGCCGTACTGGCGACGCTGGTCGTTTCTTTGCGCCTCACGCCGGTCTACGAATCGACCGTGACGGTGGACGTCGACCGGCAAATGCCCACCGGCGTCCTGGGCCAGGAGGCTTTGCAGAACGTCACCAACGATGCCGATCAGTTTCTGGCCACGCAGGTGAAGCTGATCCAGTCCGATTCGGTGCTCCGCCCCGTGGTCGATAAGTACCGGCTGCGGGAGGTGGAAAAAGACGCGCTCGAAGAAGCCGTCGATAAATCGGCGACCAGTCTCCAGGCGCCGGTAATTCTAAAGAACCTGAAAGTCACGCGCCCGCCGAACACGTATCTGCTGCTGATCAGCTATCGTTCGCAAAACCGCCAGCTCGCTGCCGACGTCGCCAATGAAATCGCCCAGCAGTATCTGCTGCACACCTATCGGATCCGCTACAAAGCCACCGCCAGCCTCAGTGATTTCATGGAACGCCAGCTCGAGGAGCTGAAAGCGCAAATGGAAAAGTCGAGCGAAGCGTTGAACCGTTTCGAGCGCGACTTGAACGTCATCAACCCCGAGGAAAAGACCAATATCATCTCCGCGCGCCTGCTCCAGTTGAATGAGGAGTACACCAAGGCCCAGGCGGACCGCGTCAAGAAAGAGGCGGCTTATAACTCTGTGAAAGACGGCACGCTGGCCGCCGCGCAGGTCTCCACGCAGGGCGAAGCCCTCAAAAAGCTCACCGAAAATCTGAACGACGCGCAGGAGAAATTCGCAGAGGTCAAGGATCACTACGGCGTCAACCACCCGGAGTATAAGAAAGCGCAAACCAGGGTCCAGCAGTTCGAAGCCGAGATCGAGGCCACACGCCGCAGCATCGGGCAGCGCATCGAAGTCGAGTATCACGAATCGGTGAATCGCGAAGCCATGCTCGAAGCCGCCGTAAAGGACACCAAGGCTGAGTTCGACCGCCTGAATGCCCGGTCTTTCGAATATCAAACGCTGAAGCGCGAGGCCGAGGGCGACAAGAAGCTGTACGAAGAGCTGGTGCGGAAAATCAAGGAAGCCGGCATCAACGCGAGCTTTCAGAACAGCTCCATTCGCGTCGCCGACACGGCGCGTCCGGGGCTGAAGCCGGTGTTTCCGAAAACGTGGCTGAACGCGCTGCTGGCGTTTCTGTTCGCGGCGTTCCTCGGCGTCGGCGCGGCAGTGCTCTCCGACGTGCTCGACAACACCATTCGCGATCCGGACCAGGTGGCTCGCCTGTTGAACACGGACGTGATCGGCTCGCTGCCCGCGGTGAAGGACTGGCGCCGTCGCCTCAGCCCGATTCAATCCATGGCGGCTGCCAACGGGCACGTGAATGGAAACGGGCAGGCAGCCGCCACGGCGCTCGCGCGCGCAGCCGAACATGAGCAGGTGCTCTCGAACTTACGAAGAGGCCATCCGCACGCTGCGCAACTCGATTCTGCTCACCGATTTCGACCGCCGCCTGAGAAGTGTTCTGTTGACCAGCGCCTCACCGTCCGAAGGCAAGTCCACCGTGGCCGCGCATCTGGCCGCGACGCACGCAAGCCAGCACAAGCGAACGCTGCTGATCGACGGCGACCTGCGCCGCCCCAGTGTCCATCGCCTGTACCAGGTTCCCAACAGCGTGGGGTTGTCGAACGTGCTGCTGGAGCAGATTTCCTGGCGCGACGCGGTGATTCGCATGGACGATCCCAAGGGTCTGGACGTTCTCCCCGCCGGACCCTCCACGCGCCGCGCGTCGGATCTGATGGGCATGGGCCTGGCCGAACTGATCGAGGAAGCCACGCGCGAGTACGACCTGGTGGTCCTCGACGCCCCGCCGCTTCTGGGTTTCGCCGAGCCTTTGCAAATGGCAACCGCGGTCGACGGAGTGATCGTCGTAGCGCGAGCCGGCGACACCAGCAGAAAGGCTCTAAGCTCGGTAATCACCACCCTGGCAAGATTGCGCGCGAATTTAGTGGGTGTGGTGTTGAATGAGGTTCATCGCCAAGTGAGCGCCGGTTATTACTACTACTACGGGCACTACAGCAAGTATTACGGACGTCCGGCTGATCAGTAGAAGACTCTAGAGCCTATGCCTGGCAGAGTTCGGGAGTTCATTACCACGTTCGCCCCGCCGCTGAAGGCCATGTGGGGGACCTATAAAGCAAACCGTCTCCTGGCTATGCGCGCGACTCTTGTCTCCCGCTTCGATCTCACCGTTCAGAATGGCCCCTTTAAGGGGCTTAGATACATCTCAGAGTCGAGTGGAAGCGCTTTGCTGCCGAAGCTTCTTGGCAGCTACGAGGCTGCACTGCATGCGGTGCTCCTGGATCTCATGAGCAATGAGTACGACACCATGATTGACGTAGGTTGCGCAGAGGGCTACTACGCTGTGGGCTTTGCGTACCGGTGTCCTGGCGTACCGGTAATCGCCTTTGACGCAAATCCAGTTGCGCGAGCGATGTGCTCGCGACTGGCCCGGCTAAACGGCGTAGCGGACCGGATTACCGTCCTTGGTGAATGTGAACGTGATGCACTGGGGGCGGCAATTCTCGGCCGATCCCTTATCATCTGCGACTGTGAGGGAGGTGAGTTGCACCTGCTCGATCCGGCCGTCGTGAACGGACTCGACTGCTGCGATTTGATCGTCGAACTGCACCCCCACGTTCATCCGCTGATTCCAAGGCTGATCGAACAGCGCTTTGAAGAAACACACGCTGGAGCCGTGGTGTACGGGCTGGCAGCACCGGCACGTCCCGAGGAGCTCAAGCTGTTCCACTGGTTCGATCGTCCACTGGCGACCTACGAGGAACGCTCCGGAGCCACGCCAATGTGGACGGTCCTTCGATCCCGGCGGTACCTCGATCGGCCCTGTTCCGATCGGTGTGCCCTGACCGAGGCCTGATTGCGAATCGCTCTTTCGACGCTCTGCGAGAATCCCGCCCGGAAGACCGGACTCACGAGTCTGTTTCGAGAGCTGGTCGCGCACTCCCGGAGGGAATTTGCGGGAGTGGAGTGGGATGTTTTCCTGCCGCATACCGCCGACTGGCAGCCTATGGATGGAGTTTGTCCAATTCGAGTGAAGGTTGCGTGTCTCGCGGCGCGTCTTTCCGCCGATCACGTTTACGTTCCCTTGATCGCGCGCTGGCGCGGATGCAAGGCTCTGGTAACCGTCGGGTTTCTTCCCTCGCTGTCGTCACTTCCCGTCGCGGCGCACGTCGTGACACTGCACCACGCAGACCGGGCAAATCGAACGGGTTGGCTTCGCTCCCAGTATCGCGGACTTGAGCTTAGGAAACTGCTTGATGGCGCCAGACTCGTGATCACCAACTCAGACGTGGCGGCTCGTGAGTTAACCAGGATGCAATCAAGCGTACAGGACCGGCTTCTGGTTAGCCCGGAGGGCGTCCAGCACGAGCTATTTCACACCGCTGCAGCCCCGGGAGAAGTCGAAGCGATCGCCGACCGCTATTCGCTGCATCCCGGATACGTTTTGTGGGTCTCCAACTTCTATCCGTACAAGCAGGTCGACCTTTTCCTGAAGGCGTATGCGGGACTTTCGAAGGCGGAGAGAGAACAACATCCTGTCGCGCTTGTGGGCGGTGACTGGCAAGGCTCGCGCGGCCGCGCCGAGCGGCTCGCGGAGAGTCTCGGAATCGCCCAAAACGTACACTTCCTCGGTTGGGTGCCCGATGAGTGGCTGGCGCCGTTATATCGCCACGCTGCGTTTCACACGCTTGCGAGCCGCGCTGAGACCTTTGGGAGAACCGTAGTTGAGGCTATGGCGTGCGGGACCCTTTGCGTCGTGAATGAAATCGCCATCATGAGGGAGGTAACCGCGGGACACGCAATCTTTACGGATTTCGCGGCCACCGGGTCCGCGACCGCATCATTGCGCCAAGCCTTTGGTCAGACAAACTCCAACTCGGAACTTCGAAAGAAAGGTATCGAGCGTGCGCGGCAGTTTAGCATGCGAAGGCTGGCTCTTGAGCGCGTCACGGCGATCGTGGAACGCTTTGGTTGAGGGACTCGATCGCCGATATCTATGATCCCTCAATGTAATCTGGGAAACATAGTCTCCCAATCCCGCTCCTGGGGTGAACCCCGTAAGTGGTCGCTGCCGTTTGCCGTGTATGCCGCGATTCACGGAGTCTGGTTCGTGCTATACGCGCTTCTCGGTAAGGGCTTCGCGTATGCCGGCTTTCCCCCACTTTACGTAGGCGAGGTGCTTTTGTCGCTCTCCCTCGTTGTTGTACTGGCTTCGGGGCGGGCATTGCCCCTACTCCGGACTCCCGTGGGCCTGGCGATGTGTATGTTTGTCGGGTTTCAAGTTATCTGCACTCTTTCTTACCTGGAAACCTACGGCCTTGACACTTTGCGGGATGCAGTGATCTGGGGGTACGCCGTGTTCGCGTGCGCGGCCGCCGTATTGATCCTGCGGCTTACCGGAATCTTGCGAAACGTCGTCGGCGAATTTCACAAATTCAGCAAGGTGTTTCTCGTTCTGGGCCCGGCGGCTTGGCTCGCTACTCTGTACTACGGCGAGTCCTTACCTCACTGGCCGGGCACAACCGTTTCAATTCCGCTGGTGAAAGGAGGAGAATTTTGCGTTCACCTCGCCGGAATCTTTGCGTTTATTTTTCTGGGCCTCTCCTCTCAATCGCGCTCTTGGTTACTGCTGGTGGTTGGCGAGGCGCTGCTCGGGATGCGAGCCCGCGGGGGCTTGCTCGCGTTCGTCGTAGCGGCGCTCTTCACGCTCGGGATTCGGCCGAAGCTGGATCGCTTACTGATTCTCCTCGGTGCTAGTCTGCTATCTATCGCCGCTCTAGGTGCCTTTGACGTCCGAATCGTGATTCCCGAAACTACCAGAGAGTTTTCACTGAATCAACTATCGCAAAGCGTGGCGAGCATCTTTAGCAGCGGCGAGCTCGGCGAACTGGAAAATACGAAAGCTTGGCGCCTCGCTTGGTGGAACAAGATTTGGGACTACACTGTCGAAGGCCCGTACTTTTGGACCGGCAAGGGCTACGGAATCAATCTTGCCGATAGTGATGGATTCCAGGTTGGGACACGCGAGGAGCCGCTACGTAGTCCGCACAATTCCCATCTGACGTTCTTAGCGAGATCCGGTGTGCCGGGCTTCCTCCTGTGGATCATTCTGCAACTGACCTGGGCGTACAGCATTGTGCGGGGGTACATCGATGCTTCCAGACTGCGCGCCGCAGAGTTCGCGCTTTTGTTTGCATGGATTCTCGCCTACTGGATCGCATTCATCGTCTGCGCTGGTTTCGATGTCATTCTAGAAAGCCCCATGGGCGGAATTCCTTTTTGGACCGTGTTCGGCGTTGGCTGGGGTGGCAAGATTTTGTTTGACGCCCAGGTAAATCGGCCTTTGCTGGGCCGAGCGGCTTGAGAAATGGAGATTGACGATCTCGCCATCGAAGCGCAGGCCGCCGTGAACGAGCGAGAGCCCCCGTATATCCATGAAGGCTGAAAACCGCCAGATCCTCGGCGTCCGCATCGACGCGACCGACTACCATAGCGCCACCGCACAGATTCTCGACTGGGCACGCCTCCGCCAGTCTGCTTACGTCTGCTGCGCCTGCGTGAACAGCATCATGGAAGCGCATGATTCCCCCGAGTTTCGACAAGTCATGCTCGACGCCGACCTGGTTACCTCCGACGGCATGCCGCTGGTCTGGATTCTTCGCCTCCTCGGAGTCCGCGGAGCCAGCCGTGTCTACGGCCCTGACCTCATGCCCAAGGTTCTCCAAGCCGCCGCCGATGCCGGCCTTCCCGTCGGCTTTTACGGCGGAAGCGAGACCGTCCTCCGTGCGCTGGTTCATCGCGCCACCAATCGTTTTCCGGGCCTAACAGTCGTGTACGCCGAGTCGCCTCCGTTCCGCCCGCCGACCGCCGAAGAAGACCGGCACACCACGCGCGCCATCGTCGAATCGGGCGCTGGCATTCTGTTGGTTGGCTTGAGCACACCCAAACAGGACCGCTGGATGAACGCGCACCGCGGAAGAATTCCCGCCGCGATGCTCGGAGTCGGCGCGGCGTTCGATTTTTTCGCCGGCGCCAAGCCGCAAGCTCCGCGATGGATGCAGCAGCGTGGACTCGAATGGCTGTTCCGCGTGTGCACCGAACCCCGGCGTCTATGGAAACGCTATCTGTTTCATAACCCGCGTTTTGCCGTACTCGCCTGCGCGCAGATTCTTCGCGCCCGCCTGACATGAGCACAGCGGCCCGGCTGGCGCCTGCGATCCGCGAAACCCGCCCGGTCCAGTGGGCGCCCTGGACCATCGCCGCCGTGGATGTGGCCGCGCTCGAAGCGGCGTTCGCGCTGGGGCTCACCGTGCGGAGAATGCTGTCATCGTGGTTCGCCGCCAGTATCGGAGTCGAGCAGTATTTCGCCGTCGCCATTGCGATTCTGCTGCTTCCCATCGTCCACTATCAGCTCGGGCTGTATCCGGGCTACCTGCTGGGACCGGTCGAAAGGCTGCGGCGCAGGACGCTGGCGACGCTCGCCGTCTTCGGCGGGCTCATGGCGTGGGACAACATCGTCGCGCGCGGCGTGCTCTCGCGCGGCGTGCTGCTGGCCACGCTCGTATTCGCGCTGATCCTCCCTCCGCTCGCGGAGATGATCGCGCGGACCGTGTTGATGCGGCTCGGGCGCTGGGGCATTCCGGCGGTAATGATCGGCGCCGGTGAGACGGGACGGCTGGTGGCGCGCACGCTCGCGCGGGAGCCGCACCTGGGGCTGGTTCCGGTGGCCTTTCTCGACAACCGGCCGGCGTCCTGGAACACGATCGTCGAAGGTGTGCCGGTCGCGGGTCCGCTGGGCCTCGCCCCGGATTTCGAGAAACGGGCGGAAGCCGCCATCGTCGGTCTGGCGGATCTCGACAAGGACGATCTTGTGGGATTCCTTCAGGAGCTGAACTTCCCGCGCGTGATCGTGATTCCGGATTTGACCGGCGTCGCCAGCCTGTGGGTAACGGCGCGCGACTTCGGCGGGTGCCTGGGACTGGAGATCAAGAAGAATCTGCTGATCCGCCGCAACACCGCGTTGAAGCGGCTGATGGACCAGGCGATCGCGCTGCCGCTGTTCCTGGCGAGCCTTCCCGTGATGGCCGCGGCCGCGGTGTGGATCAAGCTGTCCAGCCGCGGACCCGTGTTCTACCGTCAAATACGCGAAGGGTTCGACGGTCGCCGCCTGGCGGTGTGGAAACTGCGCACCATGCATCTTGACGGAGACCGGCTGCTCGAACAGTGGCTGGAAACGCATCCCGAGGATCGCACCGAGTGGACCCGCTATTTCAAGCTGAAGCGCGATCCGCGTGTGTTGCCGGTGATCGGGCGTCTGCTGCGCCGGACCAGCCTCGACGAGCTTCCGCAGCTCTGGGCGATTCTAAAAGGCGAGATGAGCCTGGTGGGTCCGCGGCCGCTCCCGGATTATCATCTGGAACACTTCCCGCCCGAGTTCCGCACGCTGCGCACCCGCGTGCTGCCCGGGCTGACGGGATTGTGGCAGGTATCGGCGCGCAGCGAGGGAGACGTGAAAGTGCAGGAAGCGCTGGATACCTACTACATCCGCAACTGGTCGCCTTGGCTCGATTTGTACATCCTGGCGAGGACCGTCGCGGCGGTGCTGATGGCTCGCGGAGCCTACTGAGTTAGAGTGCGTCGCGTTTGGAATTGACTAAGACGTGAGCGGTCTAAACTGATCGCCATGGCGAAACCAACTCGCTCGGTGCTGATCCGCAAGCTGATCGTCACCACCGTCGCGCAGACCATTGTCTTTGCCGCTTTATTGTTTCTCCCGGCGGGAACTTTGGCATGGTGGCGGGCGTGGGTGTTTGTCGCCGCGGTCTTGGTCGGTACGCTTGCAGACTCGATTGGCATCCTCAACGTGAACCAAGACTTGTTCGCGGAGCGCCTGAAGCTCCCGATCCAAAAGGAGCAGCCGCTCGCCGACAAGATCCTTCTCCCAGCGATATTTGCTGCGTTCGCCGGGCTGCTGGTCCTCATTCCGTTGGACGTTTTCCGGCTTCACTGGCTGGGGAAACCGAACGCGATTCGTTTCGTGGTTGGGGCTCGTCCTCTTCATCGCCGGTTGGTGGATCGCATATTTAGGCATGCGCGAGAACGCATTCGCGGCGCCGGTCATCAAGTACCAGGAGACACGACAGCAGGTGGTCGTAGACACCGGACCTTATCACGTCGTACGGCATCCAATGTACGCCGGTGGACTTCTCGTATTCATCGGCACGCCGCTGTGGCTGGAGTCTTCCGCCGCCGCATTGCTGGCCATCGTCCCCATCGGATTGCTGATGCTGCGTACCCTCGCCGAAGAACGCTTCCTCCGGCGCGAGCTGGCCGGATACGCGGCGTACGCCGAGCGTGTGCGGTACCGCTGGATCCCCTTTTTCTGGTAGGCCGGCGAATCGTTTTGTCGAATGCCTTGTTTCAGTAGACTTTTCGGTGCCGGGGATGTTCCGCATCGATGCCTTCCCTTCGGAGCTTGCGAAATCGCTCAGTCCGGACCCAAAAAAAAGCTCCAAATCAGGACACTTTGGATGTATAATCGGCAGCAGTCTGGAAGCCGGAATCGGCTTCGTGTCACGGCAAATTCACAGGAGGATCCCATGAAAACGTATTCCACCCGATTCGTGTGTCTAGCAGCGGTCGCCGGACTGTGCGCGCTTCGTCTCGCGGCTCAAGATGGCGGGCAAGGGTGCTTCAACCTTCCCGGCTTTGGGGCCTTGCAAAACGCCATCGCCCAAGCGACACAGCAGGAAACCAGCGGGCTCAACAACCAAATGTGGGCGACCATCGTCAATCGCGACGGAGTAGTTTGCGCCGTTGCATTTTCGGGCGTCAATCGTGGAGCGCAGTGGCCGGGGAGCCGCGCCATCTCCGCGCAGAAAGCGAACACCGCAAATGCGTTCAGCCTGGACGCCTCATCCAACAGCAACGGCTCGGGCCAGCCCGCCGGTCTCGCGCTTTCCACCGCGAACCTCTATTCGGCCGTGCAGCCGGGCGGCAGCTTGTTCGGGCTGCAGGAAAGTAATCCGGTGGACACAGGCGTCGCCTATGGGGGCCCTTCCACGTTTTACGGTACATTTCTGGACCCCATGGTGGGCAACAAGATTGGCGGCGTGAACGTGTTCGGAGGCGGCCTGGCGCTGTATGCGGCGGGACATGTGATCGTCGGTGGCGTCGGCGTTAGTGGCGATACGTCCTGCGCCGATCACGACATCGCCTGGCGTGTACGACACCTCCTGGCGCTCGATCACATGGCGCCGATGGGCTCGCTGCCGGTCGTTGGCGGAGTCTCGGGCGATGCCACGCATCCGGATAATATCGTCTACGACATCACCCCGAATCCCACCGGTGGCACGGGTCTTAGCAAGGGCGGATTCGGTCATCCTACATGCATTAACACTGGGAATCAGAACGGTCTTCCGGTAGTGATTCCGTAAAAGACCCGTGACCTTTGGGCGGGCGGCATTTCGGCCTCCCGCCAGCAGTCTGCCCGACCGTCCCGGTTAATTTAACGGTGCCCTCAGGCGTCGCTACGTCCCAGGCAAGAATCTACACGCTGTAACTACGGTCGCGCTGCCTGGGCGCAAATCGCCTCAAATACGACGACACTGGAAAGTATGAGTGTTGTTCGGTTGGAGCACGTGAGCAAAGACTACCTCACAGAGGGAGTCCCGGTGGCCGCGCTGCGAGACGTTTCTCTGGAGTTCCAGGCAGGCGAATTTGTGGCCCTGGTGGGACGCAGCGGCTGCGGCAAATCCACACTGTTGAATCTTGCCGGCGCCATGGACTTTCCCACCTCCGGAGCGGTGACCCTCGATGGCGTAGTCACTTCGCAACTGGGCGATGCCAGCCTCACCCGCCTGCGCCGTGAAAAAGTCGGCTTTATCTTTCAATCGTTCCAATTGCTGCCGACGCTATCGGTGGTGGAGAACGTCGAGTTACCGCTGCTGCTGAGCGGCGCGGCCGGCGCGCGCGAGACCGCGCTGGCGCGGCTCCGCTCGGTTGAGATGGACGGCTACTCCTCCCGCATGCCGTATCAACTCTCAGGCGGGCAGATGCAGCGCGTCGCGATTGCGCGGGCGCTGGTTCACTCCCCCCGCCTCCTTCTTGCGGACGAACCAACCGGCAATCTGGATAACGCTACCAGCGAGATGATCCTGGCTCTGCTGCGGACCATCGCAACCGGACAAAACACCACCGTTCTGCTGGCGACTCACAGCGCCGAGGCGTCTTCCATTGCTGACACCCTGGTCCGTATGCGCGATGGCCGTGTTACGGAATTGCTGCAACCGGTCAAGCCAGCCTAGCTCCTCGGCTCATGACGCAACTCACACTGTTCTATCGCCTGATCGTTCGACCGCTGCGGCAGGAGCGCATGCGAACCGCGATCGCGATCCTGTCGGTGGCGTTGGGCGTAGCCGCGGTTTTGGCCATCGAACTTGCCGGGGACGCCGCTGCCGGGTCCTTCCGCTCTTCCATGGAAACCCTGTTGGGAGACGCGGCGTTCGAGGTGACCGCGGGCGGCGGCGTGCCTCCGGAAGCGGTGGCGCGCCTGGCGGCGCTTCCCTACCCCATCAAGATCCACCCGCGGATGGAAGCGTTCGCCATGATTGCGGCCACGCGCCGCACCGTCCCCGTTTTAGGAATCGATCTGGTTGCCGAGTCGATGTCCGGAGGAGCCGCAGGCTTTGAAAATTCCAACCTGGACGCCACCGGATTGCAGAGTGAAAATTCCATCTGGATCGGCAACGGTCTGGGATTCAAGACCGGGGATCTTGTGCAACTGACCATCAACGACAGCTCCGTTGCGTACACGGTTCGAGGCGTTCTGGGGGCCGGATCGGGCGATGTTGTCCTCATGGATCTCGCCCTTGCGGCGCGCGCACTTCGCCGCATGGGAAAACTCGACCGCATTCTCATCGAAGTTCCCAAAGGCCGCAGCCTGGAGGAATGGGAGAAGATTCTTCGCGCAGCGCTTCCGGACGGCCTGACCGTTGCGCCGGAAGGCACCCAAACCCAAGAGAACCGGCGCATGCTGGCGGCCTTCCGCTGGAATCTTCGCGTGCTCAGCTACGTTTCGCTCGCGGTCGGCGCCTTCCTGATCTACAACACGATTTCGGTCTCCGTGGTTCGCCGCCGTGTCGAGATTGGCGTTCTTCGAGCCCTCGGAGTCACGCGCGGAGGAATCCTGGCTGGGTTTCTCGCGGAGGCCGCGGCCTTGGGTCTGCTCGGCGCTCTGGCTGGCATCGTTCTCGGAAGATTCATGGCGATCGGCGCTGTTCAGATGGTGGCCGCAACCGTGGAGTCCCTCTATGTCAGCAGCCAGCCGGGTGCGATCTCACTCTCCTGGATCGACGCGGAGATCGCTGTCGCCATCGGGGTAGGCGTCTCGGTCGTCTCGGCATTCTCACCCGCCTGGGAAGCTTCGCTGGTCACTCCCGTGGAAGCCATGGCGCGCGGTCGCAGGGAGCATACGGCCAGGGTGCATAGCCGCCGTGACCTGATCATAGGCGCTGCCTTCGGCGCCTGCGCCTGGATCGCATCGCGACAGGCGCCGGTAGCAGGCAAGCCGATCTTTGGCTATCTGGCCGCCGTGTTGCTGATCGGTGCGTCTGCGTCTGCCATCCCGGCTTTGGTCGCGGGACTCTCGGCCGCGCTGGCGGGAACGATGCGCGCAGTGTTTGGCGTCGAAGCATTGCTCGCCACCCGCGGCCTGGCTGGATCCCTGCGCCGCACCTCGGTCCTGGTGGGAGCTCTTTCCACCGCGCTCGCCATGCTGGTGTCTGTGGGCATCATGGTGGGCAGTTTCCGCCAGACCGTCCTGGTATGGATGGACGATCGTTTGCAGGCGGATCTGTATGTGCGTCCAGCCAGCCCGCCGGGGACGGACCGGCACCCTACTATGTCTCCGGAAATTCCCCAGGATCTGGCAAAGCTCCCCACAGTAGCGGCAGTGGACACGCTCCGCGCCTATGAGATCGACTATCAAGGCTTGCCGGTCACGCTCGGCGGAATGGACGCCGGCGTCGCGGGACGCCACGCAAAGCGTCCACTGCTCTCCGGGGCGCAGCCCCAATCCATGTGGCCGCGACTGGTGGGCAGCGATACGGTGCTGGTCAGCGAGCCGTTCGCCAACAAACACAACGTCCACGCCGGCGACACCTTGATTTTGCCGCTGGGAATCGAGCGCGTCCCGTTTCGCGTCCTTGATGTGTATTACGACTATTCGAATGAGCGCGGCTTCATCCTCATGGACCGCGGTACCTTGCTCAAGTACCTCCCGGACACCAGGCCGTCCAATGCCGCCGTGTATCTGAAGACCGGCGTGCCTGTCGAACAGGGGGAGCGGCAAGTCCAGTCCGTACTGGCGGGGCGCCGGGTTCTGGTATCTTCAAACCGCGACCTGCGCCACGAAGCCATTCGCATTTTTGACCGGACCTTTGCGATTACCTATGCGCTCGAGGCCGTGGCCGTTTTCGTGGCGATCATGGGTGTCGGCGGCGCCTTGCTGGCGCTGGTGATCGATCGTCGCAGAGAGTTCGGGCTGCTCAGTTTTCTGGGTGCGAGTCAGGGCCAAGTGCGGCGCATTATCCTTTTTGAAGCGGGCTTGTTGGGACTGCTGGCCAACGTAGCCGGGTTGATCCTGGGGTTCTGGCTGTCCTTGCTGCTCATCTTTGTGATTAACAAGCAGTCGTTCGGCTGGACTATCCAGTTTCACTGGCCCGTCACCGTGCTGGTCAGTGCGTTGTCCCTGGTTTACGTGGCGACCGTGATCGCGGGGATCTATCCGGCGCGAATGGCCACCCGGTTGGTGGCCATCGAAGTGATTCATGAAGAGTAGATCCTTAAGCGCGGCGCTGGTCGTATCGCTGGCTTTGCAGCTCTGCGCCGCGACGGGTGAGCCGTTCCGCGTAGCTGCGCCCGGGTATCGTTACGCGTTCCCGCGAGATCATTTCAACCACCCCGAATTCCAGACGGAATGGTGGTATTACACCGGAAACCTGCGCACTCCCGAAGGCCGGCGGTTCGGTTTCGAGCTGACCTTTTTCCGCCAGGGCGTGGATCGGAAAGCCACTCCGCCGGAAGTCTGGGAGGTGCGGGATCTATGGTTGGCGCACCTGGCATTGAGCGATTTGGACGGCGGCCGTTTTCTCCACACCGAACGTCTCAATCGCTCCGGCGCCGGCATTGCGGGCGCGGATCAGGGACAGGCTCGCGTGTGGAACGGGAACTGGCAAGCCCAATGGAACCTGGATCCGCACTCGCCGGGAGGAATGGCGTCCCAGCAGTTGCAGGCCGTCGCTGATACCTTCGAGTTTGAACTGGCGATGAAAACCGTGAAACCACCCGTCATTCACGGCGAGAACGGGATCAGCCAGAAGTCGGAAGGGCCGGGGCGAGCCTCCCACTACATCTCTTTTACGCGACTCCTGACTACCGGTGTCATCGTCATCGAAGGGCGGCGGTTCAAGGTCGATGGCGAGAGTTGGATGGACCATGAGTTCTTCACGCATCAGCTGGCGTCGAACCAGAGCGGCTGGGATTGGTTCAGTCTCCAATTCACGGATGGATCGGAGATCATGCTGTTCCAGTTGCGCCGGAAGGACGGTGCGTTCGATCCATTTTCGGCGGGGACCTATGTCGATCCCGAGGGCCGCGCCATCCACCTGTCCGCCAGGGATTTCTCGCTTGCGCCAGGAAAATCGTGGACCAGCCCGAACTCCGGCGGCCGTTACCCCGTCGAATGGAGCATTCGAGTGCCGTCGCTGAGTCTGGACGCGAGCGTCGCGACGCGCCTGCCGCAACAGGAGCTCGCGGGCAAGGCGCGCTTCGCACCCACTTACTGGGAAGGCGCGATAGAAGTCACCGCAACCAGGAAAGGACAGCCGCTCCAAGGTCGCGGCTACCTGGAAATGACCGGTTACGCCGGGCCGCCTCCGATGGCCCAGTAGGCACCCCTCGCCGTTGCCGAGGTCAATCGCGATGGCTCAGTTTCGACGTCTTCAATTCCTGCGCGATCCAGCGGACCATGTCGTGCTTGTATGCGGTGAGTCTACTGGCAGGCTCCCACCACTTCAATCCGTGGCCGCCGCCAGTCACCGGGTAGAGATCGCACGTCGAACTGGCCTTACGCAGCGCAGCGCACAAATCCACCGATTGCTGGTACGGAACCACGGTGTCGGCCGTGCCGTGGATCAACAGAAACGGCGGCGCGTCTTCTCGAACAAAGCGTATCGGCGACACGTCACGCAGGTAGGACAGCAGCATTTCCTCAAACGGAGTGCCATTTACTGCGCGCCGGATCGATTCCGGGATCATCGGCATGGTCCGGATCAGCGCCGCCAGGTCGCTGGGGCAATAAAACCCAACGATTGCTTGCACCGCGCCATTCTGGGCGGGCCTGAGAGCCGCGATCGCAGCCAGCTGCGCTCCCGCGGATTCGCCGACCAGCGCGATCCGATTGGGGTCGACATTATACTGTGAGGCGTGGGAGCGTACATATGCGACGGCCGCTCTGACGTCATCGACCGCGCCGCCGAGCATCTCCGTGGATGCGGCGAAAAGCGGCATCGATCTCGGATCGGCCATAATTGCCAGCCGGTAACTGATCGAGAACCACGCGAAACCGCCATCGGAGAGAGGTTTAAACAGAGGCTCGACGCTGCGCTTTCGATCGCCCGAGACCCACGCGCCGCCATGCACGATAATTACTGCCGGAAACGGCCCCTCGCCGTCCGGAATCTGCGCGTCCAGCCGCAGACTGTGCCCGGAAGGGCGGCTGTACTCGACATCCGTATAGGATGTGCCACCCGCCCGCAGGCCGGAGGCCGCCATCAGTAACACCGGCACGATTGCCGAGGGCAATCGCAACATCCACCCGGGTGGACGCCCTTGCAAATCACTACGCCGCAACTTTCACCTGTTCGATCATGTCGGTCAACCGGACCACACCTGGCGGGCATGCCTTCCGATTGCTTGGTGCGTTCCGGGCGCGACCGCTTACCAGCACGCGTCCGTCGCCCTATCTCTTAAACTTTAACATCGACGGCGCACGGCTAGCAGCGCCGCCGCCAACATGTCCCCGGATAGAAGTGTTAACGGTTTGGACCGGTGGCCGGCCCAGGCTACAATTGCTCCCGCGCCGCCCGCTGCGCCAGCTCGTCGCAGCGATTATTATCCTCGTGCCCCGCGTGCCCCTTGGTCCACGTCCATTGAATTTTATGCTCCGACACCAGCCGGTCGAGTTCTTCCCACAAGTCCTGATTCACCACCGGCTTCTTCGCGCTGGTCTTCCACCCGTTTCTCTTCCACCCGTGGATCCACTGCGTGATGCCGTTCTTCACATACTCGGAATCGGTCACCACTTCCACCAGGCACGGCTCTTTCAGCGCGCGCAGCCCTTCGATGGCCGCCGTCAGCTCCATGCGATTGTTGGTGGTTTGCGGAGACGATCCGTACAGCTCCCGCGTCTGGCAGCCAAAGCGCAGCATGCACGCCCAGCCGCCGCGGCCGGGATTGCCGAGGCATGCGCCGTCGGTGATCAGTTGCACCTGTTTCATCATCATCTATGATAAAGACATCAATGCAAAGCTCCGACCGTGGAGCGCGCCCGGGCGTTCAGTACCCGGAGCGGATGCAAAGCGCCTCGCCGCAGGTGGAAATTCCCGTATCGGCAGAAGACGTGGCTCACCGACGGCGCCGCATCTTCATCTACTGCTCGGTGGCAGCCCTTTTGACCATAGCCATCGGCGCCTGGATCTACAAGCGCAACGTCGATTCCATCTACGCCATGGAATCCTACGATGACGCGGTCCATTCGTTCCGGATCGCCCGCTACCATCACGCCATCCTCGCGCTGGACCGCGCCGTCGCCCTCAAGCCCCAATTCGCCGATGCGTACCTGCTGCGGGGCCGCGCCTATGCCGCCGATTCGAATATCGAGCCGGCCCTTCGCGACCTCACCACCGCCCTGCAACTGCGCCCCAACGACACCGCGGCGCTGCTCGCCCGCGCCGGTGCCTACCTGAACCAGAAGGATTACCACGGTGCCATCGCCGATACCACCGCGGCCCTTCACAACAACCCGGCATTGAACCAGGCCTACAATCTGCGCGGATGCGCCGTGCGCGCTCTGGGCGATGCCGGCAAAGCGCTTGAAGATTTCCACCGCGCCGTGGAGCTGGATGCGAATGTCGACAACTATTACCAGCGCGCCGCGACGTATCAGTTGCTCGACCAGCACCACCTCGCCATCGCCGATCTGAATCAGGTGATCAAATTCAAGCCGGACCAGGCGCCCGCGTATTTCGCGCGCTCCAAGTCCCGCAAAGCCATCGGCGATCTCAACGGCGCGATTGCCGACTACCGGCAAGGCCGCTTGATCGATTCCCGCTAAGCGGTTGCCGAAAAAGTGGGCAGACCCCTCTGTCGACCCCTTTTTTCAGCGACCCATTAAGCCGCGCTCAGCTCACGCTCGAAAAATGCGTCGACCATAGCGAGAATCCCACCGGCATCCGTCGCGAGATAAATCTCGCTTCGCAGACGCGACCCGTTCCGCACCCCATGCGTGAAATAAGTCGCGAACTGCTTCATCTTCCCCACCGCGTCCGCCGACCCATGCTCGGTCAGCATCGTGTAATACCGCCGCATCAGCTCATACCGCGCCTCTTCCCCCGGAACCTGGTAGCGGCCCGTGGCGACGTAGTCGCGAATCTGACCAGAAAATCCACGGATTCGACGACGCCGCCCGTCCCACCATCACCCCGTCGCAGCCGGTTTCCCGCACCATCCGAACCGCATCCTCAGGCGCCACGATATCCCCGTTTCCGATCACCGGAATCTTCACCGCGGCCTTCGCCTCCGCGATGCGCGTCCAATCCGCATTCCCGCTGTATCCCTGCTCCCGCGTGCGCGGATGCAGCGCAATCGCTTGTAGACCGCAATCCTCGGCCAGGCGGGCCATCTTTACCGCAACCAACTCTCGGTCGTTCCATCCGGCCCGGAACTTCATGGTCAGCGGAATGGTGATCGCCGCGCGAACCGAGCGCAAAATATTCTCGACCAGCGGCAGATCGCGCAGCAGGCCTGATCCGCCATTGCACGTTACCACTTTTTTCACCGGGCATCCGAAGTTGATGTCGACCATATCGAACCCGCGGTCCTGGCAGAAGCGCGCCGCCTCGGCCATCACGTTTGGATCGGACCCGAACAGTTGCGCCGCAATCGGATGCTCATCCGGCTCGAAATACAAATACCGGAACGTCCGCGTCGGCTTGGTGCCTCGCGCCGACGCGACTACGCCATGCGAGCTGGTGAACTCCGTCATAATCAGCCCGCAGCCGCCCTGCGCTCGAATCAGCCGTCGGAACACCGTGTCGGTGACCCCGGCCATCGGCGCGAGCACCGTCGCAGGCGCAATCGGCATCGTTCCTGCGTGATACTTCTCCGGAAACATATTCCCTCTTATTGTAACCGGCGTGCGATAATGCGCGCATATGAAATCGCTGCTGCTTTTACTCGCCGCTGCTCTCCTCATTCCTGCTCAAACGCGAACGCTCCAGCCGCCCGAACAGCCCAATCCGAAAACCCTGCTTTCCCAGTCCCTGATCGAGAGCATCGTCGCCGAAGTCAGCGGCTCCATGGCCCTGAACTCCATCTACGACCTCGCCGGCTACGAGCATGACCGTCTCGCCGACGAGTATCAGACCACCTATCGCGAAGCGGCGTACATGGAGAAAATGGCCAAACAGTTCAACCTGGAGGACGTCCACATCGAGCGCTTCAAACTCCCCAACAAAACCTGGGACGGCGAGCTCGGCGAGCTATGGATCACGTCGCCCGAAAAAAAACTAGTCGTTTCCTACCGCGACATCGCCGCCTCGCTCGCTCCGGGCAGCAAATCCGGCGACGTAACCGCGGAGCTGGTCTACGTCGGCCGCGGCGATCGCAGCGTCGATTATCAAGGCAAAGACGTGGCCGGGAAAATCGTACTTGCCAGCGCTCCTCGCCAATCTGGTCCATAACCTCGCCGTGCGCGAATTCAACGCCGCGGGCGTGGTCTCTTTCGCGAATCCCACCGGACGCCCGATCGATCGCCCCGATGAAATCTCTTGGAACAACATCGGCGGACGCGGCGGCGCGCCAGGCAAGACGACGTTCGCTTTCAATCTTTCGCATCGCATGGGCATGGACCTGGTCGAACTGATCGAGCGCGGCGAAAAAGTCACCGTCCACGCCAAAGTCAAGACCGCCGAGTACGACGCCGAAATGCAGGTCCCCACCGCGGTCATCAAAGGCGACGGCAGTTCGCAGCAGGAAATCGCCTACACCGGGCACCTGTTTGAAGGCATCGCCAAGCAGGGCGCGATGGACGACGTCTCCGGCTGCGCGGTCACGCTCGAAATGCTGCGCGCATG
Source organism: Terriglobia bacterium (assembly GCA_963842485.1). Classification (GTDB taxonomy): domain Bacteria; phylum Acidobacteriota; class Terriglobia; order Bryobacterales; family Bryobacteraceae; genus Palsa-187. The sequence continues at coordinate 13,291 of CAWJHI010000005.1, read as the reverse complement.
GAAGAAAATGGTCGATGAGGGCACGCTTCCCCGTCCCCGCCGCACCGTCCGCGTCATGTGGGTCCCGGAAATTCAAGGTACCAACGCCTATCTGGACCGCTATCCCGACGAAGCCAAGCGCATGGTCGCCGCGTTTTCCATCGACATGGCCGGAGAGGACGTCAAGAAGAACCGCAACAGCCTGCGTCTGATGCGCACGCCGTACACCGTGAATCACTTTCGTCAATGAAGTGGTTCAGCAGTTCTACGAATACGTGGGCGACACCAACCGCGAAAAAGTGCAGAATCGCCGCATCGCCTACAACTACATGTTTCCCATCGTCGACCCGCAGGGCTCGCTCGACCAGTTTTACTACAACATTGAAAAACACTACGGCGCGTCCGATCACACGGCATTCCTGGGCCATGGCGTCCCCGCCATTCTGATGAACAACTGGCCCGATTCCGCCTACCACACCAATGAAGATCGCCCCACCAGCGCCGACGCCACCCAACTGAAACGAGCCGTCTTCATCGCCCTCGCCAGCGGCAGCGTGATGGCCGGAGCCGACGCAAACATGGCCGTCCGCATCGCCGAAACCACCGAAGGCCAGGCCGCCGAGCGCACCGCCGGCGAGCTTCGCCGCGCCCTGCAAATGGTTGGAAACCGCGAGCCCTTCCGCGAAGCGCACGTCCTGATCGAGCAAGCCTATCTTCGCGAAGCGGACGCCATCCGCTCTGCGGAAATTCTAGCCGAAAGCGACCCCAAGGCCATCGCGACCATCGAAGAAATGGTCAGGATGTTCGTCGACACCGGCCGCACCGCCGACATCGCTCGTCTGAACACCTACGCCAGATCGGTGATCGGAAACAGCGACATCAAGCTGACCGCGGAAGAACAGCAAGCCTCGAAACTGATCCCCCATCGCAAACCCGGAGCGGCCCAGCCCCAAGGCGGCGGCCGCGGCGGCGCACCCAGCGTGATCCCCGGCACCGGAGCACAGGAAGCCCGCCTGTTCGCCGACGGCAAGCGCTCCATCCTCGACATCCGCGACGCTGTCAGCGCCGAATTCTATCCCATGGACGCAGCCAAGTTCATAGAATTTTTCCGCGACTCGAGTCAATTCGAAATCAAAGAAAAAATAGCCACAAATAAACGCCGACGCAGATCTGCGCTTATTCGTGTTTATCTGTGGCCTCGACCCGAATTTGGAAACCATCGCCGACGCGTCGATATTCCGCACCAGCCCGCTCAACACGCCGCCCGCACCCACTTCGATGAACCGCGTCACGCCCTTCGACGCCAACAGCAGAATCGTCTCCGACCACCGCACCGGATTCGGAATCTGGTGATACAACCCCTCCCGCGCCTCAGCCCCCGTGTGAATCTCCTGAGCCTGCCAGTTGTTGATCAGCGGAACCGCCAGATCGCGAAACGCCGTCTTTTCCAGAAGTTCTTTCATCCGCTCCTGCGCCGGCTTCATCAGCGGGCAATGGAACGGCGCGCTTACCTGCAACGGAATCGCCCGCTTCGCTCCCGCGGCTCTCGCCAAATCCATCGCGCGCCCGACCGCTCCCCCGTGTCCCGCGATCACCACCTGATCCGGTGTATTGAAATTCGCCGCCGTCACCACTTCGCCCTGCGCAGCCTGCTCTAAAACTCCGGCCAACGCCTCGCCCGGCAACTTCAACAGCGCCGCCATCGCGCCCACGCCCGCGGGAACGGCTTCCTGCATGAATCGCCCCCTCTGCCGGACCAATCGAACCGCATCCGCGAAATCGAGCGACCCCGCCGCCACCAGCGCCGAATATTCTCCCAGGCTATGGCCCGCCACGTAGTCCGCCGCGACGCCCTTGCTCTTCAAAACCGCGTGCGCGGCGATCGAGACGGTCAGCAGCGCAGGCTGCGTATTTTCCGTCAGCTTGAGCTGGTCCTCGGGACCTTCAAAGCACAGCTTCGAGATGGGAAACCCCAGCGCGAGGTCTGCCTCTTCGAACACGCGAGCGGCTTCCGGATACGCCTCCGCCAGCGTCTTGCCCATTCCGGCGAACTGCGCGCCCTGGCCGGGAAAAAGGAATGCGGTTTTCGACATTGAATCTTGCAGAATAACAAGAATCGCGCTCAGCCGAACCGCAGCCCGTCCATCGACCGGTCCGCCTTCACCGTAAGCCCGTCCAGCGCAGCCGCGCTCAGGCCCGTCCGCTCCAGCGCGACGTTCAAACGCACCAGCGACGGCGCGTCTTCCCGCGAATCCAGCCAATGCTCCACCAGGAACAGCAGCCCCGCCAGCTTGCGTTGGCTTTTCTCCGGTTGATGATGAAACTCCACCGCCTCCACCGTCGCCTCGGGAAATCTCCAGATCTTCAGCGCTCGCGCGCCCGCCTGCGCATGGCTGAATCCGGATAGGACCCGCTCCACCAGAAGCGCCTCACAACCCAAATCCGCCAGTCGCCCGAAACGAGCCGGAAAACCGTGCGGCAGCGTCTCCATCGCCAGCCGTCCGATATCGTGGACCAGTCCCGCCAGAAACGCCTCCTGGGGATCGGCCGCCCCCGAAAGCTCGGCCAGGCTCTCCGCGGCTTGCGCCGCCTCCAGCGAATGATGCCAGATCTCCCGCAGGCGCACGGAACCGAACAACGGCCGGATGGACGCCGCGTAGACGATGTGCGAAGCCCGCTCCGCTCCTATATAAGTGATCGCTTGCGAAATCGTCATAATGCGCTGCCCCGCGCCGTACACCCACGAATTGGCTGCACCCAGGATGTGCGCCGCCAGCGTCTGGTCCGCCTGGGCGATCTTCTGGAACTCCACGCCCGACCAGTCATTTCGCCGGAGCAGGCTCAGCGCCCGCACCGCCACCGCCGGAAACACCGGAATTTCCCGTATGGACCGGTCCAGGTCTTCTTCCGAGGTCACCCTCAGACATTCCAGCGCGATTTCCGCCAGCGAGTTGATCCCGTCGCCCGGCTCGCTAAACGGTTCCCAGGCGAAGTTCTCATCCAGCGCTTCGGCCAGCTCGATGATCTCAACCGCATTGGCCGTCGTTGCGTTTGCAGCCTCTTCCAAAGCCAGCGACCAAGCCGCTACCCTCCGGCAATGGGCTTCGAGCCCCGGCTCGATCTCCGGTTCGGCTCCGATTTCTTCTTTCACCATTCACCCTCTTATCGGATTCGGGCAGCCGTATTGATAACCGGGACTTCTGCCGATAAGAATAAACGGATCTCTTTTCGCGCTTGGCGCGTCAATATCCGTGAGAGGGGGAAACGTGATGGCTCAGAGCCAGCCGGTCGAGACCGCCAAGGTGTATTGCCCCATGTGCACGCACACCGTCGACGCCCAGATTCAGCGTCACATCGTAAGAAGCGCCCGACGTTTCATGGTCCGGCCCGGGCAAAAATGCCCGCACTGTTCCGGATCCCTGGACGCAGGCTATATTCTCCCCCGGGTTTCCCTGGGGGTCCGCGCGGCTTGACCGTGCTGTTATAGTGAAGACCATGCTGGTATAGTGAAGATGGTGAAACGTAAACGCACGCCCGTGGCCGAGCCGGTGGTTCCGCAGACCGTCGTGCCGGAAGCCATCATTGAACAGGCGCGCCGCGCCATCGTAGCGGACCGCATCAAAAAGCCCGCGTTATGCGTAATTTGCGGAGGCGAATGCGCCCCGACATCGACAGAAGGCCTCTGCTGGGTCTGCCGCCGCCTGAAACTAAGCGCTTGGCGCGACTCCGACTCTCAGCTCACCGCGCAAGAGTGACGCCCTTGGCATCCCCGTCAGGAAGCGGTTCATTCCACCCAAGTCGTTAGAGCCCCCGCAGAAATTCGATCATCGCCTTATTAACCTCCGCAGCCCGCTCCTGCTGCGTCCAATGGCCGCACCCCGGCAGCATCACCGTTCCCCGCAACAGCGGCACAAACCTGGAAAGATTCGCGATCAACTGATTCATCCCCGGAAACGACACCACCAGATCCCGATCTCCCGCCACATACACCGCCGGCGCCATTACCCGAGCTCCCATCATCGGCGCCAGCATCTCCCAATTCCGGTCGACGTTGCGATACCAGTTCAAACCTCCGCGAAATCCGGTGCGCGTAAATTCGGCGGCATAAAAATCCACATCCGCCTCCGTCAGCCACGGCGGCAACGCCGGTGGATTCACCAACGCCGACAGAAACCCGCCCTTGCGAGGAACCATGCCCACTTGCTTCGCTCCCGGCGCTTCGCCCGAAACCGAATACAGCGTACTTCGCACGCTCAGCCGGACGTCGCGTTCCAGTTCCGCCTCGGCGACGCCCGGCGTTTGGAAATAAAGCTGGTAAAAGATGGAGTCCTCCGTTTGCGGAAACACGCTGGTGGGACGCACGCCGCCGCGCGGCCGGAACGGCACACTCAGCGCGATCACGCCGCGGAACCGGTCAGGCCGCAACAACGCCGCGTGCCACGCCACGGGAGCACCCCAATCGTGCCCCGCGATCACAGCCGTTTCCGCGCCCAATGCGTCCAGCAGCCCAACCATGTCGCCGGTCAAATGCAGCAGCGTGTACTGATCGATGGCTTCCGGCCGATCGGTCTGCCCATACCCGCGCATGTCCGGCGCGACCGCGTGAAATCCCGCATCGGCCAGAGCCGGCAATTGATGCCGCCACGAATACCACGACTCGGGAAACCCGTGACACATCACCACCAGCGGACCTTCGCCGCACTCCGCGAAGTGCATCCGGATTCCGTTCGTCTCCACCGTGCGATGTTTGATCTCGCTCACGCGATCCTCTCGTATACGTAAGCCGCCGCGGCCACATCTTCCACGCCCAACCCGTTCGATTTGAAAATCGTCACCGGATTCCCCGCCGGCCGCGATTCCACTTTAGCCAGCTCCACGATCCGCGGATCGCTCCAATCCACCGCCGCCAGAATCAAATCTCCCGCTTCGATCTTCGCCACGTCCAGAGCGTCCACGGCAATCAGATCCGCGCGCTGAATCAACTCCGGCGGTAATTCCCGCCGCTGCGCCTGGTTCGATCCCATGGCGTTGACATGAGTCCCAGGCGCAATCCACGCTGCGTCCAGCACCGGATCTTTAGACCACGTCGCCGTCACCACGATCTCAGCCCCACGCACGGCCTCTTCCGCGGAAGCAACCTCTCGCACGCCGTTTTCCGACCGCAAATCGAGCCCGATTCTTCGCATCGCGGCTCCACACCCGAACCTCGCGAAGCTCACGCACCTCCCGCATCGCGGCAAGCTGCGTCCGCGCCTGAAAACCCGACCCTATGATCCCCACAGTTGCGGCTTTCGGCGCTGCCAAAATATCCGTCGCATATCCGCTAGCCGCCCCGGTCCGGATCTGCCCCAGGTGATTCGCTTCAAACGTCGCCAGCGGCTGCGCCGTCTCCGCATCGAACAGTAGAAAGAAAAAATACGCCGCCCCGTGCCGCGGATTCGTCGTATACACTTTGGTTCCCAGATATTTTCCGCAAGCGCCAGCTAAGCTGTGCAGCACCGTCCCGGTCGGCAGGAACAGCCGCCGCCTCGGCTGATTCTGGGCCGCTCCGGAACGGAGCTCTGTGAACGTCTCCCGCATCAGCCGCACGGCCTCGCGCATGGTCAGATGTTCGCGGACCTGGTCTTCGGTGATGTAGAGCATTCACTAAAGCTTATCGCGCTGCATTTCCTTGCGTCTGTAGCACTTCCCGCTTCGCTGCGGGACCCCGTTCTTCGGCTCCCTCTTATCTTCTAAGCAAGGAGTTCGGGCGCTCTTCTATCGGAGAGCCTGGATCGACCAGGAGCGGCATTCTAGATTCTGCTGTAAGGGTCTGCGCGCGGTGGATGTTTGCCGGTACATGAACTGGCCCCTAAGCTATGCGGGTTAATAGTAGACCCACGCCGTTGTGGGAATAAAAACGGATCGAGGCGCCTTTAAATTGAACTTGTTTAAAACACGGGGTCGCTACAACCCCTAAGACTTTGACGGATCTCTCTTCTCCGGATGGAAGCCCATCTCCGCGATGGCCAATTCCGCGCGCTTTGGGTGAATTGCGCCTGTCCGCGCCAGCGCCGACATGGTCGCCTGCACCATTGCCTCCGCCGAAATCTCGAAGAACCGCCGCAGATGCTCGCGATTCTCGCTGCGCCCGAACCCGTCCGTGCCCAGCGACGTCAAGCGTCCGGTCAGCCATGGCGCCAGTTGATCCGGCACCGCCTTGATGTAGTCCGTCGCCGCGATAATCGGCCCCGAAGCGCCTTTCAGCACGTTGACGATGTGCGGCGTCTTTTCTTCCTCCGATGGATGCAGCCGGTTCCACCGCTCCACTCCTAGCGCTTCGCGGCGCAGTTCGTTATAGCTGGTCACCGACCACACAATCACCGGGATCTGATACCGCTCCGCCAGAATCTTCTGCGCGCGCAGCGCTTCATTCAGAATCGGCCCACTTCCGAACAACTGCGCCGCCGCGGGACCGTCCTCCGCCGCCTTGTACTTGTAAATTCCACTCAGCACGTCTTCCCGGATTCCCTCGATTTCGGGCATCGGCGGCTGGGCGTAGTTTTCGTTGTAAATGGTCAGGTAGTAGAACCGGCTCTCGCCCTCCTGATACATGCGGCGGATGCCGTCCTGGATGATGATCGCCAGCTCGTAAGCGAACGCCGGGTCGTACGTCGCGCAGGTCGGGACCACGCTCGCCAGAATCGGCGAATGTCCATCCTGATGTTGCAACCCTTCGCCAAGCAGCGTCGTCCGCCCGGCCGTCGCACCCATCAGAAATCCTTTGCCGCGCAAATCGGCGAAGGCCCACGCCAGGTCGCCCACGCGCTGGAACCCGAACATCGAATAGAACGTGAAGAACGGAATCATCGGTACGCCGTGCGTAGCATACGCCGAGCCCGCGGCCGTGAACGATGCCATCGATCCCGCTTCCGTAATGCCTTCTTCCAGAATCTGCCCGTTCTGCGCTTCCTTGTAATACAGCAGTACGTTCGAATCCACCGGTTTATAGCGCTGCCCCTGGCTCGCGTAAATCCCGTAGTCGCGAAACAACGATTCCATGCCGAACGTCCGCGCCTCATCGGGGATGATCGGAACGATCAGCTTGCCGATCGCCGGACTTTTCATCAACGTCTTCAAAATGCTGACGAACGCCGAGGTGGTGGACGCCTCCCGTCCGCGCGAGCCTTGCAGCGCATCGTGAAACACTTCGAGCGCTGGCGCCTCGATTTCAATTGGCTTTACATTCCGCTTCGGAACCGGCCCGCCCATGGCTTCGACGCGCGACTTGATGTATTTGACCTCTGGCGAGTCCTCCGCCGGCCGGGAGAACTCGATGTGTTCGACAATTTCGTCCGACAGCGGCAGATCGAACCGGTCGCGCAGCTTGGTCATTTCAGACCCGCCCATTTTTTTGGCTTGATGCGCGGTGTTGCGGCCCTCGGCGGTTTCGCCCAGCCCGTAGCCTTTTACCGTTTTCGCCAGGATTACCGTCGGCTGGCCGGTGGTCTCGACCGCCCGCTTATAAGCATTGAAAACTTTCCCCGGATCGTGACCGCCGCGCCGCAAACCCCAGATCTGGTCGTCGGTCAGATGCTCGACCAGTTTCAGCAGCTCCGGATATTTTCCGAAAAACTCTTTCCGGATAAAAGCCCCGTTCATGGCGCGGAAAGTCTGATATTCGCCGTCCGGACACTCATGCATGCGCTTCAGAAGCAGCCCGCTCGAATCGCGAGCCAGCAGATCGTCCCATCCACCGCCCCAGATCACTTTCAGCGCATTCCATCCGGCGCCGCGGAAGGCCGCTTCCAGCTCCTGTATGATGCTGCCGTTTCCGCGCACCGGTCCATCCAGCCGTTGCAAGTTGCAGTTGACCACGAAAATCAGATTGTCGAGTTTTTCCCGCGAAGCGAGCGTCAGCGCGCCCAGAGATTCCGGCTCGTCGCATTCGCCGTCGCCGAAAAACGCCCACACTTTGCGCGGCGTTGCCGGAATAATCGCCCGATTCTCCAGGTATTTCATGAATCGCGCCTGGTAGATCGCCGAAATTGGCCCGAGGCCCATCGAAACCGTCGGGAACTGCCAGAACTCCGGCATCAGCCAGGGATGCGGATATGAGGACAATCCGGGCTCGTCGCGCAGCTCGTGCCTAAAATTCTCAAGATGCTTTTCGGTCAATCGCCCTTCGAGAAACGCGCGTCCATACACGCCGGGCGAAGCATGCCCCTGGAAGTACACGAAATCCCCAGGCAGATTCTCGCCGCCGGCTGGATTCGGGTACGACCCACGAAAAAAATGATTGAACCCGACTTCGAACAACGTCGCCGCGGACGCGTAAGTCGCCAGGTGACCGCCAATATTGGCATCGTTCTTGTTGGCGCGGACCACCATGGCGGTGGCGTTCCAGCGGACCAGGCTCTTGATGCGCCGCTCCATCTGCCGGTCGCCGGGAAAGGCGACTTCGTCTTCCGGCGGAATGGTATTGATGTACGGAGTATTCCAGCGCAACGGCGGCTGCACGCCGAGGTTCGAAGCGTGCTCCATCAGTCGCTCCAGCAGATAGCTGGCCCGGTCAGGCCCAGCTTCATCCACCATTTCGTCGAGCGCTTCCATCCATTCGGCGGTTTCCTGAGGATTAAGATCGTCGGGAGCTTGGACTTTTACTTTGAGCATAGGGGGGTAAATACCAAGGTACCGCCTTGTCTGAGAGTACGGCAAGGGGCGCGCCTCCGTCGTGGGGAACTGGAAGACGAACCTTTGAACAACCTGGATATCGATTACGATCCCGTGAGCGATGTTATGTATTGCTCATTTGGACCGCCGGTCGAGGCCGTCAGCGTGGAAACAAGCGACGGCGTCTTCCTTCGAGTAGACCCGGAGACAAACATCCCCGTCGGCGTGACGATCGTAGATTTTTCGAAGCGATTTACGGAGCATCCGGGACAGAAGGTGTCTGTCGCGCTCACGCCGATCGCCGCGGACGCCTAGCTATCGCCGCCAGTATCCCCGATAGTATCGACCGCCGTAATATCTCGGACCCACCCACGCTGCTCCGCGATACGGCGGCACGGCCCAGTACCCGGCACGCCAGCTCCAGCGGGATCCGTAGGGATACCAGTAGCCGCCCACCCATGAATGTCCAGGTCCAGGATACGGCGCGTAGGCGGCCACCGGAGCCGGGGGTGGGACGTAGCCGTGGGGAGCATAACCGTAGCCGTAATATGGATTTCCGACGCCCACGCCGAAGAAGAGGCGGGGGCCGGCGAATACCGTACTCCCGGCCAGCAATAGAAGAATGGCGAGTTTAAGTTTCATTTCGGTCCTCCTCCTACACAAAATAACCCAGGTTCGCCGGGTTCGATTCCGTTTTCATCGAGCTTTAATGTAGGTATAATGCACGCCATGAAGTATCTGGGCGCGATCTTGCTCCTCATATTACCGGCCGCGTTCAGCCAGACCGCAAGGCCGTTGACGCTCGACGATTATTATCGCGTCGAAAGCGCGGCCACGCCCGCGATTTCACCCGATGGCCACTGGGTGGTGTTCGCGCGCTCGACCATCGTCGAAGCCGAAAACCAGCATCATACCGAGCTGTGGATCGCTCCCTCCGATGGCTCCGCGCCCGCATCTCGTCTGACCAGCGCCGCGTTCAACGCGTCGGCCCCGCGCTGGAGCCCCGATGGCAAGCTGCTCGCGTTTCGATCGAATCGCAAAGCTCCCGGAGCCGAAGGCGACATCTGGTTCCTGCACATGGACCGGGCCGGCGGCGAGGCGTTTCAGATTCCCGGCGTCGGAGGCATGCCGATTTTCAGCCCCGATAATCGCTGGATCGCGTTCACGAAGAAGACTCCTCCGCCTGCGAATCGCGGTGAGAGAACGGCGTTCGAAAAGCAGCTCGATACCCGATTCAAGGGCCGCATGTATGACTGGATGAACGTCCGCTTCGATCAGCGCGGCTATCTTCCCGATCCTCGCGATCCCGCGGCGACGCCGCCGCTGGAGCTATACATCGTCGCACGGGACGGCGGAGCGCCGAAGCAGTTGACGCGTCTGAACGTCGACGTGACGGCTGCCGCGTGGAAGCCGGATAGCGGCGCGCTGGCGCTGATCGCCAATTCGCATCAGCGCGACGAATACTCGTATGAACGCGCGGATTTGTGGGTGGTCGATTTGCAAGGACAAATCCGCCGCCTGACCGACGACGGATTCGAATACGATTCGCCCGCGTGGTCGCCGGACGGAAAAACGGTAATCTTCCGTCGACGGCAGGGGCTGAATCAGATCATCGAGACGCGGCAGAATCACGGCGCGGCGGTCGATATTTACCGCATGCCGGCCGAAGGCGGAGCGATGAAAAATCTCACGCCGGATTTCGATCTGATTCCCGGCGCTCCAACTTGGAATGGCGACACGATCTGGTTCAGCACGGAGGTCGGCGGCGATACGCATCTGTTCCGCATGAACGCCAACGGCGGGAATCCGGTGCAGGTCACTAAAGGAGAGCGAGCTCTCGGCGGATTCACCTTCTCGAATGCCTTCGATCGGATGGCGTACGTCGCGCAGGACCCGGCGCATCCCGCGGAGGCATTTTCCGCGATGACCGATGCCTCGGGTGAAACCAGGCTCAGCGATTTCAACTCGAAATTCCTGAGCGACGTCGATCTCACGACCGCGGAGCGCATCCGTTTTTCGAGCGCCGACGGCACGCAAATCGAAGGCTGGCTCATGCTGCCCCACGCCGCGAAAACCCCCTATCCATTGATCCTCAGCATCCACGGCGGACCGCACGGAGCCTATGGCAGCCACTTCGATTTCGAATTTCAGTGGCTGGCCGCGAACGGATATGCCGTGCTGTACACGAATCCGCGTGGGTCCACGGGATACGGAGAGAAATTTCTGTGGGCCACCTGGGGCGGATGGGGAAAGCTGGATTATCAGGACGTGATGGCCGGTGTCGACTATGCACTGGCGCATCATCCCATCCACCCCAAACGCCTGGGCGTCACCGGCTATTCTTATGGCGGATTTCTCACGGATTGGACCATCACGCAGACCACTCGCTTCGCCGCGGCGGTCACGGGCGCGGGAATTTCCAACTGGCTGAGCGACTACGGCACCGCCGACATCCCACGCACGAAGGAGAGCGAATTCTACGGCTCGCCCTGGATGCCGGACGCGGCCGAACGGATGCACGCACTCTCTCCCCTGACCTACGCGGCCAAGGTGACGACGCCGACGTTGTTCGTCCACGGCGAGTCCGATATGCGCGTGCCGATCGAAGAGGCGGAGCAGATGTACACCGCGCTAAAGAAACAGAAGGTCCCGGCGAAGTTCATCCGGTATCCCGGCAATTATCACGGCGGATGGCCGCCCTGGGACATGGTGCATCGCTATTATTACGAGGCGCTGTGGTTCAAGCAGTATTTGCAGCCGCAGATGGACGCGGACGCACGCAGATAAAAAGGCTAACTGAGTAATCCCTTCACGACATTGCCCGCGACATCGGTCAGGCGGAAATCGCGGCCCGCATAGCGGAACGTCAGCCGCGTGTGATCGAACCCGAGCAAATGCAAAATGGTCGCGTGAAAATCGTGGACGTGCACTTCGTTCGACCCGACGGCTTCGCCCAGCTCGTCCGATTCGCCCCAGACCATCCCCGCTTTTACTCCGCCGCCCGCCATCCACGATGAATACACCTTGTTTTGATGCGACCGGCCGAGCGGCGAATCGGCGAAAGGCGTGCGTCCGAATTCGGTGGTCCAGACGACCAATGTGTCTTGAAGCATGCCGCGCGATTTCAGATCCTTCAACAAACCCGCGATCGCCTGGTCGACATTGCGCGCCAGCGGCTCATGCGTTTTCATGTCGCCGTGCGCGTCCCAATTGTCGGAGGCGCCCTGGTCGATCAGTTCGATGAAACGCACCCCGCGTTCGGCCAGCCGCCGCGCCATGATGCATTGCCACGCGAATCCTTTCATGCTGCCGCGCTCCAGTCCGTACAACTTGAGCGTCGCGTCGGATTCCTTCGAAAGGTCCAATACCTCGGGCATTTCGCGCTGCATCCCATACGCGGTTTCAAACGTCCGGATGCGAGCCGCCAGCGCCGGATCGGCGGCGCGCGTCATCTGATGTTTCAGGTTCAGCCGCGCCAGCAGTCCGAGCTCCAGGTCTTCGATCTGCTGTGTCGGCGCGCGGCGCGTCAGATTCGGAATCGGGTCGACGCCCGCTGAGACTAGCGTTCCCGAATGGCAGCCGGGCAGAAAATCCGACGACCAGGCCTCCGCGCCGGTGTAGGGGAGCTTCGGCGCCAGCACCACAAACGACGGCAGGTTTTGATTCACGGTCCCCAGCCCGTAGCTCACCCACGACCCGATGCTCGGCCGCGCGACCGTCACCGATCCGGTGTGAATCCCGAGCGTGGCCTGAGTATGATCGTTATGATCTCCGCGCATGGAGCGGATCAGGCAAATATCGTCGATGGATTCGGCGATGTGGGGAAACAACTCGCTGATCATGGCGCCCGATTCGCCACGTGGCTTGAACTCCCAGCGCGGGCCCAGGTACAGCTTGCCGCTCTTGTGCGCCTGCTTCGCCTCAGCCGCGGCGATCAGCTTGGGCTTGTAATCGAACGAATCGACGTGCGACACGCCGCCGGGCATGTACATAAAGATGACGCGCTTGGCCGTGCCGGGAAAATGCGGAGCGTGCGGCGCGAGCGGATCCGCACTCTCGGCGAGCAATTGCTGCAATACAGCGGGAAACAGGCCAGCCGGTGAACAGGCTCCGGACAACTTGACGCCGCGAGGTTTCCTTCACACTCACTTCAATCGACGAAAATAAACTCGTCACTCGCGAGCAGCACGTGCATCAGCTCGCCAGCGCGGCCCTCGGCTGGCGATCTTCGGGCAATCCCGATTTCTCGAACTCCAAATTCGCCTGAAACAAATATCGTTCGCATTGGCGATCTCTTCCGGCGTCGGGCGCGGCCATACCCAGCTGGTACGCATAAGTGATTCGTTCCGCAGCCGTCGTGTACGCCATCCCGACCCGCACCGCGAACAGGTCGGCCTGTTCATCCACGAACTCGCTGTTCAGCATCGCCAGCGCTTGCAAAGACGTTTCCTGTGGCGTGCGGCCGGCCGTGCTCGCGCTGGGGTCGGCGCCGTCGAAGGCGTCGAGGAACGGATTCTTCCGAAGCCGCTGCTGCATCAGATACACGCTGCGCCGGCGCGTGTCGTAGTCGGCGAAAAATCGTTGTGCTGCGTGTAGTGGACGACGTTCCCGCGGGAAACGGGTGCCGGCCGCCGATGGACGGAGCAATACGGTCAAACGC
>CAWJHI010000004.1:0-20441 GCA_963842485.1 Terriglobia bacterium | reverse complement strand
CCTTGGCCCTGAGTGCACAGTCGCTCCCGAAGTTTATGGGGCGCGAAGTGACAATGACCGTTCCGGAACTTGATCCGACTGGTTTCTTCCCGCAAGGTCCGGCGACGGTCTGCGTGGAAGGACAGCAACGCCAATGCTATACCGCGCCTAAGGATTTCGGCCGATCCCCCGAGATAGCTGTGGTCCAGGTGGACAAGCGCGTTTCTGCCCTCTTTTTTTCGGCAGCGAGCGGCGGAGTCAGCGGCTTCGGAATTCATTTTGCCCTGCTTCGCCCCGGAACCGGAAAAGACTTGGAGGACTTGTTTCTTTCCGGGATTGAGGTTTCGAATCAAAGCGAGCACTCCTTTTGGACCGATTTATCGATCTCTAACGCAAAAATATTCGTGACCGCGGAATATGTTTGGGGCCCAGATGAAGCCCACTACAGCGATCACCGGTATATGATTTCTGCATACGTGTGCCGGCACTCAGATGATCGCGAGGACGAATCTTACTACCTCGACGATCGATACATGACGTCCCGCAAGTACGAGTCGGATGATAAGACTAACATTCTAGGCTCCGAAAGGCAGGAGATCATTTCCCGCCTCAGGAGAGCGAAGCTCCAGCGACGACCGCCTCACTAAATCGCTCCGTAACCGTCGCGGCTCCGCTGGATCGTATGACCTCGCCCTTCCGCGCCACGATGTAGCCTTGTCGCCGGGTTCTGCGTTTGCTATATTTCAGTCTGCATACCTATTTGCCCACCTGAAAGGAGACGGTTATGAGCTCCACTCACGAAGAGGTTAAGAAGAAACGAAAAAGCGCGTTTTCCAGGCGCGGGTTCCTGCAAGGGCTTGGCGCGGGAACGGGCGTGCTCGCGACGGGCGTGCTTGAGCCTGAGATTGCAGAAGGGGCGCCGTCTACGCCGCTGCATGGGCCGGATGCGGTCGCGATTACGCTCGATATCAATGGGAAGCCTGCCAAGGTGACGCTGGAGCCGCGGACGACGCTGCTCGATGCGCTGCGCAATCATCTCGACCTGACCGGGGCCAAGCGCGTGTGCGATCGCGGGACGTGCGGGGCTTGCACGGTGATCGTCAACGGCAAGGTCCAGTACAGTTGCACGGTGCTCGCCATCGACGCGCAGGGCAAGAAGATTCAGACCATAGAAGGGCTGGCCGAGCCGGGCAAAATGCATCCGGTTTCAGAAGCCTTCTGGAATAACGACGCGCAGCAGTGCGGTTACTGCACGCCGGGATTCGTCATGGCGTGCAAGGGATTTCTGGATCGGAATCCAAATCCGAAGCCGGACGATTTGAAGAAGGGGCTCGGCGGCAATCTGTGCCGCTGCGGAACCTATATGGGGATTCGCAAGGCCGTGCTGGAAGCCGCGGCGAACATGAAGGGAGGCTCCCGTGCCTAATTATTCCTGGCCTCCGATGGACAAGCGGCGGGTGATGGGGCATCCGCTGAAACGGCTGGATGGTCCCGCGAAGGCGAGCGGACGGGCGAAGTATAACTCGGACATTCATCCGAAGGATTTGCTGTTCGGGACGCTGCTGACTTGTCCGCATGCGCACGCACGGATCACCAGCATCGACATTGCGCCGGCGCAGAAAATTCCCGGCGTGACCGCGGTTCGCGCCATCAAGAAAGCGGGAGACGAAATACAGTGGGCGGGAACCGAAGTTGCCGCGATCGCCGCGACGGATGAAGAGATCGCTCGCGACGCGGTGCGCGCGATCAAGATCGAGTACGAAGTGCTTCCGCACCTGGTCCATGAGCAGGACCTGGCGAAAGCAGGCACCCGCGCTCGGGCGGCGGGCGAGCAGACCGTGGGCGATCCGGACCAGGCGTTCAAGCAAGCCGATGTGACCAGCGAAGGCGAGTACGGGTGCCCGGTGCTGACGCACTGCTGTCTCGAATCGCACGGGCAAGTGGTGCAGTGGGGGCCGGATAACAAGATCGAATTCTGGCCGTCGACGCAAAACGTATCCGGGATGCCGACCGACTTAGGGCGTTCGATCAACGTGCCGGCCAGCCAGATCCACGTGCATATGGATTACATGGGCGGCGGATTCGGCAGCAAGTTTCCGTCGGACCTGTGGGGGCGCGAATGCGCGTTTCTTTCACGAGACAGCGGCGGACGTCCGGTGAAGCTGTTTCTGGATCGATCGACTGAGTTGATGATCGCGGGCAACCGGCCGTCGCTGTTCGCGAAGGTCAAAACGGCCGCGAACAAGGACGGGACATTCGTCGCGTGGGAATCGCAATCGTGGTCGACGGGCGGATATTCGCCGGGCGGCGTGAACGGTAGCCTGTTTCCCTACCTATATAACAAGGTTGAGAACAAGCGCATCAATCACAGCGCGGTGTCGATTAACGCGGGCGGTCAACGGGCCTGGAGGGCGCCGAATCATCCGCAGGTTTCGTTCGTGACCTGCTCGGCGCTGGACGATCTGGCGGCGAAGGTCAATATCAGCTCGCTTGATTTCTTCCTTAAAAACGTCAACCTGACGAATAAGCCGGCGGTGTATAGGGCTCAGCTCGAAAAGGCCGCGGAGCTGATCGAGTGGAGGAAGAACTGGCATCCGCGCGGCGACGCTACGCCAGGTAACGTCAAGCGCGGGCTGGGTCTGGGCGTGGCGTTTTGGGGCGGCCTGGGGCACGACAGCCAGTGCCGCGTGACCATTCACCCGGACGGAAGCGTGGATGTCGACTTGGGGACGCAGGATATCGGCACCGCGACGCGCACCATGGTCGCGATGGTGGCGGCGGAGACGTTCGGGCTGACGATCAACCAGATCAACGTGGGGCTGGGCGATACGCAATTTCCGCCGTCGGGCGGATCGGGCGGATCAACCACCATCGGCGGCGTTTCGGTATCGACTCGCAAAGCGACCGTGAACGCGCTCGGCAAGATTTTCGATATGCTGGCGCCGACCATGGGCGTGGACGCCGATCAACTGGAAGCGGTCGACGGCCGAATCCAGCAGAAAGGCAATCCAGCCAAGGCGATGACCTGGCAGCAGGCGTGCGCCAAGCTCGGGACGCAGACGGTCTCCGAGATGGGCGAGAATCTTTCGCGCAACGCGGCGAAAGAAGGGCTGATCAACCAGGGCGCATCGGGCGTGCAGATGGCCGACGTGAGCGTCGACACCGACACGGGCATCGTGAGGATCAACAAGATCGTGGCGGTGCAGGATTGCGGACTGGTGGTGAATCCGACCACGGCGCGCAGCCAGATTTACGGCGCTTGCATCATGAGCGTCTGCGGCGCGCTGATGGAAGAACGCGTGATGGATCAGCAGACCGGTCACGTGCTGAACGCCGATATGGAGTTTTACAAGCTGGCGGGCATTAACGACATCGGCGAAATCGTGGTGCACCTGGACATCACGCCGGAGAACGACGCGCGCGGCATTATCGGGCTGGGTGAACCGCCGACCATCGCGGGAATGGCGGCCATCGCCAACGCGACTGCCAATGCGATCGGCGTGCGCGTGGGGCGCGTACCGTTGACTCCCAACCGCGTGCTGGCAGCCTTGGGCAAGGCCGGCTCGCAAAGGAGGATGGCATAATGGAACGCTTCGAATACGCGAATCCGTCGACGTTGAAGGAAGCGACGGCGCTGCTGGGCGCGAACTTTAGCGACGCGCAGGTGCTGGCCGGCGGCACCGATCTGATCAGCATGATGAAGGAATATCTGATCTCGCCCAAACGCGTGGTGAATATCAAAGAGATCAAGGAACTGGGCGGAATCTCAAAGAGCGGCGGCAGCTTGCGCATCGGCGCGACGGTGACATTCGACGAGCTGACCCTGAATCCGCTGGTCCGCGCCGACTTCCCATCGCTGGTGCAGGCGGCGCTCGGCGTGGCGAGTCCGCAGATCCGCAACATGGGGACGGTGGGCGGCGATCTGTGTCAAAGGCCGCGCTGCTGGTACTTCCGCGGCGGTCAGGGATTGCTCGGAATGAAGGACGGCAAGAGTCTGATTCCGGATGGCGAGAATCGTTACCACGCGATTTTCGGCGGCGGGCCTGCGTATTTCGTCAGTCCGTCGAGCCTGGGTCCGGCGCTGGTGGCGCTGGGCGCGCACGTGAAGCTCGCGTCGGCGTCGGGGTCGCGAACGGTAGCGGTTGCCGACTTCTTCGTCAATCCGGCGAGCGAGACGCAGCACGAGACCGCGATTCATCCGAATGAGATCGTGACCGAAGTCGTGATTCCCATCACGCAAGAAGCCAATGCAACTTATGAAGTGCGTCACAAGGACGCTTTGGATTGGCCGCTGGCGACGGCTTCGGTGGCGTTGAAGATGTCAGGGTCGAAAGTCGCCAGCGCCCGAGTGATGTTGGGCCATGTCGCGCCTACGCCGTGGCCCGCTGCGGCTGCGGCGAAGATGCTTACGGGTCAATCCATCGACGAAAAAACAGCCGAGGCTGCGGGTGACGCCGCGGTGGAAGGCGCGCGGCCCCTTAGCCAGAACGACTATAAGATTCAACTGGCGAAGGTCGCGGTGAAGCGGGCGCTGCTGATGGCGGTGCAGAAGGCGTAGCGTATGGAGTACTCGGGCACTTCGCGGATCGATGACGACCGCTGCATCGATCTGCGCTGGAAAGGGCTCTATATCGCGACGGAGTGGGATCCGTCCATGCCGCATTCGGGCGATCGGGCGTTCTGGTGCCACAAGACTCAGCAATGCATTGGTCCCGATGGAAAGATCGCGGACGATTACGAGTGTAACGAGACGCGCAAGTGTTATCAGGCGCTTTAAGGGTTTGTCGAAAAGGGGACAGACCGCTCTGTCCACGCGCCAGAGCCCGTTGAAGATTCACGCTGTGCCTTTTGGGGACAGAGTAGTCTGTCCCCTTTTCAACAAGCCCTCAGAGTGTTAAGGTGAGGTTATGAAGATGCTTCCTCTTCTTGCGATTTCTTCGCTCGCGGCTTCTCTGATGATCGCGGCGGAGGTTCCGGGCAATAGCGCGCGCGGCGAGTATATTGAAGCGCGCGACGCCGACGTCTACACCGGGCCTTGCTTCGCCAACTCCGAAGTGGAGCTGACCGGCAACCTCGCGGTAATGGGATGGAAGATCGAGAAGGGCGCGTGGCAAGGGGTGTCGCTCGACGGGCTGTCGGTGATGGGCGTGGTTCGCGCCGCCGGGACGCTGGGCGATATGATGCATTCGGCATACCCGGTGAAAGCGGTGATCATTGTCGACGAGCGCGCGAATGTGGAACAGCGCCTCGCCTTGCAGCACTTCGCTCAACGCATGAGCGGGGATCTGCTGACCGACGTGGTTCGCGTCGAGTCACGGCCGATTCAATTTTCGACCGAAGACCTGCACAGCCGCGTCGCCAAGATGACCGCAGGCGATCTGGCCCAAGTCGCGACGCGGGCCCTTGAAGATACGGATCAGATCTGCCACAACGAAGCGGTGTGGTACCAGCCGCTGACGAAACTGGATCATGCGATGGTCGCATACACGGTGCAGGAGTCGTATCAGGGCCAGGGGCTCGGCACGCAGTGGAGCTATCCCGGACAGCGCAGCGCATTCGTCGGGACGTTTCAAATCCAAGACTGAAGATTGCGGATCGATCACATTCAGTTGGCCGCACCGGAGGGCTGTGAAGCGGCGGCGCGCCGGTTTTACGGCTCGATTTTGGGATTGACGGAGATCGAGAAACCGCCCTCCCTGCATGCGCGAGGAGGCTGCTGGTTTGAGTGCGGCGATCACCAGGTTCATATCGGCGTCGAACGCGAGTTCAGGCCTTCGAAAAAAGCTCATCCGGCGTTCGCGATTCCCGACCTGGACGGCTTACGGGAGAAGCTGACGACGCATGGGATCAGCGTCATCGATGATGACAGCCTTCCCGGCACGCGACGGTTTTATGCCCAGGATCCGTGGGGCAACCGGATCGAGTTTGTGGAAGATTCAGTCTGATTCCCCGCGCACCAGGTCCGCATAGCTTTCGCGTCGTCGGATGATGCGCCATGTGGCGCGTTCGACCAGCACTTCAGCGGCGCGAGGACGGGCGTTGTAGTTCGACGACTGCGCGAACCCATAAGCGCCCGCCGAGCATACGGCGAGCACATCGCCGGGCAGCGCTTCCGGCATCTCGCGATCACGAGCCAGAAAATCTCCGGTCTCACACACCGGGCCAACCACGTCGGCACGAATGACCGGCCCATCGGTTTGCCGAACCGGCAGGATTTGGTGATACGCGCCGTAGAGCGCCGGCCGGATCAGATCGTTCATGGCGGCGTCCACCACCACGAACTCCTTGTCTCCCGTTTTCTTCCGGTACAACACTCGCGTGAGCAACACACCCGCCTCGCCAACGACGGAGCGGCCGGGCTCGATCATAATGTGCAACCCTCGTCCGGCGACGCGCGCGCGAAGCTCCCCGACAAACGCTGAAATCGCCGGAGTCGTCTCCTCCGGCTTGTAGGCGATTCCGAGGCCTCCCCCTAAGTCCGCGTGACGAATGTCGAAGCCCTTCGACCGCAGGCGGCCGATCAGCAACAGCACCCGGTCGACGGCTTCCAGCGACGGCTTATAATCCATAAGCTGCGATCCGATGTGGCAGCTTACGCCCTCCAGGAGCAAGCTCTGGTGCGAGCGCGCCCGTTCGTAAACCGCCTCGGCTTGCTCGATATCCACACCAAACTTGTGCGCCAGCTTGCCGGTCGAAATGTATGCGTGGGTGACCGCGTCGACATCGGGATTTACGCGCACGGCGACGCGCGCCTTCACACCACGGCAATGCGCCAGCGCATCCACCAGCGCAAGCTCCGGCTCGGATTCGCAGTTGAACACGAAAATTCGGGCCGCCAGCGCTTCGTCGATTTCGGCGGCGGTCTTGCCGACGCCTGAAAACACGATTGTCGCCGTCTCTCCAGCCGCCTTCCGAACGCGGTACAGCTCGCCCCCGGAAACGATGTCGAAGCCGGCTCCGGCCGCAGCCAGCAACCGCAGCAACGCCAAATTGCCGTTCGCCTTCACGGAATAGCAGACCGTATGTGGCACGTCGCCGAACGATTCGTCGTACGCGCGAAACTTTTCGAGGATGGTGGCTGACGAGTAGACGTAACACGGCGTACCCACGCGGGCGGCGATCTCGGCCAGCGGCGTCTCTTCGCAGTACAGCGCGCGATCGCGATAGTTCATCAGCAGACCTTCATCACCACTACCGACTGGTCGTCGGTGATCGAAGTCCCGTCGCGAAACGCATCCAGGTCTTCAAAAATCGCATCGGCGATGGCCTTGGGCGAGTCGGCGCCATGCTTCTTCAGGAGCCGGTGCACTCGCGCGCGCGTATACTCCTCATCTTTCGCGTTCAACTGATCTTCGACGCCGTCCGAATAGAACAGGATCGTGTCGCCGACCTCGGTTTCAATCGCAATCTCCTCGTACCGCCGATCCTCCAGCAGACCGATCGGCACGCCTTCCGCCTTGGGCATCAGCACTTCACCGTTGCGAAAAATGACGGGCGGCTCGGCGCCGGCGTTGCACAGCGTCAACCGGCGCGGGCGCGGCTCCCACAACGCCACCAGGAGCGTTGCGTATTGGGCGTCGACCTTACGCTCGAGCAAAGTTTCATTCAGCGATTGCATCAGCACAGCGGGGCTTCGCCGCCGCGGCGCCAGGATTCGCAGCAACCCGCTGATCAGAGCCCCGTACAGCGCGGCCGCCGCGCCCTTGCCGCTCACGTCGCCGAACGCGATCACGGCGTAGTCGTCGCCATGGTCGAAAAAGTCGTAGACGTCGCCGGAAATTTCCCGCGCCGGACGAGCGCGAATCGCGGTTTCCAGGCCGCGCAGCTCCGGCGCCTCGCGCGGTTGCAACACGTGCTGGAGCTTGCGGGCTGCTTTCAGATCCTGCTCCATGCGCTGCTCGCGCTGCGCGAGTGTCTCATACAGGCGCGCGTTTTCCACCGAGCTGGCGATCTGCGGCGCCAGCAGCGACAGCGTCCGCTGATGATCTTCCGTGAAAAACGCGATCCGATCGCTCTCCACGTCAAGCACGCCCACCACGCGGTCCTGCACCACCAGCGGCACGGCGAGCTCGGAATGAATATCCGGGTGCGAAGCGATGTAACGCGGGTCCTCCATGGTGTTTAAAACACGCACAGGCTCGCGTGCTTCGGCGGCCGCCCCGGTAATTCCCTTCCCCAGCGGGATGTTGTCGAGGTTGACGCGCTGGTCGTAGCGCACGCTGAAACGGTGCCGCAGCACCTTGCGCTCCGCGTCCACCAGGAAGATGCTGAACGCGTCGTAGTTGATCAGCGCGCGGATGGTCGCCGCGATCTTTCCGAGCAGCTCATCCAGATCCAGAATCGAACTGAACTCCTGCGACAGATGCGCCAGGGTTTTCAGCGTCCGGTTCTGGCGGTCCACCCTCCGGTACAGGCGCGCATTGTCGATGGACACCGCGACGCGCGTCGCGATCAAACGCAACAGCGCGCGATCCTGTTCCGAGTACGCCCTCACGCGAGTCGACTGAACATCCAGCACACCCACGAGTTTGCCGCGAGCGAGCATCGGCACGGCCAGCTCACTGCGGACCGCATCGAGCGCGTTCAGATAGCGCGGGTCGGAGCGCACGTCGTCCACCATCACCGGCAGGCGGGTGGCCGCGGCAACTCCGGTAACACCTTCATTCAGGCGAATGACCAGGCTCCGCACCAGCTCGTCACGATGCCCGATCGCATGGCGGATGCGCAGGACCTGACCTTGCTCGCTATATAGCAGAATCGCGAACAGATCGTAAGGCACCACGGTCTTGACGATCGCAGCGACGTTCTCCAGCAGCTTGTCCAGGTCCAGCGTCTCGGAGGTGACGCGCGACACTTCGAGCAGGAAATCGAGCAGCTCGGCACGCTCACGGAACACTGCGGATTTGCGAGGCGTCGCCACTAACCCGCCGTGGCCTCGACGATTTTCACGCTCGCGCTGGCGCCGATGCGGGTGGCGCCGGCCGCGGCCATATTCTTCAGGTCTTCCAGAGTGCGAATGCCTCCCGAAGCCTTCACACCCATGTCCGCGCCCACCACCTGGCGCATCAAAGCAACATCGTGAACCGTGGCGCCGTGCGGCCCGAAGCCGGTAGAGGTCTTCACGAACTCCGCGCCTGCGACCTTGGCGAGCGTGCATGCGATCGCCTTTTGGTTGTCGTCGAGCAGGGCGGTTTCCAGAATCACTTTGACAATCGCGCCGCCCTGGTGCGCGGCGACGACCACCGAGCGAATGTCCTCGCGTACGGCGTCGTAGTTGCCGCCGCGCAGCTCTCCGATATTGATGACCATGTCGATCTCCTGCGCGCCGACTCGAATCGCCGCCTCCGTTTCGGCAACCTTGATGGCAGTGGTATTCGCGCCGAGAGGAAATCCAACCACGGTGCAGACCTTTACGGGTGATCCCGCGAGCTCCGCGGCCACCAGCGACGCCCAGTACGGGTTCACGCACACGCTCGCGAAATTGTAGTTCCTCGCCTCTTTGCAAATCCTGCGGATGTCTTCGGCGGTCGCATCCGGGCGCAGCAGCGTGTGGTCGATGGACGCGGCGATGGCTGCATCGATGCGCGTCAGCTTATCGCTGGCGGACAGGCGGTCGGCACCCGCGGCCAGAATTTCCTTTGATTTTTTCGCGCAGGTTTGCGGGCAGCGTTGCTGGCAGCCGGGACAAACCAGGTCGGGAATGTTCAGGCCCTCGCCTTTCGGAGCTGGCGCGGATCCACCGCCCGAGCGGGCCAGAACTTCATCTCCAATCGCAGCCACCAACCGGTCTAGCTCCTGAGCGTCCACTTGAGTCTGTGCCTGAGCCGCACGCGCTGGACGAAGTCCCTGCGCGCGCTCGATGTCCTTGATCTTTTCGACCCGCGCGGCGTGCCGGCCGCCGCCGAACGGCGTAGTGAGCCACGTGCGCAGCACGTCTTCGGCCTGCGTTTGGGTCAACAGCCGCCCACCCAACGTCAGCACGTTCGCATCGTTATGCTCGCGGCTGTTTCGCGCGGACGCCCTATCGTAACACAGCGCCGCGCGGACCCCGGCGAATTTATTGGCGACCATCGCCGAACCGATTCCGGCGCCGTCGATGATCACTCCACGCGCCGCGCCGTTGCAGGCGATCAGCTCGGCCACTCGTCTGGCGATATCGGGATAGTCCACCGGTTTCGGTTCATCGACGCCGACGTCGCGCACAGCGAGTCCGTATTCGTGAAACATCGGAAGCAGTTTCTGTTTCAGCTCGAATCCGCCGTGATCGCATCCTATGACAATGGTCCGTTCCGCGGGCGCAGGAGCCGGAGCTTCGCCCTTGGCGAGCTCGATAATCCTCACCCCTCTCTGTACGGCAAGCTCACGCGCTGCCAGCGTAAGGATCGCGCCCGCGGGAACGCGCAGTTCGCCCGAATCGGGAATGTCCTGCTCAGTGATCACTGCACGCATACCTGTCAGTCTACTCTGCCGCCGGTGATCACGAGAACCACACCTTTCCCGCCATCGAGTCCATCTTCGCAACCGCCGCGAGCGTGGCCGCGCTCGTGAACTCCGCCACCAGTCCGGCTTCTTCGGCTAGCAGCCTTTGCGCCGATTCGATCTCCGAGTCGGTGACAGCGATCATCTCTCCCTCTGACGCTTTGAGTTCGCGCAGCAGGCGCAAGCGCATTGCGCGGACGTTTCACCGCGATCGACGCCGCCGCGGTCTCGCCCTTCAGGCGCCGACTTCCCCTTGAATCTCGCCACCATCGGCTGCACGCCTTGCGCTTGCACGCCGATCAGACGCGGCAGACGTGTCGATGATTCCCATCGCTCGCGCTTCGCGAAATCCTTTGCCGATCGCCGCCAGCGTGCACCCGTCCCCTACCGGCGCGATCACAACGTCCGGCGTGACTTCCTCGGCGATCTCCAGCCCGCACGTCTTTTTTCCTTCCACCAGGAACGGATTGAACGCGCAATTGCGGCTGTACCAGCCGTGATCGCGTCCGGCCTGCTCGGCCTCCGCGAAAGCCTGATCGTAGTCGCCCGTGGAGACGTGTACGTCCGCGCCAAGCCGCTTCAGCCAATCCAGGCGCACCGGCGACGTGTAACTCGGAACGAACGCGTGACATGGAAACCCCGAATGCGCGGCGAATGCAGCCAGCGAGATCGCGGCGTTTCCGGCCGAGGCGCAATACATTCGCAATGGCACGCAACTCGATGGCGAGCGTCATCGCGATGGTCGTCGCGCGGTCCTTCAGGCAACGCGTCGGGTTGCGCGTTTCATCTTTCAGAAACAGATCGCGAAGGTTGAATCGCTTGGCCAGCCTTGGCGCCGGCACCAGGGGCGTCGCCCCCGCGGGAAGAACCGGAGCTTCGTCGCGAACCGGTAGGAGTGGCAAGTATCTAAAGACGCCCCTCGGTGAGGCGAAGGCCGGGAAAGCTTCGCGGGCCGCTGCGTAGTCGTAGTGGACATCCAGAATGCCCGGATCATCGCCGGCGGCGCCGCACGCCGGGCACAGGTACGCGCGCGAGTCCATGGGAAACTTTCGGCCGCAGCGAAAACATTGCAAGTGTGTGACGAACACCGTCTTATTATGATGAATAGATGGAAACTTCCGCTCCGCCCTCGGTAGTCGATCTCGAACGGCAGTACCTGTTGCAGAACTACGCGCGTTATCCGCTGGTGCTCCATCGCGGCAAGGGCTGCTACGTTTACGACACTTCGGGGAAGCGCTATCTGGACCTGATTGCGGGAATCGGAGTCAACGCCTTGGGCTACGCGCATCCCCGCCTGACGAAAGTGATCCGCGAGCAGGCCGGGCTCCTGCTCCACACCTCGAATCTGTACTATCACGAATATCAGGGTCCGCTCGCGGAGCGCATCGCGGGCGCCAGCGGACTCGATCGCGTGTTCTTTTCCAACTCCGGCACCGAATCGATGGAAGGCGCTCTCAAAATGGCGCGGTCGCACGGACGAAAGATCGATCCGGAAAAGATACGAGTTCATCACTCTCGACAATTCCTTTCATGGCCGGAGTTTTGGAGCGCTTTCGATCACCGGGCAGGAGAAGTACCGCCGCGACTTCGAGCCGCTGCTCGCCGGGGTGCGCTTCGTTCCGCGCAACGACGTGACCGCGCTCGAACAAGCCGCCGGCGCCCGCACCGCGGCCATCGTCCTCGAACTGGTCCAGGGGAAGGAGGGATTTTTCCGCTGTCGGCCGATTTCGTCCGCAAGGCGCGCGAGCTGGCCGACCGCCACGACGCACTGCTCATCTTCGACGAAATCCAGTGCGGCGTGGGTCGTCCGGGAACGTATTTCGCGTACCAGATGCTGGAGCCGGCGGTGATGCCGGACATCATGATCGCCGCGAAACCGCTCGCCTGCGGCATCCCGCTGGGCGCGATCGCCGCGAATGAGCGTGCGGCCGCGAGCATTGGAAGCGGCATGCACGGATCGACGTTTGGAGGCGGCCCGCTGGCCTGCCGCGTCGCGCTCGAATTCTTCGACATTCTGGAGCCGCTGCTGCCGCAGATTGTCCACGTCGGTGGGTATTTCCGGATGCGGCTTACCGAACTTGCCAAGCACTTCGCATTTATCAGGGAGATTCGCGGCTTCGGGCTGATGATCGGAGTGGAGCTGGACATGCCCGGCAAACAGATCGTGCTCGACGCAATGGAGGAAGGCCTCCTGATCAACTGCACCCACGAAACGGTCCTGCGCATGCTGCCTCCCTACATCCTGACGGAGCAGGACGTAGATCGGGCCATGACGGTACTGAACAAAGTCTTGAAAAAAGCCAAGCCCGCGTAGCCTCCTTTCGCCAGCCCCCAAGGATTCGTTAAGATCGGCACCATGACTCCGATCCCCGCGGCTCTTCGTGGCGGGCGCCTGCTCAGCGTACCCGCCTGGAACAAAGGCACCGCCTTCACCGAAGAAGAGCGCACCCGTCTGGGACTGCACGGCCTGCTGCCACCCTACGTCGAAACGCTGGATGAACAGGTTGTACGCGCGTTCACCGCGTATCGCGCTTACGACAAGCCGATGAACCGACATATTTACCTGCGGGCCCTTCAGGACAACAACGAGGTGTTGTTCTACCGCCTGCTGCTCGACCACGTGGAAGAGACCATGCCGATCGTTTACACGCCCACCGTGGCCGAAGCGTGCATCCACTTCAGCCATATTTACCGCCGGCCGCGCGGACTGTTCATCTCCTATCCTCTGCGCGATTCCATTCCGGAGCTGCTGCGGAATCGCCCGCATCCTGACGTGGAAGTCATGGTGGTGACGGATGGCGAGCGCGTGCTCGGTATCGGCGATCAGGGCGTGGGCGGGCTCGGCATTCCCATCGGAAAGCTGTCGCTGTATTCGTTGATTGGCGGAATCCATCCAATGCGGACCCTGCCCGTCGTGCTCGATGTCGGCACCAACAACGAAGAAATTGTGCGCGATCCCACCTATCTGGGCTGGCATCACGCACGGGTGCGGGGAGCCGAGTACGACGACTTCATCGACCGGTTCGTCAAAGCCGTGAAGCAGGAACTGCCTCACACCTGCCTGCAATGGGAGGATTTCGCGACACCGCACGCGCGCGGCATTCTGGACCGCTATCGCGATGAATTGCTCACGTTTAACGACGATATTCAAGGCACCGGCGCCGTCGCGCTGGGAGCGATTCTCTCGGCGATCAAGGTTACCGGGAAAACCATGCGGGATCAGCGCGTGGTCTTTCTCGGCGCCGGTTCGGCGAGCATAGGAGTGGCCGACTATTTGCGGGCCGCGATGATCGAGGACGGTCTTTCGGAGCAGGAAGCGCGCGCCCGTTTCTGGATCGTCGACAAAGACGGTTTATTGCACGGCCGCAGACCCGATTTGACGCCGGAGCAGCGCGTTTATGCGCGTAGCGATTCCGGGACACCGACGCTTGCCGGCGTGATCGGCGAAATCGAAGCCACCATCCTGATCGGGCTCTCCACCGCGCGCGGCGCGTTCACCGAGCCGGTGGTCCGCGAGATGGCGCGCAAGACCGACCGGCCGATTATCCTGCCGCTGTCGAATCCGACGGAGCGATCCGAAGCCACAGCCGAGGATCTGATCAAGTGGACCGACGGCCGGGCGCTGGTCGCCACCGGATCGCCGTTCGCGCCGGTGCGCCACGCGGGCCGCAGCATACCGATTGCGCAGTGCAACAACATCTACATCTTCCCCGCCATCGGCCTGGCAGCAGTAGCGTCGCGCGCGCAGCGCGTCACCGACGGAATGTTCCTGGCCGCGGCGCACGCCCTCGCCGACCACTCGCCCGCGCTGAAGGACCCGGCCGGGCCGCTGCTGCCTTCGCTCGAAGATTTGCGCGGTGTCACGGTCGCCATCGCTTTCGCCATCGGGCGCGAAGCGCAACGCTCGGGCGCCGCGCCCCAGTCGAGCCCTGAAAGATTGCTCGATGAAGTCACCGCTACGCAGTGGACGCCCCAATATCCGGTCCTGTGAACTTGCTGTAAACTGAAGTGGAATGCGCTCTATCGGCCGGTTTCTGTTCTGGGATTATCCGCGAGCCAGTTGGCAGTACGACGTGATGGTCGGGCTGATCCTCATGTTTATTTTTCTGACGCCGCGCGCCGTCTTTCGAGATCAGCCGAAGGCTGCGACCATCGTCATGCTCCGCGGCGGATTCTGGATCGAGCCGCAGGTGCTGGCGGGCGTACCGGATAACCAACTGCTGTCGAAGGCCACCGCGGTGGTCAACGCCCGCTACAAGACTCGCGCCGCGATCAGCAGCGTGGAGCCGATTTACGACGAAGCCGAGCAGGAAATCAAAGGCTATATGGCCTTCACCAAGCCGTGAATTATTCACGCGTTCTGTGTTGTGCTGCGGCGCTGATCGCGCCGTATCTTCGCGCGGATTCGCTGGAAGCGATCCTCCAGAGAATGGATGCGGAGGCAAAAAAATTCAAATCCGTTTCGGCCAGGCTGCACGATGTCAATTACACCGCCGTGCTCAACGAAACCACGTCCGAGGACGGGGAGTTGCGTCTGCGTCGCGCCAAGGATGGACTGAATGGCGTGCTCGAATACAATCCTCCCGACCAGCGCATCATTGCCTTCAGCGGCCACAAGGTGCAGCTGTATAAACCGAAGGCCAACGAGGTCACGATTGTCGATCCGGGCAAAGATAACATGTCGCAGATCGATCAGTTCATTCTGATCGCATTCGGCTCCACTTCCGGAACCGAGCTGAAGCGCGCCTACGACATCAAGCTCGCGGGAACGGAATCCGTGGACGGCGTACCCGTCAGCCATCTGGTGTTGATCCCCAAGTCCGCTGAGGCGAAAAAGGTCACGACCATGATTGAGCTGTGGGTTCCCGAAGGAACGTACCGGGCGGTCAGGGAAAAAGTGACGCAGCCCACCAAGGACTACAGGTTGACCACGTATTCCGACGTCAAGCCGAATCCGCCGCTGCCCGATTCGGCATTCGAGCTGAAGTTACCCGCCGGCGTGCACCGGATCACGCAGCACTAGCGGCGGGTCTTCGACTAGACTTTGCCGGCTTCTTCCTTCTTGAGTTTCTCGCGCTGCTCCTTCAGGATCGCCCTGCGGCTGAGCTTGATCTTGTTGCCTTCGAGCGCCAGAACCTTCACCAGGATCTGATCGCCTTCCTTCAGCTCATCGCGCACCTGTTTGATGCGGCTCTCCGAAATCTCGGAGATGTGGAGCAATCCGTCGGTACCTGGGAAAATCTCCACAAATGCGCCGAAATCCACGATGCGGACCACTTTGCCAAGATACGTCTTGCCCACTTCCGCGACAGCGCAAATATCGGTGACCATCTGAATCGCACGATCGGCGGCAGCGCCGTCGGACGAGAAAATCTTCACGGAACCGTCGTCTTCGACGTCGATCTTGCAGCCGGTCTGTTCGACGATGCCGCGAATCACCTTGCCGCCCGGCCCGATCAGCTCGCGGATCTTCTCGGTGGGGATCTGCAGGGTGAAGATGCGCGGCGCATACGGCGACAGCACCGTACGCGGCGTGTCGATGACGGCGTTCATCTTGTCCAGGATGTGCAGCCGCGCCCGGCGCGCCTGTTCCAGCGCTTCCTTCATGATGGCGTGCGTCACGTTCGGGACCTTGATGTCCATCTGCAGCGCGGTGATCCCGTCCTTGGTTCCAGCGACCTTGAAGTCCATGTCGCCGTAATGATCTTCCGCGCCGGCGATGTCGGTCAGCACCGCGTAATCCTTGTCCTCCAGCACCAAACCCATCGCGATTCCCGCCACCGGCGAGGAGATCGGGACGCCCGCGTCCATCAGCGAAAGCGTCGCGCCGCAAACCGAGGCCATGGAGCTCGATCCGTTCGATTCGAGAATATCGCTAACCACGCGCATCGTGTACGGGAAGGCCTTGTCGTCCGGAACCACGGCGGAAAGTGCGCGCTCCGCCAGCGCTCCGTGCCCAATCTCGCGACGACCCGCGCCCCGCATGAAGCCGACTTCGCCTACGCTGAACGGCGGAAAATTATAGTGCAGCATGAACCGCTTGGAGGTTTCCGAGGAGTCCAGCAGCTCAATACGCTGCTCATCGTCCTTGGTCCCGAGCGTCGCCGTCACCAGCGCCTGCGTTTCGCCGCGGGTAAAAAGGCTCGATCCATGCGTGCGCGGCAGCACACCCACTTCAATGTCGATATTGCGGACCTCGTCGAATTTGCGGCCGTCGGGACGCCGCCGGTCCTTCAGCATCTGGTCGCGGAAGATCCGCTCCTTCAGCCGGTCGAACAGTTCTTTGACTTCAGGCTGTTGTTCTTCGGGAGCTGCATCCACCACTTTTTTCTTGGCCGCATCGATGCGCGCGTAGCTCTCCAGCTTCGGGTACTTCTGCGTGTTCATCGCGTCCTGAAGCTCGGCGCGAATCGAATCCGAGATCTGGAAATACAGCTCGTTGTTGATCGGCGGAGGCACGAACTCTTTCTTCGGCTTCCCGGTCTTTTTCATCAGCTCGCGAATCGCGGCGCCGATTTTCTTGCAGCACAGGTGGCCGAACTCGATCGCCGCCAGCACTTCGGCCTCGCTGGCCTGCTGCGCGCCGGACTCCACCATCACGATGCCTTCTTCCGTGCCCGCCACCACGATGTTGACCTTCGATGCCTTGGTTTCTTCGTAGGTCGGGTTGGCGATCAGCTTGCCGTCGATCATGCCAACGCGCACGCCGCCCAGCACGTGCTGAAACGGAATATCGGAGATGGCCAGCGATGCCCCCGCGCCCACAATGGCCAGCGTCGAGGGATCGCGCACCGGATCGGCCGAAAGAACCATGCCGATCACCTGCGTCTCATGCGAATAGCCTTCGGGGAACAGCGGGCGGATCGGACGGTCGATCAGGCGGCTGGTCAGAACCTCTTTCTCGGTCGGCCGGCCCTCGCGTTTGATAAATCCACCCGGGAAACGCCCGGCGGAGTAGGTGTACTCCCGATAATCGACAGTCAGCGGGAAAGAAGCTCGCCCCGACCTTCGGTTTGTCGGCGGTACAGGCGGTCACCAGGACCACCGAATCACCGGAGCGGATAATCACCGCCCCATTGGCCTGCTTGGCCATCTTCCCGGTTTCGATCGTCAATGACCGGCCGCTACCGAGGTCTACTTCAACGGAATGCAACATTTTTGGAAACGTCCTTTAATCTTCTTTTAATCAGCAGCCACCCGCACCCTTGTACGGGTCGCGCGAACGCTGCGTTTGACTAAGAGGAGACTGGAGATGTTCTGCGGTGGGCCGGCTGACATCAGCGGGTTCTCGAGAATCGATTGTTTCGGTGCTAGCGACGGATGCCAAGGCTCTGAATCAGCGACTTGTAGCGCTCCGGGCTCCGGCCGCGCAGATAATCGAGCAAGTGACGTCGACGCTGCACCATCTGCAACAGGCCCCTGCGCGAATGATGGTCTTTCTGGTGCGTCTTGAAATGCTCAGTCAACTCGGAAATACGCCGGCTCAGGATTGCAACCTGCACCTCTGGCGAGCCCGTGTCCGTCTTATGGACCCGGAACTGCGAAATCACTTTGACTTTTGCTTCTCCCGCCAGTGCCATTCGAAAATCGATACTCCTCGTCTTTTCTTAATCTTTTTGTACCGTCTCAGAATAACACAAATCTCGCATTTGCGTTAGACTGGATCTCGATGATTCGAGTGACTGTCAGCTATCCCAACCAGCCCGGCTCCCGCTTCGACCTGGATTACTACCTCACCAAACACATGGCTATGGTCGACGAAAAACTCGGCCCCCACGGCTTGAAGAGCTGGACCGTAGAAAAAGACGACGGTGTAAAGCCCTTCTGCGCGATGTATGCGGCGACCAATACAAGCGCGAAGTGTTCGCGCTGGTCTGTGCGGTCGAGGATCGCGTCGCCTCAGAGCTTTCCGTCGGCCTCAATGATGTTCCCAAAGAGGTTCTGTTCACCAAGCTCAGTAATCGCCTGCATAACAATCTTGGGTTGGCAGAAGACTTGGCGCGCTGGAGTGTGGAGAGCTGGGCGCTTGCCCTCGGCTTCATGGCGAGCCAAGACAGCGTAGCTGCTCAATCGCCGCCGCAGCGCCGGCATTCCGTTCAACCGCGCGGTCAAGCTCGAGAGGGCATAGGTATCGCTCCTGTCGTCTTTGGGAGTCTCCTATTGATTGCTGGACTGGTATGGCTGATCGCACCGCAAATGTTTAGTCCTGGCAAGCCACCCGTTCCGGCGGAGCGTCCGGCACAGGCGACGGCGAGCGCTAACCCGCCCGCGCTGCCGGCAGCGGCCGTGCGTCCTCCGAATCCCCCCCGCAACCGAACAAGATGGTATCGTGGAGCGCAAAGGACGACGGTGACCCGAAATCCTATTCCATAGCCGATATGATGCTAATGCTTTCGTCCCGGAAGACTCCGGAAGGCGAAGTCGTGCCTGTGCTGCACGTTAAGGCGCCCTCCGGCGAAGAGTACGACGCCGTCGGTGAGGTGGGGTTCAATACGGCGTCGGCGGATATTGGGGTCGGGAAGCTCGACCCTGTTAGCAAGACAAACCAAATCATCTTTGCGACCTATACCGGAGGCGCGCACTGCTGCACGAACGTCAGAGTACTCGAATTAATTGGAGGAACTTGGGAAGAACTCGCCGTCGGCACCTTCCAAGGAGGCGGGCTGACTGAGTTTCCCAAGGACATCAATGGAGATGGGACCCTGGACATCGTAGCAACCGATGACCTGTTCGCCTATGCATTCGCATCGTTCGCCGAGAGCTTCCTGCCGCCGAGAGTATTTAACGTGGTCAGCGGATCCGTGATCGAGGTCTCTAAAGAGCAGCGATTCAGCAATCTGTATCGCGCGGATATGCAAGCGGCGCAGAAAGAGTGCCTCTCTCACAACAATGGAGCATGTGCGGCCTTTGTTGCGGATGCGTCACGGGCTGGGCTTCATGATTGGGCTTGGCAGGTCATGTTGTCGAATTACGACGCAAACAGTCATTGGGACTTTCCCACTAAGTGTCTAGTGCCGACCGTCAACAGGACTTGTCCCAAGGGCCAAGAGTATAAGTTTACAAATTTTCCAGACGCGCTCGACTGGTTTCTAAGCGATACTGGGTATACGACACCACGTACCACCCCAGCGCCATCGAAGGCAAGATGAGTAACTTCCCGCTCCGCCGCAAAGGCCACAGGCCACTGCCGACTGTCGACATAGCGAGTGCCATTCGAATCCTTAAGTGAACAGTATTGAGGGGTAGACCACCACATAGCTGCCCGCTATATCCGGCAGGCCGAGCGGCAGCCGAAGAAGCTGCGAGCGCCTGGCGCCTCCTCGATGATCAGGCGCGCAGCGAGCCGCACCAGCTCCGAGCGCGGGACACCGCTATCGTTCCGTCCGAATTCGCCCACACCGGAGTCCGGTCTTTTGGATTGCTCTGCCGTAACACTATCGGGCAGTCAGTGGATGGGCACGGTTGAAGGCATCCGATGCTACGGCCGGCGGGCAGCACCTATCGTGCAGCCCTGTGCGTGAGTTCTAGCCGCCGAGGAGCGACGTGGTAGGCGTGAGACAGGACAATGTAGCTTTTTCCCACCGCATGACCGCTCCCCTGGTCTGGGTATGTCAGGCGTCGCTTTGGGGATCAAGTGGAACAAGCATTTTGGGTCCCCTTGTAAATAACACGAATAGTCCAAGGATCACCGATCCGGCGAGCCAGAAAAACAATATCATCGCCCACGCGAAGCCAACGCCGATGCCGGCTCCAGCCTTTTCCGCTTCTGTAATCGCAGATTGCACCACCGGCGCGACGTCGTGTGTGTATTGCAAGAACCAATAAACCATCAGCGCTTGCCAGCCCCAGAAAAGGACTCGGCACACTTTCCCGAAGAATCCCAGCTTGCCACGAACCTCCTTGTAGCCCACAGCCATGCTGACCTCCCCGACGCGAAGAGCGTCCCCGGCCCCCTGCTAGCCGCCTGTTCTCAGGCGGTATCA
>CAWJHI010000003.1:0-51780 GCA_963842485.1 Terriglobia bacterium | reverse complement strand
AATTTAGCGACCTGGCGCTTTAGCTTAGCTTTGTGGTGCACCTCGCCCATCGAAATGGCGTGGTCAAAGAGTTTGTGCTGCATTTCTGTAGGGAGATCGTTCCATTGCGTGATGACCGAGGCACCCAGACACCTCAAAATATGCTCCTCCTCCTTTGTGAGGGAAGTCAGGTCATCGCGATCTTTTTGTGGTGCGCCCTTTGCGGCACCACCCTCGTTGTCCCATCTTGCGAGGGCATTGGCCTTGTTCGGGCGTTTGCGTGTGCGGTCCGGCATCAAGGATACCCATATGTAGCGGGGCCCGCCGTCCCGTCGCCGGATTCATCGGTAAGGGCCGGCGCCACACTTTATAGCAGCTCTTGGCCTCGGCTTTCTATCCAGACTTTCGAATGCCTCCTAAGATGGGTAGCCTAAAAGGGTTGAGTGAGAAGACACCGAAATCGACGGTGACATGCGCTATTGGTGGGTCAACCAAAACCAGACTTTCCGCCAAGAGGTGGATGGTGGATACCTTTGGTCTCCCAAGCGTAGCGCCAGCGGGGCACGAAATCCCTTCTATGAATTGATGCGGGAGGTTTCGCCCGGCGATTTAATCTTCTCCTTTATGGACACCAGAATCCAGGCGATTGGAATTGCCCAATCGTATTGCTGGGAAAGTCCAAAGCCCCTGGAGTTCGGCAACGCTGGTCAAAACTGGGAAAACATTGGATGGAAAGTGAAGGTTGCCTTCTCGGGCCTCAATCAGAAGATACGACCCAAGGATCACATTCACGTTTTGCGCCCCCTACTTCCCGAACGCTATTCGCCCTTGCAGCCGAACGGAAATGGCCTTCAGTCGGTCTACCTGACCGAAATTCCTGCCACCATGGCCGAGGTGTTGATAGGGCTGATCGGCGAAGAGGCGAAGCCCTTGGCGTTCGCGGCCCAAACCGTAAAGCCGGTCGCTGCCGATGACATAGACCTGTGGGAAGGCAAGTTGGAGCAACAGGTAGCAAGTGATCCAAATGTGCCCGAAACGGAACGAGGGGCGCTTATTCGGGCGCGAAGGGGGCAGGGCTATTCAAAGATCGGGTAAGTCAAATTGAGACCAAGTGTCGGATAACCGGGGTTCAGAACCCGGTCCATCTAATAGCGAGCCACTGCAAACCTTGGCGGGACTCGCTCCAATGAAGAGCGATTGAACGGCGAGAACGGATTGCTCCTGACGCCGAGCATCGACGACCTGTTTGACCGAGGCTTCATCGGATTCGAAGACAAAGGGCGACTTATAATTTCACCGGTTGCCCACCGCCCTTCTCTCGAACGTATGGGTGTCGATACCGAGAAGGCCGTGAATGTGGGGGGATTTACGACTGGCCAAAAAGCCTTTCTAGATTTTCACAGGAACGCGGTTTTGCTCCAGGCAATCCGCCGATAGTGGCAACCTTCAGCAACCGATTTTGGAGATAACGGCGCATTCGTCACGGCCGTCAGCCTCACGTCACAATCACTGGTTCAATTCAGCTTGGGGTGGACTTATTTCTCACGGCAGAACTTTTATCGCCATCGGAACTACTGTATACACACAGTCCGACGAATACGGTAATTGCGGCGAAGACGGCGATCAAACTCCACGCCGCCCTGTTGAAACTGTCGCGTAACACTCGGTCGCGATTGTAACTAGGTTGCTCATTGCTGCCTTCTGCCGGGCGGGGCTCGACCGACATTGCCGCCCTTTACATGAGCAAGGTTCGACCGTGAGCCGGAGGGAGTTGTGCAATATTGACCAAGCGAGCGAATTTCCGCCGACCCGGTGCGTTATTTCGGGAGGGTGAATAGGATAGGGGCAGGCCACAAGCAGCTACCGTGGCAGGGAATAGGAGCCTTCAATGGATCCAGAATCCCAGGACGATCGGTCGACGGCCGAGGACCGCTTTGCGAGACTAGATGTTCGCAGATATAGCGTTTGGTCTTCAGCGGTCGTGATTGTCGGCTTGGCGGTCGTTTTGGGAATACTCTATTTCGTCTTGAGATAAGTCCTACCCTACGCCAAACGTTTCCTCGATCGACCAGGGCGGCGGGAAGCGGCGGGGCATTGTGGAAACTTAATTCGATCGGGCCCTCACGCCGGCTGATATTCTGCTTTGCGAAGCTCTATCAGTCTGCGGAGACACCGGGCTCCCGTTGCATAGGAACAATTTACCGCAAGCTCAACTATCAGATCGCTATGCGATACGACGTCCATGTACAAGCGCAGTTTGTCGAACAGGTGTTGGGGCAATTCATCGGCGAATTGATCAAAGAGCCCGCATACCGCAGTCATTGAAAATTTTGTTTGCCCGATACTGATCTCGCGCTCCGGCTGCCCGGCAATCCAATCGCCATACGCCAACAGCGCATCGGCAAATGCATCGGCTAACCTAACTCTGCTGATCTGATCAGACCTGAGATGCCTTCAACGGCAACAAAGAAGCAAGTATGAGTATTGAAGCACAAGTGGGCGCAACGCCGGTTCCACCAGTAACGCTGCCCGCGCCACGGGTTACTGATCCAATTTCACTTTCTTACGAGTAATTGGCCGCAGACCGTTCTCGCTATCGGGCTGATTGTCACCGCGGCATGGCTGGGCCTGCTCGTCTGCGGGTTATTCGAGATATGGGAGATGCTATTTTAAGACGAATCGAACTTCCCTGCCCCTTATCATGGCCGCTGACGGCGGCTTTCCGGGCTTCGTGCGTGTGCCGAGCGTGTCAAGCTTGCGCGGGATGCGCAAGCGCCCGATCGCTCGTCATGTCAGGACCCACGGCATTGACTTCGATATTCCTGCGGTCGTGGTACTCGGTTCACCCTACGTCATCGACGTGCCCGGGCTCGGTTGGGTCTATGTCCCCGAGGATGAATATCCGGAACTATTTGCCATGCTGACGTCGGATGATCCAGATCAGATCGAAGCCGCCTACGAGCGACTGCAGCAGCTGCTGGCCAGCATTCAGTAACGCCCCCGTAAAGTGATATTCGCTCTCACATCTGCCTGCTTGGTGGCTAGAGGGCGCATATTCGGCACATGGCCAAGAAAGGCGATTGTAACCGGATGCGTGCGCCGCGAGCGGGCCATGCGGCTGCCGTGCAGCTGAACCCGGATGAGTTGCTGTCTTCCTACGTTTGGTGCGAGTTCTTGGCGCAGTTCTAGCCATTTCCCGCCAAAACCATATTACACGGCGGTGAAGCCCATGGCGTTACCGCTCGATGCACTTCCCTTAAGCCCACCGTGGATAACCCGATCCACCCAAGCAATTTCTTTCAAAGGTGTGGCACGGAGGCAACATTAATGCATTGACGCCTCGATGTAACCAATATCAAAATAACACAGTGGTGCGTGGGCGGGTGTTATGAAAAGGCTATTGGTCGTAGGAATTGCAATCACGGTGCTGGCTGCAATGCCGGCAATTGCGGCCGACATGAGCGTTCCCCCGTCAGCAGACCCGCTCGCGGATTTTCCGATTGTGGCTGCGCCCCCACCGGTCCCACAGTGGGAAGCTGAAGTCGGCGGTCGATACTTTTTCGGTAGCGGACAATCCAGACTTCAACTGTTCGGTCAAGTTCCTTCCAGTCAGCTTGTTTCTCAACTGACTTATTCAAATTTGACCACAAATGCTGGCGAGATTTTTGGCCGGGTGGAACACCTTTCAGGGTTCTTCCTGAAGGGCTATCTCGGAGGCAGCGCCCTCAACAGCGGCAATTTAAAGGATGAAGATTTTCCGCCAGTCACAACGCCATATTCCAGCACTAATAGCGACCAGCACGGTGGGTCGCTTAAATATGCGACCGTCGATTTTGGATGGGATTGGCGGTCGGAAAATCTGCGGCTCGGTATTTTCGCAGGATATCTCTATTACGCCGAACATTTGAATGCCTATGGCTGCACTCAGACTGCCTCAAATCCTTTTATCTGTGTGCCCGCAATTCCAAATTCGGTTCTTGGCATTACGAATGATGCGACTTGGAATGCCATGCGGTTCGGGGCGGCGGCACAGTGGAGGTTTGGACACGGCCTGTCGCTTACCACTGAGGTCGCTTGGCTCCCCGTTGGGATACTTTCCGCGTCGGATTTCCATTGGTTGCGGCCAGATTTGATTAAGCCGATCCCAGAGAACGGAGCCGCCTTCGACCAGTTTCAACTGGAGGCTTTGTTGAACTACCAATTTTCCTCGAATTTTTCGGCGGGCGTTGGCGCGCGATATTGGCAAATTGGGACCACTTCGGCGCAGGCCGACTTCTTGGGGGGGTCTGCAGGTGCCCAAGCGATAAATTTCAGAACAGAGACATGGGGCGGATTTGTACAGGCGAGCTACAAGTTCGGAGGGCTTCCGCCATCCAATCGTTATTAATCTCTCGCTGCCTCGTGGCGTCCTCGTCTATGTCCTCGGAATAGCGTGGGGCCCGCGTTAGTTTATCATCCGCACGCTGCCGTTTTCCGCGCCGGAGTGGATCAGAAGTTTTCCAATCTGCTGCCACCATCAGTTACGTCACTCGAAAACCGACCACAGGGGGGTACAAGTGTTGAGGATGAGCGCATCGATCACGTTACGCGCCGCCTCTCGATCTGCGATCCTCTCGATCGCGACCGCATAGGTTCAGTTGTGGTGACCATCAGCAGCTAACCAGCAGCTGCGCCGCTGAGTGATGATACGAACTGCCGCTTTTCCAGGCCGTCAGTATAGGCGATCCCGCTCGCTCTTCGGCTGGTCAGCCATCGTATAAAATCTGTCCGTTCCCAGCACCCAGCAACAACCACACGACGGCCGCCCCGCTGGCCCATACCGGATCGCTGTATCCGTGCCTATCGGCTCACTTTAGCCCCGCGGAACATCGGGTGAGTTGTCTTGGCATCAATCTCGGACATCCCGGCTTCCATGGACTTACCAACCGACGGATTCCTTTGGAAAACACAATTCGCCGGCGCCACCAACGAAGCCGGCCAGTTTTCGGGTCGACTACCGACCCGCTGTCCGCTGGTGGAGGATCGCCACTTTTCGGGGATATGGGCTAATTTAATTCCGGAAAACTCGAAATGTGTGATGGCTATCACGTACCGGGAACGCACCGAAGATGAACATTAATAAAAAGCGCAGGTAAATATTAAAAAAAGGGTGATGTCTTGGCGTTACACAGTGAAAGGTCGATTGGCAGGCAAAGTCGTACCAGAGTGCTAGCTGACGGCATAACGGCGTTGGGAATGGAGCGCTTTGCCAAGCGCCTATTCGACATAGTCGCCGCATCCGCCAGTCGCAAACTATTATCGACCAATTATTTTGGTTGTTTCTGCCGCCATCAAGCTCGACTCTCGCGGCCCAATTTTTTCCCGCGAAGCCCTCTATGGATATGGCGGCATTTCACGAGCTCGAATCGCTTACGCTGGACCGCAGCATGGCGCACTACAAGCAGAAGCTGGCGCTGGATTATGCGGAGATGGTCTACAACGGGTTGTGGTTCACTCCGCTGCGGGAATCGCTGGATGCGTTTTTCACGGAAGCGAGCCGCTCGACTACGGGCGAAGTTACATTGCGGCTGTATAAGGGGACGCTGCAACCGGTAAGCCGCAAGTCGTCGAATTCGCTGTACTCCCTGAACATCGCCAGTTTTACGATGGGCGCCGAGTATGACCAGCGCGATGCGCGCGGCTTTATTAACCTGATCGGGCTACCGATCCAGGTGCGGGCTGCGTTGAAAGAATCGGCGAAGAAATCGGCGAAGCGGTCATGAGATTGTGGGGTGGGCGGTTCGAAGGGGGACCGTCCGAAGTGTTCGAGCGATTTTCCGTATCGCTGCACTT
This sequence comes from Terriglobia bacterium, assembly GCA_963842485.1. Taxonomy (GTDB): domain Bacteria; phylum Acidobacteriota; class Terriglobia; order Bryobacterales; family Bryobacteraceae; genus Palsa-187. The sequence goes on along the minus strand of CAWJHI010000003.1, from coordinate 45,969 downwards.
TGACCGGCGGCTGGCCGATGCCGACATTCGCGGGTCGCAGGCATACGCGAGGGCGCTCGAAAGCGTGGGTGTGCTTACAGCGGCTGAGCGTGAGACGGTGGTGGCGACCTTCGAAACGATGCGCGAGGAAGCGCGCAGTCCCGCGTTTTTCGAAGGCGCGGACGATGAAGATGTTCACACGCTGATCATTCGCAAACTGAAGGAGCGGGCCGGCGAACTCGCCGACAAGATTCACACCGGGCGCAGCCGTAACGACCAGGTCTCGCTCGATATACGGTTGTGGCTACGGGACGAGATCGACGCGGCTCGCGGCCTGGTGGCGGATCTGATGGATGCGCTGATCGCGATGGCGCGGCGCGATCCGCAGGCGATCATTCCCGGGTACACGCATACTCGACGCGCGCAGCCGGTGCTGTGGCCGCACTATCTGCTGGCGTATTTCGAAATGTTCGCGCGGGATCATGAGCGGTTGGGCGAGACGCGGCGTCGCGTCAATGTGATGCCGCTGGGTACAGGCGCGCTGGCGGGATCGGGCTTTCCCTTCGACCGGGACTCGATTGCACGGGACTTGGGATTCGCGGCGATCACCCGCAATTCGATGGACGTTGCCGGAGATCGCGATTTCGGGCTGGATTTTCTTCACACTTCGGCGATGACGATGCTTCACTTGAGCAGACTTGCCGAGGACTGGATCCTTTACTCGGGCGAAGAGTATGGGTGGCTCGAGTTGAGCGACGGCGTCACCAGCGGGTCCAGCATGATGCCGCAGAAAAGGAATCCGGATTCGCTGGAGCTGATTCGCGGCAAGTGCGGCTCTGTGTTCGGCGATTATTCGGCGCTGTTCCTGATCATGAAAGGCCTGCCGATGACTTACAATCGCGACATGCAGGAGGACAAGCCGCGGCTGTTTGACGCCGCCGATCAGCTCCGGGGCTCACTTGAAATGGCTCGGGTGGTGGTGGAGACCACACGGCTGAATCCGTCGCGTCCGGCGGCCGCGGTGGAAGAGAGCTGGGCTGTCGCGACCGATCTGGCGGACGCACTGGCGCGCGCGGGCATGCCGTTTCATCAGGCGCATAAGCTGGTGGGACGACTGGTGATCGAAAGCACGCGCGCGTCGAAGAAGCCGTCGGATTGGACGGCGGAGGCGCTGGCGGCCTTCGATCCAGCGTTTCCACATGAGGTCGCCCGATACTTGCGGGCGGCGGAAGGCATTCAGACTCGCGAGCTGCCTGGCGGCACCGGGCCTCGTGCGGTGGCGGCGGCGCTTGACGAAGCGGAGCGGCGCCTCGCGGCGTTATGAATAAGAGCTATCGCCAGGGGCAGATTTTGAAGCTGGTCCGCAGCCGGCGATTGCGCACGCAGGAGGATCTGGCACAAGCGCTCCGCGCGATGGGCGTGCCAGCGACTCAAGTGACGTTATCGCGTGACATTCGCGATCTGGGCCTAGTGAAGACGGCCGAAGGATACTCGGAAGGCGTCGGCGAGAGCGTGCCGGGCGCGCCGGAAGTCGAAACGCTGGTGGGCGAATTTGTGTCCGACATTCGCGTCGCGCAGAATCTGCTGGTGCTGCGCACGCCGCCAGGTCACGCGAATTCGGTGGCGGTGGCGCTCGACAAAGCCGATTGGCCGGAGGTGACCGGCACGCTGGCGGGCGACGATACCATTCTGGTGATCGCGCCGGATTCGAAGACGGCCGACGCGTTGCGGGAGCGATTTCTGAAACTGGTGCGATAGATGAATACAGATTGGGATCGAGTGCGGGCGCAGTTCCCTGCCCTTTCGAACTGGACGTATCTGAATTCGGCAACATTCGGGCAACTCCCGCGCTGCGGGATCGAAGCGGTGAACGGGCATTGGGCGCATCGGGATGAGCTGGCATGCGCCGATTTTCTGGACTGGTATAACGACGCGGACAGGCTGCGAGCGTCGGTCGCACGTTTGATCCACGCGTCGGCTGACGACATCGCGTTCGTGGCCAACGCTTCGGACGCGCTCGGGATGGTGGTGGGCGGAATCGCGTGGCGGCCGGGCGATAACATCGTGACGCTGGCGGACGAGTTTCCCAATTTCCTGTATTTGCCCGCGTTGGTTGAGCGCACAGGTGTCGAGCTTCGCGAAGTGCCGTGGGAGCGATTCTACGAATCGATTGACGAGAGAACCAGGCTGGTGGGCATCAGCGAGGTGAATTACGCCAGCGGGTTTCGGCCGCCGCTCGCCGAGATTTCTGGCTTTCTGCGCGAGCGTGAAGTTGCGCTGTTTGTGGATGGAACACAAAGCGTCGGCGCGCTGCAATTCGACATTCGCCCCGTCGACCCGGATGTGCTGGCGGTGCACGGGTACAAGTGGATGTGCTCGCCGACGGGCGCGGGATTCATGTACGTGGCGCCGCGGCTGCGGGCGAAACTTCCGCCGAACGCGGTGGGGTGGCGCAGTCATCGGACCTGGCGCGACGTCGACGATCTGCACCATGGCAAGCCGGTGTTAATGGACGCGGCGGAAAAATACGAAGGGGGCGGGCTGCCCTTTCCGTTGCTGTATGCGATGGAGGCGTCGGTGAACCTGATGTTCGAGATTGGGCCGGAGGCGATCGAGCGGCGGGTGCTGGGGCTGGCGGCTTCCGCGCGAGCACGGTTGCGGCGGCTGGGCGCGCAGGCGGCGGAGAACGGGTCACAGATCGTCGCGGCGAAACTTCCGGGCGTGGATCCGTCGCGGCTGGCTCGCGAGCTGAAAGCGCGTCGCGTGCTGGTGGCGGCTCGGCATGGATTCCTGCGGGTTTCTCCGCATTTCTACAATCATGAAGGCGATCTGGACCGGCTGGAAGAGGAATTGCGAAAGCTCGTGTGATTCTGAACCGGTCCGCGGGCTGGTCCCACGGATTGATACTATGGTTCCGCGATGAAAACCGATCTAGTGGCTGGTCCGTTGCGTGTCGCGCCCGGGAAAATGGCTTCCGGCGCGATTGACTTGGGTGTTACCACGATTCCGCTCACTGTGTTCAATGGCGCCAAGCCGGGACCGGTACTGGCGCTGGTCGCAGGGAACCATGGATACGAGTATCCGCCGATCATTGCATTACAGAAGCTGCTGCCGCGCATCAATGCGAAGAAGCTGAAGGGCGCGGTGATCATGGTGCACGTCGCCAACATGCCGTCGTTTCTGGGACGGACGGTGTATTTCAGCCCCCTGGATCAGAAGAACCTGAACCGCGTGTATCCGGGCAAGCCGAACGGCACACCGTCGGAGAGGATCGCATACGCGATCACCAAGGCGGTGATCGAGCAATGCGACTATCTGCTCGATCTGCACTGTGGAGACGGCAATGAATCGCTGCGGCCTTACGCGTATCAGATCGTGACCGGGAAGAAGAAGCTCGACGAGGGCATCGCGGATCTAGTGGCGCACTGCGGGTTCGATCACATCGTGATCGATCGCGGGCGGCCCAAGAATCCGGCGGAATCGATGTACTGCTCGAACACGGCCATTACCCGCGGCAAACCGGCGGTGACGGTGGAGGCGGGGGCGCTGGGCGTGCCGGACGAAAAGTCGGCCAAGCGGATGGTGAACGGGATCGAGAACGTCATGCGATACCTGGACATGACTAAAGGCAAGGGCAAGCGCGAGAAACATCCGGTGTTTCTGGATCCGGCGCACGTGCTCATGAGCCCGGCAACCGGGATTCTTTATCCCCAAGTGAAACGGGACCAGACGGTGAAAAAGGGCGCGGTGATCGCTCGGATCACGGATTTCTTCGGAAAGAAGATCGGGGAAGTGAAGGCGCCGGCCGCGGGGAAAGTACTATATATCGTCGCGACGCCGCCGATCACCAAGGGGCAGCCGGTGGGGTGCGTGGGAGTGGTCAAGCGCTGAAACTGAATCATTTATGGATCGAAGTAGTCCACCTTCACCAGGAACAGGCCGCGGGCGGGGGCGGTCGGGCCCGGTGAGATTCGGCAGCCGGGCTGAAGGCGCGCGATCAAATCGGCACCGATGAGATTGCCTTTGCCGGCTTCGAGCAGCACTCCGACGATATTGCGGACCATGTGCTTCAGAAAACCATTGCCGCAGACGCGATAGAAGAGGCGGTCGCCACACCGCTCCGTGTGCGAGGAGAAGATGCGCCGGACTTTGGAATGGCCCAGCTCATCGCGATCGTCTGACGCCGCGAAGGCGGAAAAATCGTGCTCTCCTTGGAGCAGCGGGGCGAGCGCGGACATGGCAGCCTCGTCCAGGGGGTAGGGATGGTGGAGCACCCAGCGGCGATCGAAGGGCGGGCAGACCTCCGCGCGGAGGATCCGGTATTCGTAGGTTTTCGCCAGCGCGGCGTAACGCGGATGAAAATTTTCGGGCACTTCGCGGGAGTCGAGCACGCGAATATCGCGCGGGAGCAGGCGATTCAGAGCCTTCTTCAAGTTGCCGGGCGGAATCGGATTCGAGAGCGAGAACGCGGCTACCTGCGCCAGGGCGTGCACGCCTGCGTCGGTGCGGCCCGAGCCGGTAACATGCACGGGCGCCCCTTCTATCTCAGCCAGCGCCGTTTCGAGCGCGGCTTGAACGGTGGGTAGCCTGGGCTGGACCTGCCAGCCGTGAAAATCGGTGCCGTCATAGCTGACGGTGATCCGAATCCGCCTCATGCCGCCGGACGCGAGCCGGGTTTTTCGATGGCGATGCCCTGCCGGCAGAAGGGACACTCGTCCGGCTGATAGGAAACGACGTCCAGGCGGGCCAGTTCGATGCGAGGAACGCCTACCTCGGCGCGTCCGCCGCTGCGGTCGATGATGGCGGCCGCGGCAACCACGCGAGCGCCGGCGGCCTGCAGCAGATCGATCACTTCAGCGACGCTGCCTCCGGTGGTGACCACGTCTTCGACGGCCACAGCGGTTTCTCCGGGACGGACAGAGAAGCCGCGGCGGAAGGACATTTTCCCAGTGGCATCGCGCTCGGCGAAAATAAATCGGGCGCCCAGGGCCCGGGCGACCTCATGTCCGATGATGAGGCCTCCGATGGCCGGCGAGGCGACAATATCCACAGCCTGGAGTTTGGCGGCAAGCTCGCGTCCAAACTCTTCCGCCAGGGCCGGATGCTGCAAGACCAGCGCGGATTGGAGGTATTCGCCGGAATGCAAGCCGCTCGAGAGCCGGAAATGACCCTTCAGGTAGGCACCGGTTTGGCGGAATCGGTCCAAGGTGTCCGGCATCGAAATTATCTTAACAGGGTGGCGGCAGCCGGGCTTTTCCCAATAGCGGACACCTCACAAGAAGCGATGGTAGGATGAAACATTCGCCCCGCGTTGATCGCCTTGTAAGGAACACGAAAAATGAAACAAATCCAATCTATTACTGCCGTTCTTTGTGTGTGGTTAGTGGCCGCGCCGCCGGGCTGGGGGCAAGACCGCAAAGAGGATACCACCCCGCGCCTCGACTCAGAGAGCCCGCACTGGTACTCCCGGTTCACGAATGCATATCAGCCCCGCATCGTCCCGCCCGTCAATGTCTCTAACTCGACGCGGCTCGACTCGTTGTTGCGGGCTGGGAATCTGTACCTGTCGCTAGCGGACGCCATCGCGCTGGCGCTCGAAAACAACCTGGATATCGAGGTGGAGCGGTACGAATACGGATTCGCGAATGCGGACTTGCTGCGGGCGAAATCCGGCTCGGCCGTGCTGGGAATTCCGACCAATGTCACCACCGGCACACCCACGGGAGTTGCGGGCACCATCGGGAACCTGAACACCGGAATCGCGGCCGGCGGCGCCAGCCCCTCGTTGCCTTTCGGGACCAGCTTCGATCCGGTGGTAACAAGCAACGTTAGTTGGGGGCATATCACTACGCCTCTTTCAAATTCGGTGGTTTCGGGTCTGACCGATTCGATTACCACGAGCAAGGTCGCTAATTTCGGGATCAGCCAGGGGTTCCTCACGGGCGGGTCGGCTACCTTGAGCTATAACAACACGTCGCAGTCTCAGAACTCCTATACCAACACCTATAACCCGGCCACCACCTCGAGTCTGGATCTTACCATCACCCAGCCGTTGCTACAGGGCTTCGGCATTGCTATGAACAACCGGACCATCCGGATCGCCAAGAACAATATAAGGGCGGCCGATGTGGTGTTCAAGCAACAGGTGGTCAACGTGGTTGCCAACGTTTCCGTGCTGTATTGGAACCTGGTGTACCTGAACAACGATCTGGATGTGAAGCGGCGCTCCGTGGCGACTTCGGTCAAGCTGCTGAACGATAACAAGGCGCAGGTGCAGGTGGGGACGCTGGCGCCGATCTCAGTGGTGCAAGCGGAGGCGCAGCTCGCCTCCGACCAGCAGGCGCTGGTGCAATCCGAGACGAACGTTCTACAGCAGGAAACGCTGATTAAGAGCACTTTAAGCCGCAATGGCTTGGCGAGCCCGGCGGTGGCCTCCGCGCACGTCATCGCAACCGACCAGATCCGGATTCCCGAAGTGGAGGAAGTCCAACCGATTCAGGATTTAATCGAACAGGCGCTGGATGGCCGGCCGGAACTGGCGCAGAGCCGCATCCAGATCGATAACACGAAGCTGAATCTTAAAGGAGTGAAGAACCTGTTGCTACCGCAGCTGAGCGCGGTGGCGGATCTGCGTAACAACGCGCTGGCGGGGTCGCTGAACACGACGGCCAATCCGGCCACGGGGCTGGTTCCCACCCATGCGGCGGACTCGTTCTTCATTGGGGGGTACGGGAGCGTACTGGCGCAATTGTTCAGCCGGAATTTCCCTAATTACACGGTCGGCGTTCAGCTAAGCATCCCGCTGCGCAACCGGGCCGCGCAGGCGAACATGATCACCCAGGAGCTGAACCTGCGGCAGAGCGAGCTATCCGTTCAGAAGCTGATCAACCAGATCCGCGTGGACGTGCAGACGGCGCTGACCGCGGTCCTGCAAGCACGGGCGCAGTTTTCCGCGTCGACCCGGGCGCGCATCCTGCAGGAGCAGACCGCCGACGCCGAGGTGAAGAAACTGGCTGTCGGCGCTTCGACACCTTATAACGTAATCCTGATGCAGCGCGACATGTGGGCGGCGCAGGACGCCGAAGTGCAGGCACAGGCGCTTTACATCCTGGCACGCGTGCAGTTGGATTGGGCCGTTGGGGCGACGCTTGAAAAGAACCATGTGGTGCTGGATGAAGCCAAGGCCGGGCGCGTAACCAGAGATCCGGACAAGATTCCGGATACAGTAGTTCCGCTTAAGGTCCCCGGCAAGTAAAACGGGCGGCAGGATGACCGGCAATTTCGGTAAGTCTTTCCACCTTGGAACGCCGAAATGAAACGAGTCTTGCCGGTCCCGAATCCATATTGCCTTCTTTTTTGAATGTTTACATAGGACTACAAGCTTGGCAAAGGGATTGCTTGCTGGAAGCCGTGTTTATGAAAAAAGATGAGAGCTCAAGGAACTTCGGTTGCTCCTCTCGGCAGTTTCCCCTAGTAGTATCCCTAACCCCTTCCCTCTGACATTCTTCAGCACCCTACCCGACCCGGTTCCTTGAGCCCTCCAAGGGGCTTCTTCGCGGAGGCGGCGTTTCCATTTCTCTTTCTAATGAAGTCAGGGATGCTGGCCGATCTTACTCCCATGGATCGCTCCTTCATGCCGGCCGAGACGCAACACGAGATTCAATTTCTGCTGAGCCTGCTTCGCATTTCGAACCCGGGAACGCCCTCGTCTCCCGAGTCCGACGCCCTGGAGCAACTGCTCACGGCCAAGACCACCAACTAACCGGCATTCGTTACGATGAGAGGGTGCGGATCGTTTCCCTTATCGCCAGCGCTACGGAAATGGTGCATGCGCTGGGGCTGGGCGAGTTCCAGGTTGGGCGGTCGCATGAGTGCGACTATCCCCGGGTGGCCATGGCGAGGCTGCCGGTGTGCACCCAGCCGAAGTTCGACGTTTCGGGCGACAGCCGGGAGATCGACCAGCGGGTGAAGGCGGTGCTGGCGGACGCAGTCAGCGTGTACCAGGTATTCGACGATGTGCTGGAGCGGCTGAAGCCGACCCACATCGTCACCCAGACGCAGTGCGAGGTGTGCGCAGTCAGCTTGCGGGAAGTTGAGCACGCCCTCAGCGCCCGTTTCAGCTCCAGGCCGGAGGTGGTGGCGCTGGAACCGAACTCGATCGACGGAATTCGAAACGATGTGATGCGGCTGGCGCGAGCCTGCGGCGTGGAGCAGCGCGGCGCGGCGCTGGTCCAGAGCATGGATGACAGGATGGGCGCGATCGCCGCCCGGGCACGCGCGGCGGGGCAACGGCCCCGTGTCGCCGCGATCGAATGGCAGGAGCCGCTGATGGCGGCCGGAAACTGGGTCCCGGAGCTGATCCACATGTTAGGCGCGGAAAATCTGTTCGGAGTCGCGGGCGGTCATTCTCCCTGGATGGAATGGGAGGACCTGGCCGCCTCTGACCCGGACACGATCGTGTGCCTGCCATGCGGGTACGATCTTAAGAAAACGCGCGAGGAGATGCATTGGCTGACCGGCAGATCCGGTTGGAGCGACCTGCGCGCCGTCCGCGAGAGGCGGGTGTTTCTCGCCGACGGGAACCAGTATATGAACCGTCCGGGTCCGCGGGTGGTGGAGTCGCTCGAAATCCTGGGGCAGGTCCTGTTTCCGGAAGCGTTCGAGCCAAGTTTCGAGACGGTGGGTTGGGAACGATTTTAGTTTATAATCGGGATCAAGGAATTCTTATGCGTCTGCGGGTGGTGCGCTTATCGCTCCCGGGTTTTGTCATCGGTGGCGTGGTGTGTGGTGTGATGGCTTGGCGCGGGTACGCGCAACAACCGAATCCAGCTCCGCAGCCCAATCCAGCCCAACAGCCCATTAAGGTGCAGGTGAACGAAGTGATCGTACCGGTCACCGTCACGGATGAGAAAGGCCGCTTCGTTACCAACCTGGATCAGAAGGATTTTCAGATCTACGACCAGGGCAAGGAACAGAAGATCGAGTTCTTCACGCGCGAGCGGAATCAACCGGTGGTAGTCGGGTTCCTGATCGACCTGAGCAACAGCAGCCGGACGCAGTGGAAGAACTGGGAAGCCTCGGCCGAAGAGATGGTGCTGCAGATGCTGCCCGACGACAATCCGGAGATGCGGAAACGCATGTCGGGGTACCTGATCGGCTACGGGAATGAAGCCGAGCTGATGGTCGACACCACGTCCGACTCGGAGCCGTTTCTGACGCGCCTCAGAAAGCTGAAGCCGGGCGGCGGGGCGGCGCTGTACGACGCTATTTACATGGCTTGCACCAATCGCAAGCTGATTCAGGGCGAGCCGGTGGAACCGCGCCGGGTGATCATCGTGATCGGGGACGGCAACGACAATCATAGCAGCAAGACGCTCGAACAGGTGCTGGAGCTGGCGCAGCGTAACCTGGTGACGATTTACGGAATATCGACCATCTATTCGGGCTTCACCAGCGAGGGAACCGACCCGCTGACCAAGCTGGCGCAAGATACCGGCGGGCGGGTGGAGTATCCGCTGGCGAACCCGTACAAGGACGTGGCCGGGTTTCTGTCCCAGCCGCGCGATGAAGGCAATTACGCTTTGCAGCCCGGCACGGGAGGATATGCGTCGGCGGTTTCGTCGGCGATTTTCGGGTCGGTGGCGAACGTAGTGGGCGAAGTCACCACGCAGTATATTCTGCGCTACATTCCCGACAGCACCACGCAGGATTCATCCAAGCAATACCGCGCCTTGAAAGTGAACGTCAATCTTCCCAATGTGAAGGTGCGGGCTCGCCGGGGTTACTATCCGTATCCGGCTAATTGACTCTCTTAACCGCTCGATTCAATAAATTGACTCTCGCCACCACCCGAGCTGCCCGGTTCTGGATCCTGGAACTCGAACTGCCGGGCGGAGAACCGATGAACGCGGGAGTGCTGCTCGAAGACAGCGGCGAGGATCGCCTGCACTTGCGACTGCGCCGGGACTGGGATTTGATCGCGCCGGAGGAGGCCGAAGTGCTGGCCGAGCTCGAAGCGGATCTGGCCGGGAAATCGGCGGAGATGGGCGCGGGACGGCTGCTGGGTTATCTCGAAGACACACTCTCGAACGTGGTGCACGTGTCGGAGCCGCGCCAGGTCATGGTGGAGGATTTCGATCGCGCGCTGGGGCGCTTGTATCGCGAACACGTGGGATCGAGCGTGCGGGAGTTTGTCACGCATCTGCCGCGGTTCTCGCTGGCCGTGGCCGCCGGCAGATTCCTGGAAAACCCGGAAGTAACCGCGGAAGGATGGGAGGAAGCGCCTGCCGACTTGAAGCTGACGCCGGAAATGTTCGTAGCGCGCATCGCGGGCCGCTCCATGGAGCCGAAGATTCCGGACGGAAGCTTGTGCGTGTTTCGACACGGCGCGGCGGGGTCGCGGCAAGGGAGGCTGGTGCTGGTGGAGCGGCTGGGCGGCGGCTCCAACGACCGCTACACGGTGAAGCGGTATCGCAGCGAAAAGAAGCGCAACCCGGATGGGACGTGGTCGCACGAGAGAATCACGCTGGAATCCTTGAATCCGGAGTTTGAGGGCTGGGACCTGAATCCGGAGGAGGACCGGTTCCGGATTATCGGGGAGTTCGTCCGCGTGCTGGACGGATGATCGAGACGGATCGCCTGCGGCTCAGGCGTTGGCAAGAATCCGACCGGGAGCCGTTCGCGCGCATGAATGCGGATCCACGTGTGATGGAGTTTTTTCCGCGCTGCCTTTCACGCGAAGAAAGCGATCATCTGGTGGACCAGATCGAGCAGCTCTTCGAGGAGCGCGGCTTCGGTCTGTGGGCGGCCGAATTGCGCGTGCCGGCCACCTTCATCGGATTCATCGGGCTGTCGGCGCCCGGATTCGAGGCGCACTTCACGCCGGCGGTTGAAATCGCATGGAGGCTTGCCGCGGAATATTGGAATCGGGGATTGGCGACCGAAGGGGCGCTGGCCGTGGTCCGGCACGCATTCGACGTGCTGAAGCTGCCGGCGCTGGTGTCGTTCACGGCGGAACAGAATCTGCCGTCGCGCCGGGTGATGGAGAAGATTGGTATGAAGCGCGATCCGGCCGAGGATTTCGATCATCCGAAGCTCGCCGCGGGGCATCCTTTGCGGCGCCACGTTCTTTATCGGTTGGCCGGCTCCCCTAGTTCGCGCTTGGCGTCCGGGTCGTAGATCCAGGCGAAGCGGCCGGCTTCATCGCTGCTTGGCATCTCGCAATACCGGCGGGGCACGGGTGTCAAGAAACGTCTAGAGGCTGGTTCGAAGTTATACTGTGAAGTTGCCAAATGCCTTGCTGATCCCCGCCTACCGGCCGGGACCGGAGCTGGTCCGTGTCGTGGAAGCGGCCGCCGGCGGCGGGTTTGAAACCGTGGTCGTGGTGGACGACGGCAGCGGACCGGATTATGCCGCAATCTTCAGCGCCTGCCGTGCGACGATACTGACGCACGAGAAAAATCTGGGCAAAGGCGCGGCGTTACGGACCGGGATGGCGTATATTCTGTCGAAACACCCGGGATGTGGCGTGGTGACGGCGGACGCCGACGGGCAGCATCATCCTGGAGACATCCTGCGCGTCGCCGGGCGCCTGGGGCAGAACCCGGATTCGTTGGTGCTGGGCGCACGCGGATTCGACGGCGCGGTCCCGCGACGCAGCCGCGCGGGAAACGTGATTTCGCGCGCCGTGTTCCGGCTGCTGATGGGCCAGAAACTGCGCGACACCCAGACCGGATTGCGCGGAATCCCCCGCCATCTGCTGCCGCAGCTGGTTTCGATGCAGTCGACTGGCTACGAGTTCGAGATCGACATGCTGACGGCTGCCAAGCACCTTTCGATCCCCATCGTCGAGGAGCCGATTCGCACGATCTACGAAGCTGGAAACCCAACCTCGCATTTCAATCCCTTGGCGGATTCGATGCGCATCGGATTTGTGCTGGCGCGTTTCACGATGCTCTCGCTGGGCACCGCGCTGCTGGATAATACAGTGTTCTCGGCGGCGATTCACCTGGGATTCGCGGCGGCGCTGGCGCAGGGGGTTGCGCGGGCCATCGCGGTCCTGGTGAACTATCCACTGGCGCGGCGGGCGGTGTTTCTTTCGAAGGAACCACACCGGTCCACTGGGTTGCGATATCTGGCGCTGGTGTTAGCGAGCGGCGTGGTCTCCTTCCAGCTCTTGCGGCTCCTGCAGGGCCTGCTCGGATGGGGCGTGCTGGACGCGAAGATCGCGGCCGAGTCGGCGCTGTTTCTGGTAAACTTCGTGATCCAGCGCGATTGGGTGTTCGTGCGCCGGAACCATCCGAAGGCGACGGATTGGGATCAATATTACCGCTCCCCCGCCCCCACCGCGTATCTCACCCGGCGCTATACCGGACGCGTCCTGGTCGACGCGCTGCGGCGATTTGGAGGGAACATCGGGCGGCTGGCGGAGATCGGAGGCGCCAATAGCTGCTTCCTCGAAACGATTCAGGCCGGGATCGCGCCTGGCGAGTATCACGTGATCGACACCAATGCGTATGGCCTGTCGCTGCTGCGAGGCCGGAGCGTGATCCCACATCAGCAGAGCTGCCTGGCACTGGAGCTTGACCTGCAGGCCGATGCTGTGTTTAGCATCGGGCTGATCGAACATTTCGATCCCGCGGGAACGCGGCAGGCGGTGGCTTCGCATTTTTCGCTGATCCGGCCGGGTGGCTGCGCCATCATTTCATTTCCGACTCCGACCCTGCTGTACCGCGTGGCGCGGTGGCTTGCGGAGGCCGCAGGCGCGTGGAAGTTTCCGGATGAACGTCCGCTTTCGCGGGAGGAAGTGGTGAGCGCGGCGAGTGAATTTGGCCGGGTTGAGTTTGAGAAAATCCTGTGGCCGATTGTGTTCACACAACGCTTGATGGTGTTCCGGAAGCACTCATGAGACAAGCGTGGATCTGGTTCGCGCTGACTGTGTTTGCAGCTTGGGCGGCGTATGGATTCATTCATGAGCGGCTGTTCCAGCAGGACCTATGGAAACCCGAAGGCGTGGTGAGGTTGGCCGCGTACACGGCCGTGTACTGGGTGGTCGCGGGACTGATTCTGTGGCTTCGGCCCGCCTGGTTTCTGCCGGCGGCGGCGTTGTTTGTGTTCGCTTACAGCGAATGGTGGTGTTGGCAGTTTTTCAACCCGTTGGCGCCGATCGTGGTGATTTACTTTCTGGGGTCATGTTTCCTCCTTGGCCGAATGGTCGCGCACAAAGCCGATCCGTGGGTCGCTCTGCTGGTGGGTTTGGCGGTCTGGATTTTTCTCCTCTCGATCGCCGTTCATTTCCCGGTGAACACGCGATCGACTTACGCGATTGCGTTTGGCATTCCCTACCTGATCCGGCGCGCTTGGCCGGCGTTTCACGCGCCCCTGCTCGAAGGAAACCCTGGGTTAGCTGTTTTGTGGTACGTGCTGCTGATGCAGTGGCTGGTTGTGCTGAAGCCGGAGGTGAGCTCGGATGCTCTAGGGATGCATCTGGCGATTCCGGCGATGATTGCCGATCGCGGCCGGTTTGGATTCGATTTTCAGCAGTACACCTGGGCGCTGATGCCAATGGGGGGCGATTGGGCGTTTACAGCCACATACCTGTTAGGCGGGGAGGCGGCAGCGCGGCTGCTGAACTTCACACTGTTGGGTGCGATCGTCGCGATTGTGTACCAGGCTTCACGGCAATGGCTGACGCCGGCGCGGGCGGCGTTGGCAGCGGCGCTGTTTGCCTCGACGCCGCTGGTGCAATTGGTCACGGGATCGCTGTTCGTCGAAAATGTCTGGGCGGCGCTAATCTTGGGCGCGGCCGTCGCGCTCTGGTCGGGAGAAATGAGCGCGGCGGGGATTCTGTTGGGCTCGGCGCTCGCGACCAAGGTGGGGACCACGGCATTTCTCGCGCCGGCGGCGGCGATGTTTGTCGTGGTTCTGCGGAGAGTGGATCATCGGGTGCGCAGGACCGCGGCAGCCTGCGCCTGTCTGCTGCTCTTCGCCGCGCCTCCCTTTGTGTACGCGTACGCGAAAACGGGAAACCCGATCTTCCCTTTCGCCAATGGATTCTTCCGGTCACCGTACTTCGATTCGACGGCTTCGCTGCGAGATGTGCGATACCACGCGACGCATGACTGGAACTCGCTCTATAACCTGACGTTCCGGTCCCTGAACTATATCGAGGGCCAGAAGGGAGCACTCGGATTTCAGTACTTCCTGCTGCTGCCTTCACTGTTGCTATTGCTGTTCCGCCGCGACGCGCCGCCGCGCGCGTTGGTGTTGTTCGGGCTCGCGGGCGCGGTGATCACGTTTGTGTCGCTGCCGAATCTACGATATCTGTATCCCGCGTTGCCGCTGATCTCGATCGGGCTGGCATGGCTGCTGGCGGAGGTGCCACTGGTCACCATTGCCGCGGCGGCGATTCTCGGGCTGAATGTGTGGTTTACACCAGCGTCCGGTTGGTATCACGGCGAGTTTGCGCTGTTTCATCGCGCACAATTCGACGACTACTTGGCCGTTTCAGACCCACAGCGCAAGCTGATCGATATCGTGAACCGCACCGCGCCGGGGGAGCCGGTCGCGTTCCTACAGGGCGACATGATCGCAGGTTTACACGCGAAGGCATACACCGACACTTGGCATACCTACCAGTTCTGGATGCGGATGACGAATTCGAAGGACCCCGAGCAAATCGCCGCGCTTTTCCGCGAGCTCGGAATCCGCCACGTGATCACGCCCCTGTCACCCGAAAACCCGTATGCGGTGGTTCAGCATTTTGTCGAACAGTGGACGGCGCCGGCCGGCGCCTCCAGCGGACGCTTCCAGCTGCGCACGGTTCTGGCGGCGCGGATCGTGAAGTTGCGGGACACAACGCCGACCCCCAAGGGAGGGTACGATGACCCGGATCCGCGGATCGATTACAGCCACGGGTGGTTGCATGACCAGCAGTTCGCGGCGGCTTCCGGCGGGACTATTACTTACTCCGATCGGCCCGGGGAGACGCTGCGCTTCTTCTTCGCGGGCACCTCGATTCGATATGTGTATACAACCACGTTCAACCGTGGAATCGTGGAGGTCGCGATCGACCGAAAAGTCCGCGCTCACGTGAACCTGTACTCCCAAGAAACGCGATGGCAACAGCAGACGCTGTTCGGCGGGCTCTCCCCTGGGCCCCATACCATCGAGCTGCGCGTGACGAATCGCAAGGACCCGAAGTCGTCCGGATACTATGTCGACCTGGACCGTTTCGACGTCAATCCGTAACGGCAGCGCCTGGGTGGGCGTAGAATGAGAGGAAATGCGCTCCTTCTTCCTGATGTTGACGGCCGCGGCCATGGCTTTCGGCCAGAAGTATACGGGGCCGCGTCCTCCCAAACCGGATGTGGTCTACCTGGTCCACGCCGATAACCTGGTCCCGACCGAAGTCACAGAGGCGAAGCAGGAGACCAAGAAGAACGAGATCATGTACTCGATTCCCGGAACCAGTTCCCCCGCGCGCACCCCGCTGGCGGAGCCGATCTTCATCATCGAGGCCGACAAGATCCAGCCGCAGAGTCTGGAGCTTTACAAAGTGGAGGTCAAGAACGGGCACCGGGAAGTCACCATGACGCAGCGGCGCACCCGTGGCGGCCCGCGCCCGGTGCGGATCTCGGTTTCGCGTTTGGATGGTAAGCTGTACAAGATTGAGGCGGACGAAGGAATCGAAAATGGTGAGTATGCGCTCTCACCAAATGGCTCGAACATCGTCTTTTGCTTTGAGGTTTACTGATAGCCGGTTGGCGGCCCATCCTGGCGCCTGATAGAATCAACATTTATGTTTGTTGGGCTGGAGCACACAGCCATCGCGTCGCCGAATCCGCGGGCGCTGGCGCAATGGTACGTCGATCATCTTGGCTTCCGGATCAATTTCGAGTACGACGGCAATTATTTCGTCCGCGCCGCGAACGGGGCAATGCTGGAAATCATCCCATCCGAGGGGGCGCGCGGCGAACAGAAAATGCGCGATCCCGGCATACGCCATCTGGCGATCGCGGTCGAGGACTTTGACGCCGCCCACGCCGCGCTGCGCGCCCAAGGGGTCAACTTCGCGGGCGATCCGTACGTGAACATGGGCAACCGGCTGGTGTTCTTCACCGACTGCGATGGGAATCTGGTGCACCTGATTCGGCGGGAGCGGCCGCTTCCGTAGGGTCGAATCACGAGACAGGGCGCCATTGATCGATCAAGTATTTAAAGTATTCCGGTATCGCGACTTCCGCCTGATGTGGATCGGCGCCTGCACGTCGAGCATCGGCTCCTGGGTGCAGATCGTGGCGCAGGGGTGGTTGGTCTACACACTCTCCAACAGCGCGTTCTATCTGGGGCTGGACACGTTCCTGGGCCAGGCGCCGATCATTCTGTTTTCCCTGGTCGGCGGTGTGATCGCGGACCGGCGCGATCGCCGGAAGATGCTGCTGATGTCGCAGTATATCCAGATGTCGAGCGCGTTTCTGCTGACGGGACTTTTCTATTTCCACGTCATCCACGTTTGGCATATCTTGTGTTTATCGTTTGTGTCGGGGGTGGGGCAGAGCTTCGGCGGACCGGCCTATTCGGCGCTGCTTCCGACCCTGGTGGGCCAGGAGGATTACCCGAAGGCGATTGCGTGGAACTCGATCCAGTTCAACCTGGCGCGGGTGATCGGGCCGACCATCGCCGGCATCACGCTGGCGAAACTGAACGCGGCCTGGTGCTTCGGACTGAATGGAATTTCATTCATTGCGGTGATCATTTCGTTGTACGTGATCAACGTCAAGTTCATTCCGGCGCGCTCCACGGAATCGATCCTGCGAAGCATGAAACAGGGCATCGCATTCATTCGCACCAAGCCTGCCCTTGATTCGCTGATTGTGCTGGCATTCTCTATGACGTTGTTCGGCTTTCAGTTGCTGCCGTTCCTGCCCGTCTTTGCTCGGGAAATATTTCATGGCAACGAAGAAACGTACACCCATCTACTAATTTGCTCCGGAGCGGGCTCGATATGCGGCGCGCTGGTGGTCGCTGCGCTGGGAAAGACCAAGCGGCAGGGACGTACAGCGCTTTTGATGCTGATTCTGCTAGGCGGCTTTATTCTGGGATTCTCCCTGTCAAAATCGATGCTGCTTTCGTCGGTGCTGATTTTCCTGGGCGGGGCATCGCTGATTACCGTGTTCGCCATGATCCAGTCGCTGGTGCAGTCGAATACGGGCGACGCCATGATGGGCCGGGTAATGAGCGTGTACAACGTCGCGTTTCGCGGAGGGATGCCGATCGGAAGTCTGATCGTTGGCAAGCTGATCCCGATCCTGACAGTATCGGTAACCATGGCCGGATCGGGAGTGATCCTGACGGTCCTGGGGCTGTACTTCCTCCTGATTCATCGAAGGATCGCGCAGTTGTAGCGATCGGCCATGCCATTATAGGAGCATGCGGGGCAGCGTGCCAACCGAGGCGGCCATCCTGATTGTGCTTGCAGCGCCCTGGTGTGCGGGCGAATGGATTCGAGTGGCGTCGCCCGGTGTGGAAGTGCTCACCGACGCGGGCGAGAAAACCGGCCGGCGGCTGCTGGCGCGGTTCGAACAAATTCGCGAGATTTTCGTGAAGCGGGACTGGACCGGCGGAGGCGCGCCGGACGGACGGCTCTGGCCCGTTCGCGCTTTTGCGTTTGCTTCCGAGCATGAATTCGACGCTTATCGCGATTCGCCGCTTATCCTGGGCTTTTACGCGAACGGAGGCGAGCGCGATTACATCGCCTTGTATGCGGGCTCCGCCGCCGCGCGGGTCGCGTTTCATGAGTACGTTCACCTGGTTTTGAATCATTCGACGATAAAGTTACCGGCATGGCTTGAAGAAGGCACGGCCGAGTTCTACTCGACGCTCGAGATCGAGGCAGCACAAGTGCGCGAGGGTCTGCCCATCGAATCCCATGCCGCGCTGCTTTCGCGGGCTGGCTGGTTGACCGCGCGGGAACTTGCTGCGGTGACCTCCGCGTCGCCTTACTACACGGAACGCGACCGGGCCGGGGTTTTCTACGCCGAAAGCTGGGCGCTGGTACATATGCTGAATCTGTCACCAACCTGGCGCGACGGGATGCCACGGTTCCTGCAACTGCTGCGCGAGGAGCGGCCGCCGGCAGAAGCGTTCCGCGGAGCGTTCGGCAGAACCATGGATCGCGCGCTATCGGATCTCCCGGATTACTTGCGCCGGATGAGCTCCGCGGTCATGAAAACATCCATCGAAGCGCGTGCGAATCCACGAGTTAGGCAACTCACTCGCGTCGACGCGGCTATCGAGCGCGCTGGACTCGCGTTGGTTTTGCGCCGTCCCCAAGTCGCGAGATCGCTGATCGAAAAACTTCCCGAATCGGCCGAATCGGTAGCCGGCCTGGGGGGCGTGGAACTGTCCGAAGGACACGTGGACACAGCCCGGCGCGATTTCGAGAGGGCGATGGCGCTCGGCAGCAGTGATGCATCGATGTACTTCGAATACGCAATGCTCGAGCGCGATGCCGCTGCGGCGCCGCAACGGGTTCACGACCTTCTGAAAACCGTGGTGACCGTGAATCCCGCCTTCGCCGACGCGAACTATCTGCTAGGCGTCGAAGAGACGGATGGCGGCAGCTACCCGGCGGCGGTGGAACATCTGCGCCAGGCCGTTCAGGTGCGCCCGCGCCGGGCCGATTACTGGCATGCCTTGGCCTATGCGCAGTGGAAGCTCGGGCGTCGTCAGGATGCATTGCAGTCGGCTCACCGAGCGTTAGCTGCCGCAGAGGGCGATGCACAGGCGCACAGCGCGGAGGCGATGGCTGCGCTGGCGCAGGAAGCATCAGCAGCGCCAACTCTGCCCAAGCGTCCCTCTGTGATTACGCCACCATCATGGGAGAACAGAAAAGGCGACGCGCGCATCGAAGGCACGCTGACGCGCGTCGATTGCGAAGGCGACTCGGCGAGACTCCATGTCGGCGATGGGAGGAATACAGTAACTGTCGAGATTCATCATCCTACGGAAGTCGAGTTGGTAAACGCTCAGCCGGGTTATCAGCTTTCCTGTGGCGCCCAAACGCTTCGAGTGGTGATCGAGTACGTCGCGGCGCAACGCGAAGTGACGCGAATCGAGTTTCGACATTAATCCATCCTGGTATAATCGCGAATGCTGCTATGGGTGTACTTAATCGTGTGTGGAAAGCGATTAAGCCTCCACCGGCGGTATACGCCGGGGGTGCCGCGCGCAAGAAACTGTCGCGCAAACAGAAACGGCTACTGACGATCACCGCCTCCGTAGTCGGACTCGCCGGTGCCGGATGGAGCGCGTACGCTTATATGGCCGACGCGCAGCGGCGAGCCGACCTGCAGTATCAGTCGGCCATGAAGCTGATGGGGCCGGGCAAGTACCAGGAAGCGATCGTGCACTTCACCCGCGCGTTGGAGATTTCGCCGAATCTAGCCAATGCGTACCTAGAACGTGGCGTTTCGTACGCGTACCTGAATGAAAGCGACCAGGCGCTCGCCGACCTGGGACAAGCGATCGCGTTAAATCCCAATCTGGCGCACGCCTTCAGCGCCCGTGGATCGATTTATCGAGTGCGCGGCGATTTCCAGCGTGCGATGCAGGAGTTCAGCGATTCCCTCGACATCGAGCCGACGCTCGACGCGTACTATGAACGCGGCGCAGACCTACGAAGCGCTGCACGAACATCAGAAGGCCATTGACGACTACGACCGCGCCCTCGCGATGATGCGAGATTCGCCCAACGTGTACCGTTCCAGGGCGCTCGCCAAGCGCAATCTGGGCGACATCGCGGGGTTCGAATCCGATCGCGATATGGCCAGGGCTTTAGAGCGTCGCAGATAAAAATCATGTTTGTTCCTCTCACTCCCTTGCGGTGCCTGCACCGCGCAGTCGATCTGTTTGGTTCGAAGATTGGTGTCGTATCGGGCGAACGCCAGTTCACGTACGCGCAACTTGGAGAACGCGCGGAGCGGCTGGCCACGGCCCTGCCGAAGTACGGAATCGCGGCGGGCGACCGCGTCGCTTACTTGAGTTTCAACAATCACCAGTTGCTCGAAGGCTACTACGGCGTAGTTCAGGCGCGCGGGATCGTCATGCCGCTGAATGTGCGCCTTTCGGAAACCGAGCTCACCTCGATCCTCTGCCACTCCGGCGCGAAGATGCTGATGTTTGAAAACGATTTCGCGCCGATGATCGTGAAGCTGCGCCGGAGCTGCCCGGCGGTGGAGCGCTGGGTAACGCTCGACCACAAGATTCCGGAGGCGGATTTTTGCTACGAGGAGTTGATCGACCAGGGCCATGCGGAACGTGCGGACATCTTCAGCTACAACGAAGCAGCCATCGCGGAGTTGTTTTACACCAGCGGCAGCACCGGAACGCCGAAGGGGGTGACCCTGGCGCATCGCACGCTGTACGTGCACGCCCTCGACATCGGCTGTCTGTATAAGAACATCGAATCGATGGTGGACCTGCATACCATCCCGATGTTCCACGCCAATGGCTGGGGGCGCCCGCAGGCGTCCACACTGCACGGCATCAAGCAGGTGATGGTCCGGCGCTTCGAGCCGACCTTCGTGTTTCGTCTGATCCAGGAACATAAGGCTACGGATATGTGCCTGGTGCCGACCATGGCCAATGCTCTAATCAATGCGCCGGATCGCGGCGAATACGACCTATCGAGCATGCAGCGCGTCATGATCGGCGGGGCGGCGTCGTCGCCTGAACTGGCGGACCGTGTCGAGAAAGCCATTCCCGGCTGCGAGTGCATCGCGGGCTACGGGCTGACCGAAACCAGTCCGGTGCTCACGTCGTCGCGATCGAAGGGGCTGCATTACGACTCCGATTCCGAGCGCCTGCGCCGCCAGTCGATGGCTGGATGGCCGGTTCCCGGCGTGAAGGTACGGGTGGTCGATTTCGAAATGCAGGATGTTCCGAAAGACATGAAGAGCATCGGCGAAGTGGTCGCGATGGGCGATCACGTAATGGAAGGTTACTACAAGGAACCCGAGGCGACCGCGGCGGTCATGACCGGCCCCTGGTTCCACACCGGCGATATGGCGGTGTGGGACGTGGAGGGTTATATTCACATCGTCGACCGGAAGAAGGAGATCATCATCTCCGGCGGCGAGAATATCTCGTCGCTCGAAGTGGAACGGGAGATTTTCGCACATCCGGCCGTGTTCGAATGCGCCGTAGTGGCCGCGCCGAGCGACCAGTGGGGCGAAGTTCCGGCTGCGATCGTCATGCTGAAGCCGGGCACGTCGCTGGAGAAAGAGGAGCTGCTCGCGTTCCTGCAACAACGCCTGGGGAAATTCAAGCTGCCGCGGATCATTGAGATTACCAATGAGCCGCTGCCGAAAACAGGCACCGGAAAGATCCGCAAGATGGTGCTCAAAGAGAAATTCTGGCAAGGGAAAGAAAAACGCGTCCAGGGTTGATATTTTGAGCTTGATGTTTTCCGTTTCTACTTCGCCCGATCTGATCGCGGAACTGTACGAAGCGGGAACCGCAGGCATCATTGAACACGACGGCTGGATCGAAGCTTTTTTTTACGATCGCGATATCGCAGCACGCTTCGGCGATCCGGTCCAAGCGGAACAGACTGATTGGGTTCAGCGCACTTATGACGCGTGGCCGCCGCTGCTGGTGGGTGAGAAATTTTTCGTGGTCGCGCCGTGGCGTTCGGATCCGACGCCTCCGGGCCGTTTGCGGCTTGAACTCGATCCCGGAATGCAGTGCGGCACCGGCCAGCATCCGTGCACCCAGTTGTGTCTCGAAGCAATGGAGCGCATCGTAAGGCCGGGCGATGCCGTACTCGACGTCGGCAGCGGCTCCGGCATACTTTCGATTGCGGCGAAACTTCTGGGAGCCGGGCGAGTGGTTGCATGCGACATCGATCCCGATGCGGCCAAGAAAGTCATTCCGTTCTTCGTGGGAAGCGCCGGCGCGGTCCGTTCCGGATCGTTCGACGTCGTGGTGGCGAACATCAACGAGACGGTGATCGAAGAGTTGCGGGCTGAGTTCGAAAGAGTGGCCCCCCGGCGGATTTTGTCGGGCTTTCAGGATGAGTCCGGCAACTGGACGTGTCTCGTTTCTTAGGGCTTTTCGGGCCACTTATGCTTTGGATAACGGCGCGAGAGTTCCCTCCGCACTTGTGGATACAGCCGCTCCCAAAAGCCCGCCAAGTCTGTGGTGACCTGCACCGGTCGACGATTTGGCGCCAGTAAGCGCACCACCACCGGCGTGTTCCCGACGCGCGGCGCTTCACGGACACCGAGAAAATCCTGCAAGCGCGATTCGATCCAAGGAGGCTGGTTCTGTTCGTAATGAACTTTCAATTGGCGGCCGCCGGGGAGGCGCAGCCGTTCCGGAGCCAGTTGGTCAAGGCGGGGTGGACGAATCGCGTCGATGAGTCCGGTGAGCTGCGCGAAGCCGGATCGCCCGCGGCACAAGGCCGTCAACGCCGCATCGACATTGATCTCGATACCAGCGAAAGCGGCACGCGCGCGAAGTTGCTCCAGCTCCTCACGGTCCACGAAGCGTCCGATATCAGCTTCGAGCGCCTTTGCGGCGAGCAATTGCGCCGTCTCCTCCGAGGCGGGAGCGGGGCCGCGCGTCTCATCGATCACCAGTTGGTCATACACGAGCGAAGTAACTTGCTCGACACGCTCCGCGGTGCGATTCCATTCGAGGGCGGTGCGCTCGATTGCGTGGTGGAGCAGCCATTCCGGTTCGATGGGGGCGGTAAGGCGGACCAGCGGCAGGCCGCGCTCACGGCGTTCCTCGATGTCGATCGCCACCAGGAACTCGTGTCGGCAGTCGTTGCATTTCGCCGAGCCACCGGAGGCGAGCAGGAGTTCGCCGTCTCGCCGAAGCCGCGCTACGCGGTCGGGAAACGCAGCGAGTACGGACCGCAGAATCTCCGTGCTGTTCTTGCGATCGCGGCCCGGAATCATTCCGCGAAGCTGTTCGAAAACGCGCCGGGTCTGGGGTTGCCAATCGCCTTCGATCATCGTCAGCAGATCGTGCGAGCCGCGCTCGCCCGTGCTGAGCACGGCCGCCGCTGCGCAGCCGGTTTCCGGAACACCGCGGTGGCGCGCGGCATCGAGCACCAGTTTCGCTAGCCGGGGCGCGAGCGGTAACATCGCCATTTCGGGCGTGGCTTCGAGACGATCGAGCAGCGCGGCCGCGGCGGCGAGAGCGGCTTCGGGCGGCGGCTCCAGCCAATCCAACGAACCGACGTTCATGGCGCGAAGCTGCAGAACAAGCTGCGATAATTCGCGGCGGCGAATTTCGGGCGGATCGGAGACGGCACGTCGGTGAAAATCTTCGGCGGTGTAGAGCCGAATCGCGCGGCCCGGCTGCGTGCGGCCGGCGCGGCCGGCACGCTGCGTCGCCGACGACTGGCTGATGCGCTGGATGTTGAGCGAGGGCAGACCGGTCCAGGGCGAATCGACGGCGACGCGCGCCAATCCGCTGTCAATTACGGCCGTGACACCTTCCACCGTGATAGAGCTTTCGGCTACATTCGTCGACAGAATCACTTTTCGACGATCCGCGGGTGTCACGGCCCGGTCTTGTTCTTCCGGTGAAAGGTCGCCGTGCAGCGGAACAGTAAGCAGCCCGAATCGCTCGACGGCGCGGGCCGCCCGCCGAATCTCCGCAGCACCGGGCAGGAAAACCAGCACGTCCCCGTCGAGCCCTTCCTTCACCAAACGCTCCAGCGCGCCGGCGACCTGTTCTTCGAGTGGCGCAGCCGAATGCGGCGTGTACTCGATCCGCAAATCGTGAAGTTTGCCTTCAGCGCGCAGAATCGGGCAGTTGCCGAGATAGGCTGCGATGGGCGCAGCGTCGAGGGTCGCGGACATCACGACGATGCGCTTGTCGGTCCGCTTCAACAGCGCAAGGGCGAGGTCAGTATCGAGGTGACGCTCATGAAATTCGTCCAGGATCACGATGCCGTTGCCGCGCAACGACGGGTCGGAGATCAGGCGCCGCGTCAGCACGCCTTCGGTGAGGAAGCGCAGGCGCGTTCGCGGACCGGTCACATCTTCAAATCGAACCTGATAACCCGCCGTTTCCCCGACCCGCTCGCCCAGCTCGCTGGCGACGCGGCGCGCAGCCATCCTCGCAGCCAGACGCCGCGGCTCGAGCACGATCACGTCGCCCAGGGGAAGCAGGGCGGACGGAACGCGCGTAGTCTTCCCTGCCCCAGGCGGCGCCTCGATGACGACATATTTCGATCGGCGGAGCGTGCTCAAAATATCGGGAATGAGTCCATCGATGGGAAGTTTCATTCATCGACGACGGCGCGGATGGTTTCCGGAGCATTACCTTCCAGGCGATTGTTCACGAAAATGTACGCGGCGCGACGCTCCTCGCGCATGCGGCGGATCAGGGCCCGCAGAGCTTCGCGAGCCTCCGGGTTCTCATCGCGCACCTGATCGTAAGGAGTGAACATCGCCACCGCATCCGCATACGCGCGGCCGGGGCGAAGCAGCGCGCGGACCACCGTGAAATCCGCGGGGAACGCGCCGCTCATCGCCAGCTGTTCGCTGAGCGCGGGCATGCGGGTCCAGGAATTGAACACGTGCGCCGCACGGTGTGCGCGCAGGACGTCGAAATAGCGGGGCGCAAGATACTCCCGGTTCCGAACTTCCACCGCGTAGGGAAACGAGTCTGGCAGCGCGCCGAGGAACGAATCGAGGCGGTCGATAAACTCAAACGGCGGAGCCGCGCGAGTACCGAACTCGAAGATCAGCGTCGCGATCCTGGTCGCGTAAGGAGCCAGCACCTCCAGAAACAGCGCGCTGAGCGCGTCGGCATTCAGATAAGCTTCGTTCTTCAAGCCGGCGCGGGGGCCATAGCGCGCATGCTTCGGGAATACCTCACAGGTCACTTCCTCCGGCACTTTCAAGGCGAATCGCAGGGAGGGCGATGCCGAGGCGAACAACTTTCGCCAGAACTCCGGGGTTGGAAATTGATAGAAAGAAAAATCTCCACAAACGATGGGAAATGTTCCGGCGTATTCGCTCAGGCACTCGGCCTCAAAACGTTTCTTCGAGAACCGGCCGCGCGCTAAATACCGGTCGCGGCTGTAGATCTGGTCGAGCCAGCCCTCGTATTTCCAGGAACTCGTACCTATCCAGACGTTCTCTTCAGCGAGACCCCGCAGCCGCGCGGCCAACGCGGCTCGATCGAAGGACGAGGGCGGATCGAAGAGCGGAAGGGTCACCAGGCGTGGGCGGAGCGATTGTAGAACGGGTCCGCGCCCGCTTCAATAATGCCGCTCGGCAGAACCTTGATCGCCACCGGCGCGGCCCCGTTGTTCCACCGCGACTGCGAACTGGTATGGTGGCCGCGCTCCGTCAAATCGGCGTACGTCGCCGGAGGAATGCGCTCATCCAGGATCAAATCGCCGCGATTCCACGCGTGATTGTCGAAGCTCGAAATCAGATGGCGGGTCTGGAAGCGAGGCGCCTCCACCGCGTTTTGCGCGTTCAGATTAAACTCGGCGACGTCGAAGAAGATCTGGATCAGCGCCTGATCCTGATTGTCCCCGCCGGGAGTGGAAAGCGCCATGTACGGGCGTCCGTCCGCGTACGTGACCAGAGTGGGGCTCAGCGTCACGCGCGGCCGTTTACCGCCGTTGAGCTCATTGGGATGCCCGGGAATCAAAACGAAGCTTTGCGCGCGCTCGGTGAGTGGAATCCCCGTATCCCCTGCGATCACGCTCGGCAACCACGCGCCGGACGGAGTCGCCGAGAACACCATTCCGTCGTGATCGATGGCATCGACGCACGTCGTATCGTGCGCCATTAGCTCATCGTCGATTTTCACCCTCGCGGTTTCGGTCTCCGATGGATGCTTGCCCACTTTGCCGTGGATTTTTCCCGGCAGAAAATCCTGCGAAGCCTTTTCGGTGATCTGCCGCCGGCGCTCGTTCCCATATTCTTTCGACAGCAAAACATCGGTCGGAATCGTGTTGAATTTCGGATCGCCGTAATAGGTATCGCGATCCGCGTAGGCCAGCTTCAGCGCTTCCACCAGCCGATGAATGTACTCGGCCGAGTTGAGCGGCGCGCGCAAGTCGAAGCCTTCCATGATGTTCAGCGTTTCGATCATGGCCGGGCCCTGGCTCCAGAAGCCAGGCTTGTACACTTTGTAGCCGCGGTAGGTGGTCGAAACCGGCTCTTCCAGGTCCAACTTGAACGCCGCCATGTCCTCGTAGCGCATCAGGCCGCCGTTGGCTTTCATGAACGCATCGATCTTGTGCGCAATCTCGCCGCGATAAAAATAATCGCGAACGGCGTCGATCGCGGCCTGGCGGCTTTTGCCCTCGGACAGCGCCTTCTTTTCGGACGTCAGCCATGGAGCGCAGCGTACGCGCAAGGTCAGGCTGCCGGAAAATATCGCCGACTCGTGGAAGCTGGCCATTGGGCATGAAGTGAGCCTTGGAACTCGGCCAGAGGCCGAAGAACTGGCGGCTGGCGGCGATGGTCTGTGCGCGCATTTCGTCAATGGCGAATCCATCGGCGAGCTCGATCGCTGGTGCGATCACTTCGTTGAAGGATTTAGTGCCGAACTCGCGCAGCGCGAGCAGCCCGGCGTCCACCATTCCCGGCACCAGCGCCGGCATAATTCCGGCCACCGGGATGATTCCTTTCAATCCGCCGGGATCGGTCTCGAGTACCTCACCGGCCCGTAACGGGCGGTTGCGAAACATCTCGCCGGTGGCGAGCTTCGGCATCGTGCCCACGCCGGCAATTGAGTAGACCTTCCCCGTCTTGGTGCGGATCAGAATCGGCGCTTCGCCTCCCAGGCCGAAATGCGACAGCTCGGTAGCGGATGCCGCGAACATCGCGGTGACGCCTGCGTCGACGGCATTGCCGCCCTTATAGTAGATGCGCATGCCCGCTTCGGTCGCGTATTCGCTTCCCGCCGCGACCGCGCCATGAGTGCCACGCACGGCTTGCCGGACTGGATGATCCCACTCCCGCCGCGACTGCGCGGAGCAAAGACTGATCAGAGTGAGTATGACGAGGAACTTCTTATGCATTGGATTGACTCGTCCGCCGATGCAATTATTATAATGGTTTCGCGTGGAGACGGCTCCCAGTCGCGATCTCAAGAAAGACGGGAAGAAAGGTGATGACGAGCCGATAGTCTACTGCCCCGTGTGCAGCCGTCGTCTAGCGGAGCGCAAATGCAAACTATTCTGCGAACAGTGCAGCTATTACATGAGCTGCGCGGGCTATTATTAAGGACATGAGTGAACTCGCAGAGCTTTTAGAACGTTTCCGTCGAGGCGCCGAATTGCTGGCGATGGCGACCACCGGTGCGGCCGGTACGGAGCTCGATTTCAAGCCAGAAGGCAAGTGGAGCGTGCGCCAGATCGTGTGCCATCTGGCGGACGCCGAAGCGGTCGGCGTCATGCGGTTCCGGCAGCTTGTCGCCGAAGACAATCCGACCATGCTCGCGTGGGATCAGGAAGCCTGGGCCACGAAGCTCGATTACGAGAAACGCAAGATCTCACAGGCGCTGGAGATTTTCAGGATTCTCCGGTCGGCGAACTACGACCTGTTAAAAGACTTGCCCGAATCCGCGTTTCATCGCACCGGTACACACACCGCGCGGGGACCGATGAGCCTGATGACAGTGCTGAGATTGTACGCCGAGCATGTCGAAAAGCATGTAAAGCAATTGCAAGGCGTCCGCGCGGCATATAAAGAGCATCGAGCGAGAGTCGCCCAAACGGCTCGATAATTAAATCCTTCACAAATCGTGATAACATCCTGCCTATGAAGCAACACCTGCTACGCGTCACGATTTTCGCCGCCTTTTTGTGTGTACCAGGCCGCGCGGACGAAGGATCCCAACGTGCAATTCAGCTCCCAGACATACTGGCCTGGAAGCACATCCAGACGCCGATCGTTTCGAGCGAAGGCGCGTGGTTTGCATACAAACTGGTCCCCGGCGATGGCAATGCGGAAGTGGTGATTCGCAATCTGAAGGACGGCAAGGAGCAACGCTTCCCCATCGGCGAGCTGCCGCGTCCGGAAGGTTTTGGACCGCCCGCAGCTCCCGCCCCGCGCGATCTGGCGATTTCCGAGGACGGCAAATGGGCCGCGTTCCTGGTCTATCCCACCGCGAAGGACGCCAAGGCGCTGCGGAAGCAGAGGAAGTCGGTCCAAAGCAAACTGATGCTGGTGGAGCTTGCCACCGGAAACAAGAAAGAGTTCGAGAAAGTCAGACGATTTGCATTTTCAGGCGAGTTGTCGACAGCCATCGCCATCCATCGCTACGCCCCGGCGCCGGCCACTCCGCCTGCTCCGGCTCCGGCTCCGGCCCCTCCGGCGAATCAGGGACGGACGAATGAGGACCGTGTGACCGGCTCCGACCTGATTATCTACGATCTTGCGAAGAGCGTCGAGATCAACATCGGTAACGTCTCGGATTTTGCGTTCGATAAGAAGGGCGATTGGCTAGCGTGGCTGATCGACGCCCAAGACAAGGAAGGCAACGGAGTTCAGGTTCGCAACATGGCGACCGGCGCGGTGATCGGGCTCGATAACGCGAAGGCGGTGTACAAAGGGCTCAACTGGACCGAAAAAGGCGACGGGCTCGCGACCGTGCGAGGAGTCGACGATAAGGCCTTCGAGGACAAGTTGTACACGCTGGTCGCGTTCCGGACTTTTTCAGCCGGGGCGCCCGAGAAAATCGTATTCGATCCCGTCAAAGACAAATCATTCCCGGAAGGAATGACAATCAGCCCAAACCGGAATCCGTACTGGATGGCTGACCTCTCGGGGGTCGCGTTCGGGATCCACGAAGTGCGCGCCAAGAAGAAGGATGACAAGAAGGACGACCAGGGAGACGAATCCGCGTCGTCCAGGCCGTCGCGCAACAGCAGCGATGACGAACCCGACAAGCCCGACATGGTCATCTGGAACTGGAAGGACAAGCGCCTTCCTCCCATGCAGCAGGTGCAGGAAAATCAGGACCGGAACTTCAGCTTCTTGTGTCTGTATCACCCGGCCGAGCAGAAATTCTTACGGCTCGCCGATGAGGATCTGCGCCAGGTCACCGCAACGGCCGACTTTAAGTACGGGATGGGCATCGATATTCGGAATTACGAGCTCGAATCCAACCTGGATGGCAAGCGGTTCGAAGACGTCTATGCGGTGAATCTCCGCACGGGCGAACGCAAGCTCGCACTAAAGCAGGCTCGCTGGGTGCAGGCGCCGTCGCCGGATGGAACGCATGTGCTGTATTACGACGACGGCGCTTTCTACACCTTCGATTTGACCACCGGCCAATCCTATAACATTACCAAGCAGATTCCCGCGGTGTTTATCGACACTGAAGACGACCATAACGTCGTAAAGCCGCCGCACCGTCCCATCGGATGGGCGAAGGATTCGAGTGCAGTGCTGCTGTCCGACGGATGGGACATCTGGAAAGCTCCGGTGCATGGCGGTCCCGGCGTCAACATGACCGCCAACGGAAAGAAAGACAAAATCCGCTATCGCGTCCGATATCGCCTGGATCCCGAAGAAAAAGGGATCGACCTCACGGCGCCGATCTACATTGGCGCGTACGGCGAATGGTCCAAGAAGGGCGGCATCGGCGTGATGGAGCCGGGCGCGGCGGGGATCCAGATGCTGCACTGGGACGACGCGCACTACCAGACCATGGTGAAGGCGAAGCACGCCGACGTGTATCTCTATACTCGCGAAACCACGCAGGATTTTCCGAATTTCTACATGGCCGGCGCGAAGCTCGAAAGCGGCCAGCGCGTGACTGACGCGAATCCCCAACAGAAGGATTTCCTGTGGTCGAAAGGCGTGAAGATCGTCGACTACACCAGCGACAAGGGCGATAAGCTGCAAGGCGCTCTGTACCTGCCGGCGAACTATGTTCCGGGGAAGACGTATCCGACCATCGTCTACATTTACGAAAAATTGTCGCAGGCCGCGAACAATTATTCGATCCCATCGTTCAACGGATTCAATACCTCGGTCTATACCAGCAATGGTTACGCCGTTCTAACGCCGGACATCGTGTACAAGGTCAACGATCCTGGTATGTCGGCGGTGTGGTGCATTCTGCCGGCGCTGAAAGCCGCAGTGGCGACCGGCGTGGTCGACGCCAAGCGGGTCGGCCTGCACGGGCACTCCTGGGGCGGATACCAGACCGCGTTCATGGTGACCCAGACCAACGCGTTCCGCGCGGCGATTGCGGGTGCTCCGCTCACCGACATGATCGCGATGTACAACGCCATCTACTGGAATACCGGCACGGCGAATCAGCCGATTTTTGAGAGCAGCCAGGGCCGGTTCTTCGGCGGTCCATGGGACAATCTCGAAGCGTATCAGCGCAATTCCCCCGTATATCACGCCAAGAACGTCACCACGCCGCTCATCATTCTGCATAACGACAAGGACGGCGCCGTGGATTGGACCCAGGGAATCGAGTATTACAACACGCTGCGCCGACAGGGCAAGCAGGTGGTGATGCTCCAGTACAAAGGAGAAAATCACGGCCTCCGCAAGCCGGAGAACATGAAGGACTACACGGTCCGGATGAAAGAATTCTTCGACTTCGAGTTAATGGACCGCCAGCCTCCGAAGTGGTGGACGGATGGCGTGCCGCTGCTGAAGATGAAGGACGAGATCGATGAGCGCCTCAAACAGGTCAGCAAAACGGCGTCATCGACCGGCGGCGGCCAGCAGTAGCCTATTCATAACGCAAGGCTTCCACCGGATCCAGGCCCGCGGCTTTGCTGGCGGGCCAGATGCCGAAAAAGAGCCCGATCCCGACCGAGACGACGATCCCCATGCCGGCCGCCCATAGCGGGACCATCGTGGGCAGGCTTGGAAATACCAGGTGGGCCGTCAGCGAGACGATCCATCCGGCCAGCATCCCCAGCAGCCCGCCCATGCCCGTCAGAACCACCGCCTCCGTCAGAAACTGGATGATGATATCGGATCGCCGGGCACCGATCGCTTTTCTGACTCCGATCTCGCGCGTCCGCTCGGTCACCGAAACCAACATGATGTTCATCACGCCGATGCCGCCTACCAGCAACCCGATCGAGCTCAGCACCACCATTACCAGCGTGACCATGGAGGTCACGGAGCGAAAGTCCTCCACCATCTGGTCCGCGGTGGAGATGAAAAAGTTGTCCGGCGCGGTGAGAGGCACGTGTCTTTGTTGCCGCAGCACCACCCGCATCTCGTCGATGGCCGCAGGGAGGTGCCCATCCTTCGCCTTCACGATCAGCATGTTTTCCTGCGCCGACGGAAACAGCTTGTGCATGGTGAAATATGGCAACAGGATGCGATTATCGTCCTGACCTGGAATGGACGTCGCTGGACGGTTCATGACTCCGATGACTTCCACTTCGGCCCCTGCGACGGCAATCCGCTTTCCGATTGGATCCTCGGCGCCGAACAATGCCTTGTACACATCCTCTCCAATCACGGCGACCGGCAGATGATGCCGGTTCTCGGTGTCTGTGAAGAAGCGCCCGAACTTCATTTCGGCCTGGCCGCTGCCGGTATAGGATTCGTCGGTTCCGCCGATCTGCGGACCCAGGTAGTCGTTCCCTTTGTAACGAACGCGGCCATTGAAATTGGGAAACAGAAACGGGCTCGCGTGTTCTACCGATGGACAGCGCTCCGCGACCGCGACCGAATCTTCATACGTCAGCGACTTGCGATTCCGCTCCTCCGCCGAACGGCCGCCGAAGTTCGGACCCATGCGCATCTTGAACACAA
This sequence comes from Terriglobia bacterium, assembly GCA_963842485.1. Taxonomy (GTDB): domain Bacteria; phylum Acidobacteriota; class Terriglobia; order Bryobacterales; family Bryobacteraceae; genus Palsa-187. Next base: position 14,197 of record CAWJHI010000003.1, on the reverse strand, counting down.
TCGCGGTATTGGTTCCGAAGCTGCGGATCACGCCGGTGACCGCGCCGTCGAGCCCCGCCAGGATCGATCCGACCGCGATGATCGTACCGGTGCCGATGATCACGCCGAGCACGGTGAGAAAGGAGCGGATTTTGTTCTCGCGAAGCGTCGCCAGAGCCAGTCCGATGACCGAGACCAAAAGCTTCATGATGTCTCCGACCTCAGCGCCACGATCGGATCCAGCAGCGACGCTCTTCTCGCCGGATAAATTCCAAAGAAAAGACCAACCGCTGCCGAGAGCGTTACGCCCAGGATCACGGCATTCAGCGGAAGCACCATGGGGACCGGCGTGAAGTTGCGAACGACCACCGCGATGATCCACGCGATGGTCACACCCGCCAGCCCGCCGAGAAATGCCAACATTGAGGATTCCACCAGGAACTGGTTCAGAATATCCTGTCGCCGCGCGCCCACCGATTTTCGCACTCCGATTTCGCGCGTCCGCTCGCTCACTACCGCGAGCATAATGTTCATGATCACCACTCCGCCGACCACCATGAAAACACTAACTACCCCGACGGCGGCCGCCGCAATCGCGCCAGTCAACTGGTCCCACGCTGAGACCAGCGTATCGGAGGAGAGGATCGCGAACGTGTCGTCCTGTTGCGGCCGCAGGTGCCGGAAAGACCGGATCAACACGCGAACTTCATCCTGCGCTTGTTCGAGCTGAGTGCGGTCGATCGCCTGAAAGTTATAGCTGATGCCCTGCTGCGCGCCATACGTCTTGAAATAAGTTTGATCCGGAATCCCAACGTAATTGTCCTGTGACTGCCCGAACAGGGAGCCCTTTGCTTTGCCGACTCCGATCACCTCATACGGCCGCCCGTCGATTTGTACAGTCTTTCCGAGCGGGTCCGTGGTCGGAAAAAAACGATCCTTGAAATCCGCGCCCAGGAATGCCACCGGCATCCGTTTCTCATCTTCCGTCTCCGCGTAAACGCGGCCAACGTCAACCTGCGTGTTGGACATCGCCAAGGTATTCGCGGTTCCGCCCATCAGGATGACGCCATCCACCAGGTCGCCCTTGTAGGTAACTTTCGCGCCGCGCTGCACGAAGATCCCCGCTTCGCGTACCAGTGTGGCGTGCTCCTTGACAAACGCGTATTCTTCGCGGTTTAACTGCGGATTGCGGCGCAGCGCTTCCAGGAATTTTTTCGGATCGCGATTGCCGACGAACGCCGCGCGCAGCACCCGGAATCCGTCGTTGCCCATGGTGGACGCGGTATCCGCGATGAAAACGTCCATTCCATGAATCACCGACATTACCGCGATCAGCGTCGTGGTCGAAAGAATGATCCCGAGCAGCGTCAGGAAACTGCGCAATTTGCTCGAACGCAGCGAATCGAACGCCACCGACGCGGCTTCAATAAAGGAGGCTTGAGATTTCACCTATCTTCAGGATACGAGACCGGCGGGTGTTTTGTTCCGGGTTCGCGCCAGCCAGTCGAGGACCATACCATCCAGCCAGAACCGCGGCCGCCTCCGCGCGATGAATCCGAGATGCCCGCCGTGGTCCACTGCGACCAGCCGCAGGCACGGATTCTTGCGGAAGGCAGGATGGGCGTACACGGAAAACGGGACGAGTGGGTCGTCTTTAGCCGTCACCACCAGCGCCGGCACGCGAATTTTATCGAGAAACTGATTCGACGATTGCGTTCGATAGTAATTGTCAGCCGTACCGAAGCCGAACAATCGCGCCGTGTAGTAATCGTCGAAATCATAGATAGTGCGGACCTTCTTCAGATCTTCTACCGGGTACATTTCCGGCGCCTGCCGGTGGCGGATCCGGATCTTCTCTTTGAGACGAGCGAGGAAGCGATTGGCATAAATGAGGTTTTCGCGCTTGCCCAGCGCGTTCGCGCAGGAAGCGAGGTCGATGGGCGTCGACACCGCGCATACTCCCGCCAGCAGATCCGGGCCGGCTTCGCCCAGTTCGCCCGCCAGCTTCAAAGCCACGTTTCCGCCCAGCGAGTATCCGGCGAGAAAAATGGGGCAGTCCGTGGCACGCTTCCGCTCCCGCAAGATGTATAGAACGTCGCTGGTTTGGCCGGAGTGATAATTGGAAAGCGCCAGGGACTCCGTACCCCCGCAGCTCCGCAGATTGACACGATGCGTCGCATAGCCGGCTTCGAGCGCTGCATACGACATGCTGCGCGCGTATCCCGCTTCGCTCGATCCTTCCAGGCCATGGACTAGAATCAGCTCGCCGCGCGGCTCGCCTTCGGGCTGCTGGGAGTCGACGCACACCTTCACCGCGGGTTCGGTTTGATAGGTGATGCGCTGGACCGGCCAGCGGTCTTCGCTCTTCGGGCGACTCCAGAAGTTGCCGGCGATGGTAGCCAGGTGCGGATTCTTGAAAAAAGGTTCGAAAGGCCGCAAAAATCCATTGTAAGCCGGTCACAGATATAATTTCATTCCGATGTGAGTCGGCTCGAATCCCAGGCGCTGGTAGAACCGCTGCGCATCCTTGCGTCCGGCGTTGGTGGTCAACTGCACCAGGTAACAGCCGCGTTCGCGCGCACGGCGAATCACCCACTCCATCATTCGAGTCCCGATGCGCAGATTGCGCAAGTCGTCACGAACTCTTACTGCTTCCACTTGCGCGCGCCAGCCGCTCTTCAGGCCCGGGATGAAGGTAAGCTGCAAGGTCCCGGCCACACGGTTCTCGAACGTCGCGACCACCAGTTCGCTGTCCGGGTGTGCCGTCATTTCCTCGAACGATCTCACATGCTCCTCACGAGTCCGAGCCTCGAACGGGACCCACGAATCGAGTTCGATCAACCGCACGATGTCGTCCAGATCGGACAAGGTTGCCAGGCGAATGTGAAGTTGATCCATATTCAAACTGGCAATTCGATCTCGACTAGCAAGCCCGGCCCCGCATTCGACGCCTTCAATGTGCCCTTGTGCAGCTCCACTGCGCGGCGCGCAATCGACAAGCCCAGTCCCACGCCGCCGCTGCCGCGGTTGCGATCCGGATCCACGCGGTAGAAAGGATCGAACAGGCGCGTGAGTGCCGCTTCGGGAACACCCGGGCCGTAATCGCGAACCCGCACGCGCACTTGCCCGCCGCCGTTTTCGAGCGACACTTCCACGTTCGATTCCGGCGGCGCGTAGCGAATCGCGTTGCGCACCACATTTTCGATTGCGCGCCGCAGAAGCTCGCCGTCGCCTGCGACGGAAACGCGCTGTGGCGGGGCGAGCGCGAGCGCACAACCGCGCGCCTGCGCTTCAATCGAGCAGTCGTCCACCAGCCCGCTCACCAGTTCGTCCAACTGCACGCGCTCGACTCTTCGTTGCGACGGATCGCTTTCGAGGCGGGTCACCTCGAGCATATGACTGATCAGCTCGTTCAAGCGGTCTGCTTCCTTCTGAATCCGGTCCAGCGGCGGCGCGGTCGATTCTGCGGATCGGGCCAGCTCAATCGCGACGCTCAATCGTGCCAGCGGGCTGCGGAGCTCGTGGGACACGTCCAGCAGCAGACGGCGCTCGGCTGAAAGCAGTGTCTGAATGCGAGTCGCCATTCGGTTGAACGCGCGCGCCAGGTCCCCCAACTCGTCCCCGCGGGACTCTTCCGCCCGGGCGTCGAGATCGCCGTGGCCGAATTTTTCAAGTGCGGTTCGAAGAGCGCGCAAAGGCGCCGTCAGATGATAGGTCAACGCGTAACACAGCAACACCACGATGAACACCACCAGCAGATGTGCGGGCTGCAAGTTCGAAAAAACCAGGCGCGCAGGCGAAACGACTAGAAAGAAACAATAGCGCCCATCGTGCAAAAATCGCGCAAAGATCAATCCGCCGCGTCCCGCAACGGGAAAACGCGGATGGTTTCTCGCCGCATTGGTCAACTCAGGTTGAGGCTCACCTGTCAACAGATCCGTCCCGTTCGCATCCGTGAAGATAACTCCGCGCGCGCCGGTCACATCCAGAAAACGGTTTAGCTCCGCCGCCAGTGCGCTCCGCCCGCCAGTTTCCCAGGCGTAGCGTGCTTCCGATCCCTCCAAGCCCAGCAGAAGAGAAAACGGTGCGCGAATTCGGGAGTTGGGGTTATAACTCAACACCGAGGTGAGGACGGTGGCGACCACGGTAATCAGAATCGCCAGCGCGAACCACCCCAGCACTTTGGCGAATAGCGACCTCATGGCCCCGTCCCGCCGGCGGATTCCTCCGCGCCTTCGGCGGCTTCGTCGGCTGAGCTGCAGAACTGGTAACCGATGCCGCGCACCGTCTTGATCAGCGTGCGCTCGGTTTCCAGTTTTCGCCGCAGGTGGCTGACGTGCATGTCGATGGAGCGGTCGAAGGGGGTCGCTTTGCGGTTGTACATGCTTTCCATCAGCGTGTCGCGCGAGACCACGCGCCCGGCGGATCGCACCAGCATCTCCAGAATGTCGAACTCAAGCGTGGTCATCTCCACTGGACGCTGATCGCAAAATACTTCCCGCGTTCCCGGATCGAGGACCACTCCGTTCACTTCGATCCGCCCCTTGGTGCGAACCGCTCGGCGCAGAATCGCGCGGATGCGCGCCACCAGTTCGCGTGGGTTGAACGGCTTGCCCAGATAATCGTCGGCGCCCAGATCCAGGCCGACGATGCGATCCTCGTCCTCGCCGCGCGCGGTCAGCACCAGCACCGGAACACGGCTTCGCTCCCGAAGCTGCTTCAGTACCGAGAAACCGTCGAGGCCGGGCAGCATCAGATCAAGCACGACCAGGTCGAACTTTCCCATCGAGGCGAGATCTAACCCGCCAACCCCGTCGTGCACCAGCGCGACCTCGAACTTTTCGCGCTCCAGAAACTCCTTGAGGAGTGCGCACAGCTCGATATCGTCATCGACAATCAGGACTCGCACACCTTAACTATGTAACACACAAACCCATCGTGGAACGAATACAGTAGACAGAAGATGCTGACCGCGCTGACCCGGGGCGTAAGCCTCAATATGGAATCCTGCCAGCTTGAATTTCTTGAGCGCAAGCCAATCGACATCGCTCAAGCCATCGAGCAGCATCGCGCTTACGAGAACGCCCTTGCCCGGTTGGGCGCGCGAGTGATCTCCCTGCCTGCGAGTCCCGAATTCCCAGACGGCATATTCGTCGAGGATCCCGCGATCGTCCTCGATGAGATCGCGATCGTCTGCCGCATGGGCTCTCAAGTTCGGCGCCAGGAGGCCGCAAGTATCGCGGAAGCGCTAAGAAGGTTCCGGGATCTGAAATGGATGGCCGCACCAGCGGCTCTCGAAGGCGGGGACGTGATGCGGGTCGAAAAAACGCTGTACGCCGGGGTGTCGCGCCGCACCAACCGCGAAGGGTCCGCGCAACTATCGGAGCTGATTGCGCCATTCGGGTACCGGGTGGTTCCGGTGGCGGTTTCAGGATGTCTGCATTTGAAGTCCGCGGTCTGCTGGTTGGGGGATGCCACGCTGCTCGCGAACCGCGAGTGGCTCGACGCCGGCTGGTTTCACGATTTCAAGATCATCGACGTGCCGCCGGAAGAACCATATGCCGCGAATGTGCTGCGGATCGGGGACACTGTGCTGATCCCTTCATCCTTTCCGAAAACCCGGGGGCTGCTGGAAAGCGCAGGGTTCAACGTGATGCAGATCGATATCTCGGAACTACAAAAGGCCGAAGCGGGGGTGACATGTTCCAGCTTAATCTTCGAAGAGTGACGGCTCAGGGCCTGCGCGGCGCCGCCAACGCGTAGCGCAGCGCTTCGATAAGCTCCGTCGAGCCGACGAACAAATCGGCGGGGAATCGGCGAAACTCCAGCATGTCGTTGTAAATCATCGCGGGCCGGTCGAAATTCAGCCCCATTCCGGCAAGGTATTGCAGGCGCATGCTGAGGTCGTCGTTGATATCGGCGTGCGCCAGCCACGGCGCCAGGTCGCGCGCGCGGCCTGCGTAGGTAGCCAGAAGGTCGATGGGAGATCGAAACCCTTCCGGAAGCAACGACCGCACTACGCGCGCATTCTCCGGCAAGTCCCATCGCGCCTGAAGTGCATCCAAGTCGATCTTCAAGGGCGCCACTTGGCCCAGTAGCACGATGTCATAGCCTTCCCCGTCGATATCGTTGCCCCAGATGGTTCCATTGGGAAATACGTCGAAGAAGGTGGCCAATTCGCTCTTCACGGTGGCTTCGTCGCTTTCGTACAGCGGCACCCACTGCGTCACGATGCCGCCGGGACTCAAATGCTGCTTCACCAGCTCGAAATACTGCTTCGAATAGAGTGACGACGTTCCTTTCACCCACGGATGAATCGGGTCGGACGTGATGACATCGAACTGGTCCTTCGAGGTAAGAATGTAATGCCGCGCGTCGTCGTAGAAAACCTGCGTGCGCGGATCGTTCAAGACGTTGTAGTTCTCGCGTTCGAAGTATTTCGTCGAGACGGGCGGGATCAGCGGCTCCAGTTCACAGATGGTGATTTTCCGGACGGTTGGGTGCACCACGAATGTCCCGGCGGTCACACCGGCCCCGAAGCCCACCACCAGAACCGATTGCGGATCTGGATGCAGCAGCGCCGGCAGGTGGCCGAGCATGCGTTGGAGCCGCATATCGTAAGGCTCGGTGGACGCTTCCACCTTGCCGCTGACATGAAAATAGTGCTTGCCGTCGGGCAGTTCGGAAACCACGATCGACGAATTTCTACCCTCCCCGACATACAGCGGGCGGCCCGGATTGGTAGAAACCATCATGCGGCGCCCATAAGCCACCGCGAGCCACGGCATTTCGGAAACGCCGGAGATGAGCATGATCACGATCACCGCGGACGCAGCCAGGCCGGCCACCGCTGTCTTGCTCAACGTCTTGAACATCGGCACGAACACCACCAGCGCCGCGATCGCCGAAGACGCGATCAGCAGCCGCTCGGAGTCCTGTGTGCCGATCCATGGAATCAGGATCACCGCGAATCCCAGCGCGCCAACAATGCCGCCGATGGTGTTACCGGCGTATACTTCGCCCACCAGTTTGCCGGCATCCTGCCCCCGCGATGCGACCGCGGCCAGCGCCAATGGAAAGCTCGCGCCCCACAAGCAAGCCGGGGGCAGCATGGCCCACAGGCAGCGCATCAGGTCGATCTGAAAATTGAACCACGGGCTGGTCGCCAAGAGCGGATTGATCGGCCAGTTGGGAATCGAATCGCTCACCATGTAAGCGGTCCAAGCGACCGCGCCGGCCAGCAGCAATTGGCATAAGGCCAGAGCGACTCGCGGACCCTGGTGGTGTCGCGACCATTGGGAGCCGGCTGCGCTGCCGATCCCCAGCCCGACCAGAAACACCGCCAGGATGATCGAAAACGTATACACCGTCGCGCCGAGCATCAAGGAGAGCAGCCGCGTCCAGATCACCTCGGCGCCGAGCGCGCACATTCCAGACAGCGCGATGGCGATCAAAACCCCGCGCGATCCGTCCGCCGCGGCCGCACCGTGGCCGGATGCATCCAACGCCTGGTACGCGGTCTTCTTAGCCAGCCGGTAACTGATGAACGCCACCGCCGCGTTGATCGCGACTGCGGCATAGGTCGCCGTCGGCATGTCGTACACGCGCAGCAAATAGAAGCCGGCAAGGAGGCTGCCGAATACCGCGCCCGCAATATTGCCGCCGTAGAAAAATCCCAGCCAGGAAACTCCCTGCGGCGTGGTTTCCACCCAGCGCGCGATGGCCGGCAGCGACGCGCCCATCAGCAGCGTCGGCGGCAGCAGACAAATCGCGGCGATGATCACTCGCAGGACGATGCCCCACCATCCTTCCCCGCCGAGCGCGGCGTAAACGTGATCGATCAGCGGATAAGCGAACAGCACCAGCAGCCCGCACACGCCGATGGACGCCTCGATCAGAGCGTAGATGCGCAGCGGATGTTCGCGCGAAGACACGAAACGCGGAAGCAGCAGGCTCCCCAGGCACATCCCGCCCATGTAGGTCCCCAGCAACACGCCGAGCGATAGCGCGGACGAACCAATCACCAATTGCAGCAGTTGAAACCACACCACCTCATAAATCAGCGCCGCGCATCCGCTGCCGGCGAACAACGCCAGCAAGATTGGTAAATGGCGGTTCGATACCGGATTAGCGACAGGGAGTTCCGTGGGAACAAGGGATTTCAACTTCTGTTTCGACATTTGGCCAGAGTCGAATGATAACGCACTTCCCAATGTATTATCTTCTTAGCATGCGGACCAAAACTTCGTGGCGGGAGAAGCTCGAACGAGTGCAGGAGGCCAAGATCGTGGCGATTCCGCCGAAGATGCAGAAGCGCTTCGGACGCGGGAAAATGCTGATCCCGCGCCCGCTCGACGTAGACGCGCTCATTCGAAAAGTGCCGCGCGGCAAGCTGGTGACGCAAGCGCAAATTCGCGAAACGTTGGCGCGCGCGTGCAAGGCGGACGTTGCCTGCCCTATCACCACGGGAATTTTCATCCGCATCGTGGCGGAAGCGGCCGAGGAAGCCGCAAGGAGCGGAAGGTCGCGCGTTACTCCCTACTGGCGCGTAGTCCGCGACGATGGCAGCCTGCTCGAAAAGTTTCCGGGCGGACCTTCAGCCCAAGCCGACCATCTCCGCGCGGAAGGGCACCAGATCGATCCAACCGGCAAGCTGCGCGTGGAGGATCCAGAGCGCGCGCTGGCGAGGCTTTAAGCGCTTGTTGAAAAAAGGGACTGACCACTTTGTCCCCGCCCGTAGAACATTGATTCCCGAAGAGGTCCCGCAGCGGACATAGCCGTCTGTCCCATTTTCCAACAAGCTCTTAGGACCTTTTTTTCTCCTGGACTTGCGTCCACAAGCGGACGCCACCTACAAAGGCGTTCCGATTGTCGCCCAACCGGAAATCCTTGGGGAGCCCGTCCAACTCCTTCGCATTTCCGCCGCCCAACACGACGTAGTCGGCGCCTAGCGCCTCTTTCAGTTCCTGCGCCACACGAAATACCTGCCGCCGCCACTTCTTTTTCCCAAGGCGGGTCATTCCCCGCAAACCCACGTAGTCTTCATAGGTTCTGCCTTTTTTGTAAGGCAGGTGAGCGATTTCCATCGGCTCTACCACACCCTCGACCACCATCGCCGTTCCCAAGCCCGTGCCGAGGCCGAGGAACAGCATGCGTCCGCCGTCATACGACCCCATGGCCTGCATCGCCGCGTCGTTAATAATTTGAACCGGGTGTCCGAAGGATCTGCGAAAGTCGAAACCCACCCAGCCCGCTCCCAAATTGTGCGGTTCCCGCATCGGGTGTCCGTGCAGAACCGGCCCCGGATATCCGATGGACACAACCTCGTAGGCCCAGTCCTTGGTTGCCTTCTTGATATCCCGCACCATCTTGATGGCGGTCATGCCCGGACCGGAGGGAATCTTGCGCAAATCCGTCTGTCCGGTCGCCAGCACTTTGATGTGCGTGCCACCCACGTCAATTACCAGCACCTTCGGCGCGTTCTTCGAATCCGTCTTCATAAACTACAGTTTAGACGGAGTAGGGATCAGTTTCTTGCGCTCGCCGTGACTCGACGCCGCGCCCGCATCCTGGCCTCGCGCTTCATATTCAGCGTATGTTCCAGCAGATCGAGCCATGAATTCAAGGCTACCACCCGGTCCCGAAGGGCCGCTGTGTGGCTATCGCCGCCAGCGACGGCCGAACCTAGCTCCTTCTCCAGAATCTTGATTCCGATGAGTTGTTGGACAATCCAAGCGTCGCCGGCAAGAAAACTCTCAGTCATCGCATCTCCTTGTGGAACACAGAGAGCATGCGAAGGACCACTTTCCATCTCATTGATAACAATCAGTGTTCTACACCCTGTAGCGACATTTTGACCCAGTCTACCCGTGCCAAATAGGAACTGTGCCGATTTAGGAAATGGAAGATAAGTGAATTAATTCGTAACGTTTAGCGTCACTGCCGCGCTCGCGACGCCACCCACCTTCACCACCACCGGCTGGGAGCCAATGCTGATGCCGCTGGGCACCATAAAATTGATCTGCGTCACTCCGACCAGCCCAGGCGGAATCCCGCTGAACACGATGTTGGCAGGCACGCCGCCCACCGTGACGGTAACGGTCTGCATCGGTTGGGGTAAATCTGCCAGGGGGGTGGAGGAAGACGGCGCCGCACCAGTGGAAACCGGGGGCGATACTGCTCCTGCTCCAGTGAGGTAGAGCGCGATTTCCTGGCCTGGCGCGGCGCTTCCGGTCGGCACCAGGACGCGATTCTGATCCATGAAGATGCCGGGCGCCGTCGCGGCCACAATGGAGTTCAAGGTGCTGACTTTGCCATTGTTATTAATGCTCACGGCGACCGCGTTGCCAGGAACGGTTTCGTAGGGAATCTGAATGTTTACTAGTCCTGGCGAAACGTAGTACAACGGTGCTGCCACGCCGTTCACCAATACTGCGACTCCGGCCATGGAAATGGGGAGCGGAACGCTGCTGGCAGTCTCGGCCGACGGCGCCATTTGAGAGCCGAAAATCGCCATGATTCCGCCGGGAGCGAACGCCGGCTGATAGGACGCCGCGTTCGCGAGAGCGGCGACTGCCGGCGTACCGCTCGACGTTGAGCCGGATGATGTGACGCTGACCGAGACAGATGCAGTCGAGTTGTTCGAGGTGCCGGTATATGCCGCCGTGATTGTGCCCGGGCCCAAGGGCAACTGCGAACCCTTGACTGCCAGGGTTGCCGTCGCAGTCCCCGCAGATCCAACCAGAGGAGCCGAGCCAAGCAACGCGCCGTTCGCTACAAAGGTAACCGTGCCGGCCGGCGTCACTCCTGCCGAACTTTGGACCGTAGCCGTCAAATACACTACGTCGGTGACCGCCAAAGTTTCCAAGTTCGCCAGCAGCGAGATGGCCGTATAAGGGCTCACCGGAGTGCTGGAGCCAGTTCCGTTCCACTCGGTAACTAACTGATAAACATCCACCGACCCCAGGCCCGTGGCTTGGTCATAACCAACGCCGGCCGTGAAGCCGACCGGGGTTTCGGTGCAGGATCGGAGCCTCTTTGGGCAGGCGACCGTTACGATGTTGTTTCCAGTCGTAATGTCGTGAAACACGCCGGGGTTGGTCTGCGCGAGCGAGTACAGATTGGGATTCATGTTTCCCAACCCCGGGCTTGACTGGATACCTTTCGAAACCAGGTACTGATTCAGAAGCACCGCGACGCCTGCAAACGATGGCGTGGGAGCTGAGGTACCGCCGTACACCTGCTCCTGGCCACCCGTGAAGACAAAATATCCGTCGTGATCCGCGGAAGCAGCCAAGGCAAGGTCGGGAACATGTCTGGCGTTATCGGCCGGAATGCCGGGGCCCGTCTGCCAGGAGGGCTTCTGGAAGAAGATGCTGGCTCCGCCTCCACCGGAAGAAGGCACGCCGTCAGCCACGCTGTCGTTCCATGTTGTTTCCGGAATATAGGATAGTGCCGATCCGCCGCTGGCGTCGTTGGTCGTGTTCCAGTATTGTCCGCCCCCATCGGCGAACTCGGTGCCGCCGATGCCCGTCACTTCGGGAATGCTCGCCGGTGTATCCACAGCTAAGCCGGGATTCTGCGTGTCACCGCAGTCGGCGGCGCCATTGTCGCCCGAGGCCGAGAACCAGGTGATGCCCTGAGCGTTCCCTTGCAGTGCCCACGAGCGAAACGTCGTGGCGTCGGAGGTCAAGGTTTCCGGCTCGCAGGAACCATAGCTCGTGCTGATGACCGGTGCCAGATTCTGGTCAATGGCGTATTGAATCGACTGCATCACGTCGTTGGTATAGACGTAGATGACCGTCGCGTTTCTGGCCACCGCGCCGGACCATTCCAGGTCCAGGTCGGCCTCCGATAAATCGCCGGAGCTGATCCCCGGATTCTTCGTATTCGGCACGAAAACGATCTGCGGATCGTGCGCGGGCAGATTAAAATTAGTACGGAACTGCTCGATGTCAGAAAGATTGATCTGTGTCTGTCCGGCGACCACCATCGTCTGTCCGCTTCCGTCGATGCCGGCGCTGTAAAGCGGATTGATGTCGTAAATCGTGGCGAAGTCGTTAGGCGCCAGGTTGTGGACGCCTCGACTCGAAGTGTAATCCGGGTGCAGTTGCCGGATTTTGGCCGGTTTCAGACGGAAGTCATTGAGTCCATGAATTCCTCCTACCACCCCGCCAAAGGCGGCGGGCACCGACGGCTCGGTCGAGTTTGCGAAATGGGTTTCGCCATTCACTAGATACTGGTGAAATTCTATCTGAAACGCATCCTCCACCTGGGCAGCCGAACCGCTGAAAGCAATCGAGTTACGGCCACGCGTCACGGCAACGACCGTGAGGCCGTGCGCCTCGAGCCAACTTTTGACCTGATTCAGGTCGCTGTCACTGATTCCGAAACGTTGCCCGTATTGTTCCGGTGTAAGCCAGCGGTGGTAATTCGGCGAGCCTACGGTTTGTTGTTCCTTAAGGAGTCGAGCGAGGTCGCCTTTCTGAGCATCGGTTTGCGTTAGCGCCAGCGTAACGTATGACAAGGCAAGGGATGGCGAAACCCTTCCTCGATCATTCTCCGGGCGCGCCTGCGGGTGCATGTGACCGGTCAACGTCACGCGGCGGCTGTTATCGACCTGGCTCGTGATGCGGCTCTGCTGCGCCAACATGCTGAAAGTAAAGATAAGAAATCCTATGAATAAAGCGGTGGTCCGTACCGTGGTCGGACACGTCGATCGGAACGTCATAATCGGCATAGCCTTCCTATATGTGGCGGCGCGGGTCCCTAATAAACATGACGAGGCTCCCGAAAGCGGCGTTGCAACAGTCCAGCGCAATTTACCCTTATTTAACAACTTTAACAACAGGAGTTCCCGTCCCATCGTGGGCTCTTCGGAGTATTCCAAATCATTACAACCCCGCCAGCACTCAAAGGACGCGGCGGCTCACCTTTGCTCACGCGATCCGGGTAATGCGCCGTGCGAGAGTCGGGATCTTGACATGGAATTGGCCGCCAATCAGTCCAAGGGTGGCGGGTCCGACGCTGGATCGCCCGGCGCGGTTCAACTCAATGCCACCGCTACCGCACCCGGGGATTTTCGGCTCAATCCTGTCGTGAGATTCCAGTTGCCTTCGGGCGGAGGCGTGGGCAGCGAGAAACGCCACTAGGGAACGCAGACGGCGGAGACTCGATCCAAACAGTGAGGCGTCCCACGCCGTTGAAAACCCGGTGTCCAAAGCGTGGCGGGAGCAGACTCAGACTCTGCCGTCGACAAATGGTAGACTGATATGCTGAGCGGGTTCGCACGTACGATCCCCGGTCGTCTAATGGTAGGACAGCGGCCTTTGGAGCCGTGAATCGTGGTTCGAATCCATGCCGGGGAGCCAATCTTCAATTTGAGGTCGTGAGCGAACTTTCGCCCCGTCCTTTGTTGCACTTGCAGAGTTCGAAAGTAGCAAAGTGCGGAACGGTTCATGAAGGGTCACGTCGAGGTGTCCGTCCTTCCAGGTTGCGGCGTCAACAACCAGCCCCAACAGTTTGCGCTGTTCGCGGGGGCTTTGGCGTTGGAACTCTTTGCACGCGACACTTGTAAGCCGCATCATGTTGAAGCCAGCGCGCAGATCGGCGGTCGTAGATTTACGCTCCCTGATCTTGGTTCGCAGAGCATCCTGTCGCGACCGAAGATCTTTCGCCTTGCGGTCGCCGACCGGCGCGGCGATCATGAGGTCACGTCGTTCACGTTCCTGGGGTACACGTTCCGCCCGAGGCTGGCCAAGAACAGGTCGGCGGAAGCATTTCGTGAGCTTCCTCCCGGCGGTCAGCAAGGACGCGGTCAAGGCAATGGGCCGGGAAATGCGGTCCTGGCACATCGCCCGGCGCAGTGACAAGTCCCTCACCGACCTCGCACAGATGTTCAACACCATCGTGCAAGGCTGGATCAACTATTACGGCCGCTTCTACAAGTCGATGTTCGTATCCCCTCCTGCGGCGCATCAACGAACACCTGGTGCGCTGGGCCTGCCGGAAGTACAAACGGCTGCGCCGGCGCGAAAGACGAGCGAAGGAATTCCTGGCCCGCGTCGCAAGGCGCTTCCCGGCCTTGCTCGCTCACTGGCGCTTCGGCCTCAAACCTGATGGCTGGACGATGGGAGCCGTGTAAGCCGAGAGGCTTCCGCACGGTTCTGCGAGCGGCGGGGGGTCGAGACTCCCCCCGCCGACTCTCCTGGTTCTAGCC
>CAWJHI010000002.1:0-113487 GCA_963842485.1 Terriglobia bacterium | reverse complement strand
CAGGGACTTGCGGGAGCTGGGGAAAGGTCAGGGACAAGTGACAAGTAACGAGTGGAGAAAGGCGGGGGCTAGGAACTGGAATTGGAGATTGCAGATTCAAGATTCAAGAGTGGTGACTGGAGAGTGCAGAATGGGTTTGTGCTATCATCTGGATTGAGGGAACTTCATGGCGAATACCCCAACCGTGCGCAGGCAGCAATCCAAGCGGGCGGCATCTGGCGCCGGCCGGCCACCTGCCCGTCTGCGCCCGCAGAATCGGAAGTTGCTCAAGTGGCTCGATTCCTGGCTGGCCACACCCGATGATCGTGGTGAGAAGTGGTGGAACGGATTTGAAGACGACCTCCGCAACCATCGCACGACATTCAGGCCTACCCAAACGGGATGACGAGTTACTCACTCGACACCGATACGATCACCAAGCTCCTCAAGAAGCATCCAGGGAATCAGCGCGTCCTCGACCGGTTCCGCAAGGAGATTAGGCGGAACTCGCTCTTCATCATGTGCCCGGTGGTGTTCTATGAAATTAGGCGGGAGTTGGTGATTAAGAATGCGGTGGCGCAACTCACCGCTTTCGAGGGCCTGGCGGAAGCGATGGTTTGGAAAGAGTTTAACGTGGCAATCTGGGAACGGGCATCGAGCCTATGGGCAGACCCTGCGATCACGGGGCCGCTCCCATCACGATGCTGACGTCCTTATCACCGCACATGCCATCGAGTACGGCGCTGCGATCGTCACCGGCAATGTCGAGCACTTCCAAGACATCGGTGCCCGCGTCGAGGACTGGAATCAGTAAGAAACGCTCTCCTCTCATTCTGTCAATTCCCGTCGTCACTGCTTTCAGACCGCGCCGACGTGCGGGCGAAAAAGCTGTTCCCGGGGTCTTTGCGATTTCCCGAAGGGACCTGTGGGAGCTTGAAAGGCAGGGGCGGCAAAAACGGCCTGAAGGGCAGTGACAGGTGACGGGAAAACAGTCCGAGGTCCGAAGAGCCGGGACTAGGGGTTCGGGGCTAGGGATTGGGGGCCCGCACCCGCGCACACGGCGCGCGGGATTGGAGATTCCAGATTCAAGATTCAAGAATGGCGGGACGCTGAAGACCGACGGTCCGCAAGCTCGTAGTTTAGGTTCGGTCGGCCTTCGGTGGGGTGGGCACTTCGAGCTGGCTGGCTGCCTTGATCAATACTCGCAGGGCTTGGTTGACGGACTCCGAGTCGCGGAATACCGCCGCCACATCGGAATCAAGCAGCACGATGTTCGTACCCTCCTGGTACTGCTGGTAGTATTTGCCGCGAACGCCCCCTCGAAGGTCGTACTCCGGCCTCATCTCGTCGGCGTCGATTTGATCATTCTCCGGACTCATATTGTTTCCTCTCCGCGGCGGTCACGTCCCGCGCGCTGAAAATCCTAACCCGCCCATCCCGGTCCGTGTGCGCGACGATAATCAATCGCTGGCGCCGCGATAGACCGGTTGTCAATAACCTCTGCTCTTCCTGCGAATGGTCCGGATCGTCGATTGTCACCGCCAGCGGATCACCAAAAACGGTGGCCGCCTCGTCGAATGAAATCCCATGCTTGATAAGATTCTTCTGCGCCTTCTCGGGATGCCATTCGAATTGCACCCTACCAGCCTATCATGCTGCGGGAGCGGATTCGAGGGGGACTCACGGGCGAATCGCTTGGACTTCGCTCCATGCGTAAAGCGTGTACGCGCCGACGTCCATCAGGTCGGCTTCGGCAAGGCGGGATAACCGGAAGGTAGCCACCCTCTAGCGCTTCTTTCGTTTCAGTGCCTGGCGGACACGCGCAAAGGAGTTTCCCTCGGCAACGCCGCTCGCGTCGCCTGCGTCAATCGCCGATCTCAGCGCGGCCAGCTTAGATCTCGTACCGCTGCTCTTCACGCTCCAGGGTGCGCAAGGCGGCGCGGACAACCTCACTGGCGTTTTCGTAACGGCCACTTTCGACCTTCGCCACCACGAAGCGGTCAAGCGCGTCAGTCAAATTCACATTGCGCGTTGGCATGGGCGTTCCTCATGGGGTTATCGATCCCCAAGAGAGCGTACCAGAATTGGCAAGGTTTGCCAATAAGATTCTCGGGGGAAACGTGCAACAAGGGAACGTCGAGGAAACTCCAGCCCAGTACGCACGGACCTAGTGATGTATGATAAGGACATGGCCAAGCATGTGATCGAGGTCTCGGAAGCGGAAGCGACCCGCGACTTCGCGGCGCTGCTGGCGCGAGTGAGCGAGGGCGCGGAAGTTGTCATCAAGAACGCCGCACGGCCCATAGCCATAGTGCGTCCTGCCGAGCCTTCTACAACCAACCCGTGCCGCCCGGTATCCCGGAAATAGAAAATCCGTTCGCCTCGGGCACGGTCGTTGCCTACCCTACCACCCAGACGTTGGCCCCCTACACCGATCCTTATTTCCGTGGATTCGACCAGACCGTCCCAGACTACTGGCGGTTCGAGGAGTGGCAACGGGACCTCAGTGTCAACGGACTCAAGAACCTAACCCTGCTGCGTTTGGCCCACGACCATACCGGCAACTACAGTTTCGCGCTCGGAGACCGGAATTAACACGCCGGAGCTGGACGAAGCCGACAATGACTACGCGGTGGGCTTGGTGGTGCAGACGATCGCCAACAGCCCCTACAAGGATGACACCTTGATCTTTGTTATCGAAGACGATGCGCAAGACGGCGGCGATCATGTGGATGCACACCGCAGCATCGCCTTTATCGTCGGACCCTACGTCAAGCAGGGCGCCGTGGTATCCAAGCACTACACGACTCTGAGCATGTTCCGCACCATCGAGGACATTCTCGGAACGGGCCACACGAACTTGAACGATTCCCTGGCCGTGCCCATGACGGATGTATTCGACAAAAAGGTCAAAGAGTGGACCTTCACCGCCAGTCCCTCTGGCTTACTGTGCGGTACCGGCGTCACGCCCTGCCTCCTTCTGCTTGCGCGGGCATTGCCGCTCTTTATCCGACCCACGATGCGGCCTACTGGGCCAAGGTCACCAAAGGTATGGACTTCTCCAAGGAAGACCTTGTTCGACGGCGCACAGTTCAATCGCATTTCATTTCAACTGGGCTTCAAGCAGACTTAACAGTGGGACAACACTCTGATGTTAGCTTTCTCGGTTCAAGGTGCGCCGGAAAAACGCGAGGGATAGATACCCTGATCCCTGTTCGGAGATTGCCCGAGGCGCCCCAAGTCGGACCCAAGCTGGAAAGGCAAGGGTTTCATACCTTTGCCCCACAATTCATATGTGAGGTTCTCTCATGCTCACGCGGCTGTGGCCAATTTGCGGGCTTTTGCTTCTGATTCCCAACGCGTATGGGCAAGTTGATCGGGGCAGTTTGGCCGGGACTGTCAGGGACACGTCCGGGCTGGTCGTGCCCGGCGTCAGCGTTGCTGCGTCGCAGGACGCCACTGGTCTTAAGCGCACCACCGTCACCTCCCGCAGTGGAACCTACGACCTCCCGGAGTTGCCCGTCGGGATCTACACCGTGACGTTTGCCCTCCAAGGCTTCCAGACCGTGAAGTTTGAGAGCCTGGTCGTGGCACTCGAACATACGACCACTCTGAACGCGGTGCTGGAGGTTTCCGGCGCCACGGAGCGAATCGAGGTGGTGGGGAGCGCCCAGCAACTGGACGAGAACTCTAACACTCTGGGAGCGCGCGTCGAGCGCAAACAGGTGACCGAACTCTTGCTCAACGGCCGCAACTGGGCAACCCTGACCGCCCTTGCTCCTTTGGCGGTGGACACGAATTACAACAGCAGCAGCAATCAACGAAGCATTCGCGTTGCCGGACGGGGGCGGGATGACAACAACTTTACCTACGACGGCATCGACGCCACCAACGTCATCAACCAAGCCCAGCAACCCTATGTGCGTTTGGCCATCCCTCTGGACACCATCCAGGAATTCCGTGTCGTCTCCATGCTGGCCACCGCCGAAACCGGCGCCACGGCGGGTGGACAGATGGCGGTGACCTCGGCTTCCGGAACCAACCAGTTTCACGGCAGCGCATTTGACTTTGTTCGCAACGACATCTTCGACGCACGGAGCTTCATTGATCCCATCAAGCCGCCGTTTCGCTTGAATCAATTCGGCGGCAGCCTGGGCGGTCCCATTGTCCGCAACAAGACCTTTTTCTTTTGCCTCCTACGAGGGTTACCGGCAGACTCTGGGACAGACCCTGGTGGGCTTTGTTCCCACCCAGGCCTTTCGGCAGCAGATGGCGGCACAGTCGCCTTCGCTCGTGCCCATCCTAAATGCCTACCCCATGGGACAGTCGCCCGTCGCGGGCAATCCCGACGTCGCGGAATTCGTAGGGGATGGCCGCCAGTTAGGGAACGAGGACTCGGGGATGATGCGCGTGGATCACAGTTTTTCCGAGAAGACGACCGCCTTCGTTCGACTGAATATCGATCGAGCCGTCAGCAACGTGCCCCTGGCCAGCTCCGGGCAGTATCTGGAGGACCGCCAGGTGCTTGAATTCCTCGCCGGAAAACGGTGCGGTTGAGCTGATGCACGTTTTCTCGCCGAGCTTGGTGAACGAAGCGAAATTCGGCTTCAACCGCAGCACCGCCAACACGCACCAATGCCAACCATACCGGGTCGCTGTACGCCTTCTCGGTTTCCGGCTTCACGACCCTGAACAACGACCGCATCAGCATCGGAGCGGGCAACACCTTTGCGGGGATCGACAACCTCACCAAGGTCAAGGGACGGAACGTGATCAAGGCCGGGGTAGAGATTCGCCGGGTCCAGATGAACCAGGGCAAGACGGCCAGCGGCACGATTTCCTTTTCTTCGTTGAACGCTTTTGAGGCCGACCAGGTGAATACCGCCAAGTACACGGAAGCGGAGCCGATCAACGGGTTGCGTAAAACCGTGTACTTCGGCTACATTCAGGATGAATTCAAGTGGACGCCAGACTTCACGGTGAATCTCGGCGCGCGCTATAGTTTCTTCAATATCTTTCACGAAATCTACGGCCGTCCCGACCCCTTCGACTTCGCCACGTGCGGGTCGGCGGGTTTCTGCGGGGTGGGCGCAGCTTTTGGTGAGCCCACCTACCGTGACCTTGACCCTCGCATCGCGCTTGGCGTGGGCCCCGGCGTGGCTGGGCGGGCAAACGGTCATTCGCTACAGGCTTTGGCGACCTACCATCAGGACGGACAACTGGATGACCAGAATGTTCCTGAGGGCAACGAAGTGGCGAGCTTTGCGCTCTCGCGGAAAGACCACCCCCGGCCTGACTTATCCCATCGATCCCTTTCTTCTCCAACGTCACCGGCATCATTTCCCCCTCACGCGATGGAACGACGCCGCAAGGACATGTACGTGACCCAATGGGGGCTTTCCGTCCAGCAGACGCTCCCCGATCGATCTGCTGGGAACAATCTCTTACGTCGGCAGCAAGGGCACCCACCTGCTGACCCTCTCCTATGTCAACGTCATCAATCCTCTCACCGGCCAGCCTCCCTATCCGCAATTCGGTCAAATTGCCTGGCGCGGCAACGAGAGCAACAGCACCTATGAAGGCTTGGGCCTGGGCTTGCAGCGCGCCTTCCGGAAAGGTCTGCTTTTCTCGGTGAATTACACGTGGTCGCACGAGATTGACGACGGCTCGATGGGCAGCGGCGACGGCGATTCGCTGACTCCGGAAATCGTCGCCTGCCGGGCCTGCGACCGCGCCGGCGGCATCTGGGATGTCCGGCATGTGGTGAATGCCAACCTGGTCTATGAACTTCCCTTCGGCGCCGGCAAGCCTTATTTGAATCAGCCGGGAGTGCTTGCGGAGCCTGTTCGGCTCCTGGCAGCTTGCCACGATTGTGGGTGCGCACACGGGTTTTCCCGTCAACGTCACGGTGGATCGGTCGAGCCACGGCAGTCCCCGATGGCAACACCAACAATCAGCGTCCTAACCTCGTTCCGGGAGTTTCTCTCACTCCCCCGGGCGGCGCGACCCCCTCAGAGTGGATCAACCCCGCGGCCTTTGCGGTGCCCGCCGCAGGCACATTTGGCGACGCAGCGACGAGATATTGGCCCGAGCCCCAAGTCTGTGGCAAGCCGACATCGGCGCGAGCAAACGAATTGCCTTGAATGAGCGCTATCAGCTCCAATTTCGGGCTGAAGCCTTCAACATTTTCAATCGTGCCCAGTTCGGAGCGCCCAACGCCGATATTTCGGCGGGTCCCGGAGAGTTTGGCGTCATCACCCAACCGGTGAACACAACTCCCATCGGCGCGGGAACGCCACGGCAGATACAGTTGGCGATGCGACTGGAATTCTGAACGCAACTCGGATGCTCCCGTTAATGATCCGTGCATCCAGGCCGCGATTGGATTGTGTCTTCACATTAAGTAAACAATTGTTATGACTCAATTGTGTTTGGGACCACAGGTCGTCATTTCACATTTTATTAGTACCTCCTTCATAGACTATTCACCCGCTTATTCCGACGTTCAAATCAGCGAAGCGATGGTGGCCGAGGCTATCAACAAGATCGCCAACAGCCCCTACTGGTCCCAGTGCGCCATCATCATCACCTGGGACGACTCCGAGGGCGATTATGACCACCTCCAACCGCCTCTTCGCACCTATGGTCCGGACAATGATCTGATCACCAATGGACCGCGCGTTCCCCTCATCGTGATTTCTCCCTACGCCCGCACCAACTACATTTCTC
The DNA here is from genome assembly GCA_963842485.1 of Terriglobia bacterium. Lineage (GTDB taxonomy): Bacteria > Acidobacteriota > Terriglobia > Bryobacterales > Bryobacteraceae > Palsa-187. Next base: position 106,779 of record CAWJHI010000002.1, on the reverse strand, counting down.
ACGACCAGGGCAGCCAGTCCTCCGTGGTTAAGTTCATTGATGCGGTATTTGACCTCCCTCCCCTTGCGAAACTGCCCGACGAATTGGGCGCGCGTAAATTGGGCGAGCAGGAATTCGCACAAGAGAACCTGGGTCCGGAAGATGCGATTACACCCGGTATCTCGGATCTGCTCGACGCCTTCAGTCCTTCCCGCTTAAGCGGAAAGGCTGACCCGCTGCCGTCGTACTACGTGACGTATTCCGAGGCGCTGATCACCAATCTGCCCACGTCATGGGGTGCCATCGGCGGTTGTTCCTATCTGGGTATCACGACGACAGATCGCCAACTCGGCATCACGAATCCAATCCCCAGTGACTTCAACCCACGGCCCAAAACCAACAAAAATTAGCAGCCACGACGGGCTCGGACTGGCATTTCCGCCAGTCTGAGCCCTCTCCCCCGGACCGTTGCGGTGACACACCCTCATATCGTTTGGCCAACACCCTTTCATTGATCGGAATCCTAGGTCCTCTGGGCGACTGGCGAACCGTTAACAAATGGTCTGACGGGTCTTGAAGCCGAAAGGCTCGGCTAAGTTAGAGAAGAGTGGTACGCCCGGTAAGATTCGAACTTACGACCTCTTGCTCCGGAGGCAAGCGCTCTATCCAAACTGAGCTACGGGCGCGCGATTCTTATTGTACGCGACTTCGGTCACGTTTGTTGTCATCCCTGGTAAAATCCAAGGAGATGCGCGCTATCATTTTGCTGTTATGGCTGGGAGTCGCGGCCGCTGGGGACCTGGAGAACGCGCGAGATGCGCAGGATCGTGCGGCGCTCGACCGGATCGCCGCGCAGCTTTCGGCCGCGGCCCAAAAACAACCGAACGATGCCGCCGCCCAATACAAGGCCGCGGTCGGCTATTCCTTGGTGGCCGAAGTCGCCATTGAAGTGCGCGATAAGGGCCAGGCGCACTCTGCAGCCGAGGCTGGCATCAAGGCCGCTGAGCACGCCGTCTCCCTGAAGCCCGACAACGCCGAATATCATCGCGTCTACGGCACGCTGTGCGGGCAGGCGGTTTCGGCCAACGTTCTGCAAGGCATGAAATATGGCCGCTGCGCGCAGGACGAGGTCAACAAGGCCGTTCAGATGGATCCGAAGGCGGCCCTCAACTATGTGAGCCGCGGCGTTGGAAACTACTATCTCCCGCCGGCCTTTGGCGGCGGAATCGAGCTCGCCGTCAAGGATTTTCAGAAGGCCATCGAGATCGATCCGCGGCTGGCTGAGGCGCATCTTTGGCTCGGCCTGGCGCTGCGCAAACAGAATCGCAACGCGGAGGCTCGGAAGGAATTTCAGCGCGTGATCGAACTGAACCCGGCGCGCGTGTGGGCCCGGCAACAGCTCGAAAAGACGCCTCCGCAGTAGGCCTGGCTTCTCACACAATGCCCGGGAAAACCATTAGCGAGAAGATTCTCTCGGCCAAGTCCGGCCGCGACGCGCGTGCGGGCGACGTGGTGGTGTGTGAAGTCGATTGCGCGCTGGGCACCGACGCTTCCGTTCCTATGACCATCGGCTACTTCGAAGCCATGGGCGGCGAGCGCGTGCTGCATCCCGAACGTCTGGTCTTCGCGCTCGATCACTACGTGCCCGCGCCCAGCCGCGAAACGACCGAGCTTCACCGCCGCACGCGGGAGTTCGCGGCGAAACATGGAATTCACGTTTGGGAAGTCGGCGACGGCATCGGCCACCAGCTTATCGTCGAATCCGGGCGAGCCACACCGGGAAGCCTGGCGGTCGGCGCCGACAGTCATGCGGTGACGTACGGCGCGCTGAACGCTTTCGCGACCGGCATAGGATCGTCGGATCTCGCGGCGATCATGATCAGCGGGCGGATCTGGCTGCGGGTGCCGGAGTCGATCCGCGTGACGCTGTCGGGCGCTCTCGCCACTGACGTGTATCCGAAAGACGTCGCGCTAACCATCGCCAAGGAACTCGGCGCCGATGGCGCGACCTATCAGGCGCTCGAATTCGCCGGCCCCGCGGTCCAGTCGCTCGACCTGGAGGATCGATTGGTGCTCAGCAATTTTTCGGTGGAGATGGGCGCGAAGAACGGCGTGTTTCCAGCCGATGCGCACACCTTCGCGTATCTTGGACAAGCGTACGATGCGGTCGCTGCCGATGAGGACGCGCTGTATGCGCGCGAGATCGCGCTCGACCTCGACCGGATCACGCCCCAGATCGCGCTTCCGCACCAGGTGGATCAAGTGGTGCCGATCGGCAAAGCGGCAGGCACGCCGGTCCACATGGTTTATCTGGGGACCTGCACCGGCGGCCGGACGCGCGATTTTCACCAGGCTCGCGATGTCCTGAAAGCCGGCGGGGGGCCGGCGCCGGGCGTGCAAGTGGTAGTGACGCCGGCGTCTCGCGCGGTCCTTGAAACTCTGACACGGGATGGGACGCTCGCCGACTTTGTTTCAATGGGAGCGGTGATTGTCGCGCCCGGTTGCGGTTCCTGCTGCGGAACCTGCGGCGCGATTCCGGGCGATGGCGTCAACGTGATCTCCACTGCCAATCGCAATTTCAAGGGGCGCATGGGAAATAGCAACGCGATGATCTATCTGGCGTCGCCCGCAAGCTGCGCGGCCGCGGCCGTGCGCGGCGCTATCGCCGATCCGAGGGAAGTATGATCGAAGGCCGCGCCCGCGTTTTCGGCGACGATATCAACACCGACTACATCATCACCTCCCGGCGCAAGCGTGAAAACATCGATCCGCAGTATCTGCGCAAATTTCTGTTTGAAGAGCTGGACGCGAATTTCGCCTCGACCATAGAGCCCGGCGATCTGATCGTCGCCGGCAAGAACTTCGGCTGCGGGTCGGCCATGGAGGTTGCCGTGACCGCGGTGGTCGGCGCCGGCATTCGCGCGGTGATCGCGCGCAGCTTCTCGCGCAACTACTATCGCAACGCTGTGAACAACGGACTGCTCCCGCTGATGTGCGACACCAGCCGCATCCGCGATGGCGACCGGCTCGCCATCGAGCAGAGTAGCGGCATGATCGTCAATAATGGGACCACCGGGGAGCGGATTGCCGCTGGGGCGCTGCCAGGTATTATGCTGGAGATTCTCGAAGCCGGCGGGCTGGTTCCGTATTTCCGCCGCCACCACGACTTCCGAACTTTATGAACTATCGTTTGCGTCTGCCCGGCCCCACGGCCGTTCCCGAGCGAGTGCTCCGCGCCCTGGGAACTCCGATGATTAACCATCGCGGCCCCGAGTTTCGAAGGATCTTTACTCGTATCACGGAGCTGATTCGGCCGATTCTTGGCACCGCCAATCCGGTGCTGTTTTTCGCAAGCTCCGGGACCGGCGTCATGGAGGCCAGCCTGGCCAACACGGTCGCCCCCGGCGAGCGGGTCTTAGTCTGCGTCAACGATCAGTTCAGCGAGCGCTTCGCGCTGATTGCCAAAGCCCTCGGCGCCCACGTCGACACTTTGGATATCGAATGGGGACGCGCCGTCGATCCCGCCGATGTTGCCCAGCGCTTGAAATCCGCCGACTATCGCGCGGTGCTGGTGGTACACAACGCGAGCTCCACCGGAGTGGTGGCCGATCTCGCCGGAATTGGAAAGGTCGTCCGCGAAACCCCGGCGTTGCTGATCGTCGATTCGGTCAGCGGCCTCGGCGGAATTGAGATGCGGCAAGACGAGTGGGGCGTGGACATCCTGATCTCGGCATCGCAAAAAGCATTAATGTGCCCGCCCGGCTTGGGGCTGGCGTCGGTGAGTCCCAAGGCGCAGGAAATCGTGATGCGGTCGACCACGATGCCGCGGTTCTACTGGGATTTTCGAGAATCGCTCAAATCCGCGATCGAATCGGTGACGCCGTTTACGCCGCCTTTATCGTTAATGTTCGGTCTCGCCGAATCTCTCGAAATGATTCACGCGGAGGGCTTGCCGCATGTGCTGGATCGTCACCGGCGTTTGTCCGCGATGCTGCGCGAAGGCTGCAACGCGCTGGGGCTCGCGACCTTCCCGCAAGGCGACGCGTTGTCGAATACCGTGGTGGTCGTCAAGGTTCCCAACGATCTCGACGGCGGCGAGTTCGTGCGCCAGATGTATGAGCGTCACGGAACCGTGATCGCCGGATCACGAAACAAGCTCAAGGGCAGAGTGATTCGCATCGGCACTATGGGCTATTTCGGCGAGCTGGACATTCGCACAGATCTCGAATACTTGACCGAGACCCTGGCGTATCTGAGAGATCATGTGGGCACCCATGCCGGGTAGACCGGGATTTCGCGTCCGGTCCACGTGGACGCGTCCCAGTGAAGCGATGCTTGCATCCTTCGGAGCCGCATCGCCCGCTCAAGTTGCCGACTGCATGTCACGGCTGGGCGCGATGGACGCCGGAATCAGGCCGGTGTGGCAGTCGCCTCGCATGATCGGCGCCGCGGTGACGGTGTGGTGCCACTCGGGCGACAACCTGATGCTGCACAAAGCCCTGTCGCTCGCCCAGCCGAATGACATCCTTGTCGTGAACACACAAGGCAACGTCGCCAATTCCTGCTTCGGTGAGCTGATTGCGTCCAGCGCGGTGAAGGCGCACGTGCGCGGCGTGATCGTCGACGGAACGGTGCGGGATGCGGACGCGCTCGAAGGGCTGGGCTTGCCGGTGTACTCCCGAGGCCTGTGTCCCAACGGTTGCAATAAGGACGGCGGAGGCGAGGTCGGCGCGATCATCGCTTGTGGAGGCGTGGCCGTGCGGCCGGGCGACGTGATCATCGCCGATCGCGATGGCGTTACCGTGGTGCCGCTCGACGATGCCGAGGAAGTCGCGAAACTCGCGGCCGGGCAGATGGAACGGGAAGAGAAACGCAAGACCGAGATCGAAAAAGGCGTGCTGGTCCGGCCGGAGATCGACGAAGCGCTGCGCCGCTTGAAGATCATCGACTAAAGTTTCAGTTCCCAGAACTGGCCGACCAGATCGTGCCCGAAGCTGTGGTGTTTCTCTTCCTTGACCAGGCGAAAGCCGATCCGCTCATAGATTCTTCGAGCGGCGTGCAGGATGTCGTTGGTCCACAGCGTCAACTTGCGATAGCCGGCTTTCCGCGCAAATTCCACGCATTCGTCGGCCAGCTTGGTCCCAACGCCCATTCCGCGGGCCGCGGGCTCCACCAGCAGTAATCGGAGTTTGGCTACCCTACCCGACTGCTTCACCAGGAACACGCAGCCCAGCCGCCCGCTGTCGTTCTCCGCAATCCAGCATCGTTCGCGCTGCGGCTCGAAGTGCGTCAGGAACTTGCCGGCGATTTCGGCCACCAGACCTTCGAAGCTTGAATCCCACTGATATTCCTGCGCGTACAATTCCCCGTGACGCGCGATCACCCAACCGATATCTCCCGGCCGGTGCGCGCGAAGGCTGAAGGCTGGCCCGGCATCTCGCGGTGGACCGAGCGATTCGCGAATCCCATTCATATTCTCGACCAGCCGCTGCTGCTGCCCGCCGTTCAGCTTCGCCAGCATCTCGCCGGTCTCTGCCTCTGACCTTGCATTCAGCTTCTCAAACTCTTGGCGGCCTCTCCTGGTCAGCGACAGGTGATTCACGCGGCGGTCATTCTTCGAATTCGACCGCGTGACCAGCCGTTGCTTCTCAAAATTCTTCAACAAACGACTGAGATAACCTGGATCCACGCCGAGCTCTTCCACCAGTTCCTTCGACCGTATGCCCGGCTGCGCCCCCAGCTCGTAGATCACGCGCGCCTGCGTCAGCGAGAACGGCGTTTTCAGAAGACCTTCGCGGAGGAGCCCGATCTGCTTGGTATAGAAACGGTTGAAGCTGCGTACCTGCCCCGTGTATTGCATGTTCTTCATCTTGCACGAAAGTAGTTGACACAGTCAACTAAATCGAACGCGACCGGGGCTGCCCGGAAGGATACAATTTAGAAACCATGGAGGACCATCCGTGCGATTGATTTCATTGCTCGCGTGTGCGGCGCTGGCTTCCGCGGCGCCGCGATTTGAAGTGACCTTCGCGCCGGCGGCGCACTCAAAACCTGTCACCGGCCGCGTGTACTTGGTTCTTTCGACTAAGGACACACCCGAGCCTCGCTTGCAGGCCGGGAACTGGCGCGCGTCCGAGACGCCGTTCTTCGGCCTCGACGTGAACGATCTGAAGCCCGGACAGGCCGCGATCATCGACGCTTCCGCGGTCGGCTATCCGCTGCGAAGCTTGAAGGATGTCCCGCCCGGCGACTATTTCGTGCAGGCGATGATGAATGTCTACACGCAATTCCATCGCTCCGACGGACACACGATCTGGGCGCACATGGATCAATGGGAAGGCCAGAAGTTCGACCGCTCTCCCGGAAATCTCTATAGCGAGATCCAGAAGGTGCATCTCGACGGCTCGACCGCCGCGACGCTGGAACTCACGAAAGTGATCCCGCCGGTTGGGCCGCCGCCCGATACCGCGTGGGTGAAGCGGGTGAAATTTCAGAGCAAAATGTTGACGGAATTCTGGGGACATCCGATGTACCTGGGCGCGACCGTGCTGCTGCCCAAGGATTACGATCACCAGCCGGAGCGCCGTTATCCGGTGATTTACATCCAGGGCCACTTCGGTCTCGGCGCGCCGTATGGCTTCACCGACAAGCCCGCCACCGGCCGCGGCCAAGCCGGATTCGAGTTCGCCCAACAATGGATGTCCGACGATTTTCCACGCATGATCGCCGTGACCTTTCAGCATCCGACACCGTATTTCGACGATTCCTACGCCGTGAATTCGGCCAACAACGGTCCTTACGGCGACGCGCTGATGCAGGAGCTGATTCCTTATGTCGAACAGCATTTCCGCCTGAGCCGCAACCCGCATGAGCGTTTTCTGACCGGCGGATCCACCGGCGGCTGGGAGTCGCTGGCGCTGGAGCTGTATCATCCCGATTTCTTCGGCGGCACCTGGACGTTTTATCCCGATCCGATCGACTTCCGCCGCTGGGAGATGATCAATATTTACGACGATCCGAACGCGTTCGAAGTTCCCGGCTTCCAATACGTCCCGCGCGAGCGCCCGATGATGCGCACCGCCGAAGGCCAGACCATCCAGACCGTTCGGCTGAAGAGCCTTTTCGAGGAAACGCTTGGAACGCGCGGACGCTCAACTGAGCAGTACGACGCGTGGGACGCCGTCTACGGTCCGGTCGGAGAAGACGGGTACCCGCAGCGGCTATGGGATCGGCTGACCGGAAAGATCGATCACAACGTCGCAAAATACATGCTCGACCACGGCTTCGATCTGAACCAGTACGCGCAGCGGAACTGGGCAAGAATCAGTCCGCAGGTGAAGGGAAAAATTCACCTGTACGTCGGCGATATGGACAATTACGCGCTGAATCTCGCAGTATATTTGTTCGAGGATTTCATGAAAACCACCGACGCCCACGCGACGTTCGAGTATGGCCATCCCATGAAGGGCCACGGCTGGCAGCCGATGACGAACGCCGAGTTGGTCAGAATGATGGCCGCGGAAGCTGCGAAGAATCGATAGATTTATTTTCTTGCGGCCAGCGACGTCGCCACTTCCCAGTTGAACTGAACGAATTTATACAGCGCGTCTTCTAAAATCCGCTCCTGGTCGCTATGCGCGGCGAAGCCTTTGGGGCCGTCCTCCTCATCCACCATGGGACCGATGCCGTAACATTGCACGCCTTTCGCCCGGAGAAACGACATGTCGGTCGCGCCGGTGCTCATTTCCGGGAGCGTCACCGTGTTGTAGACCTTTCGATCCGCCGCTTCGATCGTGTGAAAAGCTTCGTTGTCAATGCGCGACGGCGGCGCGATGGGGCGCTTATTGCGCTGCTCCGGAACCACCTCCACGCCCGGATCGTTGATGACCTTGCGCATCATGTCGAAAAACGCCGGCATATTTTCGTCGGGAAGCGCGCGAACATCCAGCGTCGCCTCCGCGGTCGACGGAATCACGTTGATCTGGAACCCGCCGGTGATGATATTCGGTGAAATTGAGGTGTGCAGCATCGAGTAGTGACCCGGCTCATTCTGGGCCAGATATTCGCGAGCCGCGGCCGCCTTCTTCGGATCGAACAGCCCGTTGTATCGGGCCGCTTCTTCAGGAGTGCTCAGGCCCGCCAGCTTCTCAAAGTAGTATCGAGTCGTGTCGTTGAAGCGCATCGGCGGGTCCCAGGCCGCGATCTTTTCCACCGCCTGCGACAAGTGCACGATCGCGTTGTTGCGCAGCGGACGGGAGCCGTGCCCGGAGGGTCCCTTGGCCACCAGCCGGGCCCCTTGCGGCAGTTTTTCCGCGGTCTGGATCAACGCATACCGAACCAATCCCCCGCGGCGGCTGACGCTTCCGCCCTCGGCCAGACAAATCTCCGCCTCGATGTCTTTCCAATTTTCGTTAACCAATTGCTCGATCCCATGGATCGTCGACGCTTCTTCACCTGCCTCGGCCACGAAGATCACGTCGCGATCCAGCGCGACCTTGGAGCGTTTCAGCAGCAGCATGGTCATCATGCCGGCGGTCATGTTGTCTTTGTCGTCAAGCGTACCCCGTCCGTAGATGTATCCGCCGCTGCGGGCCGCGCTGAACGGCCCGAAGTTCACCCATTTCGCCGGGTCCACTTTCACCGTATCGGTGTGCCCCATGATCAGCAGCGGCTTCTTCGAGCCGTTGCCTTTCAGCCGCGCGATCAAATTGGCGCGGTTAGGTTCCTTTGCGCTGGTGATCACGGGGATCCCTTCGGACTCCAGGATCCTCTTCACGTAATCGACGACTTTGGTTTCGTTGCCCGGCGGATCGGTGGTGTCCATCTGGACCACCGCCGTGTAGTACCGCAGCGTTTCCGCGTTGACCTTGGGCCAGTCCGGCGTTTGCGCGGCTGCAGCCGCGGCAATAAAGGGAATCAGAAGCGTAAGACGGTACATGCCGTCTAGTTTAAACCAGCTTCGGAAGGATCGCAGTCAGCAGGTTCGCCAGCGTGTCGCGAACGCGATCACCCGTTTCCAGGACCTCGCTGTGATCCAGTTTTTGCCGCAGAATCCCCGCGGCCATGTTGGTGACGCACGAAATCGCCAGCACCTTCATCCCCATGTGACTCGCCACGATGACTTCGGGAACCGTCGACATTCCCACCAGGTCCGCTCCGATGATTCGCAGGAACTGAATCTCCGCGGGAGTTTCATAGCTCGGGCCGGGCATGGCCGCGTAGACGCCTTCCTTCAAATCGATGCCGAGAGCCGCGCCCGCGGCTGTCGCGATCTTGCGATAATCCCGCGAATAGGCTTCGCTCATGTCGGGAAATCGCGGACCCAGCGCGTCATCATTCGGCCCCGTCAGCGGATTCGAGCCCAGAAGGTTGATGTGGTCGGAGATCAGCACCAGGTCGCCGGGCTTGTAATCCAGGTTGATGCCGCCCGCTGCATTCGTCAGCACCAGGCTGCGAACGCCGCGCCCCGCCAATTCGCGAATGCCGAACGTCACCTGCGCGGCCGTGTAGCCTTCGTACAGATGCGCCCGCCCGGCCAGCACCATCACCGGCGTCCTGCCGATCCGCCCTTCCACCAGCTTTCCCGCGTGCCCCGCCGCCGTCGACGGAGGCCATCCGGGGATTTCGGAGTACGGCGTTTCACGGCGATTCTCCAGCGTATCGGCAAACGCGCCGAGCCCGCTGCCCAGCACCACGCCGATCACAGCAGCATTCCCGCGATGCACGCCGACATGAAATTCGCCATGGTTCCGGCCGCGACGGCTTTCATTCCGAGGCGCGCCAGATCCGACTTGCGCGTCGGCGCCAGCGCTCCAATGCCGCCCACCTGAATCGCCACCGAGCTGAGGTTCGCAAAGCCGCACAACGCATACGTCGCGATCACGAAAGATCGCGGATCCAGCGTGTTGCCGATCTTGCCCAGATCCACGAACGCGACAAACTCGTTCAGGATCAGCCGCTTGCCCAGCAGATTCCCGACCGTAGCGCAATCGTTGTATTTCACCCCCAGCAGCCACGCGATGGGCGCAAACATGCGGCCCAGAATCGCCTGCATCGAACTCGGAAACCAGTGCAGATGATTGGCGTTGTGCAGCGCCGTGAGAATCCCGTTCACCAGCGCGATCAATCCGATGAACGCAATCAGCATGGCCCCGATGTTCAACGCGAGCTGCAATCCGTCGGACGCTCCGCGCGACGCTGCGTCGATGATATTCACCCCTGGCTTTTCCACCTGGACGTTCACGCCGCCCGGCCGTTACCGGCTGTCCGATTTCCGGCATCAGCATTTTGGCGAGCATCAGCGTGGCCGGCGCCGTCATGATCACGGCCGTCAGCAAATGCCGGATCTCCACGCCCGCGATGATCACATAGGCCGCCATCACCGCTCCGGAGACGTGCGCCATGCCGCTGGCCATAACCGTGAACAGCTCGCTCTCGGTCAGTCCGGCCAGGAACGGACGAATCGTCAGTGGCGCTTCGGTCTGCCCCATGAAAATGCTGGCCGCGACGTTCAGAGATTCCGCGCCGCTGGTGCCCATCACGCGCTGCATCACGATCGCCATCGCTTTCACCACCACCTGCATCACACCCAGGTAGTACAGAATCGCGAACAACGAGGCGATGAAAATGACGATCGGCAGCACCTGGAACGCGAAGACCACCCCGAACTGATCGTTCTTGACGCCCAGCTTATCGCCGAAAACAAACGAGCTTCCGGCGGCCGCATATTCGAGCAGATGATTCACCCCGTTGCTGGCGCCCACGAAGGCGCGCTCCACCGGAGTCTTCAGAACCAGGAACGCGAAGCCGAATTGAAGTCCCAGGCCCCACACGATCACGCGCGGTTGGATCTGGCTTCGATGTTTCGAAAACAGAAACGCGACCGCCAGAATGACAGCCAGGCCGAGTAGACCGGTGAATCTCTCCATGAGGAGCCGAGTCTATCAAATCTTGGCTGCGGTCACCCGACCACTTCGAGAATCAGCTCGCGCTCTTCCGGCGGCGTGCCCGAAATCCGGAACGCGTCCTCCACCAGTTGCGCGGCTTCTTCGACGTGCTCATCGCCCGTGTAATACAGGCGGCACAGTACGCTGCCCGCGTCCACCTTCTGGCCGACCTTCACTTCCAGAATGACGCCGACCGCGGGATCGATCGAGTCTTCCTTCATGTCGCGGCCCGCGCCGATCATGGCCGATGCCTGGCCGATGTACTCCGCGTCGATGGCGCTGACGTACCCCGCGCGCGGCGTGCTGATCTCGCGTGCGCCGGTGGCGTTCGGCAGTAGCTCGAACCGGTCCAGCACCTGCGGATTCCCGCCCTGCGCCGCGATCACTTCCTTCAGTTTCCTGTATCCCGAGCCGTCCAGCAGCTTCTTCTGCGCGATCTCGCGCGCTTCTTCGAGCGTCGGCGCGACCTTGCCCAGAAAAATCATGCGCGAGGCAAGCTCGAGCGAAAGCCGCGTCAGATCCGTCGGCCCGACGTTTTGCAGCGTCTGCGAAACTTCCATGACCTCGAGCGCATTGCCGATCGCGAAGCCCAGCGGCTGATTCATGTCCGTAATCAGCGCCTGCACCCGCTTATCCACTCGCCGGCCGATGCCGACCATCATCTGCGCCAGCCGCCGGGCATCCACCTGCCGTTTCATGAACGCGCCGGCGCCGACTTTGACGTCGAGCACCAGCGCGTCCACTCCCTCCGCCAGCTTCTTCGACATGATCGAAGATGCGATCAGCGGAATCGATTCCACCGTCGCGGTCGAATCGCGCAGCGAGTACAGTTTCCCGTCCGCTGGAGCCACTTCAGGCGTCTGGCCCATAAATGCCAGTTTGTGCTTCAGAAGCTGCTCGCGGAACTCATCCACGGTCAGGTTGGTGCGAAACCCCGGGATCGATTCCAGCTTGTCCAGAGTCCCGCCGGTATGCCCCAGCGCGCGGCCCGAAATCATCGGGACCACTACCCCGGCCGCGGCTGCCAGCGGAGCCGCGATCAGGCTGGTTTTATCTCCCACGCCTCCCGTGGAATGCTTGTCCACTTTAAGGCCAGGAATGGACGAGAGATCGACGGTCTCACCCGACTGGACCATGCGCTCGGTCAGCGCGCTCACCTCGCGATCCGTCATGCCGGAGAAGAAAACCGCCATCAGGAACGCGGAAATCTGATAATCGGGGATCGTTCCGGTGGTATAACCGTCAACGAGGTAAGCAATCTCGTCACGCGGACAGCTCTTCGCCATCCCTCTTGCGATGGATCAAGTCGACAGTTCGCATTAAGAACTGAGGGTACCATCTTATTTGATTGTAAGTAAAGGACCTTCCCGCTTATTGTGCCCGCAGGCTGATATCCCCGCGATAGGAGGTAACGCGCAGAGACGGCCCGCCGCCATTCACGACGCTGCGAAATTCGCTTTCCCCGCGCGTCGAGCGGATGGTACGCGGGAAGTCGCAGCTGAATCCGGCGCGCCGCTCCAGACTGGCGTGGATTTCAAACGCGCTCGCGCGGGGCAGGGAAAGCGCGATGGTCCCCTTGTAGGTGTCGATGTGGCTCGGCGCCGTGAACGCGGAAAACGACGCGCGCACGTCACCCTTGTAAGTATTCAAATGGAAGGCCGAGTGCAAGCCGTCGAGCCGCGCCGTGCCCTTGTACGTTTCGAAATCGACGTCGCCCGTCACGCCCGAAATCTCGGACACCGATTTGTAATCCTTGATGAAAAGGCTTGCGCCCCGCGGTACGCGAATCGTGTAGTGAACCAGAGGCAGGTTGCCCTCCGCGAAAGAGAAGTGGCGGTGGTAATCGCTCTTGACTTGGACGCTTCCCCCTGAAGAATCGACGCGGATGTCGACGTCCTCTACCGGCTCGGCATTCCAGCCCGGATCGATTTCGATGCGAGCCTGAATCTCGGCTTGCGGCTGGTCCCACGCAGTAATGTGGATCGAGCCTTTGTAAGTATCCAGCGAAAACCGGCCCTTTGAGTCGAGCGCCACGGTTTTCTTGAATTCCTTGACGTCGGAGGCGAACATCAGGCCGCCCGCGGCGATCAGCAGGGCAAAGAGGCTGCGCATCATATGAAATTATACGCATCAGCGGCCAAAAGGTTCGCCCAGATTCGCCTACGGGCGGTGAAGCTCGGCGCGCGCCTGATCCAGCAGCTCAGTTTTCGATTTGATCCATCCCTCAATCTCTCTTTGCCGGACCAACGCCCGGCTGAGCGCGTCCGCGGTCTGCCCCGGCGCCGGACCGCCAATGATGTTCCGGATCCGGACAAAGTGGACCGGGTCCAGCGCCTCCTCGATCTCCGGGCGGGTCAACCGCAGCGTCGGGTGCAGCCCGCGTAACGTCGTGGCGATGGTGCCGGTATCGTCTTTCGAGCCGCACGCCTGCACGGTTTGGGCCACCAGGGCATGCGCTTCCCGGAAACTCATCCCTTCGCGGCGCACCAGCGTATCGGCAAGCTCGGTGACAGTCAGGAAATCGTGCCCTGCCCGCCGCGCCAAGGCCTCGCGATCCACCGTCACCGTCCGAATCGCACCGGCCAGCAGCTTTAACGCCCGCAGCGCGTCGGCGAACATGGTGAACACCAGTGGTTGCAGATCGTCTTCGCTGTCGTTGATGTCGCCGAAGGGCGTATTGTGCGCGCAGGTCAGAACGGCCTGTGCTTCGCCCAGGGCCCGGCTGGCGAGAATGCGCGCGTGTTCCAGGGCCACGGGGTTGCGCTTCTGCGGCATGATGCTCGACGATTGCACGAACGCATCGGAAAGCCGTAGGAACCCGAACTCCCTGGTCGACCAGAGCAACAGATCCTGCGTCAGCTTCCCCAAATTGACCATCCCCACCGCGACCGTAGCGGCGGATTCGGTCATGTAATCGATGGCCGCAATGGCAGCGTAGGAATTCTCGGCCAGCCCTTCGAACCCCAGCGATTGGGCGGTCTGGAAGCGGTCGATCGGAAAGCCGGTGGTGGTGAGCGCGGCCGCGCCGAGCGGGCTCAGATTCACGTGTCTGAACGAGTTTTCGATCCGCGCGGCATCCCGCGCCAGAAACTCGCAGGCCCCCAATAGATAGTGCGCCAGCGTAGTCGGCTGCGCCGGCTGCGTATGCGTATGGGCCGGCATCACGGTATCGAGATTCTTTCCCGCCAGGTCCAGCAGCACCCCGCGCAGCCCGGCGGTCGCCTCGGCCAGTTTGAGCAGCTCCCGGCGAGCCGTCATGCGATACAGCGTGATCGCGATGTCGTTGCGGCTGCGCGCGGTGTGCATTTTTCCGGCCGTGTCGATCCCCGCGGCCTTCTGGAGCAGCGCTTCGATGTAAAAGAACAGGTCCTCGTAAGCGCCGTCATACACCGCTTTCGCGATCGATTCGCGGTCCAGGCCGTCGAGCGCCGCAATCAACGTCCGCTCCTCTTCATGGGTGATGATCCCCTGGTGGGCGAGCATCCGCGTGTGCGCGTAATGAATCTCCAGCAGCGAATCCAGGAAATATCTTTTCGCGTCTTCAAAGTTATGGGAAAGCACCGTCGCGGCGTAGACCGGTGCGGGAAACGACTCAGGTGTCACGCTTTCATCTTAACGGCGCGAATGGCGTAATCGATAGTGCTCACAATCGCCCACGCGACCACGAAGAATTCGGCGGTCGCAACCCAGCCGTGGCTCAGGAACCCGGCGAAATGCATCAACAGCACCACGATGAAGATAATCTGCGCAGTAGTGCTCGCCTTGCCTGGGAATGACGGCGGAAAATTGCGGATCGAGGTAAGGAAAAACAGGCCCCCGGCGCCGAGCAGAATCAGCACATCGCGCCCCAGCACCAGCACCGCGAGCCATGTAGCGATAGCTCCATCCAGCGCCAGCGTCAAGAAGGCGCCGCTGAGCAGAACTTTGTCGGCGATCGGGTCCAGGTAGGCGCCCAGCCGCGACATGCCGCCTAATTTCCGCGCCGCGAGACCGTCGAGTCCATCGGTAACCCCGGCGATGAAGATCAGCACCAACGCGAGCCCATACTGCCGGCGCCATAGTAGAAAGAAAAGATACGGCGCCATCGCCAGGCGCGCGCCGCTTAAAACATTCGGAATGAGCTTCACGAGATCATTTCATGATCGCGTATCCGGAACCGCAGAAAATGAGCTTTTCAGAAACGTCAGCAAGCTCACTCCACGGCCGGACATTGCGACAAATCAAGACTCGCTATAACTTGAGAATACGTCCGTCACGACACCAGCGCGTGTGCGACCCGCGTAGCCAACTGGTCGAAGCTCAGAATTTCGTAAAGCGTCGGATCGGACATAATCCGGTTCACTAGCGCGTAGTGCATGGCGTGTCCGGCTCGCTCCGCGATGACGTGGCCTAACACCGGTTTGCCGATCAGCGCCAGATCGCCGATCAGGTCCAGAGCTTTATGCCGGCAGCATTCGTCTTCGAAGCGCAGGCCGCCCGGGTTGAGGATCGACTCGCGGTCAAAGCATACCGCGTTTTCGAGCGTCGCGCCGCGTATCAGCCCCATGTTCCGCATCTGGTCGAGCTCGTACTCGAACCCGAACGTCCGTGCCGGCGCGAGCTCCGCCGCGTAGCGTTCCGGCGTCACTTCCATCTCCACCACCTGCCGCCCTACCTGCGGGTGGTCGAAAAACGTGTCGCACGTCAGGAAGAATCCGTCGGCGGGCAGGATACTGATGCGCTTTCCACCCGCTTCCACTGAAACCGGCCGTCGAATCCGCAGAAAACGGCGGCGGCGACGGAAATACTTGATTCCCGCGGCCCGAATCAGGTCGACGAACGGCTGCCCGCTGCCGTCCAGAATCGGCACTTCCAGGTTGTCAATCTCGACGTATGCGTTGTCGACGCTCATGCTGTAGAAAACGCTCAGCAGATGTTCTGTAGTTGAGATCAGCACGCCCTGCCGCATCAAGCTGGTGGCATAGCTTACCTTTTGCACATAGCGCCAGCTTGCCGGGATGCTGAATCGGTCAAGGTCGGTTCGGATGAAGACAATGCCGGTCGAAGGAGGAGCGGGAAGGATGCGTATGTTGACCGGTACGCCGCTGTGCAGCCCGACGCCTGACGCGTCCACTGGGCGCTGCACGGTCGTTTCAAATCTCAAACACTATCCTCCTGCGCTCCGAACGGGCAGCGAAATCGATCTCGTTCTCATTGTAATGACGGCGGGTTCACAATTCTAGTTTACTGATAAAAAAAGACTTGCAAACTAATATCTGTGGTAAAAACGAGACACTATGGTTTCTAATTGTGTCGATTTCGCGATAAGCTGCAACTCCGCTACTATAGGGAGGTGCCGCGCCTCTTTCTGATCGATTCCTTCGGCTTCATCTTCCGTGCCTACCATGCGCGAGCCAGATCGGGTGCGCCCCCGATGCGGACTGCGGCCGGCGTCCAGACCGAAGCCGTATACATCTTTCATAACATGGTGCGTCGGCTGAAGACAGGCTATTCACCTGAGTATCTTGCGGCCATTTTCGAAAGTGCTGGACCCACTTTTCGCGACGAAGTGTTCGCTTCGTACAAGGCTAATCGCACCGAAACGCCACCGGACTTGTTACAGCAGATTCCGTTGATCCGGAAGACCCTCGAAGCGATGCGGATCCCGATTCTCGAATTCCCGAAGTTTGAAGCCGACGACGTGATCGGAACCCTTGCGCGGCGCGCAGCCGGGCAGGGCATCGAAGTCGTAATCGTTTCGAGTGATAAAGATATGCTGCAACTCGTAAACGATCGCGTGCACATGCTGAACCCCATGAAGAACGACATGCTCTACGACTCCAAGGCGACCGAGGAGTTTATGGGGGTCAAGCCCGCGCAAGTGGCGGATCTTCTGGCCCTGAAAGGGGACACCGTCGACAATATTCCCGGCGCCCCCGGCATCGGCGAGAAGGGCGCGAAGGACCTGATTCTCCGCTTCGGGTCGGTCGAAAATGCCCTAGAGCACGCCGCCGAAGTGGAGAAGCGGACCTATCGAGAAAGCCTTCAGAATCATCGTGCTCAGATCCTTCTTAGCAAGCAGCTCGCGACCATCGAATGCGACGTTCCCATCGAGTTTTCACTGGATTCCGTCACAACCCGCGATCCGGACCTCGCCGCGTTGCGCGAACTCTACAAAGCGATGGAGTTTTCGAGCCTTCTGAGAGAAGTTGGACCCGGACCCGTGCCCGCCGAAGCACGGGACTATCGGACTCTCGCGAACGAGGGCGAACTTGACCAGTGGCTGGCAGCCATTCCCGCGGATACACCAGTCGCAGTGGCCGCGGGCGAGATGATGTCGGAGACTGTCCTCGGCTTTGCAGCCAAACCGTGCGAAGCACGTTCGGTGGTGCTGAACAAAATTCCCGCCCGGGCCACCGTCGCACACGACATCAAGTCGTTTTTACGGCGTTTTAACAATAACTTAACGCTAAAACATGATGTGATGCTGTATGGATTCTTGATCTCCGCGGACCCGGCCCGGTGCGATCTGGCGTCGCTTGCCGAACGCTATCTCGAACGTGCGATCGATACCGATCCAGCAGGCCGGGCCGACGCAGTTCTCTCTTTGTATCGGAAACTGCGGCCGGAGATTGAATCCCTGGGCTTAGTCGAACTGTACGAATCCATCGACCTGCCGATGGTCCGCGTTCTGGCAGGGATGGAAGAGACTGGCGTGCGCGTCGACCCGGACCAGTTGCGCGTACTCAGCGGGCGAATGGAGGAAGAGATCGCGCGCCTCTCGGGCGAAATTTTTGAACTGTCCGGCAAAACCTTTAATATCAATTCTCCACAACAATTAGGCAAAGTCTTGTTTGAAGACATGAACCTGCCCGCGCCGGTCAAATACGGCAAAGGGAAAACCGTTTCAACCGCCGCCGAAATCCTCGAAACGCTGGCTGAGGAGCACCCCATTGCACGAAAGGTTTTGGATTATCGTCAGCTCGCTAAGTTGAAGGGAACTTACGTGGATGCGCTTCCGATGCTGATCCACCCCACCACCCAGCGCGTGCACACGACCTTTAATCAGACCGGAGCCGCCACTGGACGGCTTTCGTCGTCAAATCCTAACCTGCAAAACATCCCGATTCGAACGGAGCTGGGGCGCGAGATCCGGGCTGCCTTCGTGCCGCGTCCCGGTTGGAAACTGATCGTTGCGGATTACTCACAGATCGAGCTGCGTTTACTCGCCCATATGTCCCGCGACCCGGTTTTGACCGACGCGTTCCGCCACGGCGAGGATATTCACACCCGGACTGCGGCTGAAGTCTTCGGCGTGCCTCCCCTCATGGTGACTCCCGAGCATCGCCGCAACGCCAAGGCGGTGAACTTCGGCATCGTCTACGGGCAGACTCCGTTTGGCTTGGCGACCTCCCTCGGAATCGAAAGAAAGGAAGCCGAGCTGTACATCCGGGCCTACTTCGAGCGCTACGCAGGCGTACGCCGCTGGCTGGATCAGACCGTGGCGGAAGTGCGTCGATCCGGCGTGGCGGTGAACCTGTTCGGACGGCGGCGTCCCATCCCGGATATGCAGAGCCGCAACCCGAACGCACGCAACTTCGCCGAGCGCACGGCTGTGAACACTCCCCTCCAAGGGACCGCCGCGGACCTGATCAAACTCGCCATGATCCGCATCGATGAAAGGCTGCGTGGCATGGAGACTCGCATGGTCTTGCAAGTGCATGACGAGTTGTTATTCGAATCCCCGCCAGCCGAAGTGGACGCGGTTCGCGCGATGGTCAAGTCCGAAATGGAATCGGTTCGCAAATTGGAAGTGCCGCTGCTGGTGGATGTAGGCGTCGGCGACAATTGGCGGGAAGCGAAGTGAACGCTGTAGAATAAGTTCTACCGCTGATGAAACTTCTGTGTATTTCTCTGGCGATTTCCCTCGCTGTGATCACTGGTTGTACTCGCTCGGTCCCCGCGAACGTGGCCGCGATGGTGAATGGACGCGCGATAACTTACGCGGAGTTGGAAAAGCAGCATCAATCGCAATTCGCCTCGCCAGGCGAGCGTCAGAGCGACGATCAGGTGGATATCCAGAAGCTGGAAGTTCTGCGCACGCTGGTGGATGGCGAAATCATGCTGCAACGCGCCGAAAAGCAGGGCCTGATGGCCACCGACGCGGATGTGGAAGCGAAATACAACGAGCTCAAAGCGCCCTATACGCAGGAAGAGTTTCAGAAGCAGCTCAACGCCCGTAAAATGACCGCCGAGGATTTGAAGGCGCAGCTTCGCCGCGACCTGAGCGTCGCCAAGCTGTTCAACAAAGAGATCACCTCGCAGATCAACATCACCGACAAGGACATCACCGACTTCTACGCCGCCAACAAAGCCAGCTTCAACCTGGCCGAGCCGCAGATCCACCTGGCGCAGATCCTGGTGACGCCCAGTCCCGATCCGAACGTGCGCAATCTGAAGAACGACAAGGCTCAGGACGACGAGCAGGCCAGAAAGAAGATCGACAACATCTACGCGCGGCTGCGCCAGGGCGAGGACTTCGCGCAGCTCGCGCAGAACTACTCTGAACACCCCGATTCATCGCAAAACGGCGGCGATTTGGGTTTCATCGCGGAGTCCGCGCTGGAGCGGGCCAACGTCGACTTGCGCAAAGCTGTGATGGCCTTGCGGCCGGGCGAGATTACTCCTGTGCAGCGGACCGCGGAAGGCTACCGCATCTTGAAACTGATCACGCGCGAGCCGGCCGGGCAGCGGGACCTGACCGATCCGAAGGTGCAGCAGACCATCCGCGAGACGCTGATCAATCGCAAGGACCAGTTGCTGAAAGCGGCCTATTACGAAGTGGCGCGCAACGACGCCAAGGTGGTGAATTATTTTGCTGCGCGCATTGTCGGCAATAAAGACAAGAAGTAACCGCCGGACCAGCGCGACGCCAATTCAGTTTGTGATAGATTACTCCACGTGGAGATGATCGTGAAACGCTTATTAACCTTGACCGGATTCGTCATCGCGTCGAGCGCGCTGGCGTTGGCGCAGCAAACCGTCCCCGAAATTCCATTCGATTCCGCGCCGAACTTCTTCAAGCTTCCCCCGGACATGCACTTCGGCGAGGCTTCGGGAGTGGCTGTGAACTCGAAGGGACACATCTTCGTGTTCTCGCGCGGAAACACCAACGGCCCAGCTTATGGCGCTGCCGCCGCGCAGATCCTGGAATTCACCCCCGACGGGAAATATGTGCGCGAGATCGGCAAGAATCTGTATGCCTGGTCCTACGCGCACGCCGTGCGGGTTGACAAGGATGACAATCTTTGGGCCATCGACAAAGGTTCGGACATGATCGTCAAGTTCAACCCCGAAGGGCGAGTGGTCATGGTCTTCGGTCGCAAGAAGGAGGCCTCTGACGAAGCCGGGCCGTGGACCCGCGTCGATCCGCCGCGCCCGGCCGTCGACGGCAGTTTCCGCCAGCCGACCGACGTCACCTGGGACCCGGCCGGCGACATCTTTATCAGCGACGGCTACATCAATTCCCGCGTGGCGAAGTTCGACAAAAACGGACGCTGGGTGAAACAGTGGGGCGGGCCGGTTCCTCGCGAAGATCGCGCGGATCCGAAGCCGAGCCAGTTCAATACGCCGCACTCCATCGCGTCAGACGCCAAGGGCAACATTTATGTGGCGGATCGCGGCAATCGCCGCATTCAGGTGTTCGATTCCGATGGAAGTTTCGTCCGCCAGATCACCATCGATGTGCCGGTGCCCCCGGATGTGATTCCCTGGATGGGTCCCAAGCCGTCGGCCGAAGGCGCCGTGCGCCAGAGCGGCGCGCCGTGGGCGATCTGCATCACTCCCGGGCCGACGCAGTACCTCTACAGTGCCGACGCCTATCCGGGCCGCATCTATAAATTGTCCCTGGACGGGAAAGTGCTCGGAATGCTTGGCGCCTCAGGACGACAGTTGAAGGAGTTTGGGTGGATTCACGAGATGGCGTGTCCCTCCGAAAACACTATCTTCGCCGCCGAGATTTTGAACTGGCGCGTCCAGAAGCTGACGCTGCATTCCGCCGCCGGGACGGCATCCGGCGCAAACCGGTAGGGAGCTGAATTACGCGTCTTCCTCAAGCGCGGCCGCAGAGAACAGGACCAGGGTCAGCCACAGCAGATCGGCCAGCAGCAGGTGCACCAGTTGCATCCAGACCGGCGCCAGCAGCCAGACATTGATCAAACCCGCCGCCAGTTGCAGGCCGACCAATCCTGCCGCCGCCGAGGCCATCTGACGGGCTTGCGGCCGAATCGACTTGCCACGAATCTCGAGTGCAATCGCCGCGATCGACGCGCCGGCCAGTAGCGCAATCACAGGGTGCCACACGCGCAGGCGAATCAGCAGGTTCGACCCGGCGGCAAAATCCGCCTCCCATCCGGCCAGTAGCGAAGTGGCTGGGAACAGCGTGTCGCTAAGAGCATTGATCGCTCCGGTGACGGCGATGACGAGTCCGGCGAGTAGCGCGACGCCGATCAATTTGGCGGTGGTTCCCGACCATCGGACCGGGCCGCGCCCGCCGCCCCACCAGGCCGTCAGCGCGAACGCGCTCAGCATCAGCAAAGTGTTGATCAGATGCGCCGAGAGATACGCAGCGCGAGCCAGCGACGCATCCGTTCCGCTGTAGCGGAACAAAACCAGCCCCGCGCCGAGCAACGCCTCCGTGACAATGAAAAGCAGCGAAGCCGCGGCCGCATTCCTCACCCTTCCGCGGGGGAAAGCCCGATACGCCCAGATGGCCAGCACAACCACCGAGATCAGCGCGAGTCCCGTGGTGGCGCGATGAGTAAATTCGATAATGGTCGCGATCTGCGCGGCGTGCGGGATCACCGTCCCGTTGCACAGCGGCCAGTGATCGCCGCACCCTTCTCCCGACTTCGAAGCCCGGACCAGTGCGCCCCACAGAATCACCAGCACATTGAATCCCAGGACGAACCACGCGTAACGGGAGAAGCGTTTCTGCACCTGCACGATAATTATCGCACCCGCGGCGGAGTTATCCGTACCGGACGACAAGATCCGCGGTGCGGCCATCCGTCGCGTCCGCCGCCGGGAACAGCGGCGACAGATCGGCGATAAAACTCGACCCGTGCGGCTGCGCCTCATAATGCAAATCCCCTTGGAAGGAGCGCATGAACGCCCGTGACAGGTACAGCCCGAGTCCCGCCGGGCGAGCTTCCTTGCGCGCGCCGTGCGGCCCTGAATCAGCCTGAAACGGATGAAACAGGCCTTCCGGATTCGCGATTCCGCATCCGGTGTCCGCCACCCGTACTTCCACGCGCAGTTGATTCATGCGAGCCGTCACGCGAAGCTCCTGCACCGGCTCGTTCAACATGGCGCGTTCGCTGTTTTTGATCAGATTCAGGAACACCTGCATCAGGCTTTGCCGGTCGCCGCGGACCACGGGAATCGCCGGATCGATCTCCCATCGCACGGTGATCCCGGATTCCCGGAGGGAAGGCTCCACCACGATGCGCAGCTCTTCGAGCAGGGAAGCCAAGTCCACCCCCGTCGGCGGTCCGGCGGCTTGACGAAGTTCCAAAGCCGAGATTCTTTCGAGCGCGGCGATCAACGCTCCCAGTGCCTCGAAATCCTGATTGCCGGCGAGTGTGCCGGCTCGGCTCAAGTTGTGGTGCGCCATCGCGATGGCTCCGCTGACGTTGCGAATCTCGTCGGAAACCGCGCCCACCATCAGTCGCGAGCCCACCAGGAGCTGATGCAGGCCCAGCTCTTCGCGGCTGCGAAGTTCCTCGGAGGCATCCACTACCATCGCTGCCAGTCGCGCCCCAGCGCTGGTGCGGTAGGTGGAAAACCACACGTCGGCCAGAAACGCCTCCCCGTCTTCCCGCCGGCCGCGGCACTGCATGACCGTCCGGAACGAAGGATCCAGCGCCGGCACTTTCGTCAGGGACGGAAGATAATCGCGAATGGCCCGCCCCGTGAGAGCGCCTTTGGCAAGCGCCAGCAGGCGGTGCGCGGCGTCGTTCGCCAGCAAGACGCGGCCGTCCGAATCCATCACCAGGATCGCCGCGGGACTGCTTTCCACCAGAAATTCGAGTTGCTCTTCGGCCGCCCGCGCGACTTCCCGGCTTCGGACCACTTCATATACAAACAACCCCGCGCCCAGGAACGCCGCGAAGATCAGTACATCTCTCGGGATGCCCGCTTGTAGAGGGAACCAGGCGAACGAGTCGAAAGCTTCGGTCAAGGCCGTGCACAGCGCCGCGATGAAAGCAATCTGCCATCGCCCCAAAGCGCTGCCGGCGAGCAGCATGGGAAGGAGATACAAAAAGCCTAGCGGAATCTCAGCGTCAATGCGCCAATCCGCCAACGCTATGATGGCGATCATCAGGCCGGTTTGGAGCCAAACCGCCCGCCGGGATCCCCGAAGAAAATGGAACAGCATTTCGCGCAGCCTTAACAGACAGCCTTGCGGCCATTCTATGCCACGAATGGGTTAAAAAACGTCCGATGGCTGGAAGATAGATGAAAGATAGGCGGAATCAGCCGAAAGATAGTGGAGGATCTTCACGCTCGCCGGTACAGTGGAAGTTGGACCTCCATGCGTGCAGAGTTCCCCCTACAGCGGTTTCGTGTCTGGCTCCTCCTTCTGGCGGCTGGTGTTGCGCCCGTCGTGAACGCGCAGGAAACCCTCAACTGGCAGCAAATCAAGGAGAAATTTGAAGCGGCCAATCCGACCCTGAAAGCGGCGCAGGCGAACATCGACGAATCGCGCGCCTCGGAAATCACGGCGTATCTTCGCCCCAACCCGGATTTGAGCATCGGAATCGATCAGATCGATCCTTTTACTCCCAACCCCTATCGTCCTTTCACGAACGTGTTTCCGGCGGCGTCAATCAGTTACCTGCATGAGCGGCAGCACAAGCGCGAGCTGCGCCTGGAAAGTGCCAGGAAATCGACGGCGGTGGCCGAATCCACTTTCTCCGACCAGGAAAGAAACCTTCTGTTTAGCTTGCGGAACGCGTTCGTGCAGACCTTGCAGGCCAAAGCCGTGCTGCAAAATGCAAGCGAGAACCTGGCGTACTGGGATCGTGAACTCGCTGTCAATCGCAATCGCTTCAAGGCGGGCGATCTCGCGGAAGTGGATCTCGATCGCCTGGAGTTACAGCGGGTGCAGTTCGAATCCGACTATCAGACCGCCCAGGTGAATTTGCGAACCAACAAGATCGTGCTCTTGCAATTGCTGAATGACCGGACGCCGGTAGACCAGCTCGACATCACCGGCCCCTACGAGTTCACGGACCGGATGTTGCCGCTCGAAGAGTTTCACAACGCCGCGCTCGAAACGCGGCCGGATTTGCGCGCCGCTGCGCAAAACATCGAACTGGCGAAGGCCAATCATCAGCTCGCCGTAGCCAATGGCTCGACCGACCCGACGCTCACTATGGATGTGGCCCGCAACCCTCCTATCTCGGCGTATTTCGGATTCAGCGTCGACATTCCGCTGCGCATTCACGATCGCAACCAAGGAGAGAAGTTGCGCACGCAGCTCGATATTGGACGGAATCAGAAACTGCGGGATGCCTCGGAAGCGCAGGTGTTCAGCGACGTCGATTCCGCTTACGCCACCTTGCAGAGCTCGATCAACCTGCTAAAGCCGTACCAGGAAAAGTATCTGAAGTTGGCCACCGATGTCCGCGACAAGACATCCTTCTCTTTTCAGCACGGGGGGGCGTCCTTGTTGGATTACCTGGACGCGGAAAAATCCTACCGGGACACCCGGCTGGCATACCTGAATCTGATTGGTTCGTTCTTGACCGCGGCGGCACAAATGAACCTGGCCGCGGGTCGCGAGGTCATACCATGAATCGCTTACTTGTCTTGCACGGAATTGTCTTATCCGCCCTCGCCGTGACTCTCGCCGGCTGCGAGACGAAAGTGAAGGCGGACGCGGCCGGCACTGCGCCTCCTCCGGCGGTGGTCGAGAAGGACCTGGACGCGAGCAACTTCAAGGTGGACCACCCGGAACAGTTCCCGCTGACGACGGCCACCGAACGCAGAGCCGCCCCGGAGCTGAACGTCACCGGCGTGGTGAACGCCGACGTGTCCCGCAACGTGCCGGTAGTCTCGCTTGCATCCGGGCGCGTCGTCGAAATTGACGCCCGGATTGGCGACGAGGTGAAGAAAGGGCAGCTGCTGTT
Source organism: Terriglobia bacterium (assembly GCA_963842485.1). Lineage (GTDB taxonomy): Bacteria > Acidobacteriota > Terriglobia > Bryobacterales > Bryobacteraceae > Palsa-187. The sequence continues at coordinate 81,680 of CAWJHI010000002.1, read as the reverse complement.
CAAAGTCCACAGCTCGGATATTTCCGGGGCTTTCTCCGATTATCGCAAGGCCGTTCAAAATGAGCAGCTGACGAAAATCCAGCTGGATCGCGCGGAACTCCTGTTCAGCGAAGGAGCGATCGCGAAAAGCGCGGTCGAGATTGCGCAAAACGCCGAAAATAACGCCAAAGTCGATGTCGAAACCACGGCGGAGCACCTGCGCGTCCTGGGGTCCGACCCGGGACATCCCACCGGAATCGTCGAAGTGTACGCCCCGGTATCCGGGGTGATTACGGATCAGCAGATTACGGCTTCTTCCGGAGTGCAGGCGCTCAGTGCGCCTAACCCGTTTACTATCTCGGACTTGAGCCACGTCTGGATCATCTGCGACGTGTATGAAAACGATCTCCAGCAGGTGCATTTGAATGAATACGCCGACATTCACCTGAACGCGTACCCGGATCGCGTCATGAAGGGAAGGATCGGGAACATCGCGCCGATTCTCGATCCGGCGCTCCGGACCGCGAAGGTTCGCCTGGAAGTGGAGAATCCGGGGCTGATGCGCATCGGAATGTTCGTTACGGCCACGTTCCATGGACAGTCCGCCGAGACCCGCGCCGTGGTGCCCGCCACGGCGATTCTCCATCTGCATGACCGCGACTGGGTTTACACGCCGGCCGAAGGCGGAAGATTCCGCCGCGTCGAAGTTACCGCTGGGAACATGCTGCCCGGAAATATGCAGGAAATCGTGTCCGGCATCAAACCCGGAACGCAAGTTGTGTCGAATGCGCTGGTGCTTCAAAGCACTGTGGAGCAGTAATAGTGATTCGTGGACTGGTCGATTTCGCGCTGAACAACCGGGTGCTGGTGCTGGCGCTCGCGTTTCTGCTGTTTATCTGGGGCGCGATTTCGTTTCATCAGCTTCCGGTCGAAGCCTATCCCGACGTGGCGAATAACTACGTCGAGGTCATCACGCAATGGCCCGGAATTTCGGCGGAACAAATCGAACAGCAGGTCACCATTCCGCTCGAAATCGTAATGAACGGGATTCCGCATCTGACCTCCTTGCGGTCTTTTTCGCTGTTCGGACTGTCCGATCTGAAGCTGACCTTCGACGACGAGTCGGAAAACGACTGGAATCGCGAAAAGGTGCTGGAGCGACTGGCGCAGGTCACGCTGCCGCCGGGCGTTCAGCCGCAGATGGGCACGGACTGGAGTCCGGTCGGCCAGATTTATTTCTTCACCCTGCACAGCACCAATCCGAAGTACGACGTGATGGAGCTGAAGTCGATTGAAGACTGGGTGATCGAGAAGCAGTTCAAATCGGTGCCCAACGTGGTCGACGTGGCCAGCTTCGGCGGCCCGACGCGCGAATATCAGGTTCGCATCGATCCGAACAAGCTGGTCGCGTACGGGCTCAGCATCGGGCAGGTGGAGCAGCAGCTCACCAACAACAACGTCAACGCCGGCGGCAGTTTCATCGAAGAAGGCCTGCAGCAGATCAACGTGCGCGAGGTCGGCCTGGTCAAGACCGTGCACGACATCGAAAACACCGTGATCACGACCAAGAACGGCACGGCGCTGCGCATGAAGGATATCGCCACGGTCGCGCAGGGGCCGAAGATCCGCCTCGGCCAGTTCGCCCGGGCGACGCATCGGCCGGACGGAAGAATCATCGACAACGACGACGTGGTCTCCGGCATCGTGCTGCTGCGGAAAGGCGCCGATTCGGATTCGACGCTCGACGCCATTCACGCCAAGGTGAAAGAGCTGAACGAACGCATCCTCCCGCCGGGCGTGAAGGTGGTTCCGTTCCTGGACCGCAGCGACCTGGTGCATTACACGACGCACACGGTGCTGCACAACCTGACAGAGGGCATCATCCTGGTGGTGATCATTCTGTTCGTGTTCCTGGGCAACGTGCGCGGCGCGCTGATTGTCGCGCTGACCATTCCGTTCTCGCTCCTGTTCGCGGCGACCTGTCTCGACCTGCGGCATATTCCCGCGAATCTGCTGTCGCTGGGCGCGCTCGATTTCGGCATGGTGGTGGACGGCGCGGTGGTGATGGTGGAGAATATCGTGCGCCACCTGGGCCATCCGCAGGAAGGCGACACCCGCACGCCCATGGAAAAGATCCGCGAGGCCGCGCACGAGGTGCAGCGGCCGGTGTTTTACGCGATCGGCATCATCATCACGGCCTATCTTCCGATCTTCACCTTGCAGCGCGTGGAAGGACGCCTGTTCAAGCCGATGGCCTGGACCGTGGCGTTCGCGCTGCTGGGCGCGCTGATGTTCTCCATGCTGCTGGCGCCGGTGCTGTCGAGCCTCTTTTTCCGGAAGGGAACGCGCGAATGGCACAATCCGCTGATGTCGTTTCTTACCAATCGATACCGGTTTCTGTTGAAAGTGGCGATTCGATGGCGATGGGTCACCCTGGTGGCGGCGCTGTTCGGCATTGGCCTGGCTGTGTTTCTGGCGACGGAAGAGCTTGGCTCCGAGTTCCTGCCGCATTTGGACGAAGGCGCCATCTGGGTGCGCGGGACGCTTGCGCCGAGCACCGGACAGACCGAGGGGATCGCCTTGCGAATCAGGCTCGCGTGCTGCTGTGCCGCTTTCCCGAAGTCACCCAAACCACCAGCCAGGTGGGCCGTCCCGACGACGGAACCGATACCACCGGATTCTTCAACACCGAGTATTTCGTCGATTTGAAGCCCAAGGAACAATGGCGGCCGGTGTTTCACCAGAACAAAGAAGAGCTGATCGCCGCGATGAATCGCGAGCTGGAGAAGATCCCCGGCGTGATCTGGAACTTCTCGCAACCGATCTCCGACAACATGGAAGAAGCGGTCAGCGGAGTAAAAGGCGAGCTGGCCATCAAGGTTTTCGGCGACGATCTGAAGACGCTGGAAGAAAAAGGCGATCAGATCGTCGGCGTGATGCGGCAGGTCAAGGGAATTCAGGATCTGGGGCTCTTTCGCGTCATCGGCCAGCCGAACCTGAACGTCACGGTGGACCGTCGGAAGGCCGCCCGCTATCAGATCAACGTCGCGGACGTGCAGGACGCGATTCAGACCGCGGTGGGCGGCAACGCGCTCACCCAGGTGCTGCAAGGCGAGCAGCGCTACGACCTGGTGATGCGCTATCTGCCGCAGTATCCGCGATACGCAAGGAAGCGATCGAGAACATCCGCCTGTTATCGCCCACCGGCGAGCGCGTCTCGCTCGCGCAGCTTTGCAATATCGAGATGCTGGACGGAGCTTCGGAGATCTACCGCGAAGAGAATCAGCGCTACGTCGCCATCAAATACAGCGTGCGCGGGCGCGACCTGGGCGGCGCCGTGGAAGAGGCGATGCGGAAGGTGGATCAGCAGGTGAAGCTTCCCGTCGGCTATCACATCGATTGGGCCGGCGAATACGAATCGCAACAGCGAGCGCAGCGGCGGCTGATGATTATCATTCCGATCACGCTGCTGCTGATTTTCCTGATTCTGTATTCGATGTTCCGGTCGATGAAATGGTCGGTGCTGATTCTGATCAACGTCGCCATGGCGCCGGTGGGCGGCATGGTCGCGCTGTTCTTGAGCCACACCAATTTCAGCGTGTCCTCCGGCGTCGGATTCCTGGCGCTGTTCGGCGTTTCCGTTCAGGTGGGCGTGATCATGGTGGAATACATCAATCAACTGCGCGTGCGCGGGCGCACGGTGATGGAGGCGGCCGAAGAGGGCGCCATCCTGCGGCTTCGTCCGATTATGATGACCATGCTGGTGGCCACGCTGGGGCTGCTGCCGGCGGCCACCTCGCACGGGATCGGGTCGGACTCGCAGCGTCCTTTCGCCATCGTGATTGTCGGCGGGCTGCTGGCATCGCTGCTCATGAGCATTTTCCTGTTGCCGACGTTGTATGTCTGGATGGCCGGCGACCACGACGTGCTCCCCGAAGTTCACCCCGGAGACGAGGCCGTCTTATGATTGCTCTCGCCGCCTTCACGTTTCTGGCCGCCGTGGATCTCGAGCCGAAACCAAGAGCCGAGGTTCGGACCACCCAGCATTTCGATCTTCCGGCGGGCGGGACGGTCCGGTTGGGTCACTCGATTGGTGAGCTGGACGTCGAGGCCTGGGACCGGACGGACGTGGAGGTGACCATCGTCAAGTCGGCGAAGCCGGAGCGCGCGGCGGTGCTCGACCGGGTTCATGTGGCGATGGAGCGCAAGGGCGATGAGTTGGTGATCCGCTCGGAGTATCCCAGGCATAAAGTGATCCCCCACACCGATTTCGAAATCGAGTATCACATCAACGCGCCGCGCGGCGCCAGGCTGGCGATCGATCACGACGACGGGCAAATCAACCTCGACGGCATGACCGGTGATATTCGCGCGATCAATCACTGCGGCGATATCGCGCTGCGTTTGCCCGACGGGGCTTACGCGATTGATGCCAGGAGCAAGCTCGGCGCGGTGACCTCCGACTTTGCAGGGGAGGCCCGGAGCAGGCATTGGCTGGGTGAAGAATTCGATCGCACCAACACGCCGCCGGCGGCGAACCTGTATCTGCGCATCGAGTGCGGCGACATTATCATTTTGAAGATGCGAAGGCCCGCACCTCCTAGTCGGTTCGCAGCGCCCTCACCGGATCGACCGTGATGGCGCGGCGGGCAGGGAACCAGCAGGCGAGTAACGCCACCATCGCCATCAGCGCGATCACCAGTGCGTAGGTGGCCGGATCCGTGGCGCTGACTCCGTAGAGAATCGTCGAGAACAAACGCCCCGCGGCCAAAGCCAGTGCGATTCCCGCGGCGGTTCCGATGGCCAACAGCAACGCCGTGTGGGAAAACACCACACCCAGCACCTGCGACGGATTTGCGCCCAGCGCCATGCGAATCCCAATCTCGCGGGTGCGGCGCGCGACCGCGTAGGCCATCACTCCATACACTCCGGTGGCGGCCAGCACCACGGCAAGCACGCCGAAGGCCCCCAGAATCGTTGCCGCGATGCGGGCCGGGAACAGGACCAGGCCGAGCTGGTCGGTCAAGCTGCCGCCGTTATAGGTCGAAAGCGCCGGATCGAGCTCCGCCACGGCGCGTCGCAGCAAACCCACCACCTGGTCCTCAGGCATGGACGAACGCGCCACCAGCGTGATGGTCGAGTCCCAGGATTGCGCCACTGGCTGGAACACTGCCGGCATGGGCCGCTCACCGAGCGATCGATATTTTCCATCCTCCACGACGCCCACGATTTCGAGCCAGGCCCCTTGTTGGGTCGCGTCGTGACGGAAGCGCTTGCCGACGGGATTCTCGCCCGGCAGCAACTGGCGCGTGAACGCCTCATTCACCAGCACCACGCGGCGCCCGCCGTCTTTGTCGCTTTCCTCCAGATCGCGGCCGGCCATCAGCTTGGTCTGCACCGCGCGCAAGTAGCCCGGCGAGATGTTGAACATCGCCGCCATCGTGACGTCGGCCGCGCGCGGGACCGGTTTGCCTTCAATGAGGATTCCGCTGTTGTTCCAATTCAAGCTGAGCGGTAGGCCGCTGATGGTGCCCGCGAACTCGATGCCGGGCATGTTGCGAACGCGCTGCAGCACGCGGCGCTGGAAATCGCGAGCGCGGGTTTCGTCGTACCCCTGCAAGCCCAGGTCGAAGGACAACGCCGCGGCGTGGCGAGCCTCGAAACCCAGGTTCAGGCTCAGCACATGTTGCAGGCTGCGGATCACAAGCACGGATCCGGCCAGCAGCACTACCGACATCGCGACTTGCGCGGCCACCAAAATGTCGCGAACGGGGAAGCGGCGCAGACGGCCCGAGACGGCTTCATTCTTCAGCGCGGGCGCCAACTGGGCGCGCGTCGACTGGAGCGCGGGCGCGAGCCCGAACAGGACCCCGGTGAACAGCGAAGCCAGGGCGGCGAAGATCATCACGCGAAAATCGATGCCGATCTCAGGGATCACCGGCACATCGATCGGCGGTCTCCAGGCGGCGAAGAGAGCGGCCAGCCACATCGAGAGCAGCAGGCCCGCGGCTCCTCCCAGAATGGAGAGGATCACGCTCTCGGTCAACAACTGCCGGACCAAACGTCCACGTGCCGCGCCGAGTGCGAGGCGAATCGCGGTTTCCCGGCGGCGATCGGCGGCGCGCGCGAGCAGAAGGCTGGCTAAGTTGACGCACGCGATTAATAGCACCATTCCGGCAACGCCCATCAGAACCGCGGCGAAGGCGCGAACAGTCCCGCGAATATAGGTTCCAAACAGCCCCGGCGGCGACAGGACGATCTTCATTCCGGCGTTTTCCTTCGGATATTCGCGGCCCAATTCCGCGCCGATCGCGTTCAACGCGGCTTCCGCCTGCGGCAGCGTCACACCGGGCTTCATACGGCCGGCGACGAACAGGTTTTGATCTCCGCGCTGGTCCAGCCAGTCGTTGCCGGGCTCGATCTGAGGCTCCATCGCGATCGGAACCCAAAGATCCGGGGTGAACACGACCTCGGTTCCCGAAAAGCCGGGCGGGGCGACGCCGACAATCGAGTAATTCATGCCGTTGAGTTGGATATTTTGGCCTACCACCCCGGGGTCGCCGGCGAAGCGGCGCTGCCAGCAGGCGTAGCTGATGACCGCTACCGGATGGCCGCGCCGGACACGATCGTCCTCCCCATGCAACACGCGCCCGCGAGACGGCCCCACGCCCAGAAGATCGAAGTAGTTGCCGGTGACTTCATACACCCAGATGCGGGCGTTGTTCGAGTCGCCGCGGCTGAAGCTTACCGGCGCCAGGCGATAGCCGGCCAATCCGGTCAGCACCTGGTTGCGATCGCGCAGGTCGAGATAGTTGGGGTAGCTCTGCACCGGTAGTTCCGTGTTCATCCCGCGCATGTTCAGAAACACCAGCTCGTCCGGCCGCTCCACTGGCAGGGGGCGGAAAATCAGGGTATTGACAGCGGTGAAGATCGCGGTGTTGGCGCCAATCCCCAGGGCCAAGGTGAAGATCGCTGCTGCTGTAAATCCGGGGCTGGAACGCAACCGGCGAAAGGTGACAATAATGTCCTGGCGGAGCTGATCCATGCTTCAACTACGTGCCGGTGGCCAGGATTGTTCGGATTACTTCGTTATTTTGGAGCGGGCAAGCGGAATTCGACGTTGCGATCGGAATTCAGCTTGGCCGAGAACTCGCGATCCACCAGGGAGAGCGACGCTCGGTTCTGATTCCCCTCGACCGTGATGTAGGAGAGTGTGTCGCCTTCCACCCAGTAAGCCACGGTGGCGAAAATGGTGTGATCCTTCATCGCGATCAGGTAAATGGTGGGCTGGTCGTCGGCTAGGCCCCCCGGATTTGGCGCGGTTTCAGGCAGCGGCGTATTGGAATAGTCCCGCATCACCGGATTCGCCACATCCGGCCGGAAACTCGGGTTCATGATCACCACCGGCGATTGCGAAGCCGCGCCATTGTCGGTGTAACCATAGGCATAGCTGTTCGGATCGTAGTAGCCGCCGGCCGGCGCGGGCTGCTGTGCCGCCCCCACGGAAGGATCGTAGTAGTACCCGCCGTAGAAGACCGGATACGGGACAATCACCGTCGCTGCGTGCGCGGGATGCGCCATCGGCGGAGGCGCCACGAATCGGGTTGGAGCAACGTTCCGGAAAGGGCGGGCGGGTCCCGAAGCTCTTCCGTATCCACCACCACCGCCGTGCATTTGCGCGAACGCACTGGAGCCTGCCAATAACAACGTAATCAGGACGAGCGTCATGGCCGACCTCCCTCAATATATTCTAGACGTTTTCCGCCCATCCGGCGTTGCCACCAGTTCAGAACTGGTACAGCATCAGGTACACTACCACGCCGGTTATGCTGACATACAGCCAGATGGGCAGCGTCCAGTGGGCGATGGCGCGATGGCGGTCGAACTTGCCTTTTAAGGCCCTGCTCAGGGTAATGATCGCCAGTACCGGCACGGTCGCGGCCAGCACCGTGTGGGTGAACAGAATGGTCAGATAGACCGTTCGAATCACGCCCGTGTGGGGATAATGCACCGATCCTACTTGCGAGTGGTACACCAGGTAGGAAATCAGAAAAAGGATCGAGACTGTGAATGCGGTAAGCATCACCCGGCGATGCGCGAGTCTCCGTCCGCTGCGAATCAGGAGGAACCCGCACACCAGCAGCACTGCGGCCGTCGCGTTCAGAGTGGCGTTCACCACCGGCAGGTCGTGGATGCCGATCAATCTCGTCCCCGCAGCAGGGTTTTTGCGTCCGCAATCAGGCGTGTGATTGCATCCGGCTCGGAAGTGAGATAAAAACCCCGAATGTGCGAGGCGCGGTCGATCAGAACAAAGCGGGTGGAATGTTCTAAGCTGCCGTTGATGTCGCCCAGCATGAAGACGTTGCGGCTGAGATGATGCAAGTCGGCCTCAGCCCCGGTCAGGAAGAACCAGGTTCCGGATTTGGCGCTGAAACGGGTCGCGTAGGCGGCCAGAACCGGTGGCGTGTCGTTGGCGGGGTCCACCGTGAAGGAAACCAGCCGGAATCCGTCCTTTCCCTCGAGCGCGGTCTGGACTTCATGCATCTGCGAGCTCATGCGCGGGCACGGGCCGGGGCAAGTCGTGTAAATGAAATCGGCCACCCATACCTGGCCGCCCAGCTTCGACGCGCTGTCGAACGGAGAGCCGCTCTGGTCGGTCAGCGTGAAGGCGGGAACGGTGGAGTACGACGGAAGTCCGGCGTGCGCGGAACATCCGGTCAGCAGCCCCGCGAGCAGCAGCGCGCTACAGACCGCGCCAGAAGCCGGGACGATCCAGGGCGAGAAGGCCATAAAGCAAAGGAAGATAAACCACGCTTGCCAGCAACACCTGGCGCGCCCGCGGAAGAGTCCGGTCGAACGCGGCGCGCGCGCCGGCATACAAAAAATACAAGCCCAGCGCCAGTGCGCCGATCAAATAGACATTTCCGGCTGCTCCTAACAGCCGGGGCAGCAGGCTTATGGGAACCAGAGCGATGGAAAACAGCACGATGCGGCGCGCGGTCGATTCGCCGTCGGGCTCGACCACCGGCAGCATGCGAATGCCGGCGCGCGCGTAATCGTCGCGATACATCCAGGCGATCGCGTAAAAGTGCGGGAATTGCCACAGAAACAGAATCGCGTAAAGAATCCAGGCCTCCGCAGTCAGGGTTCCGCTGGCGGCCGCGAAGCCGATCAGGGGAGGCATCGCGCCGGGGATCGCGCCAATGGTGGTCGAATGCGGAGACCGCTGCTTCAGCGGAGTGTAGACGAACAAATAGCTCGCCAGCGTGAACAGCCCGAGCAGTCCGGTAAGCAGGTTCGCGCCGATCCACAGCTCCACAAAACCGGCGATCGACAGCGAGACTCCGAACCAGAACGCGCGCGACGCCGTGACGCGGCCCGATGGAATGGGACGCGCCTTGGTGCGGTTCATCTTCCCGTCGGCAGCGCGCTCATACCATTGATTCAGGGCCGCGGTGCCGCTAGCGATCAGCGCGGTCCCGAGCAGGGCGTGGAACAGCGTCAACGGTGTCCAGCCCGCGCCGGCATGCGCGCCGCACAGGAACCCGATGGCAGTGCTCATCAGAATGAACACCGTGATGCGCGGCTTGGTGAGCTCCACGTATCCGCTCACGCCAACACACCGCCTAAGCACTCCGTTAGGTGAATCGCGTGCGGATGAAACCAGGAACTCAGCATAAAAAAATACGATGAAGGAACGGGTACCCGATTATTGTAACACTCCTCAAACGCAGTATCATGATTCACGGAGGTTCAGTCCTATGAACTATGCGCGCTTCGCGGCGAGTCTGGTATCCCTGGCGCTTCTGGCAGGACCGTCGCTGGTGGGGCAAAGCCGGGCGGATCTGCCGAAGGCTCCTGCGGACGTCAAGCCTGGCAGCATCACTTATGAAGAGATCGCCTATCCCTATCCGGTGCAATATTTCGCGTTGACGATGTATGGCCAGGACGTGCGGATTGCGTATATGGACGTGCCTCCGTCCGGGACGCCGAATGGCCGCACCATTGTCCTGTTCCACGGGATGAACTTTGGCGGCTTTTACTTCGGCGGGCCCATCGAGGTTCTGCGCAAGGATGGATTCCGGGTCATCGTGCCGGACCAGATCGGGTTCGGCCGATCCTCCAAACCGATCATCCCTTACAACTTTCATGACATGGCGTTGAACACGCGGCGGCTGCTGCAATCGTTAGGCGTCACCAGGACCGCCATCATGGGGCATTCCATGGGAGGGATGCTGGCCGCGCGCTTCGCTGCCTCCTACCCGGACATCACTGAGCGAGCTGTAATCTACAACCCCATCGGCTTGAAGGATCCGCGTTATGAACGGCCCTGGCGCTCCGCGGACGACGCGTATAAAGCCACCATGGCTCAGACCAACGATCAGCGCTGGCAAGGGTTCTACGCCAATATCCGCCGCTATTTCCCGACGCCCGGCGCCTGGAAGCCGGAGTATGAGCAGTACGTGCGCATCCTTTACGCGCCCACGCTTTCCGGAGACTGGCCGCGGCTGGCCATGGTGCGGTCCATTTATCAGCAGATCACTTATCTCGATCCCGTCGATTACGACTGGCCGAAGATCAAAGTAAAGACCCTGGTGATCGGCGGCGATAAGGACACGCCCGATTTTCCGGAGCGCGCCAGGCACATCGCCGACACCATTCCGGGAGCTGAGCTGGTTCTGCTGCCGAACCTCGGCCACGTTCCACACCTGGAAGCGCCCGATGTGTTCTTCCCGCCGCTGCTGAAGTTCCTGAACTCGGGCGTGGCGGGCTCGTCCGGCAATGGGCGTTAGCAGCCTGTTGAAAAAGCGACTGACCACTTTGTCCCCGCCCGCAAAACTTTGATTTCCCACACGGGTCCTGCGGCGGACATAGCGGCCTGTCCGCTTTTTCAACCAGCTCTTAGTCCAAACAATATAACTGGATTGCGATTTGGCGGAATGCGATAATTCGAGGCATGGACCACAACCTGGTGACCACCGCTTTCACGCTGGACGGCTACCGCATCACCCGTAATCTCGGACTGGTGCGAGGCATCGTCGTGCGCTCCCGCTCCATTTTCGGCACCATCGGTGCCGGCTTGCAGACCATCGTCGGCGGCAATATCACGCTGCTTTCCGAGCTGTGCGAGAAGACGCGGGAACAGGCGTTCGAGAGGATGGCCCAGCACGCCGATCAGCTGGGCGCAAATGCTGTCATCGGCGTTCGCTACGATGCCACGGAGGTCATGCAAAGCGTGGCCGAGGTGCTATGCTACGGCACCGCCGTGGTCATCGAGCGGAGCAATTAGAGGCCGCCGCGTGGCTTCGGCTTCTCAGCTCCAGAACGCCGCAAGTACGGCCCGCGCGTTCCGTTGGGCAGAATGGTGTAGTCATCCGTCAGGGACTGTGAAAGCTGATCGGAGGTCAATTCGCGCGCGCCGGTGAGGTCCGCGCCGCGGAAATCGGCCATCACCAGGTGCGCGCCTCCGAAACGCGATCCCGCCAGCGTGGCTTTCCAGAAATCGCCGCCGCGGATCCGTGCTTCGCTAAAGTCGCAGGCGCGCAGATCGGCATGGCGGTAGACGCACTGGACCAATTCCGCACTCCGAAATTTCGAGCCCCGCAGAATTGCCCGGGTCAGATCGCAATGGTCGAACTTGGATCCTCCGAAGGCCGCTTCCAGCATGGAAGCCCCCGCAAACCGCGAATGTTCAAGCCGCGCGTGATGGAACACCGCTCCGTCGAGCGTGCTCTCCCCGAAATCGACGTTATGGAAGCGGGATTGGTGGAAGCTTGCGCCGGGTGCGGAGCCGTGAGCAAAGCTGGTATCGTCCACCGATGCCTCAATCATCCGCAGCTTGGCCATCCGCGCCCGCTTGAACGACGAGCCGGTCGCGGTAATCTCGGAAAAATTGGCCTCCAGCATGAATGCGCCGGAAAATACGGTGTCCACCATGGTGGCGTCCGTGAAGTTCGCGCCGGTCAGGTTGGAGCGTTGCAGGTCGGCCCGCTCCAGTTTGGCGCTGCTGAGATCCGCGCGCGAGAGATTGGCGTCCAGAAACGTGGTGCCGATCAAGAGTGCGCGCGATAGAACCGCTGCCGACAAGTCCATATCGTTCAGCGTTGCATCGCTCAGATCGGCCCGCTTTCCGGTCGCCGGGTCTTCGAGCCAGGCGGCGTGCGCGCGCAGGATGCCGGTTATAGGAAGCTGCGTGGGTGTCATGGGGTGCCTAGTAACCCATATCGGCGAGCTTCCCATGGATCTTAGAGAGGGAAAAAAACCGACCTAAAGCTTTTCGACAAATCTCCGGTGAATACGAGGATCGTCCGTCAGTTCGGGATGAAAGGTGGTCACCATATGACGATCCTGCTCCACCCATACCGGATCCCCCAGGTACGACGCCAGCACCCGGACGTCGCCGCCCACCTTGCGGATAATCGGCGCGCGAATAAATACCGCCTCGAAATCGCCCCCGCCTGAGCCGGCGATCGGGACCTTGGCGATGCGGCTGTCGATCTGCCGCCCGTAGGCGTTCCGCTCCACGGCGATGTCCATCAGGTCCAGGCTCGGCTGAGCGGGATTGGTGACTTCGTGAGCCAATAGGATCGCGCCGGCGCAGGTCCCGTAGATCGGCTTGGTCGCCCCAAAGCGGCGCACCGGCTCGGTCAGCCCTTCTATTTCGAGCAGCTTCAACATGGTGGAGCTCTCGCCGCCGGGAATGATCAGCCCGTCGCATTCGGCCAGCTGATCGGCGGACCGCACCTCGATCGCACGTGCACCCGCGCGCTCGAGCGCCTTGCGATGCGCCTCAAAATCCCCTTGCAAGGCGAGCACTCCCACCGTCTTCATGACTACCAGCCTCGCGTCTGAAGGAGCTCCTCTTGCGGCAGCTTCGAAACATCCAGCCCGCGCATTGCCTCGCCCAGTTCCTCGCTCGCCTCGAGCAGCTTCACCGGATCGTTGTAATAGGTGGCCGCCTTGACTATCGCCCGAGCCCGCGTCTCCGGATCTTCCGATTTGAAGATTCCGCTGCCCACAAACACGGCTTCGGCGCCGAGTTGCATCACCAGCGCCGCATCGGCCGGAGTCGCGATTCCGCCCGCGGAGAAATTCGGCGTCGGCAATTTGCCGTTCGCCGCCACCCATTCCACCAGCTCGAGCGGCGCGCCCAGGTTCTTCGCCTCATGCACCAGCTCCTCTTTGCCGAGGATGGTCAGATGCTTCATCTCCTTCACGATGGTCCGGATGTGGCGCACCGCTTCGACGATGTTGCCCGACCCGGCCTCGCCCTTGGTCCGGATCATCGCCGCGCCTTCCGCGATCCGGCGCAGCGCTTCGCCCAGGTTGCGGGCTCCGCACACGAACGGCACCTTGAAGCCGCGCTTGTCGATGTGATGCTCTTCATCGGCCGGCGTCAGGACTTCGCTTTCGTCGATGTAATCGACGCCCAGCACTTCGAGCACGCGCGCCTCCGTGAAATGGCCGATGCGCGCTTTCGCCATCACCGGAATCGAGACCGTGTCCATGATCTCCCGGATGATGCGGATGGAAGCCATGCGGGCGACGCCGCCTTCCTTGCGAATGTCGGCCGGTACGCGCTCCAGCGCCATAACAGCCGAGGCGCCCGCTTTTTCGGCGATGCGAGCCTGCTCGACATTGGTGACGTCCATGATGACGCCGCCCTTCAGCATCTCAGCCAGTCCCACCTTCAAACGGTAATCTTCAGATAGAAACACCTTGGTTCTCCTCTCTCCTTCACTTTCAGACCATCGCCGGCGCGGGTTCATCGCGGTGCGCCCGCCTCGCACGTTCCCACTCCGTTCGAAAAACCGACCCTAAAACCTGCATCCCTTGCTGGATTTTCTCCGGCTCCAGACCCGCGAAGCTCAAGCGCAGCGCATGCGTCTGCGGACGGGAAACCAGGAAATATCGGCCCGGCAGATAGCTGACGTTTTCGCGCGCCGCGCGCACCGCCAGCTCCGATGCATCGAGCGGCTCCGGCAAACGCACCCACAGGTTCATGCCGCCTTCCGGACGCGTGTACTCGCTTCCCTCCGGCAGTTCCTTCGCGCAGCCTGCCAGGCACGCTTTCAGCCGTGCCGCCCCGGCCGCTAACATCTTTTGCCGATGCGCTTCCAGGCGGCCCGTCTCGGCGAATCGCAGCAGCACGGCTTGCGAAAGCTGATCGGAATGCAGATCGCTCGCCTCTTTGGCTTCCGTCAGCCGCGCGATGAAATGCCGCGGTCCGATCGCCCAACCCACGCGCAAACCGGGAAACGCGATTTTCGAAAAACTTCCCAGCAGGATCGTGTCGCCGGATTCGTCCAGTTGCTTGATGGAGGGAATTTCCGTGCCGGTGTAGCGCAGCGGTCCGTACAAATCGTTCTCGACCACGATCACACCGGAGCGCCGGGCGATGTCGAGAATCGTTTTGCGTGCGTCCTCCGGAATAGTCGTTCCGGTGGGATTCTGGAAGTTAGGCGTCAGCACCATCAGACGCGGGCGCTCTTTTTCAAGAATGCGTCTCAGCGCGTCCACCTCGACGCCCGTCGTTTCCCACCGGCGCGCCGATCACGCGTGCGCCGCCGCGCAGGAACGCGTTGCGCAACCCCGGATACACCGGGTCTTCGAGCACCACAGATTCGCCATGCGAAGCGAGCACTCTCTGGATCAGGTCGAACGCCTGCTGGCAGCCGCTGGTGATCAGAATGTCGTCGTCGGGTCCAGCCGTGCCGCGCCGCCGGGCTTCGGTCAGCAGATAACGCCGCAGCGGACCATAACCGCTCGCCGGGCCGAGCTGAAGAATCTGCGTCGCTTCCGCCGAATCGATCACCTCGCGGCAAGTGATGCGGAACTCCTCCAGCGGAAACTGCATCTCCGACGGGCGCGACGCGGAAAAGCTAATCAACGCCTGGGGCGCGGCCGGTGAAGGTTCCTCGGCTGGAATAATCGACTCCCAGTCCACGCGATTGGTCCATTCGACGAAGCTGCCGCGGCCGACGTGTCCCTTGATCAGGCTTTCCGCCTCCAGCAATTCGTACGCAGCCGAGACAGTGGTCCGGTTCAGTCCAAGTAGGCCAGCCAAGTCACGGGTTGGCGGGAGGCGCTCACCTCGGACCATTCTTCCGGAGAGAATCGCTAACTTGATGTGATCGTACAGTTGCCGGTAGAGGGGCGCGTCGGATTGAGGATCGAACTCTATCTTGGGAAGCATGCCAATCTGGAGTCAAGCATACCATATTGGACTATTGCTGGCCAGGGTAGTGGGTCAGCTTGAAAATGGGAAAACCTAGAAAAACGGCAGTCCAATGCCCGCTAGACCCGCCAATCCGCCCATGGTTCGTCGGTACGGGACGATCTGTCGGCCGAGCCCGCCTCCGCTACCGGTCAAGTATAGGCGGTATTCTTGGGATACCGACATGACACTCTGTATTGCTGCGTTGTGCGATCTCAAAGCGCGAGAAAAGACCGCTATCGATGACGTGGTGGTAGGATGCTTTGACTGGCGAATCGAGACGGGCACGTCAAGCGCGCAAACCGCATTCAAGTTTTCAAAGTTGAATAAACGTTGGGCAGTGATGATGGCAGGTCCACTTGCGCAAGCTCGCGAACTTTCAAATATGTACAAGGCCTTTTTGAATTCCGAAGGTGATTCCATCACGAACGTCAACGTACTTGAGAAGTTAAGAGAACCATCAATACGATTCAGGCAATCACTCGCAAGCGCATACACGCAAAGCACCGTTGCGATGCCCTATGACGCATTTCTGCGCGATGGGAAAACGCAACTCCCAGAAGATCTGTTCAGGCAAATTTCCTATGATATAGCCCAGCAAAAACTTGAGGCTGAATTGATCCTCATTGGCTTGCTTGGTCGCCATTTCAGAATCTTCGAATGTTTTGCGGGGGAGGTTCATGAAGCTGAGGATTTCGCCGTAATCGGCAGCGGCAAAACCATCGCGGAGTCTGCCCTCTACCAGCGAGAACAATCAGATATACGGAGCCTCTCGCTAAGTATTTACGCCGTTTTCGAGGCTAAGCGCCTCGGTGAGAATGCGCCAGGTGTGGGAACAAAAACGACTACCGTAATCATCCATCGTGACAGCGAGAATAATTTAGACTATGAACTGGTTACCAGCGCAGGAAAGAATTTCCTTGAGAAACAGTTTGAACGATTTGGCCCGCGCAAGGTTGTGGATTTCGAAATCCCTGAAGGCTTCACTGCGTCGAATATTGGACGCCCAAAAGAACTTGATGCTAGCAAATGAGCGGTAGTGGGTCAGCTCGATTTTGAGACAAAACCATCACGCCCCGATCCGCCTACAGATGCGCTCAACGCGACCCCTAAAGCATCCACGATTCCATGCCGCCATCGAAGACGGCACGCTATGCATGGAAAGCCCATAAGACATAGCGGCCGTGCACCGGCTACAATGGCTATGGAGACTCAATCCCATGGACTGCCCCCATTGTGCCGCACTAAGACGTGAACACAGCCATGAATGCGAAGCTGAAGCGACGGCGACTCTTAAGCAGCGGTCTCAGTTGGTTTCTCCGCCCGGCGTCCAGGATCAGCTCGACCATGCCGTCCTGGCGAGCAGGAAGCGGCAGGCGCATATTACCTCCCGCTTGAACCGGCATCGTGCCATCGATCATGCCAGTGACGTAGCCGGCCAGGCGGCCACTGCATAGCT
This sequence comes from Terriglobia bacterium, assembly GCA_963842485.1. Classification (GTDB taxonomy): domain Bacteria; phylum Acidobacteriota; class Terriglobia; order Bryobacterales; family Bryobacteraceae; genus Palsa-187. The sequence continues at coordinate 65,025 of CAWJHI010000002.1, read as the reverse complement.
TCCTCGGAGGGCGGTTCGATTCAGGCAGCCACTCCGGTCGCGACCCTAACTGCAACTCCGGATGTTATTTCAACTCCGGATGCCAAGCGCCCAGCTTGATCGTCTCCGTTTTTCGTCGGCGATTCCGGCCGGGGCGATTTCATTTTCTTGAGCCGCAAATCATCTGTGACCGTCTAGGAGCTTGTTGAAAAAGGGGACTGACCACTTTGTCCCCGCCCGCAAAACATTGATTCCCACACATCTCCTGCGGCGGACATAGCGGTCTGTCCCCTTTTTCAACAAGCTCCTAGTCCCATGCTCACCAACCAGATCGCGATTGGAATCGCTTTAGCCGAGCGACCGTGCCATCCGCTCCCGATAGGACTAATCTTAGTCGAATACTATGCCGATCACTCTTAACGTGGTGGCTATGACGAGTTCTGCTGGCGGCAATCTGGCAGAACACTTGGACCCCAGTCTGGACCTCGCCGGTCTAAAACGAGCGAAGGGCATCGCCTTTCAGAACCTCAGGTCCTCCGCTCTGATTCACGCACATTTCCTGCAAGCGATTGAGGTGGAAGATTATGCGCAAAATTGAAACGCGTGGTACGGTAACGGTCGCGATTCTATTTGTGGCGCTGGTATCAGCGGTGAGAGCCGATGACATGGCGTACATGATCAATGCCCAGAGCCAGTTTGGAGTCATCGATCTAAACACTGGCGATTTTGCGCCGCTCGGCAACAGCAGCATCCCGTCGAACATGTCCGCCGGGCTCGGCGTCGCCGGCGGGAAGCTGTACACAGCCGCCTTCACCGGCTCCACGCTGTACCAGGTGAACCTGGCCAACGGCGCTCTTACTGCCGTGGGCAGCGGCTCCCTCCAGTATTACGGTCTTGGCTCGACCACCTCAGGTTTGTACGCGCTCGCCACCTATGCAGGCACTAACAACGTGCCCCTGTTTAATCTTTATTCGGTGGACCCTTCTTCGGGCGCCGCCACGCTGGTCGGCCCTGTGGGGGCCGTCGGCCCGTCTGCTGCATGGAGCCTCTCCACAGGATCGTCCACCCTGTATCTGGTGGATAATTTCAATCTGTACTCGCTCGACACCAACACCGGCGCTGCTACACGGATCAGCAGTCCGTCATTAACGAACCTGACCAGCGCCGCGCTGGTTTACGAAAACGGCACACTGTATGCCGGCGTGGATAGCTGCAATCCGCCCTGCAATCAATCCGTCTGGACGTTGAACACGGCCACTGGAGCCAGTACCTATGTCGCCGACGCCACCAACACCGGCTTATTCCGAGGTCTCGCGCCGATCGTACCGCCGTCCACTCAACAGATCCTCCCGCAGTTCGTCTTTGGCGGCGGTTGGTATTCGGCTCTGTATTTCACCAACACCAGCACCAGCGCGGTCTCCTTTACCATCAACTTTATTGGCGACGACGGCAACCCGATGCACGTCCCTGCAATCGGCGGCTCCACTGCCGTGAACCTCGCACCCCACGGCACGGCCATCATCGAGGCCCCCAATTTCGGAGCCCTAAGTGAGGGATATGTGTCGGTCGCGCTGCCGGGCGGCGTCACCGGGTATGGCATCTTCCGCCAGAGCATATCGGGAATCGCGGATCAGGAAGCCGTGGTGCCTCTTTCGACCGTCGCCGTAAGCAGCACTACGCTCCTTTGGGACGATACCGAATTTACCACTTCGGTCGCGATCGCCAATCCCGGTTCGACCCCGGTCGCCGGTACGATCACAATCTGGGACACCTCCGGCAATATGATCGGAACTTCTCCACTCTCCTTGGCTCCGCACACCAAGATGGAAGCGGTGTTGCATAACCTTCCTGGATTGGGAAACGTGGTGGGTAACCGCGGATCGGCCGCCTTTGTTGCGGGGTCGGGGAACATTGCGGTGCTCGGCCTGCGCTTCAACGGGGCCGCATTCACCTCCATTCCTACCGCCAATCAATGACGAGCGGTGGTCTCGTCATGTGTCGAACCGTCTCACGGGTGAGGCGATGCGCTACCGGAAGGGAAACACGGAACTTTGATTCCATAGGAGTCCGATCACCAGACGAATACCCAGCAAGGCGGGTTCCAGGGTCGGGGCAGACGGACGGTAGTTTCGCTGAATTGGGCGCTCGTGCCGTATCGGACGGCAGCGGATAGAGGTCTTTTTCAACTACTGCTCTGCGTCGCAAGTCATTTCCAACAACGGCACAGTGTGCAAAAAGGGGACTGGCTCGAATTTCGCTGCTTTTGCGAAAGTTCGTGCCTGTACCCTTTTTGCCCCGCCCCGAATCCCTCCGTTCGGGTGCCGGCCAATAGCTATGCAGTGTGCAAAAAGGGGGACTGGCTTGGACTGGCTCGAATTTCGCCGCTTTTGCGAAAGTTCGTGCCTGTACCCCTTTTTGCCCCGACCCAATCATATGGTTCGAGATCAGTGACGCATTACACTACCTTGTAAACTGGTTCTTCATGTTTCATCTCCTTGAAGAACGCATCGCGGAAGCGTTCGCGTCACGCGTCGAATCGCTATATGGCGTGAAACTCGCCGTCCAGACCGAGCAGCCCAAGCAGCCTTCCTTCGGCGAAATCGCGGTGCCGGCGGCATTCCAGCTTGCCCGCCAGTTGAAGAAAGCCCCCAAAGCGATCGCAGCGGATTTGTCGTCAGCCGTTCAGTCGATGGAAGGAATCGCCTCCGTCGAAATCGCCGGCAACGGCTACCTGAACCTACGCCTCGATCGCGGCTACTATGCCGCGTCGCTGCTCTCAGGAAACGACGGCGCCAAAGCTCCCTCAACCGAAAAAATCATCGTCGAGCACACCAACATCAATCCCAACAAAGCCGCGCACATCGGCCATCTGCGCAACGCCATTCTAGGCGACACCTTCGTCCGCATGATGCGCTCGGCCGGCTCCCATGTGGAGGTCCAGAATTACATCGACAACACCGGCGTGCAAGTGGCCGACGTGGTGGCCGGGTTCCGCCATCGCGAGCACAAATCACCGCGGGAAATTCGCGGCCTGATTGCAACCACGCGCTTCGATTACGTGTGCTGGGACGTGTATGCCCGCATTTCCGCGTACTACGACGAAAACCCCGAAGCCAAGGCGTGGCGCGTCGAAACTCTGCATTCGATCGAAGCAGGCTCGGGCGACGAGGCCGAGATGGCGCACTTGGTCGCCGATGCAATCGTCGAGGCGCATCTGCGCACCATGTACCGCCTCAACATCGAATACGACGTTTTACCTCGCGAAAGCGAGATCCTGCACTTGCAATTCTGGGCAACCGCGTTCGAGCTCCTGAAGTCCCGCAAAGCGATTTACCTCGAGACCGAAGGCAAGAATAAAGGTTGCTGGGTGATGCCCGGCTCGTCGTTCCGCGAGGAATCGGAAAACCAGGAAGACAGCAAAGTGATCGTGCGCTCGAACGGCACCGTCACCTACGTCGGCAAAGACATTGCTTACCAGCTCTGGAAATTCGGCCTGCTCGGGAAGGATTTTTACTATCGCAAGTGGCATGTCTATCCCGATGGTCACGAAGTGTGGGCTTCCATCGACGAGCCGCAGCGGAACACGATGCACTTCGGCGCCGGATCGCGCGTCTTCAACGTGATCGATTCCCGCCAGTCGTATTTGCAGGACGTGGTCGTGGCAGGTCTGCGCGCCCTGCATTATACGCAGCAGGCCGAAAACAGCGTGCATTTCTCCTACGAAATGGTGGCGATGTCCCCGGCCGCTTGCATCGAGCTGGGCATTGAGCTCACCGAGGAAGACCGGCGCCGGCCGTACGTCGAAGTGTCAGGCCGCAAGGGATTGGGGGTCAAGGCCGACGATCTGATCGACAAGCTGATTGCGAGAGCGCTCGAAGAGGTGACGTCGCGCCACGCCGGGGAGCCGGAAGCGTCGCGAACCCGCGCGGCGACGCAGATCGCCATCGGCGCGCTGCGCTACTTCATGTTGAAGTACACCCGCAATTCGGTGATTGCGTTCGATTTCGCCGAGGCGTTGAGTTTCGAAGGCGAAACCGGTCCCTACGTCCAATACGCGGCCGTGCGCGCGACCAACATCTTGAAGAAGTTCGGCAAGCAACTCCCTGATTTTCGCGCCGAGCTTTCTCGCCAGGCTTTGGCTCGCCAGCTGGCGCAGGAAGATTGCTGGCAACTGCTGCTGGCCGCATCGAAATCGGATTCCGCGATCGCGCGCGCCATCTCGAGCGGCGAGCCCGCTCACGTGGCCCGCTACGCGTTTCAACTCGCCCAGGCGTTCAGCAACTTTTATCACGAATATCCGGTCCTCTCGGAAACCGACCGCGAGAAAAAAACATTCCTGCTGTGGATGACCGAATATTTCCGTGCTCAACTCGAGCGGACCCTAACCGTGCTAGGCATCGAAGTGCCTGAGTATATGTGAGTTATCGCAGCGCGCGCGAAAAGACCAAAAATAGCGGGTGAATTTCAGCGCGTAGCGGCGCTGGAGCGAACTTTCAAAGCATTCATTTTAAACGGTCCAAAAATGTTACCAATGGTAACATCAGTCGTGCCGGATGGCCAGAATCGGATCGATTCGGGTGGCGCGATATGCGGGGAAAAAACTAGCCGCCAACGCCACCACCGCCAGTAAAGCCGATACTCCCAGGAGCGTCTGAAGATCGGTGGGTGAAACGTCCAGGAGCAACGCTCGCATCAGGCGCGTGACGGCCAGCGCGATTCCGAGTCCGATGGCCAGGCCGATGGCGGTCAGCCACAGGCCTTGCGACAGGATCAGTTTTAAAACGTCGCCGCGGCCGGCTCCGAGTGCGACGCGAATTCCCACTTCCCGCGATCGCTGCGCCACGGTGTAGGCGAGCACTCCGTATAACCCGATGGCCGCCAATGCCAGCGCGACTGCGCCGAAAAACCCCAGGAACGCCCCACCGATGCGCTGCCCGAAATACGATGCGCTGATGGCCGAGGAGAGCGGGCGCACGGCAAACACCGGGAGCGTCGCGTCGATTTGATGAATGGCATCCTCCACGGGGCGCGCGTAGGTCTGCGGATCGCCCATGGTTCGCACCATGAAATTCGCTTCCGAGGCGAAATCCTGCGCGACCGGCAGGTACACCCACGGCGCCGGCTTTTCGTCGAGCGAATAATATTTCGAGTCGCGCACTACGCCCGCCACGATCCGCCAGGCGTTTTCAATCTGGACGCGCCTGCCGATCGCGCCGCGCGGCAGGTAACGGCGCGCGAAGGTCTGGTTGACGATGGCCACCGGCTGGGCGCCGGCTTGGTCCGACGGCGTGAACTCGCGCCCGTCGATCAGGGGCGTGTTCATGGTGTGGAAATAATCCGGACCGATGTAATTCGTGCTGGCCGTCAGCTCTTCGTTTTTGGCCGGCACATAGCCCTCCGCCTCGAACCGGCTGGCGCCGGCCCCGGTGAGTCCGAGGGGAACGCGGCGAACCGTGCTGACCGCAGTCACGCCGGGAAGGGCGGACAGTTTGGCGGTCATCTCCCGGAGAACGTTCGCGCCGTGCGCAGCGTCGTAGCCGTTGGCCCGCAGATCGACTCCGGCCGCCAGCACGTTCCGCGGATCGAAGCCGGGATCCGCCGAGGTAGCCCGACGCAGCGTCTTCAGAAACAGCCCCGCGCTGACCAGCAGCACCAGTGACAAGGCGACCTGCGCCACCACCAGAGAATTTCGCAGCCACGCTTTCTCGAGGACTGGTCGACGCGCCGGAATCGTCCTTAATCGCGGCCACGACATCGGGCCGCGATGCGCGGAGCGCGGGCACCAGCCCGAACAACAGCGTCGCCGCCAGGCGATGGCGATGGTGAACAGCACCACGGCGCCGTTGGTCTTAATCGTGACGACCCACCGGAAGATCGCTGGACGGGGCGAATCCCTGGAGGGAGCCCATGGTCACCGGCAACGCGGCCAGCGCCGCCGCAAGCCCGCCCAGCGCGAGCATCCCGTTTTCCACCAGAAGCTGCCGGATCAGCCGTCCGCGCCCCACGCCCAGCGCCAGCCGGATGGCGATCTCCCGGCGACGTCCGGCCGCGCGAGCCAGCAGCAGATTCGCGACGTTAGCGCAGGCGATCAGCAACACAACGCCGACCACCGCCATTAGCAACATCATGACCGGGCCCAGACACCGATCCGCCGCCATCCTTCCAGATGGGACCGCTTCGGCGCGGTTGAACTTGTCCGAGCTGATTGAACTCGTGGGCGATTTGGGCGGAGATCGCCGTCAGGTCGGCCGCGGCGGTCCGTTTGTCGACGCCTGGATTCAGGCGTCCCTGCGTCTGCAGCCAGTGAACGCCGCGTTTGGTGAGTATGCTCATCGCTCGCGACTGGGTCCATCATGGTCACGGGAATCCACATATCGAAGCGCAGCCCGAGTACGGAGCCGACGAATGCCTCCGGCGTCGACTCCCACCACCGTGAAGTTGCGCTTGTTGAGGAGAATCTGCCGGCCGACGATTTGCGGATCTCCGGCGAATTTCGTCTGCCACAGATGGTGACTGAGCACCACCACGGCGCGACCGCCGGGATTCTCGTCTTCTTCCGGCAGGAATGTCCGGCCGAGTGCGGGTTTAACGTCGAGCATCGCGAAATAGTTGGCCGAGACCGGCATGCTCCAGAGGCGCTCGGGTTGGGTGCCTTCGCCCAGGCTCAGAGGAGCGATGCTCCACACCGCGAGTTGCTTCATAGTGTGATTGCGCTGGCGGAGATCCAGATAATCCAGCCATGAAACCACGCGCTGGCCCCCTTCCGGCGCGAACCAGCGGATCGACTCCAGGTTCGTGCTGTCGACCCCAGCCACCGGATTGATGACGACGGCGCTGAGCCAGGTAAAGATGGTCGCATTGGCGCCGATGCCGAGCGCCAGCGTGAGAATCGCGGCCAGCGTGAATGCGGGGCTCTTGCGAAGCTGGCGAAATCCGAAGCGCAGGTCGTGCAGAAAGGTATCCATAAACGGTATCTCTATGAGCCGGTTGAAAAAGGGAACGCCGCACGCATACGAGTTGGTGTGAAGACGTTCATCGCGACCGCGGGGGAGCGGCCGGTCGTCGGGTCAATCTGGGTCAATCCCCTTTTTCAAACAAGCTCTCCTGTATCACATGATTACGCGTTTGCGGCGCGATTTGTTCGCAGCATTCGACGCTAAAATGAAAGAACACATGCCAAGCCAGAATTCTTTCGATGCCGCGGGCAAACTCAGCGTGGACGGACACTCCTATGGGATTTTCAGGCTCGATGCACTGGAGAAGGCCGGGTACAAGCTGTCTCGAATTCCGTATTCGATCAAGGTCCTGCTCGAAAACCTGTTGCGCTTCGAAGACGGAGTGACGGTCAAGCGATCCGACATCGAGTATGTGGCGCAATGGGATCCTTTCGCGGCGGCACGCGAGATCAATTTCCGGCCGGCGCGCGTCCTGCTTCAGGATTTTACCGGCGTGCCGTGCGTGGTGGACCTGGCAGCCATGCGCGATGCGCTTCAGAAGCTGGGCGCCGATCCGAAGAAGGCGAATCCATCGATCCCGGTGGACCTGGTGATCGACCACTCAGTGCAGGTGGATAAGTTCGGGACCGCGGATTCGTTCGATGTGAATGCGCTGCTGGAATTCCAGCGCAACCAGGAGCGCTATGCGTTTCTCAAATGGGGGCAATCGTCGCTTAAGAATTTTCGGGTGGTCCCGCCGGACACCGGGATCGTGCACCAGGTGAATCTGGAATATCTGGCGCCGGTGGTGTTCGAGCAGGACGGGGAGGCGTATCCCGACACGCTGGTGGGCACGGATTCGCACACAACGATGATCAACGGCCTGGGCGTAGTGGGTTGGGGCGTGGGCGGGATTGAAGCGGAGGCGTGCATGCTGGGCCAGCCGGCGTCGATGCTGCTGCCCGCGGTGGTCGGGTTCAAGCTGAGCGGCAAGCTTTCGGCGGGCGCGACCGCGACGGACCTGGTGCTGACTGTGACGCAGATGCTGCGCAAGAAGGGCGTGGTGGGAAAATTCGTGGAGTTTTATGGCGACGGAGTGGGGGCGCTGAGCGTCGCCGATCGCGCGACCATCGCCAATATGGCGCCGGAGTACGGCGCAACCATCGGCGTGTTTCCCATTGACGACGTTTCGCTCGAATATCTGCGCATGACGAACCGGCCCGCGCCTTTGATCGCGCTGGTGGAAGCGTACGCGAAGGCGCAGGGATGGTTTCGCGTGGCGGGCGCGCCGGAACCGGTGTTTTCAGACACGCTTGCGCTGGATCTGGCGACGGTGGTTCCGTCGCTGGCCGGACCGAAGCGGCCTCAGGACCGGATCAATCTCCCGGATGTGAAACAGAATTTCCTTACCGGCCTGGGCGCGGCTCCGAAGACCGCCGAGATCGGCTTCAACGGATCCCGCGCGACCATTCAGGACGGCAGCGTGGTGATCGCGGCCATCACCAGTTGCACCAACACCTCGAATCCGTCGGTGATGGTGGCCGCGGGACTTCTTGCGAAGAAAGCGGTGGAACGCGGGCTGATGTCGAAACCGTGGGTGAAAACCAGTCTCGCGCCGGGGTCGAAAGTGGTGATGGATTATCTGAACGACGCCGGACTGGTGCCGTATCTCGAAAAACTGCATTTCAACCTGGTCGGTTACGGATGCACCACCTGCATCGGCAACAGCGGTCCGTTGACCGACGAAGTTTCCGCGGCCGTGCAGAAAGAAAAGCTGACGGTCGCCGCGGTGCTCTCCGGAAACCGGAATTTCGAAGGGCGCGTGAATCCGCTGGTGCGCGCGAATTATCTGGCGTCGCCGCCCCTGGTGGTGGCGTATGCGCTGGCCGGACGCGTCGATGTGGATCTGGTTCACGAGCCGATCGGCCAGGATGGCGCGGGCCGGGATGTTTTTCTCCGCGAGATCTGGCCGACGCCCGAAGAAGTGCAGGCAGTGGTGAAACAGTCAGTGCGGCGGGAGATGTTCGAGAAACAATATTCGGCGGTGTTCGGCGGCGACGCGCAGTGGAACTCGATCAAGATTCCATCCGGCGATTTGTATGCATGGACGGATCAATCCACGTACATCAAGCGCGCTCCCTATTTCGATCACATGGCCGATCCGACGACGCAGGTGCGCGATCTGGCGGGGCTGCGGGTGCTGGCTGCGCTGGGCGATTCGGTGACCACGGATCATATTTCGCCGGCCGGGAACATCGCCGTCGATAGTCCCGCTGGAAAATACCTAATGTCGCTGGGCGTCAAACCGGCGGATTTCAATTCTTACGGATCGCGCCGGGGAAATCATGAGGTGATGGCGCGGGGAACGCTGGCCAATATTCGTCTGCGAAACCAGATGGCGCCGGGGACGGAAGGCGCCTGGACCACGCACGTTCCCTCCAACGAGCGGATGTTCATCTACGACGCGGCGATGCGGTATCAGAAAGAAGGCGTGCTGCTGCTGATCCTCGCCGGGAAAGAGTACGGCAGCGGATCGTCGCGAGACTGGGCGGCGAAGGGAGTGCTGCTGCTGGGCGTGCGCGCTGTGATTGCGGAGAGCTTCGAGCGCATTCACCGGTCGAATCTGGTGGGCATGGGCGTACTGCCGCTGCAATTCGCAGACGGGCAGAATCGCGAATCGCTGGGGTTGACCGGTTTTGAATCGTACTCGATGGAAGGCGTGGCGGCGGCGGTGGAATCGAACGGCAGGCAGCGCGTGCGGGTGAAAGCGGACGGCAAGACGTTCGAGGCTGTGGCGCGGATCGACACGCCGGTGGAAGCCGAATATTATCGCCACGGCGGCATTCTTCCGTACGTTCTGAAGCAGCTGGCGCGCTGAGACCATGCAATTTCCCGCGACGCGACGCTCCGCCGTTTTCGCCGTCCGCAACGAAAACCCGGGCGAGCGGCGGAACGCATTCGAGACCCTGATTGAAGCGTACTGGAAGCCGGTTTATAAGCTGATCCGGATCAAATGGCCGTGCTCGGCGGAAGATGCCGCGGACTTCACGCAGGGCTTTTTCGCGACGGCGATCGAGCGGGATTTTTTTCGCTCCTACGATCCGGAAAAAGGGACCTTCCGCACGTTCTTGCGAAGCTGCCTGGATGGCTACATCGCCAACCAGCGTAAATCCGCGGCGCGGCTGAAGCGCGGCGGGGACGTGCGAACGCTTTCGGCCGAATCCGAGTTGCGCGAGCATCCGCCGGCGCCGGGGTTGAATCCCGAAGAGTTCTTTCATCGGGAATGGGTGCGCAGCGTGTTCGCGCTGGCGCTGGACGATTTGCGCTCGATTTGCGACGCGCAGGGCAAGCGGGCGCGTTTCGAAATGTTCGAGCGTTACGAGCTGGAGCAATCGGCGAGCTACGCCGAACTGGCGCGCGATTTCGAAGTCCCGGTGACGACGGTGACGAATCACCTGGCCTGGGCCCGCCGCGAGTTCCGGCGCCGCTTGCTGGAACGCGCCGCGGGTCCGGCAGACGCAAAGCTGCTGCTCGGGAATCTGTGAGTTATCTTCCGGATGAAGCGATCGACCGCCTGCGGCGCGCGGCGCACGATCCGGTGGGGGCGCCGGACCTTTCGAACACTCGTTACCGGCTGATCGAACTTATCGGCCGCGGCGGCATGGGCGCGGTGTACAAAGTGGAAGACACGGTGCTGGGGCGAATGGTGGCGTTGAAAATTGTCGAAGACGCCGGAGGGGTCGAAGAGGCGCGCATCATCGCGGGGCTGGAGCATCCCGGAATTATTCCGGTGCATGACGCCGGCACGCTCGCCGACGGGAGCGCGTTTTACGCCATGAAGCTGGTGGAGGGCTCGGCGCTGAGCGAGATTCGGGGTCCTTTGAAGGATGGCCTGCGCGTGTATCAGAAGATTTGCGAAGCGGTCGCGTTCGCGCATTCACGCGGCGTCGTTCATGGAGATTTGAAGCCGGCCAACATCATGATCGGAGCGTTCGGAGAGGCGCTAGTGATGGACTGGGGCGTGGCTGCCCAGGCGCGGCAACGGGTTCGGGCGGGGACGATTGGCTACATGCCGCCCGAATCGCCGCTCACGCCGCAATCGGATATTTACGCTCTCGGGGCGATTCTCCGCGACCTGGTTTCGGATGCCGCGACGCGGCCGGCTATGGCGTCGATCGTCGGGAAGGCCATGGCGGAAGCGGCCGGCGACCGGTACGCTTCGGCGCTGGATCTGCGCGACGATGTGGCACGCTACCTGGCCGGCGAACCGGTGACGGCGCATCGGGAAACGCTGGTGGAGCGGGCCGCACGGCTGTTCGTGCGCCATCGTGTGGCGATTCTGCTGGTGGCGGCGTATCTGGCGATGCGAATCCTGTTGCTGATTATCCTGCACCGGTGACGCGGGTAGAGGAGCGCGCTTCGATTTGGCTCAGCACGGTTTCCAGCTCGGCCTCGCGGACGGGACGGGCCAGCAGGAAACTCCCACCGGCTTCCAGGCTTCGAGCCAATTCGGCGTCGTAGCCATCGCTGAGCAGGACCATGACCGGGACGTGCGCGCGAACCCGTTCCTGAAATTCGGCCGAGCGGGTGGCGGATCCGCCGATGGCCCAGAAAACGGCGTCGAAACGGACGCGCTGCGCAAGATCGGCCGCTTCCTCCATCGGGGCAGGCACGACACGGTGGCCGCGCGCGCCCAACAGGCCCATAAGATGGCGCTGCGCGCCGGAATCGGAATCCACCAGCAGAACGGTAAGAGCCGAGGCGGGCTTGCGCGGGCGGACCGGCGCATTCCGCTCGACTTCACGCGCGATGGGGAGGTCGATTTCGAAGCGCGCGGTGCCGGAGTACACGCCGAAGCGGATCTCGCCGCCATGGCTTTGAATGATTCCCTGGCAGACGCCGAGCCCCAGCGCACCGTGCTCGCCGGATCGTCCATTCAGGAATGCCGCATCCGATTCGAGCTCCTTGGCGGCAGCCGGATAGGCGATTTCCACGGTCAGGCGCCGGGCAATCAGGCTGCTGGCGACGCTGATGCTCTTGGCCGGTCCGTCGGCCGCGCATTGTTCGGCGTGGACCAGCAGGTTCAAGAAGACCTGTTCGATCTGGCCCTGCGCGCCCAGCACGGGCGCCGGTTCCGCGGACAGCCGGTTCTGGACGCGCAGCCCGCGCATCTTCCACTCCGGCTCGCGGAACTGCATCAGGTTGGCGATCAGCGCGTTCACGTCCACGTGCCGGGCGGCTGAATCCTCGGGACGGGCGAAGGAGACCAGGCGCGAAACGATCTCGGAAGCGCGCTGCGATTCGCCGGCGAGCAGGCGCAGGTCGCGCTCCGAAACGGGCTGTCCGCCAAAGGAGGCGAGCGAGGAGGACAATCGAAGAATGCTTTCGAGCGGCGCGCGCAGCTCGCTGGCCACGCCGGAGATGAGCTGACCGGTAGCCGCCAGTTTCTCGCTTCGGAACAACTGCTCGCGAATGGTCTGCTGATCCTGGAGCTTCAACGACGCCGCCACCTGATTGGCCAGAGTGCTGCGCGGCGGCCTGCTCCTCGACGGTGAAGTATCCCGAGGCGCCGGGCATTGCCGACTTCGAGCACGCCCAGCACGTCGTTCTGCGAAAGCAGCGGGATGAACATCGCCGAGCGCGGCAGGTTCATTTTGATGTCGACTTTGACGAACGGGCTGCGGCGCACGTCGGGGACATTGAGTAGGGTGCGGTTGCGGAAGCAGACGACGGCGCCGCTGGCCAGACCGCCGGGCGGAGAATCGATGGGCACCGCCATGGGATCGGGCGCGGCTTTGGTCGGGACGCGTTCGAGCGCTTTGGCGCGGCGATTGTAGACGTACAAGCGTACGCCGGTGGCCTGCGTGATGGACGGCAGCACGCTGGCCAGCTTGTCGGCGATCTCAGCGGGGGAAGTGGCGGAAATGATGTCCTCGCTGAGGGCGTGGAAGGCGCGCATGGAACGGCGGTGCGAGCCCGAGGCGCCGCTCACGAATCCACCACAGGGCCACCAGCAATCCGACGGCGCCGAGCGCGCCGAGCAGCAGCTCCAGCGGCGGGACAACCTGTACGCGGAACGACTTCGACGTCTTCCGGGACCCGCCAGCATCAACTGAAAACCGCCGTCGTAGGGCGGCTCCAGAGAATACTGCGTGGCCAGGGCGGTGAGCCGGACGCGATCGCCCGCTCGCACGCGTCTCAGCTCGGCCGGATTTGAGCTCGTCGAGGGACGGGGAAGAAACACGGCGATGGAGTTCCCGCGGTCGCTGACTTCGAAGCTGCGTCCACCCAGGTTTTCGGCGACGCTGGTTACCGTCGCGGTGGTGCGAACCACCAGGCCCAGATAACGGAAGCCGATCAGGTCCGCGACACGTCAGATCCTTCGGCTCCGGGGCGGCTTCGCGCCGCAGCTTGTGAATCGAATCGGGCACCAGCATCGGGAAGCGCGCCGCGGCTTTGAATCGACCCGAAGGCTTCGATCCAGTCTCCAGGGCGAGAGATCGGCGAAGCGGTCCCGATCGCCGCGCAGAAACAGGCCGTGATCGGTGTTATCTCGCATGGCGAGGTAATAAGTTCCCAGCGCCCACACCGGTGCCGCCGCGACCTGGCCGCGAATGGCGATGGAGCGGCCTTCGTACGCGGCGGTCATATCGTGCCCGTGCGCGACGTGGCCTGTTCGAGCGAGACGAAGCTCTGGCCCTGCGCAGCGGCGATCAGCGTCGCCATGGCCCCGAGGAGCGGCGCTCGGCTCCCGAGAGGTGGTTGAGAAAGGCGAGTCCCCTTTCAACGCATCCCGTGCGTGCCGGCGTCGAGGCTGACGCCGGAGCCACTGACGTACACTGCATTTGCCAAGGATTCATAACACGACCGCGGCCGTAGGATCAAATTACGAGGAATTTATTGGGGTTCCTAATGGATTCCCTTAGCTGAAACGGGTAGAATTACCGGAGATGACCGCCAGACGATACGTGATTTCGGGACGGGTGCAAGGGGTAGGGTATCCGCTACTTTGCGGAGCGGGCTGCGCGCGGAATCGGAGTCACGGGGTGGGCTCGCAATCGGGATGACGGCTCGGTGGAGGTTCATGCGAACGGATCGCAGCGCCAGCTGGACGATCTGGAATCGCGGCTGCGCCAGGGACCTCCGCACGCCGACGTGCGGGGATTCGAAGCGATGGAAGCGGCGGTGACGGAGTCGTCCAGCTTCTACATTCGATGATAGAATTGTTGGCTCCTGTCCTTGTTTCACACATGAATCACTTAAAAGAACTGATCCGGGAGGTGCCGGATTTCCCCAAAGCCGGCGTTCTCTTTTACGACATCACCACGCTGCTCAAGGACGCCCGCGGACTGCGCGAGCTGATCGACCAGCTGGGCGCCGGCTACGCGAGCGGGGGTATCGATAAAGTGGTCGGAATCGAAGCGCGAGGGTTTATTTTCGCTCCGGCCGTCGCTTACGCGCTGAGCGCCGGATTCGTCCCGGTGCGCAAGCCGAAGAAGCTGCCCGCGGCCACCGAGCGGATCGAATATAAGCTCGAATACGGAACGGACGCTCTCGAGATCCATCGCGACGCGATCGAACCTGGAGAAAACGTGCTGATCATCGACGATGTGCTGGCCACCGGCGGCACGGCGAGGGCGGTGACGAGCGCTGGTGGAAAATCTAGGCGGGAAGGTGGCCGGGCTGGGGTTCGTGATCGAACTGGATTTTCTGAAAGGCCGTGAAAAACTGCCCGGCTACGACATTCGCGCGATGTTGCACTACTAGGAGCTTGTTGAAAAAGGGGACAGACCGCTATGCCCGCCGCAGGAGATGTGTGGGAAATCAATGTTTTGCGGGCGGGGACAAAGTGGTCAGTCCCCTTTTTCAACAAGCTCCTAGTGTGGTGCGTCGCTGATTTCGAACCATATGATTCTTGCGGGGCAAAAGGGTACAGGCACGAACTTTCGCAAAAGCGGCGAAATTCGAGCCAGTCCCCCTTTTGCACACTGTGCCGTGATTGGACATGACTTGCTACGCAGACTACGTTATGCCTCGCTGATTTCGGACGGGGTGATTTGGACGGGGCAAAAAGGGGTACAGGCACGAACTTTCGCAAATGCGGCGAAATTCGAGCCAGTCCCCCTTTTTGCACACTGTGCCGTTTATTGGACATGAATGACGTGCGGAGCTTCAACATATTAATTCAGTGAGATCCGTCAAACTCAAGTCGCTCGCGAAGATCAATCTGGATCTGCGCGTGCTCCACCAGCGGGCCGACGGGTTTCATGAGCTGCGGACCGTCTTTCAGACCATTTCGCTCGCGGATACGATCGAAATCGAATACGAGGCCGCACGGCGAACCGAGTTATGGCTCGAGGGCAATGTCGAGATTCCCGATAACCTGGTACTGCGCGCGGCCCGGGCGGTGCTGGATGCGATGCGGATTCGCGCGCGGGTCCGGTTTCGGCTCAAGAAACGCATTCCGATGGGCGGCGGGCTCGGCGGCGGATCAAGCGATGCCGGCGCGGTGCTGCTGGCGCTGCCGGTGTTGGCGGGGCGTACCGCTCCGGCGTATGAAATCGCGGCGAACTGGGCAGCGACGTGCCGTTTTTTCTCGAAGGCGGCACGGCGGTCGCGGTGGGACGGGGGACCGAGTTCTACAGTCTGCCGGACGTCCTGGAACAGCCCGTTCTGGTGGTTTCGCCCGGTCTTCACGTCGCCACGGGACCGGCGTATCGGGCCTTGGGCCGAAGTTTGACTTTCACGGAATCGTCAAGTAGCATTAATAGTTTCCAGGAGTTCGTACGCGCGCTGGGCGTGCGGCGGCGTGCGGATCTGGCGAGTGCGCTCAGCGAGAACGACTTCGAAGCGGTCGTGTTCCGGCAACATCCCCAGCTAAAAACGATTTTGGGAAAGCTGTCGCAAGCCGGGGTTTCCAGGGGGACCGCGAGAATGACGGGAAGCGGGTCGTCGATCTTCGCGATTTACGAGTCGAAGGACGATCGGGAGCGTGCGCGAAAAGTGCTGGAAAGGGATCGGGTGTTTGCGGGCTGCCGCGTGACGCCGGCCAGGATGGTGAGCCGGGCCGGTTACCAGCGTCTGTGGCGGCGCCAGTTGCGAGACCATCTACTTCCGAACGACGATTTATGGCCGCCCCGAAGCCGGTACGCGCGATGAGGTTCAACCACTTCAAGGTGTTCACGGGCAACGCGAATCCCGCCCTGGCGGCGGAGATCTGCTATGAACTCGGATGCCCGCTGGCGGCCGTGACGGTGAAGCAGTTCTCGGACGGCGAAGTGCATCTCCAGATCCAGGAAAATGTTCGCGGCGCGGATGTTTTCGTGGTGCAGCCGACCTGCACGCCGGTGGACAAGCACCTGATGGAGCTGCTGCTGATGATGGACGCGCTGAAGCGTGCTTCAGCGGAGCGCATCACGGCAGTGTTACCCTATTATGGGTACGCGAGGCAGGATCGTAAGGATCGCCCGCGTATGCCGATTTCGGCGCGCCTGGTGGCGAGTCTGCTGGAACGCGCCGGAGCCAACCGCATTCTGGCGCTGGATTTACACGCGGCGCAGATTCAGGGTTTCTTCGATGTCCCGGTGGACCATCTGTTTGCGACGCCGGTGATGATCGAATACTTCGACGAATACGGCGGCGAAAGTCTGACCGTGGTTTCGCCGGATGCGGGCGGCGTGGAGCGCGCGCGGGCGTTCGCCAAACGGCTGGATTCGCCGCTGGCGATCATCGATAAGCGGCGCACGGATGTGAACGTGGCCGAGGTGATGCACATCATCGGCGACGTGGAAGATCAGCACTGCCTGATTGTGGACGATCTGATCGACACGGCGGGTACGCTGGTGAAGGCGGCCGAGGCGCTGCTGAAACAGGGCGCCAAGAGCGTGCGGGCCTGTGCGACGCACGCGGTGCTGTCGGGACCGGCGGTAGAGAGAATTGAGAATTCGGAGATCGAGGAAGTGATCGTGACCAATTCGATTCCCCTGGCGGATCAGGCGGACGGATGCCGCCGGATCAAGCAGCTTTCCGTGGCGCCGCTGCTGGCGAAGGCGATCCAATCGATTCACGAGGACGGCTCGGTCAGCACGTTGTTTGTGTAGGTGAAACCATGAGAAAAGACATTACGATTGACGCGGACCCGCGCGAATTGCGGGGCAAGAATGAAGCACGGCGGCTGCGAGCCAAGGGCTCGGCTCCGGCGGTGCTGTATGGCGCGGGCGGCGATGCGGTGGCCGTGGCGCTGAGCCCCAAAGATCTCACCCGGATCCTGAATTCGAAGACCGGACACAACACGATTTTCAACCTGGCGGTGAAGGGCGGCGAAAACACACCAGTGATGATCGTCGACTGGCAGAACGATCCCATCAAGGAAACACTGCTGCACATCGACTTGAAGCGCATCGATCTGACGCGGCGGCTGATCGTGAAGATTCCGGTCCACCACGTGGGCGAGCCGAAGGGCGTGAAGCTGCAGGGCGGTCTGCATGAGCTGATTACGCGCGAGATCGAGATCGAGTGCCTGCCGGACGAGATTCCGGAGCACTTCGAGGTGAACGTAAGCGAGTTGGAGATCGGCCAGAGCATTCGCGCGGGCGAGATTCCGATGCCGGGCGGGGTCAAGCTGGTGAGTCCGGCGGATGCCGTGATTTCGCACGTGGTCGCGCTGAAGGCCGAGGCGGAGCCGGAACCGGCAGCGGGTGTGGAAGGCGCACCGGCTGTGGTTGCGGAGCCCGAAGTGATCAAGAAGGGCAAGAAGGAAGAAGAAGGCGCTGTTGCAGCCGCGGAGGAGAAGCCGAAGGAGAAGCGAAGGAGAAGGAAAAGAAGGGCAAGAAGTAGTGGGCGGTGGTCGAGCATATTGCCGAGTATCTTATTGTGGGCCTGGGGAATCCGGGGGGCGAGTACGAAAATACTCCGCATAACCTGGGCTTCATGGTGATCGACCGGCTGGCTGAGTCGCACGCGATTCGGGTGAGCCGGAAAGAGAACCTGTCGCGAGTTGGACTCGGTGTGATAGAGGATAGGCAGGTTGCGCTGGCCAAGCCGCAGACGTATATGAATCTGAGCGGGCCGGCGGTGAAGGGGCTGCTGGATCGGTACGAGTTGAAGCCGGATCGTTTGATTCTGGTGTATGACGAGCTCGATCTGCCTTGGGGCACGATGAAGATCAAGCCCAAGGGATCGGCGGCGGGGCACAAAGGACCGCAGAGCGTGATCGGGGCGTTGGGGACCAGCGGATTTCCGCGGGTTCGCCTGGGCATTCATCCGGGACATCCGGTGAGATGGAGAAAGAGTTTGTGCTCGCGCCGTTTAAACGGGCACAGAAGCAGGAAGTGGAGGAGGTGGTCGCGCGCGGAGCGGCGGCCGTCGAGTCCATACTCGCTGAGGGCGTCGAAAAGTCCATGACGGTTTTTAACCGCCGCGCCCAAGGCTCAAATGAAGAGGAAGAATGAGAGTTTACGAAGAGCTGTTTATCATGAAACCGGATGCGCCGGAAGAGGAGGTCGACGGCTTCATCGATCAGATCAAGCAGGTGATCACCTCCGGCAACGGCACGGTCGACAAAGTGGATAAATGGGGCGTGCGGAAGCTCGCCTATCGGGTATCGAAGTATCACGAAGGGCTTGTACGTGCTGGTGGTGTTTTCGAGCACGCCGGAGCTGGTTCACGAAGTGGAGCGGCGGATGCGCGTGACCGACTCGGTGATCAAGTTCATCACGGTGCGCATCGACGAAAAGCTGAAGAAAATCGAGAAGCGGAAGAAGTCGCGCGATAAACGGGCGGCGCGCCGGCCGGCTCCGCAAGCGGCGGCTCCGGCATTGCCGGCATCGGCGCCGGGAGCGCCCGCGGAACACGTCGCACCCGGATTGCCGGGAGCGCCTGGCGGTCCAGCGGCTCCGGCAGCACCGGCGGTCCGGTACCGGAGACTCCGGCAGAAGGAGCGAAGGAGTAATTTATGGCGGAAACCAGAGGCGGAAGACCCATCAGCGCATCGCAGCGGCCCACCGGCGGAGACAAGGCGATTGCCGGGAAGAAGCAATATTTCCGGCGTAAAAAAGTGTGCCGGTTCTGCGTCGACCGGATCGACGATATCAATTATAAGGACGTGCGGCTGATCAGTTCCTTCATCAGCGAGCGCGGCAAGATTACGCCGCGGCGCATATCGGGCGTCTGCGCGCCGCACCAGAGGCGCTTGGCGGAGGCCATCAAACAGGCGCGGAATATCGCGCTGGTGCCGTTCTCGACCTGCGATCTAAACGGAGCTAACCATGGAAGTCATACTGAGAGAAGACATCGATAAACTGGGCACGCGCGGCCAGGTGGTGAAAGTGACGGCGGGGTACGCGCGGAATTTTCTTCTTCCGCGGCGGATGGCGGTAGTCGCGACGGACTCCAACAAGAACATCGTGGAGCAGGAACGGCAGGCACATCTCCGCAAGGACGCCAAGCTTCAATCCGACGCGGCCGACCTCGGCAAGCTGATGGGGTCGGTGGAGGTGACCATCGCGCAGAAGGCCGGCGAGAACGATCAGTTGTTCGGCTCGGTGACGGCCAACGACGTGGCGGTGGCGCTGGAGAAGCTCGGGTACACGATCGATCGCCGCAAGGTGCAGTTGGAAGAGCCGATCAAGACGCTGGGCGATTTCAAGGTGATGGTGCGCCTGCACAAGGAAGTGGCCGTCGAGATTGCGGTTCACGTCGTCAGGGAAGAAGCGTAATCTAAAGGCCAGTGGCCACAGTCGAAGAGCTGTTGCGCGAAGCGGCGATGGGGCGCGTAGGCGTCGACCGCAGGCTTGTGCGCACGATTCTTGCCGCGGATGACGCCGCGCAGAGCGTGGTTCGCTTCGCCAACGCGCCGCACGAAAAAGACCGGGTGGACCTGGATCCGCTGCTGGTGGATCTGTTCCGTCATTTCCGGCCGCCCGAGGCGCTGGATTTCTTTCTGGGCGCGTTGCGGCGCGCTCCCGACGACGTTTCAGACGAGCTGATCCAGGCGCTTCTGCCCTATGGCGAAGCGGCAGTCGATCCGCTATTGAAGCTCTACGAAGAATTGGGCGAAGAGCAGGGCGCCGATATCGCTTTCGTGCTGGCGGGCCTGCATGTTCGCGATCCACGCATCCTCGAAATGCTGCTCGACCGGCTGGAGTACGATGCCGCGGACGGCGCGTTCGTGCTGGGGCTGTACGGCGATGCGGCGGCGCGGCCGGCGCTCGAGAAAATGCTGACGGAGATTCCCGGGGAAGATAGTCGAGCTTCGCCGCGAGCTGGCCCACGCGATCGAACAGTTGGACGCACCGGAAGCGAAATACGAGCCCGAGGCATTCGATATCCTGGCTGAATATCCGGAGCGCGAACTGCCGGCGTTCGATCTGCTGCCGGAATCCGAACGCCTGGAGCTGCTGAAATCCGAGGATGCGCTGACGCGGGCGGGCGCTGCGCACAGTTTCTTTAACGACGAACTGAAGGCGAAGGCCCGCGCGGCGCTTTTCGAAAGCGCGCGTTCCGACGCCGAAGCATCCGTGCGCGCACGGGCCTGGGAGTCGCTTGCCGACGCGACCACGGAAAGCGCGATTCGGACCGCCATGATCGCGGTTCTGAACGACGCGTCTAAACCGGAAGTAGAGCGCGGAGGCGCGGCGGTGGGGCTATACGGCATCGCCGACCAGGACGACGTACGGCCCGGGATCGAGGCGCTGTACGAGATGGGCGGGCGCGCGCGGGCCAAGGCGCTGGAGGCGATGTGGCGATCGCTGTGGCCAGAGTATGCCAAGTACTTTCCGGGTCATCTGGAAGATTCCGATCCGGCGATTGTGCGCGAGGCGCTGCGCGGCGCGGGGTATTTCGAGCTGACACGCGATGCGGACAAGATCGCGAGCTACTTCGACCGGCACGAGCCGTATCATCGGCTAAGAGAAGACGCGCTGTTCGCGTACGCACTGGCGATGCCGGGCGAAACGACGCGGGGGCGAGTGCGGGGGATGCTGCGCAAGATCGATTCACTGACGCCGCTGACGCAGCTGGAAACCGAGCTGGTGGAGTTCGCGCTGGATGAGCGGCTGCGGCTGCACGGGCTGGCTCCGGTGTTCAGCGGGGACGCGGCGGAGCCGGAGACCGCGCCTGCCCCCGCGCCTTCTGCTGCTCCGCCGCAGAAAATCGGCCGTAACGATCCGTGTCCCTGCGGCAGCGGCAAGAAATACAAGAAGTGCTGCGGTAAGTAGGACGGGCTATCCTTTGAAGATGTCCATCTTTCGGGAGAATGTTCTGGCCGGCAAGACCGCGTTGGTCACCGGTGGAGGCAGCGGCATCGGGCAGCGGATGGCGGAGCGATTCGCCCAGCATGGCGCCAAGGTGATGCTGGTGGGACGAAAGCAAGAGAAGCTGGATTCGGCTGCGGCGGGGATTCGGGCGCACGGCGGCGTTGCCGCTACGCACGCAACGGATGTTCGCGATTATGCCGGCGTGGCGGCGGCGCTCCAGTCGACTCGCGATCAGTTTGGCGAGATCGACATCGTCGTGTGCGGGGCTGCGGGGAATTTTCCCGCTCCCGTGCTGGGGATGTCGGCGAACGGATTTAAGGCCGTCATCGATATCGACCTGATCGGCACCTTCAACACGTGCCGCGCCGCGCATGAGCATCTCCGCAAACCCGGCGCTTCCATCATCGCGATCTCGGCCAGCTTCGCGACCCAGCCGGTTCCCATGCAGGCCCACGTCGGGGCGGGGAAGGCGGGTGTCGATATTTTGATCAAGACGCTGGCGATCGAGTGGGGGCCCGACGGAGTTCGCTGTAATTGCATTACTCCGGGTCCGACTGACGAAACGGAAGGAATGCGGCGGCTGGCGCCGACACCGGAAGCGCGCGCGCACACCGAGCACGCGATCCCGCTGAGGCGTTTCGGGACCAAGGACGAGTTGGCCGACCTGGCGCTGTTCCTTTCATCCGATGCTGCGAGCTACATCACTGGCTCAATTTACATGTGCGACGGGGGCATGTCGCTGGCCCGATCGGCGTTGTCGCTGTAGCGTGAACGCGGGCGGTAGAATGGTTACGAACGTGGCAACGACAACGGTAAAACCGGGGCTGCTCAGACAGCTTGGCGTGATCAGCGCCACCGCGCTGGTGGTGTCGAGCATGATCGGCATGGGGATTTTCGGCACCACCGGATTTCTCGCCGGTGATCTTGGCTCGCCTGATATCGTGCTGTGGATCTGGGTGGCGGGAGCGGCCATCGCGTTTCTGGGGGCGATCTGTTACTCCGAGCTGGGGATCAATCTTCCCAGTTCCGGCGGCGAGTACGTGTACCTGACGCGAGCCTACGGCCCGACGTGGGGATTCATGACCGGTTGGGTTTCGTTCTTCGCCGGATTTTCCGCGCCGATCGCCGGCACGGCTCTCGCGTTCGCGGATTATCTGGGACATGTGTGCCAGGCGTGCGCCGAGGAGAAGCCGCGCGTACTGCTCGGGTCGGGCGATTGGACGCTGCAATTTGGCAAGCAGCAGATGTTCGCGTGCGGATTGGTGTTGTTCTTCACGGTGGTGAATCTGTTGGGCGTGCAGCGGTCGGCGCGCATCCAGAACACTCTCACCAGCGCGAAGATTTTGATTCTCCTCACCTTCATCGGGCTGGCATTCGGGGTCGGGCATGGAAACTGGCAAAATTTTTCCATGCATGCGGTGCGGACCTCGCATACTTCGCTGGCAGGGCAGTTTGCGCTGAGCCTGTTTTGGATCTACGTCGCCTACAGTGGGTGGAACGCGGCTACCTACGTGGCAGAAGAGTTGCGCCAGCCGGCGCGGACGTTGCCGATCGCGCTGGCGGCTGGGACGGCGCTGGTGGCGGCGCTTTATCTGGTTCTGAACGTCGTGTTTATTTATGCCGTGCCGCTGGAAGGGATGAAGGGCGAAGTGGCGGTGGGGGCGCTGGCGGCATCGCACTTGTTCGGTGGAAACGTCGGCGGGATTTTCGCTGCGCTGATGGCGTTATCGCTGATGGCGACGGTGAACGCGCAGGTGATCACCGGGCCTCGCGTGTATTATGCGATGGCGAAGAACGGCGCGTTTCTCACGGCGGCAGCGAAGGTCCATCCGAAATGGCATACGCCGTGGGTGGCCATCCTGGCGCAGGGGATCTGCACCATGCTGATGACCATGACTCCGTTTCCGCAACTGGTGAACTACATCGGGTTCACGCTGAGTTTCTTCACCGCGATGGGGGTCGCATCTCTGTTCTATTTCCGCCGCCAGCCGGGCTGGAAGAAACTGCGGATGGTCAGTTTCTGTTATCCGCTGCTGCCGGTATTGTTCCTGATTCCGGAAGCCTGGATGGTGATCCTGGGCGTCCGCATGAAACCGTATGTTTCACTTTTGACCGTGGTCACCATGGTGACCGGGGCGCTGGTGTATCACTGGACCCTGCGCTCACGCGCGCCCGAAATTCCCGCTATCGAAACCTATTGACTACCGTTTATGCTAGGTCATGGGATCCAGCATCACGAAACGGATCGTGGAGGAAAGCGGCATTCCGCGGCTGTTTACGGCGCTCGCCGAGGAGCTTTCTCCTTCCGACCTTCAATCTCTTCTGTTGGGGGTATATCAAACCCGCGCGCGGGCGTTGAAGGAAGCCGCGCCGCGAATGCTGGCGCGGCGGGAGCAGTCCTCATTGTTTGCGCCGTCTCCCGTGGACGCGCGTCTGATCCACGCCTTCGATCGGGTCGCCTTTGCATTGGCTGCGGAGTTTGAAGCCATCGAACTCTCGCCGGTAAGCCCGTTGGGCACCAGCCATGCGCTGGGCGGGATCGATCAGAATAACGTGCTGACGACGATTCGAAACGCAGAGGTGCCGGGGGACTCGACTCCGGCGATGGCGCTCGAATGCGCGCGACGCCGGCGGCGTGAACGCGGCGCAGCGGTCCGCATGGCAAGCAGCCATCGCGTGGTTCGCCTGCAGCCGTTCGATGTTCCCGGATACTCGCCGCATTTCCGGATGTTCACGCTGGTGTCGGCCGGCCGCGACACGGGATCGAGCTCGTTTGAGGTTCAGCATCTGGGCGAGCATATCCGGTTCTACTTGCATTTTTTTCGGGCGCTCAATGGGGAAGGCTTCAGCGTTACGAAACCGGTGGTGGAGCTATCGGACGTGGTGGCGTCCGAATCTCTACTGGCCGCGGCCGGCGTGAGTCGCGAAGAAGTCCGGAAGATCGTTCGCGCGCATCGTCCCGGCAGCTCCTCGCGATTCCTGACGGAGCGGGGAATTAGGTTGCCGGCCGATGCGCCGTTCCCGGCGGGGCTCGAAGACCGGTTGATCCGGCCATTGCGCGCCGAGTATCCCGAAGCTGTGTTTCGTTACAATCTGGCGAGGTTGGAGGGGCTGGGCTACTATACGGGAATGTGCCTGAGAATTTCGCCGGCGACTCCTGCAGGAGTGCATCATTCGATTGTGGACGGGGGTTTCACAGACTGGACGGCGCGACTGCTGGAGGACCGGAAAGAGCGGCTGCTGACCAGCGGAATCGGGACAGAGTTCGCGTGCCGGAGCTACCGGGTGTGAGCTTGATGTGTCGTATAATATAGGCATTTGGCGCTATCGTCTAACGGTTAGGACGGAGCCCTCTCAAGGCTTAAATACGGGTTCGATTCCCGTTAGCGCTACCATGTTTTCATAGACTTACGGGCCGCAGGGCAGCACAGGGCAGCACGCGCACTACTCCAAGGGAAGAAGAAACGGCCGAAACGTTTCTATACCTGCACGGCAGTCGATTCTTACCGGAAAGATTGCGATCGAAAATTTACGAGCGCAAATCGGATCGGGTATGTTGCAAATGCGCGCATTGGGGCTCATTCTCGTGACAGTCCGGCCGGCCACTGATATGTTCCATCTCGGTTTTCGCAAAGACTGGTGCCTACTGAGCATCGCATAATATAGCGGATCTACTCGAACAAAGAAGCCTGCTTCCAGAAGGCGGTGATCAGCCGCGGACGGCGACGGAGACGGCCCAACGTTCTGCGGGCACCTTCGCTGAGTTGCCAGAGATCCTGTGGGCAGACATTCGGCAATTCATGATGCTTCCAGTGGCCCCAAAGGTATTCGACCGGGTTGAGTTCCGGAGCGTATGCGGGGAGGTACTCCAGCACGATTTGTCCTTCCAGAAACTCGACGAACTCGGCGACCAGCCGGCTGCGGTGAGCCGGAAGCCGGTCCCAAACGATCAACAGAGGGCCGCGAAGCTGGCGGACCAAGTTCGCCAGGAACTCGACCACCTGCTCTTTGGCAATCGCCTTTTCGAAGATTTGGAAATAGAAGCTCCACAGCGTCATCGCCGCCGCCACCGAGATGGTCTTCCAGTTGAAATGGTATTGGAGTACGGGTGTCTGGCCGCGCGGGGACCAGGTGCGGCAACGATGCGGGCGCTGGCTCAATCCGCTTTCGTCGATGAAGACGATCGTGCGCCCTTGTTGGCGGGCTTTTTTTTAATGGCGGGCCAGCGCCGGTGCTTCCATTGACGGATCGCTTCTTCATCGCGTTCCAGCGCACGGCCGCTGGGACGCTGCACACTCCAGTTCAGACCCCGCAGCAGCTTCCACACGTGACCGGAGTGATAGGAAATGCCGAATTCCTTCTCGATCAAGTGCGCGACTCGCCAGCAGGTCCACAACGGCGTCTCAAAGCCCAGACGCTCGGGACCTTGTTTCAGCAAATGCACCAATCGCTGCTGATCGGCGGAGCTAAGCAGAGGTTTGCGGCCCGCTCGACCAGCCTTTTGCAGAGCCGCTTTGCCTCCAGCTTCAAACTGCTTTCGCCAACGGCTCACGGTTTGGTTGCAGACTTTCAACCGCCGGCCGATTTCGCTGTTGTTGAACTCTTCCCCGAACAGCTTGATCGCAGCCAGGCGTCTGTTCTCCAAGGCCTCGAAATCACGGCGTACTCCCTTCGGATTCCCCTACGAATTAGAACCCGGAGGAGAGGTAAAAGTTCCGCTATATTACGCGGGATTCAGTAGGTATCTCCCCGAGAAGCCTCTGCGTTCTTACGCTTCCAGTTCAACAACTCGACGACGGGTGCGTTCTCTTGCCCCGGAAGCAGGATGGGATCGTCATCGATATGGATCGCGACCGAATCAGGATCGTGCCGAGCTACGTCTCGAGCCCACCTCACATTCAGATTGCGTTTTAGAATCGACGACTCGTAAAACACTTGCAGGTCCCCGAGTGATCCTTTCTCATCTACCGCAGTCGTGATAAAAAATGCACCGATCTTTGCGAATGCCTCCAGGAATCTCTCCAGGTTGACGTGGGACGTTGGTTTCATGGTGATCGTCTTATTAACGATCGCGAAGAACTTGGCTCCGCGAAGCGCCTTCCGATTCACGTTCGTGCCGATCAGGACACGATACCAGAACGGCTCTGATCGGTTGATTCCTCGAATAATAGAGACCCTGAGTAGATCATCCCGATCATCGGACCCTATGTCTTCCCGAAAACCTTCGATGATGCCTTTTGCGGGCCCCCCTGATTTGAACACGGGGACAAGAATAGGCGGAGCAGAATCATCTAGTGACCCGATAAACGCGACGGCGAACCATTGAGCCTCCTCCCACAGCTTCTCGCGGATGAGAGACAGCGTCTGAATTTCCGAATGCTTCGTGGTGGCGCGATCAAGCAACTCCGGCGGAATATCGCCTTGGCCGAAACCCTTGAATGGTTTGCCTTGTTGGGGTGTTTCTGATTCAGGGGACCGCCACGGAATAGACCTGAGAGGAGGATAGTCGGTATCCGATGAACCGGCCCACAGCGACATTCGATCTTTCGCGTCTGCGCCAACAATAGTGCTCGCGGAGATCCGCGTACCCGCGAAATCGATCGCACGTTCAAAAGCGCGCTCCTGGCCAATCAGCTGCTCAAGAGTTTTGTCGGCATCATCGATCATCACAACATGAGCGACCATGTTTGCGATGAGTTCCACAACCTTTTTTTTCGCTTGGCGCTGAACATCAACGGCGAAATCGCTCGGGTTAAGCGGACGACATTCGACTGTGACGCGTGGACGACCGGACTTGAATTCCAGCTTCCAGTCAAAGACATCCGCGACAAATGCGGATTCCACAACCTCAATTGCGAGAGCCGGTTCACGCGCCATCATACGCGTTATAGCACCCGTCGATACGAAGCTTTCAAGCGCGGCAAGGAGGGACTCCGCAAACTCAATGGACGTTGATGTGCTTTGCGACCTAACCGTCACATGGCAGCCAAGAATGTCCGATTCGAGCGTGACCTTCCGGCTCTCGTAAAACGAAGGGGTTCTCGGCAGATCCGAACCCAACTGTCGATCCAACTCCCGCATTGTGGTTTCCAAATCGGGCGCGTCCGAACCGCTGCCCCCGATGGCATTACTGAGCTTGTCCTCATAGCCCAACATGAAAAGCAAGCAATCGGCCGCAATCTGCAAACCAATCCGGGAAAGGGCGTCGGGAACGCGCGAAATCCATTTGAGCTCCCACGCGTCCGAGCGCAGTAGCAAGGTGCCGAACGCCATGTCGAATTGGAAATCTCCCTCAGCGAATTCCTCTTCCACATAGCCTTTTTGTGCAAGGAAATAACGAATGATGCCTTCGTGTTGGTGCCAGCAGAGAGCTTGAGCCGGCCTACCCAACTGGAGCTCAATCCACTTTAGACGATTAGCACAGGCCGCTTGCTGGCGCGTGACCCTGCCGCGCTCAGAGAAGGCGCTCTCCGCCAGCCACGTGGCGATAAGCATGGTTCCCCGAGCCGCCCACAGCAATCCAATCTGCTCATATGCCAGCGCGCATCCGTAAAGCGCCCGGACTTCATCGCCCTTGCTCTCGTATTTATATAGCCTGCCAAGTGCGCGACCGAGAGTTGCAATTGCCTCGTACGGTTTTCCGGCACTTAGCTGCTGCCCACCTCGCGCAACCAACATCTTAGAAGCCTTGATTTGACTCTCCCGCGACGCTGCGACGTTAACGATCACCTCAAAGAGCTCATCGTACCCCGCGGCATCCTGCAATATGTCACCCATCTCAACGACGAAATCCGCCAGCGGCGCGAAGGGAAAACCGACGAGTCCTTCGCTGCGCATCACGACTTCCTTGAACTCTGCCATTAAGGCATCAATAGATTCACCCGACGCGAGTTTTGATGCGAGTTCCAATTCAAGGAGCAGAGTTCTTGCATGCAGCGAAGCGCTCGGCGCGTTGTGGTCGTTGCTTAGTTCCCTCAGTTGACGCTTTAGAGAGTCCGTCCGCGATTGGAGCGACACGTTGGAGGCATCCAGCTTCCTTTTTGCAACGGCCGAATTCAGCAGAAACCACAGGTTTCGCAGGCGCTCCAAGTCATGCGGATTGGCGCTCCCGCTGACGTAGCGCTCGACCTCGCCGTAAAGATCCGCGAGCTGGGAATAATCTTCATGCCACCAAAAGGCGGTCCACGCGCGCTGGTACAGACATTCTGTCCGTTGCTGCGGGATGCCAAATTTCTCGGCGACGCGCTCGGCGCGCGCGAAACGACCATCGGTTTCAGCTCGCGGGCGGTCGAGAGCTCGTGAAAGGAGCGCAGCCTGAATACAATCCTGAACAAGCCGAAATCCCTCTATGCGCTCGGCCACCAAAGCAGTTTCGATCCGAGCCTCGACGTTCTGCAGCTCTCGATCTCTTTGTGCATCCAGAGGCCCGACCGTCTTCGCAGGCCGCGCCGATACCGCAATCCTGAGGTGTTCGATCGCCAACAGCTCACGATGATTTGAGAACACCTTGTCCAGGATCCAGTTTCGATCCAGGATACGAACGTCCAAGCCGAACTTTTTCGTCAGCTCATCCTCGTATTTCGCGCGCTGCTTGTCCGGGATGTACTGACTACTGACAAAAAATGCTTTACGATAGCCACGACCGGCAGCAGCGATTTTCGCGACGTTCGGAGCGCACTTTTGCTTGCCAATCCTGCTTCGCACTGAAGGCAAATGCCCAACGCTCCGCCGCAGCTTCGACTCCGATTCCCGAGTACCAACCGATCGCAAGCTGATCAGCCACTGGGTACGTTTCCGAGTCAACCTTACTGTCGCCACCTCCGCTCGGCCCTGTATGCGGAAGGAGATTTGGACAAATCTCACGTTCAGCCAACATGCGGGCGAAAGTCTCGAAGTCGTTCTCCTGGCCGCGATTCGTGAGTGTCGATAGATGGTACTCAAGAAGCGCCCTGTCGAGGACGGGTACTTCGGAAAGCACCGAGTCTGTGAATTGCTCAGGGTGCCGCGCCCGCATGAACTCTCGCGGCGATAGTTGTGCGCTGTTGTCCATCCGTGACTTTCTCATGTTAAGATGAATGCGCTAATCGTCGCTGCCTGTCTTCCATCAGCAATCCCTACCGCGACACGTCTGCGTTGGTTGCATATTCTTATTCAGGCTGGATCGTCGGCAATCTTGGCCAGAACCGTTCTGAGGATATTTCTTCGGGCACTTTAGCAACGGACGATAATGGCAATTATCTGGAGGCTCCGAGAGCGACGAGTTCTGGCGTCGATACGCACCTCATCGGCTCAAATTTGGAATAGACTGCGAATAGGAGTGCCCGCTATGCGCAGGTGTTGCCTAGTACTGATGGCGATCGCTCACATTGGCAGGCCAGCGTGCGCTCAGATTCAAGACGCGGGTTCGTCTGAGATTCGAAAGCAGTGGGTCCTCGGCGAGCATCTCGCCTGGGACCTCGACCAGCAGGTCGGCAGAGTTGAAGATGTCCCTCTCATTGACTACTTGCAGCGAATCGAGAACCGGATCACGAATGCAATCGGCGCAAATCCGTTGCAGATTCGAGTCACTCGATCGCCTGACCAATCGGCCTCCCTTTTACCGAACGGAATACTCTATCTGAGCATCGGCATGCTGGCTCGGATCGAAACTGAGTCAGAACTCGCAGGATTGTTGGCGCACGAACTCGCCCATTCACAACGCGGCACACATGCTTCGGCCCGAAGCGCGGGCGGCGACATTCGTCTTCCGTCGTGTGTACTCACTTCTCCGCTGGCTCCGATGACATGGGGCGACCAGATGCGTGACGAAGAAGTGCGGGCGACGGTCGAGGCAGTCCGCTCTATGAAAGTGGCAGGGTACGATCCCCTCTCGGCCGTGGAATTTCTATCGAAGGTAGCCTTCGAGAATCCTCGGTATGGGAAAGCGATACTTTCGGAGGATCTGCTCGACCTAAGGGGAAGCTTGGAACTTGAGTCGCCGCCCCTTGCGGGCTATGTGCTGGACAGTTCTGAGTTCGTGGAGCAGCGCGCAAGAATCACACTGGCGCTCAATCACCCGCCTGCCAGAACACGTTCGCCGATTTTGACCTCGCCGCGGCGGCCTTGACTGCAGTTCGAGGGAAAGGTCTTGCGAGAACTTCTTGCCGCTGTCGAACGGCAATCGCGACCGGTGGGTCGGCGACGCCGCCGACCGTGATCGAAAGAGAACCGACAGTTGCTGGAACATTGGCGGGGAGTTGCACGTTGATCTGGAAGAATCCCGATTCGAACGTGGGAACAGAGCCCGAGTCAATGGCTTGACCGAATAATAGTGGACGTTCAGGCATCAAGAGTGTGCGACTCAGTTCCATCTCACAGTCTTCGCGAGCCCTGTGAGCAGGAGCCCGTCCCAGAAATCGCGGGCTTACTTCCCGTTCTCAATCTGGCCGACTTCCTTGAACACGTTTCTGAGGCAATTCTCCCTCATGCCGACAAGATCGGCATAAGGGCGGCAGTCACCCGCCGACCCCTGCCACACCACCGTGCGTACGGGTCCTTGCACGGCGGTTCGAGTCGGTTAGCCTCTCAATGCCGCGTCGCCGTGAGCCGACGTTGTCCGGAGCTCAGGGATTCGGAGTTCCCGGTGTGAAGGAAATGCCCCGGAGGACTTCGCCATAACCGGCAGCGCGAAGGACGACAAAGCTCTCCGCGGCAGGAAGACTGGTGGCGGCAATATTATCCGTGATCGCCACCAGCAGGTTCGGATCTGCGCCCTGATCTCCGTTTCCGCTCACCGTGGAAGTGATGCCCCAGATGGTGGCCGTTCCGTCTCCGTTAACGCGTCCAGTGATGTTGCGCAGACCGTCGGTCAAGGGCGCCCAGGCAACGCCGGTGGCGGCGTTAATTCCAGTTGGGTAGTTTGCGGAGCCCGGAAAAGCATAGGTCGAGCCCAAGCCCAGCCCGCTTTGCAACACATACGCCATTTTCCAGCTGTTCGATCCATTGTCAAAGATCCACTTCTGAAGTCCAGCCGGGGTCTTTGTCGCATCCCCAATCTTGCCGTCGCCTTCATCGGAGACATATAGAGTCGTAGCGTTCGCAAACCAGAGACCAAAAGGATACGCGGTGGCTTTGGCCGTGAGTGCAGAGTTGAGCGCGGTTGGGAAACCCTTCAGGATGCATATATTGTTGGGATCGAGACCTTTCGCTTGTAACACGGCAGGATCGTAGGCGAGCGGTGAGGTAGGCAGAACCGCGCCGGCCGGCGGAAGGCCGATACCGTTCTGGTCGTTGCATACGCTACCAGTGGGATCCACCCAATAGACGGTATTCACGCCGTTTCCGCCGCTGCCCTTGGTCAGGTACACAACGTTGTTGTAGACAGTCAAGCCGCGGAAGTTATTGTCTTTGCCGATCTTATCGTGAGGCGCGCCCAGTTGCGTGATGTTGAAGCTGCCCACTGGGGTGGGAGCTGCCGGGCTTTGAGCGACTACCGCCTTGACCTCCGGGCTCAGGATCTGCGTACCTCCTGCGATCAGGATGCCATTCGGCTGAGGATTCCCGCCATTGCCAGCATTACCGGAGGTATAGACGACGTTCCAACCGTTGATGTTATTAAGAATGGCTGCGCGGCCATTGTTGCCACTGTAAGCATTGGTCAGTGTGAATCGGAACTTTCCATGCGCGTCCATGTTCGCGACGACGCGATAGACGTTTTCGCCAACCGGATTAGTTGGATCGACAACTCCAGGGGTATTGGAATTCGACACATCGAGGGCATCGATTGGCGATAGGTAGCCCATGAATGTCAGGACGCTGCCGTCGGTTGAGAGGTTCAGTGCCAGCTCGGATTTTGAGCTGAAGCTAGTAACCATCTGGTCCTTGGTTGGCGGGACTCCGTTCTGGGAGCTATTCGGAACTTCGATCGAATTAATCAGCAAGCCAGAAGGGGTAATCTGGTCGAGGAAGATCTTCGACGTGATGCCAAAACTTCCATCCACCGGGGGCGTTGTTCCACACGGTCGGGTAAGTGCCGTTCGCGACTGCCGTGACGCAACTAGCCGGGACAGCGCAGTTGGGCGGTAAGGTGGCACCCACTGTAACGTTGTTAGGATTGTCATCGTAGACGCTGCGGCTCAGCACGAGATTGCCGGTCAGAAAAACGTTGCTGTCTGCGGACACCGAGCGAACACAGACAATGACACTCAGTGACATCACCGCAAGTGCAGGTATGCAGAAATATAGACGGAACTTCTTACGAAGTGTTGTTACCATTTGGGAAAGTCTCCTTCTGAAAATCTAGGACTAGAAGTCGAATAGGCGCTCAACGATTAAGTCGCCACGTAGAAAATACCACCGGGTTGTTGCGAGGGTGTTACAGGGCGATTGCGGGCCGTATTCAAAGCGCGAGGATCGATGTGGTTACAAGACAACCGCACTACAACTGAATAGCCTCTGCCTTGTCGCGTCGCGTTTACCGATGCCGTCTTGTGCCGGAATCAATCTGACGGAAAACGCTCATTCCGCTGAGGTAACGCGCCGGCAAACGTCGATAATGACCCGCAACGGGCGGATAACTGACGCTGTCGCGGGGGGTATAAGCGCAATCTGCTCTTACGTCAGCCCACTCGGATCCACTCGACGCGCTTCCGACGAATGTGCCGAGAGTCGAAGGATTAGCAAAATTGATTACTACAACCAGCAGCGTTGCGGATTGATTGGGGCATTCTTCCAGTCCCCGGCATGTCCGCAGATCAAATGACAGGCGCCACACATTTCGCGACCGCGATCAACTCCGCGGCCGGCGTAGTGGTGTCCCTCAGTCCGGCGGAACCTTCGATTGCAGCAACTGCACCAACCCGTTTTCTCGATTGATAAGCGTCTCCGTGGACCGATCACGGGGCAGCGCCGCGCCGTATGCGCGGCACTCCCGCAAGCCCCGCATCGCCGCTTGGCCTTCTTTGGCTTATCCAAAGAACCAGCACATGCGACGAGCAAACTGAGACCGGCGATCAGCGCAAGAGCCCAGGGATTGGTTCTGCTCGAAAATCTTGGGAGTGCACCCTCCGATTGTATCCCGGCCGAAACCCTGAACACCAGAGCGCACGCTACTTGCGTTGCTGCCGGTCCAGTAGCCGAAAACTCATTGAATTTAACGTCGGCGCGCGAGCACCGAAAACGCCCTCCCTCCTGTTTTCAATCGACGCGCACTCTAGAAGCACGGTCGCTCCGGACGATAATCGAGATTGTCAGGGACTATTTGGCGCACATCGCCATCGGTCCGAGATGCCGACAAACCGTTCAACATGGGTTCGCAAATTCTCTCGCGTCAGCCACGATTTGCGCTATGCGCGACACTGACAAGCGGCGCCCTCAAGCTGCTCGTACGCCCACGCTTGCCCACACGCGTCATAGTGGAAAGGAAGCAGGTGAATATTGAAACTATTACCGAGGCCATTCTCGTGGCGCTCGCGTTATCCGGCGCCGCCCTCGCAGAAACCCGCGTCAACAGCGCCGGGTCGAAAAATTTCGACGAAGCGGATCACGCCCTGCGGGACGGCCAACCCGCGAATTCTGCTGCTTCCGTCGAAAAAGGGATGGGCAGCCGTGCTGGCAGAGGGTCCAATCGCTCCCGGTTTTCTTGAGCGATGCGGTTCGCATGGTCGGATCGACGCCGGTGTGCATCGGCGAAGTCGCGGGCGACGTGAGGTTTGTGGGATTGTCGTCGACGCTGATGGGGGTAAATCAGTTGAGCGTGGTGGTCCCGGCGGGAGTTCACGGGGTGGTGCCGTTGCTGATCAATGCGGGGGGATCGTCACTGCGCCTAGCGCGACGATTACGGTGCAATAGATGGCCGAACGGATTTCACGTGCGATGGGGATGGTCGCGTTGGCTGCGATGTGCCGGGCGCAGGCTCCACTCACGTTTCAGAACACGCTTCTCCAGCCGAACGCCGGCTATCAGCTGCAGGTGCTGACCGCGGATTTCAATGGCGACGGCAACGCGGACCTGGTGTTTTTGTCAAGTTCCCAGCTCACCGTCATGCTCGGCAACGGCGACGGGACGTTTCAAGCGCCGATTCAGACGCCGATCTCAATCCCGTTTTCGTCGATGGTCGTGGGGGATTTCAATCACGACGGCAAAATCGACGTGGTACTGTGCGGGCAGATGATCGGTAGGCTTCCGTTCCTGAATGTGAACACTTATCTGGGTATCGGCGATGGCACATTTTCGGCGCCGCTCGTTTCGGGTGGCGTCGCGGCTCCCAACGGCTTCGCAGGGAATCCGGCAGTCGGCGATGTGAACCACGACGGAAATCTGGACCTGATCGGCGACGGCGTCGTCGCTCTCGGCAACGGCGATGGAACGTTCATGCCGTTCGTGACGCTGGCGATCAACTGCACGGGCGGGGTGGATTTCGCGGTGGCCGATTTCAACGGCGACGGAAATCCCGATCTGGTGGTCCTGATCACCCAGCTAAACGGTTTGACCAACATCTATAGCGCGACGGCACTGGTGTGCCTGGGGAACGGCAAGGGCACGTTCCCCGGGGGCCTCGATATCTATACAACGGAAACGGAGACAGTGAGCGGCACGACCCTGCTTCCTGCCTACATGGTGACCACGGGCGATTTCAACGGAGACGGCAGGACGGACGTGCTGGTGTCGTCGCACAACGCGCCGGGCAGCGTGCCGAACTTCCTCAGCTACTCTATGGTTCTTGGAAATGGCGACGGCACCTTCGGGACGGCGGTCTCCAGCGGTCCATTCCAGCTGGACACGGTTAACTACCCCAAACCGCTGGTGTTCGATATGAACGGCGACGGCAAGGCGGACCTGCTGCAGATAGAGCAAAGCCCGGGGATCGTGATTTTCCTGTCGAACGGCGACGGCGCTTTCAGCCAGGCAGCCAGCGTTTCTCCTGGATACACCCCAGTCTCGATCGCGGTGGCCGATTTCAACAACGACGGTCTGCCGGATATCGTCGCGACCGGCGGTTCCACTTCGATTCTCATCAACACGAGCCGCGGTATCGATTCGGTAGTGAACGCGGCTTCGCTGGCTTCGGGGCAGCCGGTGGCGCCGGGGTCGCTGGTGGCGATTTTCGGTGCGGGCCTCGGGCCGGCCGTGGGATTCGGGCGGATCGGCGTCAATGGATCGATTGGGGATTCGCTGGGCGGGGTCGCGGTGACGTTCAATGGGGTTCCGGCGCCGTTGCTGTATGTTTCGGCACGGCAGATCAACGCGCAGGTTCCGTGGGAGATCAGCGGGGAAGCTCAGGTCGCGGTGACGGTGAATGGTGCGCCAGTCGGGCAATTCAGCGTCGCAACCGCGCCTATCGCCCCAGGGGTTTTCACAACCGAGGGGCAGGCGCTCGCGTTGCACGCGGACGGGACGCCCGTAAGCGCTTCGAATCCGGCCGCGGCGGGAGAAACGTTGACGGTATTCGCCAATGGTCTGGGTCCGGTGGCGCCGTCGATCGCTGACGGGGCGGCTTCCGGAGATGCGGTTCGGATGGCCGGATCGACACCGGTGTTCATCGGCGGAGTCGCGTGCGACGTGACGTTTGCGGGATTGTCATCGACGCTGGTGGGTGTGAATCAATTGAGCGTGGTGGTTCCGGCGGGGGTGCACGGGACTGTCCCATTAGTGATTAATGCGGGCGGGATTATCTCGACGGCTGCGGTGACGGTCGCGATTCAGTAAGCGCAGAGATAACATTACTCTCCCCTCCCTGACTGACAACGGCGGGGCAGGCGCTGGCGTTGCACGCGGGTGGGACGCTCGCAAGCGCTTCGCATCCGGCCGCGGTGGGAGAAACGTTGACGGTATTCGCCAACGGTCTGCTTTTCGCTGCCCTAGCAAGGAGCGTGTGGCGAATCAAGCGCTACCGGATCTCGACGCCTGCAGTATCAACCGATAATGAAAATTGTCAGGCCGTGGCCGGACGCCGCGAGTCAGTTAGTCCCTCGACTGGCGTAACGAATGCGCGAATCGCCAGTATATTCTGTATGCGCGACTTTCGATATGCCCTTCGAACGCTGGCTCGCAATCCGGGATTCAGCCTGGCCGCGGTCCTTGTGCTGGCTTTGGGGATTGGAGCCAATTCGGCTATCTTCACGGTGATTCGAGCGGTTTTACTTGCGCCGTTGCCATATCCTGATCCGGACCGGCTGGTGAATCTGTACGAGCGCGACGTGATCGGCACCTTTCCGTTCAACGTCGTCTCGGGTCCGAATGTTCTCGATTGGCAGCGCGACGCCCGCAGTTTTGAGCAGATCGCGTTTTGGGGCGAATGGGGGTCGAGCTTTGCGCCGGATGATGGCGGGCTGCCCGAAAACATCACCGCCGCGATCTGTTCTTACAACCTTTTCGCGACGCTCGGCGTTCGGCCGGCGATGGGCCGCACGTTTACCGCCGAGGAAGACAAGTATGGCGCGCCGCGCGTGGTGGTCATCAGCGACGTGCTGTGGAAGCGGCGATTCGGAGCCCGGCCGGACGTGGTCGGGACGCACATGCGCCTGGACGGCGAACCGCACACGATCGTCGGCGTGATGCCTCCTGGATTCGAATATCCGGACGCGGATTCTCAGTTGTGGCTTCCGGTGCGGCAGATTGTGCCGGACCGCCAGATGCAGGCGCGCGGGGCTCATCGCTTCTTGGTGATCGGACGACTGAAGCCGGGCGTGACCGTCGAACAGGCGCGCACGGAGGTGGATGGAATCGCCAAAAGAATTCATATTGAAAACCCGACAGAGCTCACCGGCAAGGGCGGGAACGTGGTCCGCATGGATGAGCGGATGGTGGCGCGCGTGCGGCCGATGCTGCTCTTATTGCTCGGCGCCGTCGCATGCGTGCTTCTGATCGCCTGCGTGAACGTGACCAACCTGCTGCTGGCGCGCGCGGTTTCCAGGCGCCGGGAGGTCGCGGTGCGGGTCGCCGTGGGGGCGAGCCGCTGGCAGATTCTGAAGCAGTTCCTGGCCGAAAGCTCGATTCTTTCGCTCAGCGGTGCGGCGCTCGGCTTAACCATGGCTGCGCTCGCGACCAACGCGTTGATCAAGATGGCCGGCCGGATTCCGCGCATCGGAACCGTCCAGGTGAACGGAACTGTGCTGGCATTCACCGCGGGCGTGGCGATTCTGACCGGAATCGCCGTGGGCCTGGCGCCGGCGATGTCATCGTGGCGCGCCGGTTTGGCAACCGCCATGTCGGAGGGCGGCCGATCGGCCACCGCGGGCCGCGACCGCGGCTTATTTCGCGATGTGCTGGTCGCCGTCGAAGTCGCATTGTCGCTGATCCTGCTGGTCGGCGCCGGCCTGATGCTCAAGAGTTTCTCGAAATTGCGCGCCGTTGATCCCGGCTTCGCAACCGAGCGCGTTCTCACCATTCGCTTTTCCCTGCCGCCCGCTCCCGCAAAAACGCCGGCGGCCGGATCCTCTCACGATCTGGCCGACGAGGCGCGGGTCGCCGCATTCTATCGCGACCTGGTGGAGCAGGCCCGGGCGTTGCCCGGCGTCGAAAGCGCGGGACTCGTCACCGTTCCGCCGCTCGCCGGCCACTACATGGACAAC
The DNA here is from genome assembly GCA_963842485.1 of Terriglobia bacterium. GTDB lineage: Bacteria > Acidobacteriota > Terriglobia > Bryobacterales > Bryobacteraceae > Palsa-187. Next base: position 27,306 of record CAWJHI010000002.1, on the reverse strand, counting down.
ACCTTCACCATAGACGGCCGCCCGCCCCTCCCCCCTGGTCAGTTTCTCGACGCGGTGTGGCGCCTCGCCCACCCGGGATATTTCAAAGCGATGGGCATCCCACTGAAGCGCGGGCGCGTGTTCACCGACGCCGAGCGCCTCGAGGCGGCCGATAAAGCCGTGATCACCGAATCGATGGCGGCGCGTTTTTTCCCCAATGAAGATCCGCTCGGCAAACGCCTGCGGATGGACGACAAAGCGCACGAAATCGTGGGCGTGGTGGGAGACACGCGCCAGAATCTGGCGCAAGAGCCCGAGCCGATGATGTATCTCCCGCTGTCTCAGGGAACCTTCGATTTCGCCACCTTGATGGTGCGTGCCGCTGGCGATCCGGGTCTCCTGTCTCTGCCGCTTCAGAAGATCATGCGCGAGCTCCTCCCGGATTTACCCGCCGTGACCGTGAAAACGGTGAATGAAATGATGGATGGCGCGGCGCGGCAAAATCGATTCGGGCTGACACTGGTCGCGTTGTTTGCCGGATTGGCCGTGGTTCTGGCGGCGATTGGATTATACGGAGTGCTGGCCTACTCGGTGGGCCAGAGAACCAACGAACTCGGAATCCGGATGGCGCTGGGCGCCGCGGCTCCCGATATTACGCGGTTGGTGGTGTGGCAGGGCGTGAAGCCGGCGGCTGCGGGAATTGTCGCTGGACTTGCCGGCGCGTTCGCGACGACGCGGCTGCTTCAATCCGTACTTTTCGAGGTGAGCCCCAACGATCCGGTGGTAATGGCGCTGGTGGCGGGATTAATCGCGGCGATTTCGACCGCGGCGAGTTTCGTGCCGGCGTGGCGCGCCACCAGAATCGATCCGGTAGCCGCTTTGCGCGGAGAGTAAAGTCTTCGCCTTGGCGTCGATCCGTCGCCCGTGCGTTGCGTCGGCCATGGCGCAAACCGCACGGGATTGGAAGTGTTTGGCTGCCACATCTGTGGTATGGGCGGTGTCCACTGAGTGGTTAACCCATGTTGTACTAAGCCGCTATCGCGGCAGGAAGATCCCCGAGGCAGTTGCGAAGGTTCAAAATGAGCGAGCGAAAGGAGCTCGTTCATGACGAAACTGCGTCACCCTTCCCACCACCAATCCGGAGGTGGTTGACCCGGCAAACGGCGTCCTCGGGGAATAGACGTTAATGGCGGTCAACGGTCGGCAAACGGCGGCGATTTCCGTGGTTTGTTCCGTGCGTTAGGACCGGCAAATAGGCTCATGGGGCCGGAGTGATCCCCGGCTTTCCTTTGTCGATCACGTAGGTGTCCACTGCCCTCGCCGTCGTTGTCCCGATATTGCGGGCATTGTGAATGCGGCCGCGCTCGGTGAAAAATACCTCTCCAGCTCTCACCGTCATCGGGGGTTTTCCATCCACGTAAAGAACAATTGTCCCCTCGATGAGATAACCGAAATCCTCACCCGGATGGCTGTGTCTCGCGGACAATGCGCCCGGTGGGATCTCAATCGTCGTCGTTACGCCCTCGAGCGCGGTGCCTGGAATCGCGTGGCGCTGAAGTTCGTTCCATTTCGCGGCCGGCTCCTGGGCGGCACACACGATGACCATCACAACAATGGCCGCCCCGGAAATCAATATGCTTCGAGTCGTCTTCATGGTGTACGCTCCCACAGCAACTGTATAGGAGGAACGCCCCTGATCGATTCGACGTGGATCGAAGTATTTTTCCGGCGTCTGCGATACCATCATTCTCGTGGCACTCGGGCCGGACGTTGCGTCGATTGCGGGACTGATGGGAGAACCTGCGCGCGCGAAGATCCTGGCTGCGCTGGTTGACGGCCGCGCGCTTCCGGCCGGAGAGTTGGCGTTCATCGGCAACGTTGCACCCCAAACCGCCAGCTTCCACCTCCGGAAACTCATGGACGCTGCCTTAATCACCGTCGAAAGACAAGGCAAGCATTGCTACTACCGATTGGCGAATGAGCGCGTCGCCTCGGCCCTGGAATCACTCGCAACTCTCGCCCCGGAGAACGACCAGGTGGCGGGGCCCGCGTCCAGGTATGAGTCCGAACGCATCAAGGAACTGCGCTTCGCCCGCACCTGCTATAAACATCTCGCCGGGGCGCTGGCGGTCGAGATCCATCACGCGCTTGTGGATCGCGGAATCCTGGTCGCCGCCCGGGAACGGATCTATGGCTTGACCGAGCCCGGCCAGAAATGGTGGCGTCAGTTTGGAATCACCCTTCCCATGTCCGCTCGTTGGCGAGAATTTTCGAGCCGGGCGTGCATCGACTGGACCGAACGACGACTTCATCTGGGTGGCGTGCTGGGAGCCGCTCTGTTTTCCCGTCTGGCGGAATTGCGTTGGATCGCCGCGAAACCCGGCAGACGGGCGGTACGCGTGACCCATCTCGGTGTACGCGAACTCGAACGGCAACTCGGAATCACGCTTTCACAATAGCTGTGCGCACGCCTTTACCCGCCTCGATTCGATTTCTTACATGCGCCGGCTTGCGGACCTTGCTGTGGACCTTGATTTCGCTGTCCAACTGGTCGTCTGCCTCGCGCTGGATCGTCTCGCACCGCGTTTGAAGCTTGCCAGTCAGTGACCGGAATTGGCTACAGAAGCGGAAACGATCCGGCCACCTGCAAACCGAAAAGCGCCACTTTGCGCGCGGTCCAGTATCGCGGTTGTGGAGCCTGGCAGATTAGCGGCTTCTCACCACCCGGCGTCTCCACCGTGACCGGCAGATCCGGAATCAGCCCCTGATCGCCGCTCAGAACCGGTGTCAACCGCTGGCGGAGCTTGGCGGTCGCGTATGTCATCGCCGCAAACTGCCAGCCGAGCTGGGGAGCGACCGAGATTCCCGACAGCCAGCCCGTTCCCGAGCGCTGGAATCCGGCGAGATAGATCAGCGGCTTTACCGGGATGGTCGGGACAATGGGACGCGCCAGCGCGACCAGGGAAATGGACGGTGTGTAATTGACGAGCCGCAAGCTAAGCGACGCTTCGAGCGGTCCGCCCATCCGGATCGTGCCGACCGGTCCGGAAAACGACCATTTTCCGCGCTTCCGTTCGGTCAGCCGGATGGTCACGTCCGCCCTGCCGATGGCCGGATGGGGGAAGATCGCGATGTCGGATTCCGTCACCGGGTCGAACCAGCCGGCGCGATTCAGCCGGGCGAGGCTTTTCCGCAGCAGGTATTCGTCGAACGGCGCTGCTTCAGCCAGAACAAAATAAGTACGGATTGATTTGGCGCTATAGTGATGATTTCCGACGAAATTGATCCGGCCCACCAGGTAGGCGGGACCGCTTTCGGTGGCGGTTTCAAACTCCGCGCGGTTCACGGACGTGGTGACGTTTACGCGCGCGGAAAATTCGAGGACGCCCCGCCGTTCCGCCGCGCGCCGCTCGGCGAACAACCCGGCGCAGTCGATCGTTGGACCCTCGTAACGCGACCCCGCATCGATGGAGAAATTCACGCGCGTATCCTCGCTGCTGGGGCGGACGGTCGCGTCGTAGTAACCGCGGGAGATATAAAAGGACTCCAACCGCGCCGCGTCCGCCTTGGCCGCGTCACCGCTATACGCCGGTGCGAGGTGCCAGAAAAAGAACACCTGGCGAGGTTGCAGAGCCTTCAACCGGCGCCGCAGTTCTTTGTCGTCGAACACCGTGTCACCGAAAAAACTGGTCCGCTTGAGCTTCTGCGAATTCCCGGTATCGACGGTCAGCTTCAGATCGGCGAGGTGATCTGTGGCCGGAAGGATGGTATGAGCCACTTGAGCATCCTGATAGCCCTGTGCGATGAGTTGGCGCCTGGCTTCGCTGGCGATCTGGTGTGCGGCGCGCTCGTCGATCAGGGTCCCTGCCGGAACGTGAACCTTGAGCCCGATCGAGGACGGCTCCACTTGAACTTCGCGCAGGCGAGGTCCGGTAGCGGGCTTCAAATCAAAGATCACGCCGGTTCCGTCGAGCTCCTGGCGGGTTTCCACTCGAATATCGTCGAAGCGGCCCAGGCTCCACAGCCGGCGAACGTCGTCGTCTATGGTCTTCTGGTCGAACGGACGGCCCACCTGTGTTTTAAGATCCACATGCGGGTCCGCGCCTTGGAAATCGACGGAAGATACTACATCGTTTCCCATGAACAGTAAAAACAAGAACGCAAGAACCACGGACACTGAACCTAGCAACTCTAAGGCCGCAGTCCATGAGCCGCTTCCGATATCACCACTCATCAGGAGCTAAACGATAACCGCTTCCACACGACAACCATCGTCGCTGCACAATATAGAGCAGCCATATGCCCACGATTGTCCTCAACACGCGGGCAACCTCAGCGATTGGCGATCACAATCGGGCTTTAGGGTAAGGGTCCCATCCGTTGCCGTCGCAGCCAGCACCACCGTGGGTTACGGAAAAGTGATCGCCGTCAGAAATTCCACCTGATCCGTAACGGTGGTTAGACCAAACATGGGAACATCTTGATCACGCGCCCAGCGCAGGTAGCGGAACTGAGGCGCGATCTTGAGTTTCCAGAGATGGGCCTCGACTCCTAACCCTGCTGCGAATCCGTGATTAGACGGGTTCGTGTGGCTCAGGTTGCCCAAGTTCCGAAACGCGGGCCCCGCATCGATAAACGGCTTCACTAGCGGAAGCTGGAAACGGTACTTCAACAGGACAGGAAACTCCCAGGTCACGACATGCTGCTGTAGGGCGCGTCCCCAGTCGGGCGGAGTTTGGCCGAACTGGACCGCCGTTTTGAACTGTAGCTCGTGGTACAACGCATCGGCCTCGATCGAGAGATGCAGCGGCAGCCGCACCTCCAGCGTCCCGCCGGCGATCCAGCGCTGCGGAATTGAAGAGCCGACTATGCTGTATGTAGGGGCCACTTGAAAGGGGGGACAACACGGCGGAACGTTGTAATTCTGGAAATCCTGCGTCAGACCTGCACCACCCATTAGGCCAAGAGAAAAGGGCTGCGCGTATGCCGACACAACGGGCATCAGGAGCCAAACTAAAATTGATCCGCGTATCATAAGCGTTTAGACGCTGTATTGCGCCTTGCAGTTGCGAACCTCTCTTGTCTTATAGCGCTGGGACAATACAATCCCCTCGTCCGAATGGCACCTGACTTCCGATAACCCGGCTATGTCACCCTCGCACCGGACGCCGCTGGTTCCCAGTAACTGCCGACAATGCGCGGCATCAGTGCTGCCCAGGTTGGACTGGCGGCTTCACCAATCGGACCTCATCTCAGAGCCCCGAGTCAGTATGTTCTCCGCGCGGATTACTGCAGCTCACTCGCTCAGCAGTAGAATCAATGGAACAGCATGGCCTCCCTACCCTGCACGCCCGATCGACGACTTTCGTCACTATTTTGTAGGAGGTCTTCGAAGATGCGCCTCTTGGCTTTCGCAGCCCTGATGCTTCCCGCACTAGCGGTTTCACCGGGCGACGTGGTAGGTGACATTGTCGTACAGGGCGATATCCGCCCGCTCAATATCGTACCCACCTTCGATCACGGCTACCTCGGCGTTTACGATGCGCAAGGTGTTTCGGTTTATAAACCAGACGGCTCGCTGGCCATGAAGGTTTCCAGGCAGGCGAACAGCTCCATTGATAACGTCGACATGGACGTGGACGGTAGTGTCGTCGCGGCCATCAGCCACTCTGCATCCGGCGGAACGATTGCGATCTTCAATCCCGACGGCTCATTGATTCGCGAAATTGTGACGTCCCCCTACATCCCGTCGCAGCTGTGCTTCGCTCCCGACCATTCTATTTGGGTCGTCGGCAGCCTGCTTCCAAGATCCCAGAGCGAGCCGGTGGACTTCGCGTTGTTGCGGCACTATGCGCGATCCGGAGAATTGCTCGGCCAGTTTTTCCCCTTGTCCACGCTCGCAAAGAAAGTGAGTGAGAATCAAATGAACGTCGGTTTATGGAGGATTCGTGTCACGAAAGATCGGATCGGAATGGCACTCTCCCGCAATGCTCCCCCGGGTGGATATCTTTGGCTTGAGGCAGGCCTCGATGGCAAGGAGATCGGACACTGGGAGATTCCTCGAGGCAAGCACCCGGCTGCGATGATGGATGACGGCCAGATCTACGCTGTTGGAGACAGCCTTTCGGTTCTCGATCGCACCACCGGTCGGTGGGAGCCGGTGCCCGCAGCATGGAATGACAACCTGCTCGGCGCCGAGGCGAACTCGCTCGTCTACATGCTACGTGGAGGCAATATCCTGACGCGACGTGTCCCGGTCCAGTAACAACCGATTTTTCTGGCAGCTCGTCGCAAGTACGGCAGGGTCACAGCCGATATTGTTGCGAATCAGGCCGATTTCCGGGCTGCCCTATCGCGGGTTCTGCGCCAGTTTGTCGAACATTTGCTTGGGCCAGTCGGCGATCTTGTCATCGAAGCCGGAACTCTTCTCACGTAACGTCGCGACGCGGTCCACCACCCAGTTCTGTGGGATGCTCAGTACCCCAGTCGTCTGTCCCGCGTATTCACCGGCAGACATGAGCACCGGAAAGCTATAGCCATTCGCGGCGAGGAACGGCTCGACCAAGCCTGGGTCCTCATCGATGTTCAAAGTGATCACCTGAAGGTCCTTCTGCTTCTTTGTGAGGTCATACAGCTTCTGCACGCTCGGAAGCTCTTCGCGGCAGGGATCACACCAGGTGGCCCACACTGAGACGAATGTCATCTTCCCCTGAAAGTTCGCGAGCGTCCACGTTTCGCCCGCAGGGCCGTGAAGGTTCATTTCGCCGAGAGCCTTGCCCACGTTCTGCCACCCCGCGAACTGCGACGCGATGTTTACCGGAGTTTTCCCGGTTGTGGGCACCTTGGGAGGAACCGGGCTGTTCGCGATCAGAAAACTCCACGCCTCATTTGTTCCACCCATTTCGTCCCAAAGTCCACGCGCATGTTTTGCCATTTCAGGATCGCCTGCCCTACCAGCGATCGCCCGCGTATAGAACGCAATCGCATCGAGCTTTCGGCCTTCCGCTTCCGCGAGTTTCCCCTGCGAATTCAGCCACAAGCCTCGCCAGCGCCAGAATCCAGCGTAGGGCTCGCTCTCAAGCGATTGGTTATCGTTGACCCATTTCTCCATCTTCGCGATCGCGGAGCGCGCACCTTCGAAGTCTTTCAAAAGAAGCGACCCGTCCACAATCACGCCAAGCGCGAGCATCGTATTCCGGTTCATCAGGTTGATATCCGGATGAAAATTCGGCGTGGAATAGAGATCGTTGGGTTCCTCGGGACCGAGGGCCATGACATCCAGGGTCTGTTGCGCCATTGCGATGCAATCTTTCGGGCGAATCTCGTAGCGTACCCATTGGCGTGCGACTTCAAGCTTCTCGGGCGTCGGATTCCACGCGAAACCCATCGCATCTTCGGCTTTAAGCAGCTCTTCTCCGGCGTGCTCCATTTCCTGCTCCGTCCAGCTCGGTTTGTGAGGAAGACTCGTTAAGAGCTGGCTCCAGGCGATCCTGCTTTCCGGCCATTCCTGGACCCATCCCGCGGCGCGGCGGGCGAGTTCGCGCAACGCAGCCTCGCGTTCGTCTGCCGACAATGGAGTCCTCCAACGGGTTTCGTCCATGAAGACGTGGTCGGCCTTCATCGCGTCCTGATCAGGATTGAGCCGCCGCTGGATTGTCTTCGCCACCTCCGGCCGGTTGGTCAGTTCGTACCCGGTCGCGAGATCGATAAGAAAATCGCGCTTCCATGGTTCCGGGACCGATTCGAGCCGCTGGAGGTCTTCCGCCACTTGCGCCCGGAGCTTATCGTATTCGGATTTCGGCGCCAACCGAAACTCAGCGGCCCACAGTGCGCTCCAATACCGTCCATCGTGCTGCTCCATGCTGTTCTCAAGCAGAGCGCGCAATTGTTTGGCCCATTGTACGGATTCGGTTGGATCAGAAACGGAATTGAAATACGTAAATCCGTCCAGATTCGCGGGGCAGAATTTACGATAGGTGCGGATACTGGCGAGCAGCTTGGGCCTATCGGTGAAGTTCCGGCTGGAATAAATTGTTGCCAGCGCAGTGTACGTCCAAGGAAGATCCGGCGCGACCTCCGCGGCCCGATTCAATTGCACAATCGACTCGGGCGTGTCTTTCCCCATGAGCGATCGCCCATAGAGGTATAGATATCGGGGATCGTCAGGATGATCCTTGAGCTTTTGATCGAAGAGCGGCGCGAGCCTTCCCGGCTTGGGCTTGTCCGGCGTCAGATCCAGAAACCTCTTGAACAGAAAAAAATCGTCCGCGCCTGTACCAAACCGTGTGCGCACTTCGTTCAAGCTGAAATGGCGAATCTCTGGTGGCTCAATACAGGAAAACCGAGTGTCCTGGGCGGATGCGACCACCGCGACAAACACGATCCAAAGCGCCAATCGTGAAACCCGGGCCGTCATACCAGCAGTATAGACGCAAGGCTTCGAGCCAGCGTGCAGCGCAACAATTCCCCTTGCTGTGGCCGACTTCTCGGAGGTAATGTCCGGATGGCCGATAATGCCCAACATCGCGGCTAATTGCTGCGTACCGGCGCACTAGTGGATTTTCTGATCGGCACCTGCCCGGTGACCGAGCACGCCGTCAACAGTTCTCTCCACCAGAAAACGCGCGTATTCATCGAAGCACGCTTGAATGCGCTCTCGATCTCCCACCGTCAATCGGCCTGCTGTCCGGTGGTCGTATCCCTGCTTCTCGAAATACTTTACTGCCCGTAGATCGATTCCGAGCAACTGGGTGCAGATGTATTCGCCGTCGGCCGCAAAGACCTGGGTCACAAGGAAGTACTGAAAAGGCGGATGCGGATGCAGGTTTGCAAAATCGTCCCACCGGACCGTGAAATACACCAGGCTTACTGGCCCACGCCGAATCGCTTCCATAAAATCGCCTCTGCTTCAGCCATTTGACTGCGCCTAGCCGCCAATTGCAACTGCAAGACGCCAACACATGCGTAGCGAGGCGGCGAAGCCCGGTCACCGCCCGCCCGGGGGCCTCAGGCCACGAGTCGCTACTCGTCAGATCCCCCGATAATCAACGGCATTACTGGACCGTTTTTTGAGAGTCGTCGCTCGTCGAGCGGCGCTGAAATTCGTCCCAGCGCCGTGCAGCCTCGTCGTCCTGACCACGGAGCGCGTGCGCGTAGACGTCGGCTGTCGTCCGCACCGAGGCGTGGCCCAGGCGTTCGGCGACAACTGGCAATGGTACGCCGTTCGCCACCAGGTGCGACCCGTGGCTGTGACGCAGCGAATGCAGGCTCGCGCCCTTAGGAAGACCGAGCCGTCGGAACAGAAGCGAGACTGCAGAAGAGATCGAATCCGGGCGGAGCGGTGTCCCATCCGGGCTCGCGAAGATCAGGTCCAGGTCGGAACGATAGTCAGGCCCGAACTGAAGTCGAAGCTCATTTTGGCGCTTCCGATGTACGTCCAAGGCGGCGAGTGCCGACTCCGGCACCTTCACGTCGCGAGGGCGCTCGGTTTTGGTGCCTTTAAACTCTAACCCTTTCCTGGTCTGGGTGAGCGACCGGCTGATGAGCGCTCGGCCGTCTTGAAGATCCGACCAGCGCAGCGCCAGAAGTTCGCCACGTCGCGCACCAGTGGCCGCCGCAAGTTCCAGGAACGTCGTCAAACACCACGGCTCCGTCGCAGATGCGAATACAAGAGCCTGTTGTGCCGGGGTGAGTGCGATGCCTCGACGCTTCTTGGGAACCGGCGGCTCGCTGCGTTTGACCGGGTTGCCGGAGACCAGTCCCCAACGCTCCGCGCGTCCGAATGCACTCGAGACGAGCCCCGCAATGTGCCTCACCGTCTTCGCACTCAACGGACGCGCTTGCTTCGTTTTGCGGTGATGGCCGCCGCTCTTGAGGAGCCGGTTCCACTCCCGACTTAGGTGCAATGGCGTAATCTCGCGCAAGGGCATGGCCAGGAGTTCGGGAGCGAGATAGGTGACCATTTCCCGGTACCGCTCGATGGTCTTGGGAGCAAGCTTTTCCTCCGCATGTTGGCGAAAGAACTCGCCGAACAGCATTCCGAGCGTGGTCGGAAGTTCCGCGGCGACCGCATCGCCCCCGGCCTTGGCGAGTTCGTACTTCTGCAGTTCCTCAGCGCGACGCTTCGTCTCGGCATCAATTGCTTCCTGCTTGCTCGCAAAGCCGACCTCGGCAATCAATCGGCGATCTTCGCGTGTTGCACCCGGCGCGCTGAACAAGTATCGCCAGACGACCTTTCCGGATTCGTACTTGCGCTTGAAAACGGGCATTTCTAGTTCACACTATTAGCTCCGGTGGGCGCGGAAAGTCCAGCGCCTGGGCGAAGACCGCAAGTTTCCTCCCAGGTGTTGTAGGCCCGGCGCGTGATAATCCAACGCCGGCCGAGGCGGATCGCAGGAATGATCCCTTGCTCCAGCATCGCGTAAACCGCCAATCTGCCGATTCGCAAACGCGTCGCAATCTCCGGAACAGAGATGCGCCAGCTCGGCGATGCCCCCAGTTCGTCACTGCTCGGCTGAAGTGGTTTGGTCATGGCGTCGCTTATCTGAGTCCTGTCGGTATCGGTCCGATCGGGCGGCTGCGCACTCTCCTCTGGAGACGGGCCCAGCAAGGGCGTGGCCTGAAGCAAGGTTATCTTTCCCGAGTGCTTAGTCGATTGAGTTTTCAGGCCTTCTTTCCGTTCCAACCTTGCCACGCGATCTTCGAGTTTTTCCAACTCTGCCGCCTTGGCACCGTGCTGCAGAACAATCTCTGCGGCCCGCAGGCGAACTCCAGGTGGGACGTTCGCATCCACCATGATCTTCAGCGTAGTTGTGGCGGCCGCGCCGCTGGCATCCTGTAATCGGTCAAGAGCCTGGGAAAACGCCACACGCCGCGATTCCTGGAATCTGGTCTGGAATTCCGGTTCCTTCATCCAGCGCTGCAGCGTGTTCGTGCTGATTCCGATGGCCCGGGCGGCCTCCTCCACGTTGCGATGCGAGAGCAGCGCGGCAATCACCTGATCCAATTTTCTGGCTGAATTTTGCGCCGTGTCCTACCATCTGCCACTACCTACCCCGATCTGGGGCTGGGATTTGCCGATTGAGGCGATCATCCGGCGATGGCGATTCGCATCAGAATTCGCTTGCAACCGCAGCAAATCGGAGGGATCCATGTGATCGCGGTAATCACCGCTAAGAGGAGAAACACCATGACCGAAGTTTCGGAAACGACCGCGAATCCTGAAGGAAACGCCGCAGCCGCGGGGCCTGCCGCACCCAAAAAGCCTCGTGTTGCCGCACAAACGCGGAACGTGGCGCCGTCCAAGGGTAAGTCGGCCAAGAAGGCCACGCCTGCAAAGAAAGCGCACACCGGCGCGAAGTCGGCGAAGCCGCGAAAGAACGGTACACGTGCCCGCCTGGGCAGCAAGACCGCCAAGTTCCTGGACCTGCTGAAGCGTCCGGCCGGCGCCACCGGGGCTGATCTCATGAAAGCTACCGGCTGGCAGGCGCACTCGGTGCGAGGATTCATTTCCGGTGTGCTGGGCAAGAAGATGGGCCTGACCGTCACGTCCAGCAAGATCGAAAACCGCGAGCGACGCTACGCACTCAAGAGATAAGGCCTGAGGAATCGGGTTCCACGAGCCGCCGGGGTTCTGCCTTGGCGGCTTTTCTTTGTCCGGAATCGCGATCCGCGACCCATGCGATAAGCACGCTTTCGACCAGATTCCGGGTTTCATGCGACCACCTTCCGGCGCGCCCGTGCAATCTGCGCGAATGTGTGACCATCCCCATCAAGAACAGCCTCCTTGCCGGTGAACTCCTGCCACCGCTGCACCACCACATCAATGTAGCGCCGGTCAATCTCGATACCGTAGCAAACGCGCCCGATGCTCTCCGCCGCAATCACAGTCGTGCCGCTTCCCAAGAAGGGGTCGTAGCAAGCCTCGCTCGGGCGTGTGTGGTTGCGAATCGGCCGGCGCATGGCCTCCACGGGCTTCTGCGTAGCGTGACCGTTCGTTTTCCCCGCCGCTGTCACCGCCAAACGGATTCAGATTGGCGATTTCCCACACCGTCGTCTGCTTTCGATCACCCCGCCAGTGTGCCGTCCGCCCTTTCCGTACCGCGTACCAGCACGGCTCGTGACCGCAGTGATAAGCGCCACGAGAGATCACGAAATGTTGCTTGATCCAGATGATCTGCGAACGGATTTCAAATTCGCAGCGTTGCAGGCCCAGCGCGACTTCAGGAGCGTAAATGCCGGCATGCCAAACGTAAGCGACGTTGCCAGGAAAGCGCAGCCAAGCCTCCGACCAATCGGTCCGATGGTCGTTTGCGACGCTGCCGCCTTGCCGGGTCCGTGGGTTCAGACCGGCTGCTTCGCGCCACTCTGGTTCAAGCTCGACACCATAGGGCGGATCGGTGACCATGAGGATCGCCACTTGCTGATCCCTCAGCAATCGCTCCGTATCGTGCGCATCCGTGGCGTCGCCGCACAGCAGCCGATGGCGGGGACCCTTACGAGAGGTCAACATCCAGAGGTCGCCCGGCCGGGTGACGGGGTTGATCGAAATCGGTGGAATCTCGTCCTCGTCGGTGAGTCCGGCGGTGTCCAGATCGGCGAGCTGTCGCGCCAATTCCTGATCGTCAAAACCGAGCAGAGTAACGTCAAAGTTATCGTCGTGCAATGCTGACAGTTGTTCGCGGAGTTTCTCTTCGTCCCAGCCGGCGTTGAGTGCGATCTGATTGTCGGCAATCGCCAGCCCTCGCCGCTGAACGTCGGACAGGTGGCTCAGCACAATGACCGGAACTTCGCGCATCTTGAGTTTCATCGCGGCGCGGAAGCGTCCTTCGCCAGCAATAATCCGCCGATCATCGCCGACCAAAATCGGGCTTACGAAGCCGAATGCCTGGACCGACGCTGCGATTTGGTCGATCTGGGAAGGAGTGTGCGTGCGTGGGTTGGTCTCGGTTGGGATCAGCCGATCTGTGGGCCAGTGAGTGACGCGAATGTCCAAATTCTTCATTGCCAGAATCCGATTTCTGTTTCAGAATAAGAGCACAGTTCGCAATCTCCTAAGGTTTCAAAAATTTCTTGAGGTGGCCTTATGCCCGAGAAGGCAAGTCAGAGCGATGGCTGGATTCAAGTCAACGCAGAAATGCTTCCGCCGATACAGCCGTTAGATCGGTCGGAGGTTCGGCCTTTCTTGAAGTGGCTCTTCGGCGATCTAGCCGTAAAATGCGAGCCGCTAAAGCTGCGCGAAAGTGCCGCCGTGGTTCGATACATGATGACGTTGGCCCAGCACGGTGTTCCGACCAAGGTAGTTCGGCGCGGAGCCAAGGAAATCCGAAAATATTGGCGCGGCCCGAGAGACGAGGAAACGAGACAATCCCGACTGGCTGTCGAGCAAATCGCCCGAATTGTGTGGGGCAACCTATTGCAATTCGGGCGATTCAAAGCAAGTAGCAAACACAAAGCCCAACTATTTTTGCGCGAGAACCTAGCCTACTGTAGTCACCCTAATCTTGAACGGGCTTTAAAATTCTTGCAAGAATGCGAAGTGCCCGCTGGCTCCCCACCGCAATCTCCCTCCCCTCACTTTGTAGCCAAAAATCTTTCGCAGCAACGAGGGAATTCATATCTGGAAGACGATTTGTCGGAGCGGGTGGCGGCGGCCGATTACTTGCTACAACAGGCTGGCGTTACGCATCGCCACCAATTTATCGCGGCTGCCCTGAGTTTCTCAGCTCTGACGGCGCAACGCTCCCCGAAAAAAATCGGTTGGACAGCGGTGGAAGTCCGCGAGCGCGTCAAAACGTACGAACGCCAGAAGAACTCGATTCCGGCCGAGCAATTGGCTAACAAGTGGATCTTCGCCTACCGCGGGCTGATTGCGATAGAAGAGATGATCCGCGCCAATAAGACGCCGTCCGAAAACGTAGCTGAGAATTGACGGTCCGACGAATCAGCCTTCGTTATCGATATGAGCTTCGATACATTTTCGGATGTCTTCGTCAGTCATACGCGGATTTCGTAGAAAGTTTTCGATTATCGCCTTTCGGATAAGGGGTCGCAGTCGTTCCGCCTCGCACCGCAATGCAAGGTATCCGCCGCCGAATTCGTATTCCTTTGTAAGGTAGCGTTCGATGTGCCCAAGTTGGAGATCGACCTTCCGTTCTGCAGCGCGGCGCTGGTCCTGCCTTTCGGATTCCCGGCGCGCCTGTTCCTTGCGCTGAGCGATAGCCGCTTTGTACGGTACAAGCGCGGCTTCCTCGGCTCTTTCAAGCTCCTTGGCTCCGGCACCGATTGGAAGGGCTGTCAACGCTTTCCGCACGGAATCCTTCGCCGCCTCCTGTTCCACACTCGTCGCATCGAAGGCGTAGACGCGGCTTACAATACGTTCGCATCTCTGCTGGTGTTCGTACTCGCGGGTCATTGGCTGTACTGCGAGCGCTGTGGCGGTTTCTATCTCCTGAGAACTCGCTTCCTCACGCAGCCTCCCAACCGCTTCGATCACCGCATCCCAGGCGCGTTGCTTTAACGACGCGTGCTCGGAACGATACCGCACCTCCCATGGCAGCTTATTCATGCCGGATCGAACAGCGTTGGCGATCTCCTGTTTCCGCCTCCACGGTCCTAGTGCCCGGCGCACAGCCGCGTCCACGATGGGGCGAGTGATCGCCTCCGGTTCGCAGCCTTGGAGCTTGGAGAGCGCCACGTCCACCTCTTCGTGAACCTCAATCTCAACCTCGCCCCGAGCGTCGTACGAGATCGAATCGAGCGCATATTGCATCCACTTTTCGGCCCATTGCCGGCTTCGCTCCGCTGCAAGCTGCACTTCGTTCCTTTGGCGCTCGGCGGCTTCCTCAGCCGCCTGCTGAAGTTGCCGCCCGCGGAACCAATCTTCGTTTTCCTCGATTTCACGTTCGATTCGCCGCGTTTCAAGCCTGCTTCTCGTAATCGCCACCTCGTCCTCTGCGGACAGGACTTCGGCGGAGGGTTTGACCGGGAGTTCGGAGCGACGTTCCAGGCCGGCCGTCGTCCCATTCGTCGGTAGAGCGCTCTCGATTGGCAACGGGCGAGGAATCGGCGGCAGGCCCTCGCGTTTGAGGCGCTCGACCTCGGAGGCAGGTACTCGCCATTGGCCGCCGGGCGTGGTTTCGGCGATGATCACCTGGTTCTCGCACAAGGTGCGGACCGCCGCGAGCGTGATGCCAAGCTGCCTTGCAACCTGGCCGGTGGAATAGAAAAGGCGTTCCATGAGTGTCAAACATACGGAAATCCGGCCATTTGGTCAACCGATTACGGGTTGTCGGGCTGGCTTTCAGCATGGTTTTTGCGTTTTCGGTGCGGTTTTCAAGGTGGTTTTTGCGTTGGTTTGACGAAATCGGCGCTGCCAATGCCGCCGGTTGTCCGCAGGCCCCCGGGGCCACTCCCAGCGGGATTTTCCGGAAATTCCCACTATCTGCCACCATCTGGCCCCATCTGGCTGCCGAATTCGCCGTTTCTTTGGGGATTCCGGGGGGCCGTAGATCCGTTGCGCCGCGGGCTGCGAACGGGAGCCCACTTCGAGCCGCGCCTCGCGGAAACAACCGACGCCGGGTGGTGCTGCCCAAAAAAAGGCCGGCTTGTTGCCAACGTGGCGGCCGACGTTGCGCCGTCGAGGGCCAGGTCGGGCAATGAGGCCACCTCTGCCGGAAAACGCGACCAAGGGCGCGCGTGTCGGTCAGTTTGCCGAGCGCCAAGGCCCTCGATGCGGGCACGATCGAGTCAGCAGCCTGAGTGGACACCCGTCCGCGCGGGGACGGATAGAAGTTTCCGTTATTGCGGAACAACAGGACTTCCGAAAGCAGGTTGTCTTGACCCTCAGGTGGCCGAGTGGCTTATGGAACCGCACTGCTAACGCGGAAGGCGTAAAACCTGCGCGAGTTCGAATCTCGTTGCATACGTGTTTAGAGAAAGGTTACCTGGACCTCATTTGGGAACGTCTTGCCGTGGCGTTTCGTACCATCGGTTTTCATCTCGGCAACGTTCAACTTCCCCAGTTCCGATTCGAGCAGCTTCAGAGCTTCCAACATGTGCTTTCGCAAATAGGCAGTATGATCTTGGACGTAGGTTTCTACCCGCTTCACGGGAATCTGTCGCGCGCCTTTGAATTTCGCGGAGATGTCTGCTGCCAATGGGGCCATGGATGGATTCAGGTCGAAGAGAAGGGTTTGGTTAGGGTCAGTGGAGTCCGAAAACGTGAAGGCTCCCATGGGATCGACTTTCCACATGGCCTCCTTCATTTTTAGATGGCCGAGCGCGTTGTTGGAAGCGAAGAACAAATAATAGACGACGCGGCCGTCGTAGTCGCGCATCTCGAAATAGCGGACGAACGTCGCGGCCTTGTTGAGCTGGCGGTGGTAGAGATTTTTTAGCTCGGTAACGCGGTCGCCGGTTCCCTCAGCAATTTTGATCGCCTCATCAGTGCCGAATGTCTCGACGATATTTGCCTTGATCTTTTCGACGGGATGCTCAAGCCAGCGATTGATCGAGTCGGCCACGACGGTGACGAGCACTTCACATTTGTTCTTGGATAGAAGCCGCTGGATCAGCGCGTAGGGAATGCCGGAAAAGCCGAATGGGTCGATCAGGGCGAACGTCGGCGCAATCTGGCTGCTGGTTTTGTCGAGCGCATCGAGCAGGCTGCCGAGTGTGTTGGCGAAGGTGCCGCGCTCAACCCGGACCTTAAAAGAAGAAGTGAGCTGGAGCTTCGCGATCTCGCCTTCAAGATGATTGGCCCGGTCGTATTCTTTCTCGATGAACAGAAACACGAGTTCGCTCGGCAGTTTGGCCTGGTGGGTGAGTGCGGCTTCGAGCGCGACTATGGGTGAACCGGGCTCGCCTCCGGTGTAGCGGCCGGGTCCGGCGAATCCGTCCACATACACGACCCGCTTGTTGTAGGTACCGAGAATGGGGAGCCACGCGTCCAAGTACTTGCGAAGGATTTGGTGCTTCGCGGACGTGTGGGGCTCTATCGCCCAGAGGGTCTCTTTGGGAACTGCCACGGTAATCCATTAAAACAAATACAATGATTCTTGTGTGGAAGCAAAATCTTGGATAGAGTCCTCCCGTAAGGACCGAAGAGCGCTATGGCCACGAATTCCCCCATCGAATGGACAGACGCGACATGGAACCCTGTAACCGGCTGTTCCAAGATTAGCCCTGGCTGCAAGCATTGCTACGCGGAAAAAATGGCGAACCGCCTGAAGGCCATGGGACAGGCGAACTACCGAAACGGCTTTGAGCTGACGCTTCAACCGCAAATGCTGGAGTTGCCGTTGCATTGGAAAAGACCGAAGCGGATCTTCGTCAACTCCATGAGCGACCTCTTCCATTTGGACGTGCCGCTGTCCTATATAAAGGATGTGTTCGACGTGATGCGGCGGGCCCACTGGCATCAATTTCAGGTCTTGACGAAGCGGGCCGAGCGGATCGAAGAATTGAGTCCGCAGCTCAAATGGGAATCGAACATCTGGATGGGGGTGAGCGTCGAAAATGAGAAATATGCCTACCGCATCGTTCACCTGCGAAAGACCGGGGCCCATGTGAAATTTCTATCGATCGAGCCGCTCATCGGACCCGTTGGAAAGCTGAATCTACGCGGTATCGATTGGGTTATCGTCGGCGGCGAATCGGGACCGGGGGCGCGTCCAATGCGTCCGGATTGGGTCACCGGCATTCGCGACCAATGCCTGAAGGCTGGCGTCTCGTTCTTCTTCAAACAATGGGGCGGCGTGCAAAAAAAGAAGACTGGTCGCACCCTTGAGGGAAGGACCTGGGACGAAATGCCGATCGAGCCGGCTCTAGTGACGCTGTGACGTGTTCTCCGGTATTCACTGGGCGCCAATTGCTCTGTCGTCCCAAGGCTCGATCATTGCGAAGTCTTTCTCGTTGGTGACCTCCAGCTCCTGGCCGAGGTGTTTTCCCGGCACCATGCCTGAATGAGTTTCCGTTGCTCGTTTTTCGAAATCATCGTTCGTTGAAACGCGCGCGGTCGTGATCTTGACGGTCTCGCCAGAGTCGAGCCAAATCTTAACGCCCTTGAACATCTTCGGGATAGGAGCGCCTTTGCCACCGTCTTTGGCCCACGCTCCATAATGTGCAAGAGTGCCGTCGAGATCAACGCCAATCCAGCCGGAACCGCTCATGGAAAGTGACGGTAGAGGCACGCGGAGTGTTGTCCAGATAAAATAGGCGGTCATGGCGACCGCTCCCGACCCGCTTCTTCGCATTCCGCACCTGTTCCACTTCACCGACATCGTCAACATGCCGAAGATCAAAGAGTTGGAAGGAATCTATTCGACCGCTAAGATGAGAGAGATGGGAGAAAACTTTTGCTCGGGCGGCGACCAGGACAGCCTGTCCTTGGACACGCGCATGGGGATGGACCAATACGTGCACCTCTGCTGGGCGACAGGGCACCCAATGGCAGGGCGGATCAAAGAGCGAAAACCCGACGCAAACCTGTTCTGGTTGAAGATCGACCGGGCGGTTTTGTACACGCCAGGGGTGAAATTTGCGACGGGCGTTGTCTACGCCAACGGAACTCGCATTGTGCCGCTCGAACAAGCGGTCGAAGAGAAGTTGATCGATTTTCATTATCTATACGATTGGACGAACTGGAAAGACCCTTCCGAGCAAGCGAAGCGGCGGACAGCTGAGCTTTGCGAAATTCTGGTCCCCGATTTTGTGCCGCTAGCGTACATCAGGAATTTCCCGAATGGCTGAGCGTCCAATCTTCGTTTCCGCGACCGAAAGCGACAAGCTTGTACGCGAGATCTTTTTGGAGATCAAGTGGCATCCGGGCCTTGCCGTGTCCCAAAAGGAAAAGAACATTCACGAGTTGCATGCGGCAGCGGAGAAGCGCGGCTTTAGACATCTGCTCGAAATCTCCAGCAAGTCCAAAAACGAACGTGGACAACATTTGAGCGCCTTCCACATGAAAGTGAAGATGCCGGACGGTCGCCAAGTTCCTTTGGAGTGCGCGTTCCAGGGAAGCAAGGTTTTTGCGCGTGGAGGACCCTTCACGGACTTGTATTGGATGGAGCCGCGCGACGCCAAGGGCGATCCGCGGTTGAAGGAATCCGGTCCGCTTACCGGCTTCAAGTTCGCGGACTTCGGCTGGCCGCTGGAACCGAAGACGGCCTTTTACGATTGGCTATATGTGACCTTCCTCAAGGACTGGCGCGAGTGGGCCGAAAAGCTTTACTCCTACGGAGGGTTCACGGACATTGAGTTCAATCCGCATCGCTCCATAAACTGCCAGGCGCGGTCCTGTGCGCTGTTCCTGACGCTGATGAAGCGGAACCTCCTCGACGATGCCACAAAGAGCCCTCAGGACTTCATTACGACCCTTCTGAGCTTCGACTACCGTCCCCAGTTGCGCGTGGAGCACGGGTGGGAAACGCCGACGCTCTTTTTAGGGCCGTTGAAGGTCGAGCAGCCCCGATAAGCGAAGCTTGTCCGTAGGTGTCTCCGTCGAGTTTTACTTCCAGTAAAGGAAGCTCACAAAGATCGCGGTCAGCGAGATGTTTGAGGAAATCGAAAAGCTGCCCTGCCGCTACAGAGAGATGAGCGAGCGCGTTTTGTTCGGAACCCCTGCGTCCGGGAAATGATATCGGTGAAGGCTCCGACGGTCGGAGTTAACCGGCGACTCTGAGCCTGATCGCGTCGTTCGGAGCATGGACGAGATCCTGCTTCGTCCCGAGGTATCGCTCGGTCGTCTGTACGGAAGCATGTCCGAGCGGCATTTGGATCTGCTCAAGCTCGCCGCCGGCTGCACGGCATAGCTTCGCGCAAGTGTGGCGCAGGTCGTGGGGCGCAATGCCTGGGACGCCGACGTCGGCCGCATACTGCCGGAGCATCTGCCAGACGACCTTCTCGCCCAGGCGCTCGCCGGTCACGCAGCCCGCGCGGTTCACTGGCCGGAAAACGTGCCCGGTATCGACGCCAGCGGGCGCGGTCCAGGCGTCGATCGCCACTTTCACCCAAGTCGGCATCGGCGCAGTTCGAACGCGGCCGTGCTTTCCGACCAGATCCACAATACACCAGCGGCCATCGCGCTCTTGGATGTGAGCGAACGTGAGCGCGGCGACTTCAGATCGTCGGAGTCCGCAGCCGAGAAGGAGGGCCAGGATCGCACGATCGCGCAGGCCGCGAACGGTCGAGATGTCAGGCGCGCTCAGGAGCGCCTGCGCCTGCCGCTGTGACAGCCAGTTTCCAACACGGATGCCCGTCGATTTGACGCTCTTCACGCGGCTGATGCCCTGGGCCAATTCCGGCGCTAGCAGGCCGTTGTCTGCCGCCTCCGCCGCCAGTTTGCGAATAGCCGACATTCTAATAATGATGGACGACGAGCCAAGGCGACGTTCTTCCAGCGATGCCCGCCACGCGCTCACGGTTGCTTTTGTGAAGCCAGGCCGCGGCGCCTGCTGGAACCAGGCGTAAAACTCTTCCAGCGCCATGTCGTACACGCGTTTCGTGATCGGCGAAGAGACGCTGTCGAGCACCAGCGCCTTCAATTTCTGCCATTGCGCGATCTTTTCAACCGCAATCAAATCATTCATTTTGCTCCTTGTTGGGCATCAACGGCCACCTGAACATTAGCTCTGTATAGCGAGTACATCAAGCGAAACAACCGCTGGAGAACCCTTGGCTCTTCGGCTATAGTGAGGGCTTGGATTCGGCGCCGCCACATTCTCCGGAACCGCCACGCCCGTCCCCTTTGCCCAGAGGCGTTCAGGCGCTGACGGGAATCCAGACGGCAGAGTTGCACCTGAAAGAGCTGTCCGGTCTCGAGATCGACGATTTGTGGCGCGAAGCCGAAGCTGAGTCCGTCGGTCTCGGGAAGGATGAGTTGGCAGTGGTGTTGCTGACGGTGGGCATCAAATACAACCATGGGCAACCTCTGGGAATCGCAGCCACGCCATCACAAGCCGCCGATTTCTTCCGATCACTTCAGCTCCAGGACTTCGCGCTCGCCCACGCCTGCGTTCTCGGACGCGAGATTGCCTGGCAACAGTTGATGACTCGCTATCGGGATTTGTTGACGCAAGCGGCGATCAGCATCACATCATCGGAGACCCTGGGGCGCGAATTGGCGGATTCGCTCTACGCCGAGCTATACGGACTTACGGAGCGGGGCGAGCGTCGCCGCGTTTCTCCCCTTTCGTACTACTCCGGAAGAGGTTCGCTGAAAGGCTTTCTGCGGGCAACACTCGCGCAGCGCAACGTCGACCACCATCGCCGGACCAATCGCGAAACGCCGCTCACGACGGAAGAGCTGCCGGAGACATCTGCCAGCCCGGCGCCCGCTACGGCGATGCTCGCTCGGCTCGTCACATCGGATAATTTCGTGATCGTTTAGAGAACGAAACGTCCGAAGAAGATGACGGCAATACGGCCGGAGCGAAGAAGGGCGCGCCGGAAGTGATCGGCGAAGTCGATTTTTCGTCGGCGCTCACTACCGTGCATCCAAAGGCGATCTATTTGCACCAGGGCCAGCAATATCACGTCGAAAGGCTCGATTTCGATCAGCGGAAGGCCTACGTCAAAGCCGGTGAACGTGGACTACTACACCGACGCGATCCGCTACACGCAGGTGCGCGTGCTCGAAATCGCCGGGAAAGAGCGCATCGCCGGACCCGCCGCGCGCGCGCATGGCGACGTGCTCGTCCGGTCGCAGGTGATCGGCTTCAAGAAGATCAAATTCTTCACAAACGAAAACGTGGGCGGATGGAAAGCTCGAGCTGCCCGAAAACGAGATGCACACTACGGCGTTCTGGATCACGCTCGAGCGCCGATTGCTGGAGGGACTGCCCTTCGCGCTCTCCGACCGCCAGAGCGGAATCTTCGGCCTGCTGCACGCGCTCGAGTCGATGGCCACGCTCCTGCTGATGTGCGACCGGCGCGACCTCGGCACGGCCGTTGGCGAGCGCCCGCCGGGCGCGAATATCGAGACCGAGTGGCGGGATTACCGGCTCGATCCGCGATGTCGCAGAAAGATGAAGGAATTCTTCGAGCCGAATCTATATCTCTACGACGCGTATCCGGGCGGGATTGGCTTCAGCGAGCCACTGTACCGCGTCCACGATTTGCTTCTAAGGAAAACACACGAGCTGATCGTCGGCTGCCCCTGCGATAAGGGGTGCCCATCGTGCGTCGGCCCTGCCGGTGAGAAAAGCGAACGCACGAAGGAAGCTGCCCT
The DNA here is from genome assembly GCA_963842485.1 of Terriglobia bacterium. GTDB lineage: Bacteria > Acidobacteriota > Terriglobia > Bryobacterales > Bryobacteraceae > Palsa-187. The sequence continues at coordinate 5,099 of CAWJHI010000002.1, read as the reverse complement.
CACGATTCTGGATCATCTCTGCGCATGAGCACGGGCACCCAGGATCGATTCGCCCGGCTCGCGGCGCTGAAGCCCGCGCGACGAAACGCCGCCTTGGCAAACGATCAGCCGCGCGGGATTGCGCCCGACAGTCCCGAAGGCGCTGCGAGGCTTGCCGAGATTTTGGGCGCTGCGGCCAAAAGCAACCGGTTCGGCGAACATCTTGCGCTGAGGCGCTGGTTCTCGGAGCATGTCGGCAGCGAACCGGACCGCGACGATTCTGAGCCCGAACTCGACGCGGTGGCTTTGCGTTTGCTTGCGCCCGAAGCCCCGGACTGCGTCGCCGATTCGCGGCAGTGGCTGTTCCTCGACACGGAGACTACCGGCCTTGCCGGAGGCACGGGCACGTACCCATTTCTCGTCGGCATCGCGTGGTGGGACGCGGGCGGACTCGAAGTCGAGCAATTCTTCATGCGCGAGCACAGCGAAGAACATTCCCTGCTGGTCGCGCTGGCCGAGCGAATGGCGGAGCGGCGCGTGCTCGTCACCTTCAACGGCAAATCGTTCGACTGGCCGCTGCTCGAGACTCGCTACCGCATGACGCGCGCGATCAAGCCTCCCGCGCCGCGCGCGCATCTCGATTTTCTGCACCCCGCGCGAAATCTGTGGCGGCTGCGGCTCGGGTCGGTGCGCCTGGCCGAACTCGAAAAGCACGTTCTCGGATGGAATCGCGGCGCGGATGTGATGTCCGAACTGATCCCGCAAATCTATTTCAATTATTTGCGCGGAGGCCCGCCCGAGCCGCTCGTTCCCATCTTCCATCACAATCAGATGGACCTGCGCGGGCTCGCGGGGCTGGCGAGGCGCGTACTTTCGCTGCTCGGCAATCCGGAGACGCATGGCCAGGACCCGCTTGAGCTTTTTGGCGTCTCGCGCATCTGCGAGCGGCGCGGCGAAACCGCTCGCGCGCGGAAGCTTTACGAGCGGTCGATCGCCCGCGAGTTGCCGCCGGAAACGGATCGCGCGGCACGGCGGTCGCTTGCGCGCATCGCGAAGCGCGAGGGCGATCACGAGTTTGCGTGCGGTCTCTGGGAAGAACTGCTCGGGAATTCCCGCGAAGGCTTTGAAGCCTACGAGCAACTGGCGATTCACTACGAGCACCGCGCACGCGAGCCGTATCGTGCGGCGGCCCTCGCGCGCAAAGCGCTCGCCGAACTTCGCCATGCCAACCGGCTTGGCACGATCGCACCACGCGCCTATCGCGAGCGGCGGGCTTGTTTCGAGCGTCGTTTAGCGCGCCTCGAGCGCAAGGCGGGGCGCAGTCTGCTCGACACACTGGAAGCGGAATCTTGCGTGGCCGTCGATGAATCCAATTAGGGATAAACACAGGGGGGATTCCATGCACGAATCGGATAGCACGGCAGCCCAAACTGCGAGAATCTCAGTGCCGGAGAGCAAACCCATGACTGGAGTCACCGATCCTTATCTGCGCGAGCAACTCGAAAAACGACGCCAGGAGCTGAAGACGACCATCTCCCTCATCCCCTCGACCGAGGCAAAGGCTGCGGGCCCTCTTCTCGATCTCCTCAACGAAGTGGATTCCGCCGTCGAGCGGATGGGCGACGGAACGTACGGAATCTGCGAGGTATGCCACGAGAGCGTCGAAAAAGAGCGGCTGATCGCCGATCCCCTGGTGCGGATGTGTCTCGACCATCTGACGGGCGAGGAACAGAGAGCGCTCGAGCGCGATCTCGAACTCGCAGCGCGGATTCAACGTGGCCTGCTCCCGCAGACGGATGTCCGCTTCCGCGACTGGCGCATTCATTATCGCTACAAGCCCGCGGGAGTCGTCAGCGGCGATTATTGCGACTTGATCCCGCCCGCCGCGGGCGACGGGAAGCTGATTTTCCTTCTCGGAGATGTCACCGGCAAAGGAGTGGCGGCGTCTCTGCTGATGACGCACCTGCACGCGATGTTCCGCAGCCTCGCGAGCATTGGCCTCGACCTCGACAAATTGCTGGAAGTGGCAAATCGCGTCTTCTGCGAAAGCACGATCGCCGGGCAGTACGCAACCCTCGTGTGCGGGCGGATCGGGGGCGATGGCGAGATCGAGATCGCCAGCGCGGGTCATTTCCCTGCTCTGCTTGTGGCCAAGGACGGCGTGAAACAAATCGCAGCGACGGGTTTGCCGCTGGGCATGTTTGCCACGAGCAGCTATGCCGTTCGCCGGGCGCGCCTCGATCTGGACGATAGCCTGCTTCTCTATACCGATGGCATTTCAGAGGCGAACAACCCTTCTGGAAAAGAGTACGGCATCGACGGTCTTTCGCTGTCTGCCGGCGAAAGACACGGCTGGGCGCCAGAAGAGCTTGTTGCGGCCTGCCTGAAAGACGTGGAAAGACACTCTTCCGGGATCCGGCAGGCCGACGATCAAACCCTAATGGCGATCCAGCGCGCCCACTTCGGCGAAGCAACATTCAACGACTGACCGGTCGGAGCGCTGGCCTACGAAGAGATGGGGCGTTCAAGGCCAATATGCGTGGAGCGATGCGCAAAGACGCGCGCCCCGCGGAGCCGGGAGGAATCAAGCAGGCGCTGCAATTCCGCTGGCGTATATGCAGCGCGCACGGAGTCTCGAAAGAGCCGCAACATTTCGCCGGAATAGTTTCGCCCGTGCCAGCGGACGTGCAGCGGATAGGCGAAGCGTCCGGGCCGGCGGAGGTCGCGCAGCAGGATTGCTCCATCGTGCTTCACGAGGCGCGCCATTTCCGTGAGAAGTTTTTCAGGCTCGGCGAGATGGTGCAACACCGAGTTGCAGAAGACGAAGTCGAAGCTACTTTCAGGAAAGGGAAGGCTGTTTCCATCCGCCACCTGAAATTCGACGCGGCCCGCCACTTCGCCGCCAGCGGACGCGAGGTTCGCGTTGGCCTGCGCAATCATTCCCGGCGAACGATCCACGCCCACGAATTTCCATCTCGTCAGTCGCCGGGCAAGCTTGATTACGATTTGTCCGGGCCCGGTGCCGATGTCGAGAGCGCGGCCGCGCTCGCGGCCCGTCAGAAGCCGCACGGCATGCTCGACGAATGTGTCGTCGATTGCATCGAGATGTGACTGCGCGGCTGCGGAGGAATAGGCTTCCACCTCGCCCGAATCGTCCATGACCTCGGGCTCCGGAACACGCGGCAGGTCGAAGAGGCCCATCGTTGAGATCCTAACGGATGGGCCGGGAGATTCCGGCGGAAAGTCGCGCGACGGATGGCGAAGGAACGTCGGCAGGTCCCGGGGCGGGCGGCCAGCCGATGGCGCGATTGATCGCGTCAAATGTTTCGCGCGTGGAGCCCTCGACTGTGAGGCACTGGTGATCCACGCAGTGGAGGAAGACGCCGCCGGTGTCCGTCTGAAACTCGAAAAAATTCGGGCGGCGGTAGAGTTGGGTGCGCGTCTTGTATTTCATCTCGAGCGCTTCGCTGTACTGACCGAAAAAACGCCCCGCATCTTCGGTCGTTTCGAGCGCCAAGTGAAAGACCAGCGGCGTTTCCTTCGTCCTTGTGTTTTCGAAAACGGCATAGCGGTCGCCGTCCCAGACGCGTGAGAGGGCCTCGGCACGGTGGTCGTCGAGAAACTGCTTCAGGACCTCCTCGACGCCGAACTCGCCCATCACGTTTTCCTCGAGCAGCTTCCAATCGGCGGGGACCAGTCCTTTCCATTCCGGCAGCGTGACTCTTGCCGGGCCGACGCCTTGCAGGTACAAATCCGGATGCAGGATTTGCTGCGTCGAGACCGGCGGATTCTCGAAGACCAGCTGGAGGTCTCGCCAGCCGGTGTGCGCCTTCAGGAACTGCTGCGAAAACGAAGTGCCCGCGAGGTACGGGAAACAACAATTCGTCGCGAATGTAGATGGGAGCGTGCGAAAGCTTGGGTCCTTGTCCATTTCCGCGATCGCGCCGGAGCGGATGAGAACGGTCACGTCGGGAACATCGCGGACGCTCATTTTTCGTCGCGCAGCGTGTAGTCCACCATCGCGGCCACGCGCGGAGCCTTCGCTCACCGAAGTCGCGCGCGAGTTCCGCGTCGTCGTTCGGGCGCGCGGCCTTGATCCACGGATCGATGTGAAAGGATTGGTCCTCGAGCGCGTGCGTCAGCTCGTGGGACATCACGGCGCGCTGTTCGTCGGCGGGAATCCAATCGGCGATGTAAAACTCTTCCGCTTTCGGGTCGTACAGGCCCGCCACCTGATCGGTGAGGACGTCCAGCATGAAGGAATCGAGCGGAAAGCCTTTCGGAATCAGGCCAAAAGCTTCCAGGGCTTTGTCGTCCGCGTAGCGCTGGGCTTCGTCTTTGTCCTCTTTTTCCTCGCGGATCAGGTAATCGCGAATTTCCTGCTTCGAACGGAGGCTTTTCTTGAGCGGCTCTTTCACGGGAAGACTCAGGATTTCGCTCATTTGCGCCGAGGACTTCATCCGCGGCCTTCAGGAATTCAGGATTCGGCGCAGCCGGAACCTGCGAAGTGGCCGGGGCCGTCGCGGCTGGCGGAGACGCCTTGTCCGGCTGCGCCGTGACTACCCCTAGAGCCAACACAACACTCCCGCCAGGCGCCTCATCACTGCCCTCCGCGAATCTCACCACAAAGAGAATAGCAGGTTTTCGGGTTCAACGGGGGGAAAGAAACGCAGTCGTCGTCTCATTGTGGGCCGAAGGCGAGCAGGACGTTCCCTGGAATGCCGAAGACCGAACCGTACCCGGAGTTCATGAAGACCATGCCGCCGGCGACCGCGGGACCGTCGCCATCCATTGACCCGCCGTGGGCCCGAACTTGTTGACCGTATCGAAGTCCTGGAGGGTGTTGAAATCCCCAATGACCTTGCCGTCCGCGGCAGAATAAGCGCGCAAGTGGCCATCGTCCGCGCGGAAAAGACCACGCCGGTATCGCAGTTACAGCGGCGGATTGTGCGGGGCTGCAGCGCGGCGCAGTGCAACCGCCCGGGGCGGGAGGTGCGACCCAAATCTTTTCGCCCGTGGCGATCCTGATGGCGAAAAGACCACCTACCTGCCTTGGGGTCGAGAATCGTTCCCTCCGGACCTCCGCTAAACACGAGATCGGAGAGCGCCACGTAGGCGAC
>CAWJHI010000001.1:0-68594 GCA_963842485.1 Terriglobia bacterium | reverse complement strand
CGAGGTCACCGTTCCGAAGCGGCTGACGATCGGCTATTTTCGTCAGGACGTGGAGGAAATGAAGGGACGGTCGACGCTCGATGAGGCGATCGCTGGAAGCGGGCGCGCGGGGGAGCTGCATCATGAGCTGGAACGACTGCATCAGGCCATGGAACAACCCGAGTCGGCCGGTAATATGGACGGAATCCTGGCGCGCTTCGGCGAGGTGCAGGAGGAATACGAGCACCTGGGCGGCTATGGGATCGAAGCGCAGGCGCGGGAGGTGCTGCACGGGCTCGGCTTTAAGGACGACCAGATCGACGGCGACGTGGGCGCGCTTTCGGGCGGCTGGAAGATGCGTGTGGCCCTGGCGCGCGTCCTGCTGGGGCGGCCGGACGTGCTGCTGATGGACGAGCCGACCAACCATCTGGATCTCGAATCGATCATCTGGCTGGAGCAATTTCTCAAGTCGTTCCCAGGCGCGCTGCTGATGACCTCGCATGACCGCGAGTTCATGAACCGGCTGGTCTCCCGGATTGCCGAGATCGACGCGGGTGAGATCATCGCGTATACCGGCAACTACGATTTCTATGAACGCGAGCGCGCCATCCGGGAAACCAATCAGCAGGCGGCATTCGCACGCCAGCAATCGATGCTGGCCAAAGAACAGCGCTTTATCGACCGTTTCCGGACCCACGCCGCCAAAGCCGCACAGGTGCAGAGCCGCATTAAGGCGCTGGATAAAATCGAAAAGATCCAGCTGCCCAAAAAGCGGCAGGTGGTGAAGTTCGAGTTTCGAACTCCGCCGCGCTCGGGCGAGCAGGTCGCGGTGATTGAGGATCTGCACAAGCGCTTCGGTCCGCGCGTGATCTACGACGGGTTCAATCTCACCATCCGCCGGGGAGAACGCTGGGCGGTGATGGGAAGGAACGGCGCGGGCAAGACGACGCTGCTCAAAATGATCGCCGGCGCGCTTACGCCCGACGCAGGAACCGTGCGGCTGGGCGCGAGCCTGAACATGGGATACTTCGCGCAGCAATCGCTGGATGTTCTCGATCCGGATTTGACCGTCATCGAACAACTGCAAAACGATTTTCCGCAGGACGGGATCGGTTCCCTGCGGACGCTGGCCGGAGCGTTCCAGTTTTCAGGCGACGATGTGGATAAGAAAATCCGGGCGCTGTCGGGCGGCGAGAAATCGCGGCTGGCCATGGCGCGGCTGCTGTACAACCCGCCCAATTTCCTGGTCCTCGACGAACCGACCAATCACCTGGATCTGGCTACCAAGGAGATGCTGGTGGAGGCGCTGAAACAGTTCGAAGGAACGATGATCTTTGTGTCGCATGACCGCGTGTTTCTGCGCGGCCTGGGCTCACGGGTCCTGGAATTGGGCGGCGAAAGCGGAACGGAGCGCGATCCACGGGTTTATCCCGGCTCCTACGTCGAGTACGTCCAAGCCATCGGCCACGAGGCTCCGGGGATCTATTCCTGAAGGTAGCGACAGCCCTGCGCCGGTCCGCGAGGCATATACTTTGGTCTATGCGCAAACGCTTCTCTCCGTTGGTCTGCTTGCTGGTGGCCGCGGCGTTCGCCGCCGGGCAGGCTTCCGAATCGTCATCCCGATACCAGGTGGCCGGCACGCCGACCGAGCTCGGCCTGGCAGGATACGCGAAGGTACTCTGCTCCGCCGTGTTCGTATCACTGAGAGACCCCGACGAGGCGTTTCGGAACAGCGGCTACTGGATGATGCCGAACGATCAGCAGGAGGGCAACACTTACACGATCGATCGTGAGAAAAAGACGGTGCGGGTGACGCGAGGCGGGACCAGCGAGAACGGCGAAGTTGTATGGCGACCAGGGCTGCATCATACAAGCGCCAGACCATGAGGGGATCCATTTCACGCCGGTTCCGGTAAAGACGCGACTGCCCGACGCTCTTTCGCAGCCGTGGCCCATGGGGGACAAGCCGTCGAAAGACACGCTCCCTACCGATATCGATGGCGCCCGCGTCGCCAAGGCCGTCGACCTGGCTTTCGCCGACCCCGAAGGGCTGACCGCGGCATTTCTAGTGGTCTACAAAGGACAGATCGTCGCCGAGCGCTATATGCCTGGAATTACTAAAGATACCCAGCTCGAGAGCTGGTCGATGGGAAAGAGCCTGACAGCCACTCTGTTCGCCCTGCTGGTGAAGGATGGCGTGTATCGGCTGGAGGATCCCGTGCCGGTTCCGGAATGGCACACACCGGGCGATCCGCGCGCGGCAATCAGGATCGTCGATTTGATGCATATGAGCGGCGGCCTTCGATTCCTGGCGTCCCAAGATCCAGACTACACCGCCGACAAGGGTTACCCCGACCATTTCTATATCTACACCGGGGCCGTGGACGTCTTCAAATATTCCATCAACCGGCCCCTGCAATTCCCGCCGAATACGGAAGGCCGCTATCGCAACTGCGACCCGTTGACGATCGGCTACCTGATCAAACAAGCGGTGACGAAACGGGGCGAGGAGTACCTGACCTTTCCACAGCGCGCGCTGTTCGATCGCATTGGCATTCGCCGTCAAATGCTCGAAACCGACCCTTACGGCAACTTCGTGATGACCGGCTACGACTACGGGACGGCTCGCAACTGGGCGCGCATCGGGTTGCTGTACTTACAGGACGGTATGTGGCAGGGCCAACGCGTGCTGCCGGAAGGATGGACGAAGTTCGTGAGTACGCCGGCTCCGGCGTGGAAGAAGCCGGTGTACGGCGGGTTGTTCTGGGTGAACGGCGACGGAGGGTGGAACGCACCGAAGACGGCGTATCTGGCAAATGGCGCGGGTGGGCAAAAGATGTTCGTGATCCCGTCGCATAACCTGGTGGTGGTGCGGATGGGCCACTTCCGGGGCGACCGCGCCGGGATGAAGGGGCTGAACGCGGCGCTGGGCGAACTGATCGCGGCAGTCCCACGCTGACTTGCGCGGCTTGACGCTCTCCTGCCGTTCGAGGCTGCGCGAAGCCGCGCTACCGGTTTCGAGCGGCGCTGCTAACCCATAGGCGCACAATAACATGCGTTGGAACACCGCTTGCACGACTCATCAAGTGAGGAGCGGGCCATGTTAGACATCAAACACATTCTATTTCCTATCGATTTTTCCGAGCGCTGCTGCGGCGCCGTGCCATTTGTCCAAGCCATGGCGAGCCGCTATGGAGCGAAAGTCACGCTCATCAGCGTGGCGCCGCAATACTCCTACACCGGCGTTGGAGACCCGGGCGGACCGGTGGTCATCAGCACGGACGACATCATGGGCGAGCTGAAAGCCCGGCTCGACGTCACGCTGGTGAAGGAATTTGCGAATCTGACGGTGGAGCGCTTCGCCGAGCTGGGGGAGCCGGCGCAGGTGATCACGGGCTTCGCGCATAGAAACGGCGTGCAACTGATCATGATGCCGACGCATGGCTATGGGCCGTTCCGGAGCTTGCTTCTCGGGTCGGTAACGGCGAAAGTCCTGCATGATGCGGAATGTCCGGTATGGACGGCGGCGCACGTAGAGGAGCCGCCGGTGCGCCATCACGCCAATACCCGCAACATCCTGTGCGCGGTGGATGGGACAGAGAACAGCGTGCCTGTAATGCAGTGGGCGGCGCAGTTCAAGAAAGATACCGGCGCGACGCTGCGCCTGGTTCACGTGATCCCCGGCATGAACGGCGGATCGTCCCGCGAGATCGACCGGCAGTTTGAGGAGAACATGCGGAAGGAAGTGCGCGAGCAGATCATGGAGCTGCAAGCTTCGGCCGGTGTGGAGGGTCCATTGTGCGTCTCGGTTGGCAAAGTGGCCGACGCCGTCCGCGAGGAGGCTCGCCGGCATGCCGCGGACCTGATTGTCATCGGGCGTGGGATTCTGCACGAAACGCTGGGCAGGTTGCGTACGCATGCGTACGGGATTATCCGGCATTCGCCGTGTCCGGTGATCAGCGTGTAGGACGGCGAAAACCTGGTTCTGCGATTGTGGTACGCTGACACGGTCGCGCAGGACTGCTCCTGCGGACTGAAAACATCGGCGATGCCGATTAAATCTAATCGTGCTTACCATGGGTGCAAGAACGCCACGGACTGCGGTTTCGTCATGATTTGAGGCTCTGTGCGCCGAACGCGGCTCGACGCAATCGGTTTTCTGCTGATCGCCGGCATCGTGATTTGTCAATCGATGCTGCCGCCGGTTGTCTCTCAGGCGAATAATGGCGATTTCGGCGAGGTGTTGGGTCACTTTTCCCTGGGATCTCCCTTCAACCTGGAATGGGCCTACGCTCCGGTGAAGTTTCACTTCGATCCGGCGTTCACCTATCACGCCGAATTTCGCAGCTCGGAGACGTTGCTGGTCGTCGGTGTTGTCGAAAACCGGGGACGTCGATATTCGCTCGATCGGAGCCATTCACGGAGGCATCTTCCTGCTGGCGGTGTATCTACTGATTCCAGTGTTGGGCTGTTTTTTCGGCCCAAAAACGCGGTTCGCAATTCTGGCGGCGATCGGCGCGCGCTCCGGCGATATCGCACGGAGGGTGACGGCGGAAGTCTTCGCCATGGTGTTCGTGGGGGCCCTGGCGGGGCTGGCGCTCGGGATGGCATCGGTTCGATACATCGAAGCGCTGCTTTATCAGGTGAAAGCGACGAATATGGCGATGCTCGCGGTTCCGGCGGCGATCATTGTGCCGCGCGCAGCGATGTTTCACGGGGTCCGCATCGACCTGAGGATGTTGCGGGTCGAATAGTTGGAAGCTCGCGTGCTATCTAAGGGTATATGCACACGGAATCAATCCCGAGCCGCCGCCCAGTGCGCGATTACACCCAGACGCCAGTGAATGTCTATTGGGAAATGACGCAGGCCTGCGGTCTGGCTTGCCGCCATTGCAGGGCCGCGGCGATGCCGGAGCCTGACCCTCGGGAGCTGACCCTAGAGGAAGGGTTGGCATTCCTGAACCAGATTCCGGAGTTTGGCTCGCCTATGCCGCAGTTGATCCTGACGGGCGGAGATCCGCTGATCCGGCGGGGGCTGTTCACGCTGATCGATGAGGCGCGGCGTCTGGGGATCGGCATATCGATCACGCCGGCGGCGACGCCCGCGCTCACGCTCGAGGTTTTGACGAAGCTGAAAGAACACGGCGTGGAAGGCGTCGGCCTCAGCCTGGACGGGTCCACGGCGGAGAGACACGATTCGATTCGCGGTGTTGCGGGCACGTTCGAGCGCACCATGTCCGTGATGCGCTGGGCGGCGGAGCTGGAGCTGCCGCTGCAAGTGAATACTTTGGTTTCGGCCGAAACCGCGTCCGATCTTCCGGCCGTCTATGAGCTGCTGAAGAATTTCAAAGTCGCGCGCTGGAGTCTCTTCTTTCTGATTTCGGTGGGCCGCGGAAAAGTGTTGCAGCCGCTCAGCGCGGATGAGGCCGAAAAGCTGATGGAGTGGGTTTACGATTTATCGGATGTCGCGCCGTTCGTCGTTGCGACGACCGAGGCTCCGTCCTACCGGCGCGTGGCGATACAGCGGATGCGCTCCGAGGGACTGACCGGCGAAGACATCAAGCGCAGCAAGGCCGCGCGAAGCTTCGGCATCCGCGACGGCAATGGCATCGTTTTCGTGTCGAACACCGGCGAAATTTGCCCTGCGGGATTTCTTCCGGAGGTCACCGGCAATGTTCGAACCGACCGGATCGCCGACGTTTACCGGAATGCTCCTCTGTTCCAGCTGCTGCATGAGCCCGGCTCGTTCAAAGGCCGCTGCGGCGTGTGCGAGTATCATGCGCTATGCGGTGGATCGAGAGCGCGGGCGTATCAAGCCACCGGCGACTCGCTCGGCGTCCGACCCGCTGTGCGAGTTCGTTCCGCGCCCTCGTTGAAAGCTATTTTTTCAAAGTGTGGACGTAGGCGACCACGTTGTCGAGCGAAGCTCCGGTGACACTCGCCACCGCATGCATCTTGCCTTTCCCTTCGCTGACGATCTTCTTTAAATCCGCGTCGCTCATGCCCTGAACTTGGGCGGATTTCAGGTCAGGGATATCAACCTTCATCATCTTGGCGACGCCTGGATTCGCGGTCCCGTCGGCGCCGTGACAGCTCTTGCAGGATTTGTCGAAGACGTCCTTTCCGGCCTTGGCATCAGCGGCCAAAGCCGCCGTGGCGGAGAGAGCAACCAGCGTGAACGCCGTCAGAATCATTCGCATGTTTTGGAACTCCCTTGGTTTGATTTTGCTTCTCGAAACTCGTGAATAGATGTCATTGGGGGGTAGAGGCAGCGTCGCGGCCGATTCGCCATGCCTGGTTCCTGACAGAACTCTCCCCTCTCCATTATGCGGCTTCAAGCACAGTCACTGCAGGTGAATGAGCTAAGATTGAGTCGACCGCATGAATCCGGACTCCCCTCCTCAAGCGATGCCGTATCTTCTGGAGGCCGTGATTGGCCTGGCGATCGGCGCCTGGATCGCGGTCATGGCGAGTTTTTTCACCAAGCGTCCGCTACAGTTGTTGCAGGACATGGTGCTGGGCGCGATCGGATATGCCGGAGGCGCGATCGGCACGCCGTACATCCCCTGGCACCGCAATACGATCACGTATCGCGTCGGCAACACCATCATCAACTCCACCACTAAACATTTTCAATACCCTTTGCGCGTGGCCTTTGCATTGGCTGTGCTGTTGCCGGCGCTGTATGAATGCTACCGGCTGTTCTTGAAGCGATCGTCGACTTCCACCTGATAGCCGCTGGCCAGGCGATTGGTTTCGTTCGCCATTCCGACCACGGCCATTAATTCGGCGAACTGGGCATCGGTCATGCCGGCTTTGCGAGCCGCCGCGGTGTGAGATGCGATGCAGTAGCCGCACTGATTGGAGGCGCTGACCGCGACGTAGATCATTTCCTTGGTCAGCGGCGTCCAGCGCGCCCGGGCGCCATGATCTGCTTGATCGATTCCCAAGTCCGGCGCAGCGTGACCGGATCGGTTGCCAGTGTTTTCCAGAAATTATTGATCCAGTCCGTGTTGCGCGTGCGCATGATGTCGTCGTAGACGGCGCGCACTTCCGGAGCGGGCGTCCTGATATTCGATCACGTTAATTCCGGTTTCCTGCTGGTTCCGTGCGCCCGGCGAGCGGCTTTACCACCGATCCGCCACATACGCCTACGCCGGTATTCAGCAGAGCGTTCAGAAAATTGTAGAGAACCGAATAAACCATCTGCTCGGTGACCGGAGCGCGGTTGGGCAGGCGGAACGTGGCGGGAAGTTCCTTGTTGATCTGCAGACGGATCGCGTGCGGCAGCGCACGGCCGGAGCGATCGCGCTGATTGGCGAGCTGGATGGGCGTTTGCAGCACCGCGCCGCTGGTTCCATCGACATAAAACTGGCAGCGCGAGAACCAGCCAAGGTTCGCCGGATCGGCCGCATCGAACAGCAGCAGCGGCGCCTGGCGTCCCTGCGCATTCAGATCGAGCACCAGCCGCCGCGTCTGGTCGTCCAGCCGGAATTCGAATCCGGCCTGGCGCGCGATGTTCTCCACAAACTCGGTATCGAGCTCGAGAAGCAGCAGCTTGTGCTCGCCTGCTTTTAGAACCTGCATTCGCTGCCTATTCTAGCAGCTATAGTAAAAATACATGCGGCAGCCCGCCAACCGGTCTCTAGTACTGTTCGACATCGACGGGACGCTCCTGCGCCGCGCCGGTCCGCATCATCGCGAGGCGCTGGTGGAGGCGGTCCGCAAGTCGACCGGTCTCGAAACGACCACCGACAACGTGCCGGTGCAGGGCATGCTCGATCGCGACATCGTCGAGGAGATGCTGCGCAACGTGGGGGCTTCTGCAGCTTTCATCCGGCGTCACATGCCCGGTGTGGTTAAGGAAGCCCAGCGGATCTACGCGCGCAACTGCCCGGATCTACGTCGTCGCGTGTGCCCGGGGGTGCGCATGCTGCTCTACAAGCTATCGCGCCGCGGCGTGACCACGGGCTGGTCACCGGAAACCTGACGCGCATCGGATGGAAAAAGATGGAGCGCGCCGGGCTTCGCCACTATCTGCGCTTCGGCGCCTTCGCCGAGTTGGCGGACGATCGCGCAGGGCTGGTCCGGATCGCGGTCGAACAGGCCCGGCGACGCGGATGGATCAACGGTGGCAGCCCCATCGCGCTGATCGGCGATCATCCCAACGACATTCGCGCGGCGCGCGCGAATCGAGTGCGATCGATCGCGGTGGCAACGGGTCTGGTGGGCGCGGAAGAGCTCGCGAAGCATTCGCCCGACGTCCTGGTCCCCGATATGCGCGCATTAACCATGGAGATGTTGACCGGATTGTGAGCCAGACCTTTTCCGTCAAGCGCGCGCAAGTGGAGTTTCACAACTTCGCGTCGCTCGGCCAGCCGGAGCTGAACCTGCGCATCTACGCCGAAGAGAACACGCGGCGCGGCGAGGTGATCCGCCATCATCGCGAGTTCATCGGCCGGATGACGCCTTTTCTGGAAATCGGCGCTAACGCGGGGCATTCAAGCTACATGCTCGCCAACGAATTTGGCGCCGAAGGATTTGCGCTCGATCTTTCCACCGATTCTCTGCGCCACGGCCGCGCTCTGCTGGACGCGTGGGGCCTCGCGCGCTCGCCCGTGCGCATCGGCGGGCGATGCCGCCAATCTACCGTTTGCCGACGGTTCGCTCCGCTTCGTCTGCGCCTTTCCAGATGCTCAGCCAGTTCATGAACATCGAAAGCGTATTTCGCGAAGTGGCGCGCGTGCTGGAGCCCGGCGGCGTATTTCTGTTCGCCGAGGAGCCGCTGAAGCGACTGCTGTCGCTGCGCCTGTATCGTTGTCCTTACTACAACACCATGAAGCCGTGGGAGCGCCGCCTCTACGATTGGGGCTTGCTCGGATACCTGGTGCGCGACGTGATCGGCGCGCATCAGGAAGAAAGCTTCGGCATTCGGCAGAACCATACCATGGGTTTGAAGGACTGGCACGCGCTGGTGGAAAAATATTTCGTCGCGCACGAGTATGAAATGTTCGTTCCGGAGCGTGGTTGGGGCGAAGGCGTGGTCAAATCCCTGGCCAGCTCAGCTTGGACCCGCACGGCGCGCAGTGGCGCGCTGCTCGGCTGCTGGGCGGGACTTTAGCGGCGGTTTGCAAGAAATCAGGCATCCTGCCGGAGGAACGCTCGCTTCAAAACTTCGAGGCTTTGTTGCGATGTCCTGGTTGTCACGGATCGCTGTCGCGCGACGCATCCGACACGCTGCAATGTTCGGCGTGCGGATACTCAGCCCCGAACGAAGGCGGCGTCTATAATCTGCTGCCGCCGGACGAGCGCAAGGAACTCTATCCCGGCGAGCGCGAAGACATCATCGATTTTTCGCAGCCGGCGCATGAACGCCACCTGATCGAAGGATGGTACGACCTGGAAGGCGTCTTCGGCAACAAATACCGCTGGATCGGCGCTCGCGCGGTCGCGAAACTGAACCGCGTAAAGGGAGGTCCGCAACGCCTGCGCATCCGCTGCCATGCCTCGGCGCAGGGCGTCCCGGGCGAAGTTCGAGCCATCGTGAACGGCGCACACATAGAAACGTGGAAAATCGATCGGACGGGGCTATGGATCCTCGAAACCGATTTACCGGAAGCGCCAGAGTACACGCTGGAGATTCAAGCCTCGCCGACGTGGAACGTCGACACCGACGACCGTACCTTCACGGTAAACATCAGCATGATTCGCCTGGAAACACCGGACTAATTCGAAATATCGTGGGTGTGGCTCTCTTCGCGGATCGGTAAATACACCTTGTACCACCACTGTTGCGCCGCGCTGTCGGCATATTTCTTGAGCGCATCCTCGCTCTCAAACTCCATCACGATGGCCTGCTTGTACCCTTCCTGGCCCTGATATTTGAGATTTTTGGTCCACACCCGCTTAATTCCGGGATACTTCGAAGGAAGCTGATGAGCAGCCTCAATGGCGGCGTTGATCTGCTCCGGCGTGGCGTCTTCCTTCCATTTCACGTTAATGATATGGAGCACGGTCTTGGGCGACGATTGCGCCAGCGCGGCGGACGCAAGTGCGCATAAACAAAGGACGCTAAGGCAAAGGATTGAAAGAATCTTCTTCATTCCTCCCATTATCGGTGTTTCCTGGAACCTGGCGCGGCGCGATTGCGTAAAATGTCGCTAGGGGTGCCATATGAGAATGAGTCTGCGTCTGTCGTGCCTGGGTTTAGCCTGTTTGCTTGGGGGCTGCGAGGATTGGGATATCGGCGGCATCACGGACCGTTATCGCGAGGATTTTCACTTCAGTTTCCCGCTGAGCTCGGGCGGCAGCGTGCAAGTGGACAACGCCAACGGCTCCATAGACATTACCGGTTGGGACCAGAACACGGTGGAAATCGACGGCAGCAAGTACGCCAGCACCGAGGAGCGGATGAGGGAGATCAAGATCGAACGTCGTGCCGTCTTCCGGGTCCATCCGGATTCGCACGATCCCGCCGATCGATCGACATGGCAACTACGGCGCCCGCTACACGATTCACGTACCGCGCCATGCGGAGTTGCAGAGCATCGTCAGCTCGAACGGAGCGATTCACGTCGACGCGATCGAGGGCCAGGCGCACCTGAAGACCTCGAACGGCGGCATTCGCGCCAGCGGCATTCTGGGCTCGCTGGACGCACAGACCTCGAACGGATCCATTGAAATTTCGAACGTAAGCGGAGACACGACGCTCCACACCTCCAACGGAGGCATCCGCGCGGACGTGAAGAAAGGCAGCTTTGAGGCAACTACGTCGAACGGCAGCATCACGGCGCGATTGATCGAGCCCGATTCCAAGCCGGTGCGCCTGGAAAGCTCCAACGGCCACATCGACCTGACCATGGATGCCGCGCGCGAGGTGCATGCCGATACCTCCAACTCCTCGATCATCGTGCGCATGCCCTCCGCGGTGGGAGCGATGGTCCGGGCCCACACCTCCAATTCCTCCATCACCTCGGATTTCGATGTCAGCGTGCGCGGCGGAATGCTGTCCAAGCATCGCCTGGAAGGAACCATAGGCTCCGGCGGACCGCTGCTCGATCTGGGAACGTCGAACGGATCGATCAGGATCCTGAGGTTGTAGACGCTTAGTAAAATGTATGCATGCGGGTCTTTGCTCTTGCTCTTTTTCTCCACCTGAACCTGCAAGCCCAACCCGGGTCGAAGCAGATTGACGTTCCCTCGAATGTTCAGTGGACCGACACCGCGATCGACCTCCGCGCGGGCGATGCCATCGTGATCGCCGCCGAAGGCACGCTTCAGCTTCCCAAGGAAAAATCGTGCGGTCCGGACGGCCAGCCGCGCGGATTTCGCGATTTGCTGAAGGTCTACCCGGTGAACGAAGCGGGACTCGGCGCGTTGATCGGGCGCATCGGATCCAGTGACACCGCCATCACGTTCGTAGTCGGATCGCGCAAGGAGTTCCAGGCGCACCATGCCGGCCGGCTGTTCCTCGGCGTCAACTTCGGCAGCGAATCGCTGGACGGCAGTTTTCACGCGACCGTCGCGTTTACCGCGCGCGGACCTGAGAAACCGGTGACGCCGAACTACCGCCTGCCCACAGTGACTCGCGAACTGATCGACCGCATCCCGCGCCGCGTCACCGACGCCGATGGCGACCCCGGCGACAACACCAACTTCGTCATGGTAGGGGCCGAACAGAGTGTGATCGATACGTTTAAAACCGCCGGATGGGTGAAGGTGGATAAAGACACCGGGTCCGCGCTTCTCAACGGATTGATCGAGACGCTGAACAAGCAGTCCTATGTGGAAATGCCGATGAGCGTGCTGACGCTGTTCGGCCGTCCGCAGGATTACGGCCTCGCGCACGCCGAACCCGTCAAGGTGGTGGCCCAGCGGCATCATCTGCGATTATGGAAAGCTCCTTTTCAGGCCGGCGGCCAGGAGCTGTGGGCCGGCGCCGCGACTCACGATATCGGGTTCGATCGCGACAACCGCCCGGGGAAGAAGTTCACGCACAAGATCGACCCGGACATCGACCTGGAGCGCGAATACGTGGGGCGCAGCCTGGATGAAACCGGTCTGGTGGCGAAAGAAGGTTACATCCTCCCCTCCGATCCATCGAAGGAGGCGCGGACGGCCACCGGGGCAGGCTTCCACTCCGATGGCCGCGTGCTGGTGATCCATCTGATCCCCAAGTCGCTCTAAGCGTTTGATTTTCATCCGCGTTGCGCAGCATAATAGAGCCTCTGATGTATGGCCGCTGAAGGCATGTCTTCGGAAGAGTTTGCCGCGCGCTTCGCGGATCTTCATCCTGCGCTTGGCGGGCAGGCCGCGGTGGTGGAGGCGAACCGGTGCCTGTACTGCTTCGACGCTCCCTGCACCGCAGCGTGTCCGACGCACATCGACGTGCCGAAATTCATCAAGAAAATCGCCACGCGAGATCTGCGCGGCTCCGCTCTGACGATTCTCGACTCGAACATTTTGGGGTTAAGCTGTTCCCGCGTCTGCCCGGTGGACGTGCTGTGCGAGGGCGCCTGCGTCATGAACCAGTACAACCGCCAGCCCATCGAGATCGGCCGCCTCCAGCGCCATGCCATGGATTCTTTCTACGCGCACTCGCCCTCGCTCCCGGCAGGCTCAGATCGCGGCAAGCGGGTTGCATGCATCGGCGCGGGCCCGGCTTCGCTCGCTTGCGCGGCGGCTTTGCGGCGCCACGGCTATGCGGTAACCATTTTCGATCGAAACGAAATGGCCGGGGGCCTGAACACCTACGGAATCGCGGAATACAAATTGAGGCCGGCCGATAGCCTGAAAGAGGTGGAACTGATCCGTTCCATGGGTGTCGAGTTCCGGCTGAGCACAGAGGTCGGCGAAAATCTGGAAGAAATCGATCGCGAGTTCGACGCGATCTTCATCGGCACCGGACTTGGACCCGTGCACCGGCTGGGCATTCCGGGCGAAGATCTCCCGGGCGTGGTGGACGCTTTGCGTTTCATCGCCGGCTACAAAACCGGGGCCGTACGCGCCGGACGCCGCGTCGCGGTGATCGGGGCTGGCAATACGGCGATTGACGCCGCGACCGCCGCGGCCCGGCTGGGCGCTGAGGAGGTTCACATCCTCTACCGCCGCGGCGAGCGCGATATGCCTGCGTTCGAGTACGAATACGAACTCGCCAAACTCGACGGCATCCGCTTCCATTGGCACGTTCAGCCGGTCCGGATTCACGGCGCCGGCGCCGTGGAAGCCATCGCATGCCTGAACGCCGAAGGCCGCCACTTCGAGCTCGCTTGCGAACTGGTGATTCCGTCCATCGGCCAGTCCCGGCTGGTGGATTTTCTTGCGCGCGTTCGCGGCGTCGAATTCGTCGACGGCCGCGTTCAAATCGATCGCGAAACCGGCCAGACCGCGAACCCGAAGTACTTCGCGGGCGGCGATTGCGTGAACGGTGGACGCGAAGTGGTGGACGCAGTCGCGGATGGAAAACGCGCCGGAACCGGAATTTCACAATGGCTGACTTAAACACGCTGTTCGCCGGGAAAATCCGGTGCCCGAATCCGTTCTGGCTGGCCTCGGGGCCTCCCGCCAACTGCGGCGACCAGGTGATGCGCGCGTTCGACGCCGGCTGGGGCGGCGCCGTCTGGAAAACGCTGGGCGAGCCCATCACCAACGTTTCCTCGCGCTACAGCTCGGTCGACTGGAACGGCCAGCGCATGATGGGCCTCAATAATATCGAGCTGATTACGGACCGTCCGCTCGACGTAAACCTGCGCGAGATCGCCGGCGTGAAGAAGCGCTACCCGCACCACGCGGTGATCGCGTCGCTGATGGTCGAGTCCCGCCGCGAAACCTGGCACGACATCGTGCGCCGCTCCGAAGACGCGGGGGCCGACGGCCTCGAGTTGAATTTCGGCTGTCCGCACGGCATGAGCGAGCGGGGCATGGGCAGCGCCGTGGGCCAGGTCCCCGACTACTGCTCCATGATCACGGAATGGGTGAAGGAAGTGGCGCGCACACCGGTGCTGGTGAAACTGACGCCCAACGTCACCGATATTCGTCCGATTGCGCGAGCCGCGCGCGACGGCGGCGCCGACGGTTTGTCGGCCATCAACACCATCAATTCGATCACCGGCATCGATCTGGACACGCTGATTCCCCGTCCCAACGTCGACGGCGCGTCGGCGCACGGCGGCTATTGCGGTCCTGCCGTGAAACCGATCGCGCTGCACATGGTGCAGCAGATCGCGAGCGACACCGGCCTTCCGATTTCCGGAATCGGCGGCATCTCCGACTGGCGCGACGCGGCGGAGTTCATTTTACTGGGCGCGCAAAGCGTCCAACTCTGCACCGCGCCCATGCATTACGGATTCCGCATCGTCGAGGACATGATCGGCGGATTGAAGAACTGGATGGACGAAAAAGGGTACGCTTCCATCGAAGATTTTCGCGGCCTCAGCCTCCCGCGCGTCCGCGACTGGAAGAACCTGAATCTGAACTACAAGATCGTCGCGAAGATCGACGCCGAAAAATGCATCGGCTGCGACCTGTGCTACATCGCGTGCTGGGACGGTGCGCATCAGTGCATTCACGTTGACGGCTTTTCGAAGCCCGCCGAGTTGATCGAAGCCTCGCGCGGATCGATCACAGTGACGCCGATTCCGAAACTCGATGGCGCCCCTTCGGACCACCGGCGCCGTCGCGTGCCGCGGGTGGATGAAGCCGAGTGCGTCGGATGCAACCTGTGCTGGCTGGTGTGCCCGGTGGAAGATTGCATCACCATGGAAGGCATCGAGACCGGCCTCGCGGCCGAATCCTGGGAGCAGCGCACATGCCGGCAAAATTGATCCGCAACGGAACCGTCGTCACGGCGAAAGAGACGCGCCTTGCCGATATTCTGATCGAAGGCGAGCTCATTAAAGAGATCGCGCCCGCGATTCCGTCCGGCGCCGCGGACACCGTCATCGACGCCACCGGCATGCTGCTGATGCCCGGAGGCATCGACGTCCACACCCACCTCGACATGCCCTTCGGCGGCACCACTTCGAGCGACGATTTCGAGACCGGCACCAAGGCAGCCGCATTCGGCGGCACCACCACGCTGATCGACTTCGCCATTCAGCCCAAGGGCACGCGTATGCGCGACGCGCTCGATACCTGGTGGAAAAAAGCCGAGAATCGCGCGTCCATCGACTACGGCCTGCACATGATCGTGACCGATTTGGCCGAGGCCGGCCTCGAAGACATGGACGACATGGTGCGCGAAGGCGTGGCGAGTTTCAAGTTGTTCATGGCCTATCCCGGCGTGCTGATGGTGGATGACGCGACCATTTTCCAGGCCCTCGGCCGCACCGCGAAGAACGGCGCGCTGATCTGCCTGCACGCCGAAAACGGCGGGATCATCGACGTGATCGTGAAGCGCGCCATCGCCGAAGGCAAGACCGCGCCGATCTATCACGGCCTCACTCGTCCCGTTGCGGCCGAGGCTGAAGCGGTGCATCGCGCGGTGGCGATGTCGGAAATGTCGGGCGCGCCGGTGTACATCGTGCATCTTTCATCGGAAGAAGCGTTGAACGAAGTCCGCGCCGCCCGTGACCGCGGCGTGCCCATTTTCGCCGAAACCTGTCCGCAATATTTGCTGCTGTCGATCGACGACCTTGCGCGGCCGGGTTTCGAAGGCGCCAAGTACGTGTTCACGCCGCCCCTGCGCGAAAAACATCATCAACCGAAATTGTGGGATGGTCTGAAGCACGATCACCTGCAGGTGGTCTCCACCGATCATTGCCCGTTCTGTTTCGAGGATCAAAAAATTCTCGGGAAGGACGATTTTACAAAAATTCCCAACGGCGGGCCCGGTGTCGAAAATCGTCTCCAACTTCTCTACCATCACGGCGTGAATTCCGGCCGGCTCAGCTTGAACCGATTTGTGGAGCTGGTTTCTACTACGCCCGCGCGCCTGTTCGGCCTGTATCCGCGTAAGGGCGAGCTGGCGCCGGGCAGCGATGCCGACATCGTCATCTGGGACCCGAAGGCGGACCACGAAATCGGAGCGAAGACGCATCACATGCGAGTCGACTACTCGATGTTCGAAGGCTTTCGCGTGAAGGGCAACGCGCGCACCGTGCTGTCGCGTGGCGAAACGATCGTCGATCAGGACAGATTTCTCGGCCGTACCGGCCGCGGGTCCTTCCTGAAGCGTGCCGCGCGCGGGGGCGCATGGCGGTAGACCAGTCGCTCTATAACGAAGACCTCGCACCGATTCCGCTCGAGCGCCGAACCTGGAAACTGTACAATTACGCGTCGCTGTGGGTCGCGATGAGCGTGTGCATCCCGACGTATATGCTCGCCTCCGGGCTGATCGCCGGCGGCATGAACTGGTGGCAGGCGATCGGCACCATTCTGCTGGGAAATCTCGTCGTTCTGATTCCCATGCTGCTGAACGCGCACGCGGGACCCGCTACGGCATCCCGTTTCCAGTCTTCGTGCGAGCATCTTTCGGCGTCCGCGGCGCAAACATTCCCGCGGTTCTGCGAGCCCTGGTCGCGTGCGGATGGTTCGGAATCCAGACCTGGATCGGCGGGCAGGCGATTTTCGCGATGCTTCGCATCCTGTGGCCCTCCGCCGCGGTGCTTCCGGCATCTGGATCTGCTTTTTCTCGTTTTGGGCGCTGAATATGTTCGTCATCTGGCGCGGAATCGAGACCATTAAAATCCTGGAAGGCATTGCCGCGCCGTTCATGCTTGCGATCGGATTGCTCCTGTTATGGTGGATCGTGGGCCTCGCCGGCGGTCTCGGTCCCGTGCTTCGCGCGCCCAGTAAGTTCCAATCTACCAGTGATTTCCTGCATTTCTTTGTCCCCTCGCTGACGGGAATGGTGGGATTCTGGGCCACGGTGGCTTTAAATATCCCCGATTTTACGCGCTACGCCCGTTCGCAACGGGACCAGATGTGGGGACAGGCGCTGGGGCTGCCGGCGGCGATGACGTTGTACTCCTTCATCGGCGTCGCGGTCACCTCGGCGTCGGCGGTCATTTTCGGCGAAGCAATCTGGGACCCGGTGGTGTTGCTCGGCAAGTTCAACCGACCGCTGGTCGCGTTTGTGGCACTGATCGCGTTGCTGGTGGCGACTCTCAACACTAACGTTGCGGCCAACGTGGTATCGCCGTCGAATGACTTTTCGAATCTCAATCCCCGGCGGATCTCGTTTCGCACCGGCGGGCTGATCACCGGAGTGATTGGCGTGATGCTGATGCCGTGGAAGCTGCTGGGCGACTACAGCAACTACATTTTTGGATGGTTGGTGGGCTATTCCGGGCTGCTCGGACCGATCGCGGGGATCATGATCGCCGACTATTTCGTGCTGCGCAAGCGCGAGCTGGATGTCGATGCTCTGTATCACAGCCAAGGCATTTACTCGTACTCGGCTGGCGTGAATTGGCGCGCAGTCGCAGCGCTCGCCGCCGGAATCGCGGTCGCGTTGTGCGGGCTGGCGTTCCCGCCTTTGCGATGGCTGTACGACTATGCGTGGTTCGTGGGATTCTTTGTAGCAGGAAGCTTATATTTGACCTTTATGGGAGGCAAGCCATGATCGCAAGCGAAACCAAAGTACGCGCTTTGGAATTTTACGTGAACGGAAAGTGGGAACAAGCCGTTGGGTCCGCGCTGCATCCAATCACGAATCCGGCGACCGGCGAGGTGATCGCACAGGTCGCTTACGCGACCGCGGCGCAGGTGGATCGAGTGGCGCGGCACGCGCATGAGGCGTTTCTCAAGTGGCGCGAAGTTCCGGTCGTCGACCGCGTCCAGACCTTTTATCGCTATAAGCTGCTGCTCGAGAAACACGCCGACGACGTTGCGCGTATTCTCTCCACCGAAAACGGAAAGACCCTGGATGACGCCAAAGCATCTGTCCGGCGCGCGATCCAGATGGTGGAAGTCGCCTGCGGGATGCCGAGCCTGATGATGGGCGAATCGCTCGAAAATGTCGCGCGCGGAATCGATTCGGTGTCGATCCGCCAGCCGCTGGGTGTCTGCGCCGGTATCTCGCCGTTCAATTTTCCCGCCATGGTGCCGATGTGGATGTTCCCGTTCGCCATCGCATGCGGCAACACGTTCATCCTGAAGCCGTCGGAAAAAGTCCCCATGACGCCGACGCGCACCTCGGAATTGCTGCACGATGCCGGCATTGCCGGAGGGCGTCTTCAACCTGGTTCACGGCGATAAAGTTGCCGTCGACGCGCTGCTGCAGCATCCGCTGGTGCGCGCGATCTCGTTCGTCGGCTCGACGCCGGTCGCGAAGTATGTCTACGAACAATCCGCCAAACACGGCAAGCGCGTGCAGGCGCTGGGCGGCGCGAAGAATCACCTGGTGGTGACGCCGGGCGCCGATCTGGAAAAGACCGTCGAAGCCATCATCAGCTCCGCATTTGGCGCCGCGGGAGAGCGATGTCTCGCCGGTAGCGTGCTGGTTCCGGTCGGCGATGTCGCGCAGCCGCTGCTCGATCTGCTTTTGTCAGAAGACCAAGTCGATGCGCATCGGCGACGGCTTGCAGGCCGGGCGTCGAAATGGGTCCGCTGGTGACGGGCGATCATCGCAAGAAAGTGCTCGGCTACATCGAAAAAGGCGTCGCCGAGGGCGCCAAGCCTCTGTGCGATGGCCGCGACGCGGCAGCTCCCAACGGCAGCGGCTTCTTCGTCGGTCCCACGATTTTCGACCATGTAACTCCGCAAATGACCATCGCGAAGGAAGAGATTTTCGGCCCCGTGCTTTCGGTGATTCGCGTGAAGACGCTGGACGAGGCGATCAACCTGGTGAACAACTCGCCCTTCGGCAACACGACGTCGATTTTCACCAGCGACGGCAAATCCGCGCGCGAATACGCGTCGCGAATCGAGTGCGGAATGGTGGGAGTAAACATCGGCGTCGCCGCGCCCATGGCGTTTTTCCCGTTCAGCGGATGGAAAAACTCGTTCTTCGGCGATCTGCACGCGCACGGCAAAGATGCGGTGGCGTTCTATACGGAGCAGAAGGTTGTGATGACGCGATGGTTCTGATTCGACACTGATATCATTAGAGTGATATATGACCCGTCTCCTGGTAAGTCTCGACGAGCAGGATCGGCGCTGGCTGGAGCGCAAGGCGCGACAAAGCGGCGCTTCGATGGCGGAGGTCGTGCGGCAATCCATCCGGCACGCACAGAAGGCGGAGCAGAAGTCCTTCCGCGATCTGCTGCAAGCCACTAGCGGGACCTGGCGCGGAGGCGACGGTCTCCGTTACCAGCGTAAAATTCGGCGGGAGTGGGATGAGCGTACTTCTTGACTCCGTCATTCTAATCGATCATTTAAACGGCGTAAGCGAGGCCACACGTTATCTCGGATCGGTGAGGAGACCCGCCATTTCTCTCATCAGCCGAGCTGAGGTTCTTTCCGGCCCGAAGATGTCGCAGATGGCGGTGGTGGTTGAGTGGCTGGACCGGTTTCCGGTCTTACCGATGGGAGTCGAAACCGCCGATTTCGCGGCCGAACTACGCCGGCAGTATCAATGGCGCCTGCCGGACGCCTTCCAGGCAGCCCTGGCGCAGATGCACGGATTGAAGCTCGCGACTCGGAACACGCGCGATTTCCCGCCGGACCGGCATCCATTTGTAGTGGTTCCTTACTCGATCTAAATAAACGCCATCGTCTTAATGCCCGAAATGTCGAATCGTTTCCGGCAGCGCATGTTCTTGCACATCGCCTTGTCGTCCATCAGGACCATGTAGCTCAAGAACTTGGCGAAGCGCGCGCGGTCGCGCTCATCGGCGCCGCGCGGAACCTGCTCCACTTTCTTGCGCACCATCCAACGCAGATCGTAAGTGTCCGCCGTGCGGCAAAACGGGCAATTCAGCGTGGCCGGCTTGGTGGTCGGCGATTCGCGGTAAAACGCTTTTTCTTCAAGAGCCATGGCCTTCCGGCCCCCCTTTATACCACATCATTCCTGCGTACACTATATGATATGTCTCCGTGGAGGTTCAGCCTTCTCGTCTTGACTTCGATGGCGCTCGCCGCTGCTCCCCGCGGATGCGTCGGCAGCGTCGCCGTCGCGAGTTTCCGTCTCTCCGCGCGCCCCGCGGCGAACAACGGCCCGTCGTGGATTCCCATCCGCCAGGTGAACAATCTTCCTTCCGGGTACCGGATCAGCTATCAGCCGCTCGATCTCCCGGCCAATCTCGGCAAGGACGCGAAACTGGCCGTGGTCCTGGTACCTAAAGCTAACGATGGCCAGTTGACCGTGCTCGAGCCGCGCCTCGCCGCGACCTCCACCGAGTGGACCGTTCCCTTCGCCGTGCGCATCGCGCTGATTGTCTTCGCGCCGCAGGCGTTAGACGAAAAACGCCTCACCAACCTGGTGACCAAAGACGAGAACATGGTCGCCGCGCTCGCCGATTACGCCGATCAGACCGCGCAGCTGGAGGCCGGCCTTCAGCTGGCGCGCGAGCTGGAGGATCAGGCCGACGATGACGCTTCGCGTTCGGCCCCGGCCATGACTCCCGCCGATCAAGCTATTTTCGCGCTGGTACGGGCGCTGAATCCCGCCGTGTCGAGTTACGATCCGCTCGGAACCGGGCGCCGCGCCGGAGCCGCGACGCTGGCCGGCAAGGGGATGGATGCGTTTTTTGAAAATGGCGGTGGCCTGTTTCCGGGCGCGGGCGCATTGCCGATGGTGAAACAGTGGCTGATGCCCGATACCGAGTTTCGCAGCGTGTACGGCGTACCGACGGAATCCGACGGCATGACGCTGTGCGCGCAGCTCGGACCCAAGGGCCGCAACAAGCTCGCTTATCTGTGGGCGTACCGCGTGATCAATTCGCCGCCGCCGGCGGCGGCAATTCTCAAAGACACCCATGAGCCCATCGGCATGCGCGTGGGCGTGCCCTTGAAGCTGGAGAAGAGCGCCGACTGGCGCCTGCTCGATCACGTCTTCGATTGGACGCTGATCGCCGGCTCGCAGCCTCCCATGCATGTCGCGGTCCGGCCGGTCCCGGAGGAGCGCGCCCTGCGCATCGATCTTCGAACGTTTAAGGGAGCTCCCGGCGATTACACCATTCAAGGCAAGTGGGATTGGGACACGTTCAAGGTCGCCGGCACCGTTCGCCTGCACAAGTTCGACGATTTGAAGGCCGCCCGGTTGACGCCCGCGTCGCAGGACCAGTTGATCGCCGGAACCGGTCCCATCGATATTGAGCTTACCGGCTGCGATTTTCTGTTTGTCGACCACGCTTCGTTGCATCGTCCGCAGAGCGCGCGGCTGATTCCCGTGGATTTGCCGCCGGCTCGCGCCGCAGGGAACCTGCGCGTGGAAGTGGACACCGACGGTTTGCGCCCCGGGCCATACCTGCTGGCTCTTTCCCGGATCGACGGCGCCATCACCGACGTTCCGCTGCGGCTGCTGCCTCCGAATCCGAAACTCAACCCAGTCCGCGTCAACGCAGGCGAGCGCGAACAGACCGTGACGCTCAGCGGCGCCGGTCTCGATCGGATCCAAACCGTGGAGGCTGACCGTGCCGACCTGGTTCTCGCGGCCGCCACTGACGACGGAACCAAGCGAAGCGCTACGGTTCGTCTGCGCGCCGGAGTGAAGGCGGGCGACCAACTTGTTATCGCCGCGAAAGTGGATGGAAGGGCCGGAGCCGTTCGTTTTCCCGCCGCACTGCAAGTAGTCGGCGCACGGCCGAAAATCATCGAAGCGAAACCGTCGATCGCGCGCGATCTGGCGATCGCTCCGCGCGACGGCGAGATCCCCGCCGGATCGTGGATCAGTTTCGCCATCAAGTTTGATTCGGGCGAAGCCCCACCGGTTCTCACTTTGCAATGCGCCCAGCCCGCCCGCACCGTTCAGCCCGCGAAACTTCACGCCGGTGAAAAATTGCCGGGCGCGCAACTGGTTTCCGCCGGCGATGGCGCGCTGTTCCTCTCGCTCGACCCCGGCACCGTGGGGCAATCCGGCTGCACTCTGACCGCGACCATCGAAACCGACGCGTTAGGCAAGTCGGACCCGTTCACGCTGGGCAACGTCGTGCGCCTGCCGCGCATCGAAAGTTTTACGCTGAGCGACGAGAAGTCTGCGGATGGATTTTACGGCGCGCTCAAAGGTTTCGACCTGGAGACCATCGAAAAAACCGGCTGGGATCCCAAAGCCGGGCTGTCCGCGCCCGAGTTACCGCGTCCCGTCGCCGGCGAGGATGCGAAGCAAACCCTGCGCATCGTAATGCCATGGCCGTCGCCAAGCCCCAAGGCTCCTCTGTATGTGTGGCTCCGCGGCGAATCCGACGGACGGGCGACGAAGGTAACTCCATAAACGGCCTTGAAAAACACCAGAGCGGTCTGTCCCTCTTTTCAATATCCTCAATACAGTGATCGCCGCCGAGTTTGATCGAATCGTGGAACGCGCGCTGCGGCGCATCCCCGCGCGATTCCGTAAGCGACTCGAAAATGTTTCGATCGTCGTCGAGCGCGAACCCCCGCGTCCGGGCTTGCTCGGCCTCTACCACGGCGTCCCTTTGACCGAGCGCACCACCAGCGACGGTTTCCGCATGCCGGACCAGATCACGATTTACCAGGGCCCGCATGAACGCATGGCGCGCACTCGGGCCGGGCTCGAAAGGATCGTCGCCGATACCGTTTGGCATGAGATTGCTCATTATTTCGGCATGGATGAAGCCCGAGTCCGCCACGCTGAGCGGAAACGCAGCAAGATACGATGATCCGTTGCCATATTGCCGATCGAAATCTGAGCGGCGTCGAACGCTCGCTCCGCGAAAAAGTCGATTGGGTGCAGATTCGCGACAAAGAACTGCCCGCGCGGGAACTCCTCGACGTCGTTCGCCGCGTTCTCGCGCTGCCGAATCCCGCTGGAACGAAAATTCTCGTCAACACTCGCATGGATGTCGCGCTGGCGGCGGGCGCCGCCGGTCTGCATCTCCCCGCCGGTTCCATTCCTCCTTTCCGTTGGCGAGCCATCGCGCCCCCCGGATTCCTGATCGGCGTTTCCTGCCACACCGTCGCCGAAGTTCGCGCCGCTGAAACAGAAGGCGCCGATTATGTCTTATTCGGCCCAGTGTTCGCGCCGTTATCGAAGCCCACGGATCTTCCCCCGCGCGGTCTCGGCGGTCTCGCCGAAGCCGCCCGTGCGGTCACGATTCCAGTTCTCGCGCTCGGCGGCATCACTCGTGAGAATGCCGGAAAATGCGTTTTGGCGGGTGCCGCGGGCATCGCCGCGATTTCGCTTTTCGAGAATTGTTAGAATTTGATCCGTGAGCGGTGCTGCCGCCAAACTAGCTTATTCACGTGAAGAGGCGCGCCGCCTGGTCGGCATCACCGAACGCCAACTGGCGGGCTGGGAACGGCAGAAGCTCGTCCAGCCCACCGTGCAATACGGGTTCCGCGAGCTGCTCGCCCTGCAAACGCTGGTGAAACTCCGTAAGGACCGCGTCGCGTCCGCGCAGATCCGCCGGGCACTCGTCGCGCTGCGCACCAAACTTCGCGGCATCGAAAATCCGCTCACGGAGCTCAAGCTCTACGCCGACGGGAAAAAGATTCGCGTCGAAATCGATGGCGCCGCGATGGACGCCGAGTCCGGCCAGTTGCTCCTCAACTTCGCCGCCAGCGAGCTCAAGCGCCTGGTGGAATTTCCGGTGAAAGATCGCCTGGGCATCGAGCGCGACAATCGCCTCACCGCCGAACGCTGGTTCCAGCGCGGCCTGGATCTGGAACAAA
This sequence comes from Terriglobia bacterium, assembly GCA_963842485.1. Classification (GTDB taxonomy): domain Bacteria; phylum Acidobacteriota; class Terriglobia; order Bryobacterales; family Bryobacteraceae; genus Palsa-187. The sequence goes on along the minus strand of CAWJHI010000001.1, from coordinate 44,885 downwards.
CCGGCGCGCCCGCCGACCAAATCATAGAGGCGTACGGCAAGGCCATCGAGCTCGATCCGAAATCGGCCGGCGCTCTGGTTAACCTGGGCACCATTTATTTCAATGCTCGAAAATGGCCGGAGGCCGAGAAGCAGTATCAGAAGGCCCTGGAGGTGGACCCGGAGTACGCGCTCGCGCATTTCGATCTCGCCAATCTCTACGACGAGCGCGGGGACCGCATCAAAGCTCTCAGCCATTACGAAGCCGCGCTGCGTATCTCGCCCAACTACGCCGACGCGCATTACAACGTCGCTCTGTTGTATCAGGGGCAGAATCAGGCCATGAAAGCCGTGCGCCACTGGACCGCGTACCTGAAGCTGGACCCGGCCAGCCACTGGGCGAACATCGCGCGCCGTGAGCTCGCCAAACTTCGCGAATCGACTGTATTGCGGGGCTCGCGCATCACGGAACCGCGCGCCTGAACGACCGGGAGCTAAAATGAGTGCGGCCTGTCCAAGTCATCATGCAACTAACGCGTCTGGTCGTCTTCTCGCTTTCTGTGGGTCTGCCATGGCTCGATGCTCAACAAACCTTCCCTGAATGGCGCGGAAGTAGGGTGGGCCTTGCCGGGGCATGGAAAGCGTCGCCAATCGCCGCCATTGGCGAAGTTGTGACTGTACGAATATACGGAGATCAGGATGTTGAGAATCTCCCTTCGCCGATGTCGCCGGGAGTGCATAAACTGTACTGGTGCCAAGGCGACTTCGCGGTCACCGCGATCGTAAAAGGCGAACTGAGCCCTGGAACCAGGACGTACCTGTGGGCATCAGCCAACCCAGGGTGCAAGCTGTGGTACGGCGATCCGCGCGTCTTTAGCCGATTCAAAACCAAGGCGTGGTTACTTCGTGAGGAAGGGCACTTTCTCAGGCCGCTATTTGACGGCGGAACCTACGTTTTGATTGGTTTTTTCACCAAGTGGGACAGGAGCTCAAGTCTTTCGCCGCAGCGGCAAATTGGAACGCTCTTTCTTACTCCGGCGGCGAAGGGCGACACGCTGGCAGAGTACGCTCCGAACCTTTGGGTTGTTGCCGATATAGCATGCGATCTCTTAGGCAAGGCGGAATGCGTTCGCCAGATTAAGGCGCTCGCGCAGCTCGGGGATCCCGTTTTACATGAGCACGCATGTAAGTACCTCAAGTCCGAAATGGACGAAGATTGCCGCTCCAAATGAGCGCAACCGCGCGTTTCAGGATTAGGTAGCTAGAATGTAAGCGAGGTCGATCTTGAATAGAATTTCCTTCGCATTCCGAGCTTTCTTCTCTATCTTGTTCGGCGGCATACTGGCTCCCGACATCGCCGAAGCATTCGGATACACGAAAGCCGTGCCGGTGAAGGCCGCGCCCGCTCCCAAGCCACAAGCCGGTCCCGCCGATGGGGCCGTGCAGATCCTTTCGATTCTCCAGCGCGACGCCAGGCTGATCGATTTCCTGATGGAAGATATTTCCGCATATTCGGATGAACAGGTCGGCGCAGCCGTCCGCGATGTCCAGGAACAATCGCGCACCTCGCTCACGCGCTATCTGAAGCTCGCGCCGGTCATCGACGGCGTGGAAGGAACCTACACCAAGGCCGATGTTCCCGGCGTCAAATTTATCGGCAACGTCCCCGCCAGCGGCAAAGCTCCTGGCGGAACGCTGCGCCACAAGGGCTGGCGCGCGGATCAGGTCGACCTTCCGTCACTGCCGCCCGGAAACGTGCTGGCTCCCGCCGAACTCGAAGTCGAGTAGCCGATGAATATCGGAATCGACCTCGGCACCACCAACTCCGCGCTCGCCTTTATCGATCCGAAAGAAGCCGTGGAAGCCGACTATCCCGTCCATCCGCGTGCTCGACATTCCGCAGTTCGTCGCGCAAGGCCGCATCGAATCGCGCCGCTGGCTGCCGTCGTTTTTGTACCTGGGCGATCAGGAATACGTCGGCGTCTACGCCCGCGAACAAGGCGCGCTGGTGCCGACCAAAAGCGTCCACTCGGCCAAGAGCTGGCTCTCGAATCCCGAGGTCGATCGCACCGCGAAAATTCTTCCCTGGGACGCGCAGGAAGCCGGACGAGTGCTCTCGCCGGTCGAAGTCTCGACCAAGATTCTGAAGCATCTGGCCGATGCGTGGGCCGAACAACAGGGCTCGCCGCTGAGCGAGCATAACGTCGTCCTCACCGTCCCCGCCAGCTTCGACGAAGAAGCCCGCGAGCTCACCGTCATGGCCGCGCGCGAAGCCGGCATCGAGAATCTGACGCTGCTCGAAGAGCCCGCCGCTGCGTTCTATTCCTGGATCGCGAACGACCTGGCGCGGTCGCAGAAGCATCTTTTCGACGGCCAGACCGTGCTGGTCTGCGACGTGGGCGGCGGCACCAGCGATTTCACGTCTGATCCGCGTCTCGCGCGAAGACGACCGCATCGATTTCACCCGCACCGCCGTCGGCAAGCACCTGCTGCTCGGCGGCGACAATCTCGACCTCACGCTCGCCTGGCTGGTCGAAGCCAAGCTCGGGCAAATCTCTTTCGATCCGCCAGCGCAGCGGTCTGCGCCGCCAGTGCGCCGCCGCCAAGGAGCAGCTGCTCTCCGATCCGAATCTGAAAAGCGTCGAAGTCACCGTGCTCGGCGGCGGATCGTCGCTGGTCGGCGGCACGCTGCGCACGGAAATCCTGCGCGAGGAAGTTCTGGAACTGGCGCTCGACGGCTTTCTTCCGATGTGCGAGCTCACCGACCGGCCCAAAGAGGAAGAAAAAAGCCTGTTCCGCGAGCTCGGCCTGCCTTACGTCGCCGATCCCGCCATCACTCGTCACCTGGCCGCGTTCCTGGCGTCCGCCGGCGACGTGAAACCCGACGCGATTCTGTTTAACGGCGGATTTTTCATCCCCGAGATTCTGCGCCAGCGCGTCGCCGATGTGATGGAGCACTGGTGCGGCCGTCGTCCGGTGATTTTCGAAAATCGCGATCTGGACCTGGCGGTCGCCGTCGGCGCGGCGTATTATTCGTACGTTCGCGCCACCGGCGCGGGACTGCTGGTCCGCGGCGGCTTGCCGCGTGCCTATTTCATCGGCCTGGCGGGCGCGGCCGACGCGATCCGCACTCTGTGCCTGGTCCCGCGCGGCGCCGAAGAAGGCTCGACCCTCGAGCTCGATCCCGGCAATCTGCAGCTGGTCGCCAACAAGCCCGTTTCGTTCCGCCTGTACAGCTCGCGCGCGCGCACCGAAGACCGGCCCGGCGATGTGGTCGAGTTCCCCGCCGGACGACGCCGATCTGCACCTGCCACGCGCCGCTGAACGCCGTCCTCCGCTTCGGCAAAGCCGGCGAGCGGCTGGTCCCGGTGAAACTCGGCGCGCGCCTCACCGAAGTCGGCACGCTCGAAATCTGGGCCGATTCGAAAGCCAGCGAGCATCGCTGGCGCCTGCAATTCGAGCTGCGCAAAGCCGGCCGCGCGCAGGCCCCGCGAGACCGGCAGCGGTGGTCAGCGAAGAGGCGCTGGCAAGCTCGCCGAAGCCCTGATCCCGCGAAGTTTTCGCCGATTCGACACTCGAACCAGCCGCAGTCTGCCTGCGCGCCTCGAACAAACTCTGGGCCTGGGCCGCAACTCCTGGCCGCGTCGCCGCGATTCGCAAGCTCGCCGACCGCATGCTGGAGCTCGCCGACGGCCGCAAACGCAGCGCCGCGCACGAACTGCGCTGGCTGAATCTCTGTGCGGCTTCTGCCTGCGCCCCGGCTTCGGTTTTCCCGGCGACGATTTCCGCATCGAACAGGCCCGCCGCGTCTACGCGGGCGGTCTCCAGTTCGCCAACCAGGTCCAGAACGAGATCGAGTGGTGGATTTTCTGGGGCCGCCTCGCGGGCGGCCTCAATCGAAATCAGCAGACCGACATTTTCCAGCGCCTTTCTCCCACGCTGCTGCCGCGCGCCGCCAAGAAGCCGCAGCGCGTCAACCCCAGCCTGCTGCGCGAAATGTGGCGCGCCGCCGCCAGCCTGGAACTGCTCCCCATCCAGACCAAGACGCAGTTGGGCGACGAACTCATCGCCCGCATCAAGAAAGGCGATCTGGTCGAAACCGGCCTATGGTGCCTGGCTCGACTCGGCGCGCGCAAGCTGTTCTACGGTCCCATCAACCAGGTGATCCCCTCCGCCACCGCCACGCGCTGGATCGAAGCCGTCATCAAAATCCAGAAAGCCGAGGACGCCGTCGCAGCCATCGCCCGCCGCACCGGCGACTCCTCGCGCGACCTCGCGCCCGCGGCGCTCGACCAGGTGCGCCGCGCATTCCCCGACGTCGATCTCGACGCCGAACCTCAAGATCATCTGGCCGCGATGGGCAAAGTGTTCGGCGAAGAGCTGCCCCCCGGCCTCGTATTCGCGGAATGAACGAACTCGACCTCATCGAGCGCATTCGCCGCCTCACTGGCCCCGGCGATTTTGCACAACGACCAAAGGCCCGGGACATCATACTGGGAATCGGCGACGACTGTGCCATCTTTCGCCCGCGCCCCGGCGAGGATCTTCTCTTCACTACCGATCAAATGATCGAAGACGTGCATTTCCTCCGCTCGCAATCCCCTGCCTCCATCGGCGAACGAGCGCTGGCCCGCAGCCTCAGCGACATTGCCGCGATGGGAGGCCACCCGCGTTTCTGCCTGGTTTCTCTCGCCGTCCCCCCAAAACACGAAAAGTGGCTCGACGCCTTCTATCGCGGCCTGCTTCGCCTCGCCCGCAAAACCGGGACCTCGCTCGCCGGCGGCGACCTCGCCCACTCCGAAAAAATCTATTGCGACGCGATGGTCTGCGGCTCTGTGAAGAAAGGCAAAGCTCTCCGCCGCGATGGCGCGCGCCCCGGCGATTCCCTGTTCGTTTCCGGACGCCTGGGCAGATCGTTTACGCGCCGCATCCAACCCAGGCTCACCCTCGGCCAGTCTCTGGCCGGCCGCGCGACCTCCTGCATCGACCTCAGCGACGGCCTTTCGCTCGATCTCTACCGCCTGTGCCTTGCATCGAAAGTCGCCGCCAATATCGATCGTGTGCCTATCGCCCAGGCTTCCACGCTCGATCGAGCGCTCCACGGCGGCGAGGATTATGAGTTGCTCTTCACTCTTCCCCCCGGCCGCGCCGCCCCGCCCGGCGCCTCCCGTATCGGCGCGATTGTTCGAGGCACGCCCGGCGCGGTAACATTTCAAGGTCGTCCGCTCCCTCCCCGCGGCTACGATCATTTCAAAACTCCCTGACCATGACCAACCCCGCCCCGATTCTCGACCTCATCGAAGCCTTCCGCCGGTCGAAGACCATGTTCGCCGCCGTCAGCCTCGGCATCTTCGATGGCGCGCGGCCCGAAGGCGTTGCCATGGATCGCCTTCTCGAAGCCTGCGTCTCCCTTGGTCTGCTTGAAAAACGCGGCGCTGCGTTTGTCAACACCCCCATCGCCGACGAATATCTGCGCCGCTCCAGCCCACGTACTCTCTCCGGTTATATTCGGTACTCGAACACCGCGCTATATCCCATGTGGGCGCACCTTGAGGACGCCGTGGCCGAAGGCGCCAACCGCTGGCAACAGACCTTCGGCTTCGAAGGCGCGCTATTTTCGAATTTCTTCAAGACTGAGGAAGCCAAACAGGATTTTCTAACCGGCATGCACGGCCTGGGCATGCTGACCTCGCCGGCCGTGGTCGCGGCGTTCGATCTGTCGCGTTTCCACCGCTTCGTCGATCTCGGCGGCGCCACCGGCCATCTCGCCCTGGCGGCGCGCCACCGATATCCGCACCTCGCCTCCACTCTGTTCGACCTGCCCGCGGTCATCGAGTTCGCCAAGCCACGCGTAGGAGGGCACGTCGAGCTCATCGCCGGCGACTTCTTTGTCGATCCGCTTCCTCCCTCCGATCTCTACGCGATCGGCCGCATTCTTCACGATTGGTCGGAAGAAAAAATTCGCCGCTTGCTCGCCCGCGTGTTCCATGCACTCGCTCCCGGCGGAGCTCTTCTCATAGCCGAGCGCATCCTCAATGAAGACCGCGGCGGCCCCGTCGCGACGCACATGCAATCCTTGAACATGCTGGTTTGCACCGAAGGCCGCGAACGGACGCTCAGCGAATACGCCGCGCTCCTCGGCGAGGCCGGCTTCGTCGAAATTCAGGGCCGCGTGACCGGAACCTCGCTCGACGCCGTTCTCGCCATCAAGCCCCGTTAAAATAAAAAATGATGAAACGCGTCACTTGCACGCTAATCCTCGCCGCAGCCGCCGTCGCAGCCAATGCCCAGTACAAAGCGCAGCCCGCCGGCGATCCTCCCTCTGAAGTCGCGCCCGCCATTCTCGCCGCGCTGAATAAATCCGGAACGAAGATCGTCGCCGCCAGCGGGTCGCCCTACGTCGAAATCTGGCTGGCTTCTACCGCGCCCTCCGGCCCGCCGTCCACGGAGCCCAGCGTCACTTTGCCCACCATCCCCGCCGGTGCTCTGCTGGGCGTGTTGCGTTTCCCCGCGAAAGGGAGCGATCGCCGTGGCCAGAGCATTGCCGCTGGCGTTTACACGCTGCGCTACGGCAACTATCCCGCCAACGGCAATCATCAGGGAGCCGCTCCGCAGCGCGATTTCATGGTGCTTGTGCCCGCCGCCGACGACAAATCCGCCGCCCCGATCTCGGATTTTGAAGCGCTCATGAATCTTTCGCGAAAAGCCTCCGGCACCTCCCATCCTGCCGTGCTCAGCTTCTGGAAAGCCGACAAGGACGACAAGCCCGGCTTCGCCAAACAAGGCGAGAATGATTGGGTCCTGACCACCAATCTCGGCAACGTTTCCGTCTCGATCATTCTGGCCGGGCAGGCTGAATGAACCTTCGCCAGCTTTTCGATCATTCGCTCGTCGCCCGTCGCGAGACGATCGCGCTGGAGTGGTTGGATCAGGAGTACACCTTCGGCGAGATCGACGCCCGCAGCAATCGCATGGCCCGAGCCCTAGCCGCTAAAGGCCTCGCGCTCGGCGACCGCCTGTGCGTGTATCTTTCCAATCGTATCGAGATGATCGATCTGTTCCTTGCCTGTGTGAAGCTCGGCGTGATCTTCGTCCCGGTAAACATTCTGTACCGCGAACGTGAGATTTCTCACATCCTGAGCGACGCCGAGCCCAAGCTTTTCGTGACCGAGCGTGAGCTTCCCGCTCTCGTCTCGGAAACCGAGAAAGCCATAGACTTGCCCCAGCTCGACGGCGACACGCCCGCCGCCTTGGTCTACACCTCCGGGACCACCGGAACGTCGAAGGGCGCCATTCTCACGCACAATAATTTCCTGGCAAACGCCGTAAATCTTCTCGCCTGCTGGCAGATCACCGATCGCGACCGTTTCCTGCTCACCCTCCCCCTGTTTCACGTCCACGCCCTCGGCAACGGTCTCCACTGTTGGCTGAGTTCCGGCTGCCGCATGCGCCTGCTCGAACGTTTCGATCATCAAACCGTCCTCAATCACTTTCTCGAATTCCGCCCTTCTCTTTTTTTCGGCGTTCCAGCCATGTACGTTCGCCTGCTCGAAACTCCACCCGATGCCGCGCGCGATATCGGCGGCCGCATGCGCCTGTTTGTCTCCGGATCGGCTCCCTTGCCGTCCCAGGTCATGGAAGATTTTCGCGCGCTCTTCGACCACACCATTCTGGAGCGTTACGGTATGTCGGAGACGCTCATGAACTTATCGAATCCGTACGTCGGCGAACGCCGCGCGGGTACCGTCGGCTTTCCCGCTGCCCGGCGTCTCCGCGCGTCTCGACGAAACCGGCGAGGTGTGGATCAAAGGTCCCAACGTTTTCGCCGGATACTGGAAAAATGGCGCCGCCACGCGAGCCGCTTTCGCCGATGGATGGTTCAAAACCGGCGACATCGCCACCCGCTCCGGCGACGGCTACTACACGCTTTCCGGCCGCCGCAGCGACCTGATCATCTCCGGCGGATACAACATCTATCCGCGTGAGATTGAAGAATTTCTCATGGAGCAGCCGGAAATCGCCGAAGCCGCGGTGGTAGGCGAGCCCGACCGCATCCGCGGCGAGGTCCCCGTAGCCTACGTGGTCATGCGCACCGCGCTCGACGCGGTTTCGCTCGAAGCCCGCTGCCGCGAGAAACTCGCGTCTTTCAAGATCCCGCGCCGCTTTGAGCCCATCGAAAAACTACCCCGCAACGCGCTCGGCAAGGTCCAGAAACATCTGATCGCGCGCCAGATCTCCTGAACTACATGTCTCGCATCCTCATGGTGACTTCGGAAGCGTCACCCTTTGCCAAGACCGGCGGCCTCGGTGACGTGCTCGGCGCGCTGCCGGCTGCTTTGGTGCGCCGCGGCGAGGATGTCGCCGTAGTCTTGCCGCGTTATCGCTCCGTGCACGTGCCCGCCGATAGAATCCGGAGCGAGCTGCCGGTCTACATGGGCCCACACCGGTTCGCCGCCGCTATCGATCAGTTCCTTTACCACGGCGTCCGCTATCTGTTTGTGGACTGTCCCCCGCTCTTCGATCGCGCGGGCATCTACAACGAATTTGGCGCGGATTACGCCGACAACCACATCCGCTTCGGCTTCCTGAGCCGCGCCGCGCTCGAAATTTCCCGGAACATCTTCAGAGCCGATATTTTTCACGCCCACGATTGGACGGCCGGCTTGCTTCCGCTGTATCTGCGCAGTTTCGCCGGCGACCCCACTTTTTACGCCGCGAAATCCGTGCTGACCATCCATAACCTCGGTTATCAGGGAGATTTCCCGCCGTCCGTTCTGGGCGACCTGGGTCTCGACTCCACCGTTTTTCATCCCGAAGGCGTCGAATTCTACGGACGCGCGAGCTTTCTCAAAGCCGGCATCGTCTGGGCCGACGCCGTCACCACCGTCAGCCCCACCTACGCCCGCGAGATTCAGACGCCCGAGTTCGGTTTCGGATTCGACGGCCTGCTGCGCTCCCGCTCCTACAAGCTCCACGGTATTTTGAATGGCGTCGATTACGCCGAGTGGGACCCGCGCGTGGATCCCTACCTCCCGGCGCACTACTCCGCCGGCGACCTTTCCGGCAAGCGCGCCTGCAAACTCGCCCTTCTTGACGACTTGCGCCTTCCGCGCCTTCCGGACCGTCCGCTCATCGGCATCGTTTCCCGCTTTGTCCACCAAAAAGGATTGGACCTGCTGGGCGAGGCCGCTCCGCAACTGGCGGATGAAAACGTCGCCTTCGCCGTGCTTGGATCTGGGGAAACGGACGTTGAGGACATGTTCCGCTACTTCGGCTACATCCGCCCCGACCGTTTCGGCGTGCGCATCGGATACGATAACGCCCTGGCGCATCGGATTGAGGCCGGCGCCGACATGTTTCTCATGCCCAGCCGTTATGAACCGAGCGGCCTCAGCCAGATGTACAGCTTGCGTTATGGCACCGTCCCGGTCGTACGCGCCACCGGCGGGCTGGAGGATACGGTGGATGACGAAACCGGCTTCCGGTTTCACGGCTACGCCCCTTCCGCGATTTTCACCGCCATCCGCCAAGCTATGGCGGCCTTTGAGGATCAGGACGCCTGGCAGCTCCGCATGCGCCGCGGCATGGCCAAGGACTTCTCCTGGGACGCCTCTGCCGCCCGCTATCAGGACCTCTACCGCTCCCTGTAGTTGCATCCGGAGGGCCATATCGAGCATCATAAATAGCGGAGTATAAAAACCAAACAACATGGCTGGCGACAAAACACTGAACTTTTCCGATAGCACCTTCGATCAGGACGTCCTGAAATCGGATATTCCTGTTCTGGTGGATTTCTGGGCCCCCTGGTGCGGCCCCTGCAAGGCGATGTCGCCGACCATTGACGCGCTGGCGACCGAGTACGCCGGCCGGGTCAAAGTCGGCAAAATCAACACCGACGACAACCCTGCCACGGGCATGCGCTATCAAGTCCGCGGCATTCCCACGCTGCTGTTGTTCAAAGGCGGCAAAGTGGTGGACCAGAGTGTCGGCTCCAGGCCGAAGTCCGAAGTCATGAAGATGCTCGACCCGCACGTCGCGGTTCCTGAGTCGTCCTCCCTCAAAGCTTCCTAAAGAAGCTCTTTTCCGATTTCCCAGTGGTGCCCGAACGGATCGACGATCCGCCCCAAGCGCCAACCGTACTGGTCGCTGACGGGCCAAACCACCGTAGCTCCCACTGCGACGGCCCGTTCGAACGCGGCATCCGGGTTTTCAACCGTCATAACCATCCGCACCGTACCGCCGTTGAGAGTTTCAGGGCTGAAGTTCGAGTGCTCCGGAGACTCGTCCGCTACCCAGAATTCCGCTCCATTCACCGATAATCGCGCGACCACACCTTTTTCGTTATCGATCTTGAACAATTCGGTCGCTGCGAACGCGGCTTTGTAGAATTCGATCGCTTGCGCTCCCTTTCGAACCGAAAGCATTGGAGCTATCGTGGTCATCCCGTCACCGCTCCCTGTGCGGCCGAACCTACCAGCTTCACGTATTTTTGAAAGACCCCCGACGTATATTTCGGCTCGGGATTCTTCCAGGAATACAATCTGGCGACCAGATCTTCCGGCGAAATTTCCAGTTCAATCGTCCGCTTTTCGATATCGATCGAAATCATGTCGCCTTCTTTCACCGCAGCAATGGGACCACCCCGAGCCGCTTCAGGCGCGACATGCCCGATCATGAATCCGCGTGTCGCCCCGCTGAAGCGGCCGTCGGTGATCAGCGCGACGCTTTCCGATAATCCCGCGCCGACGATGGCGCCCGTTACGCCCAGCATTTCGCGCATTCCGGGGCCGCCGCGGGGGCCTTCGTAGCGAATAACCACGATGTCGCCGGGCTTAATGTTACCACTGGTAACATTAAGCATCGCTAATTCTTCGGAATCGAACACGCGGGCCGGGCCGCGCTGCTCTTTCCGGTCCAGGCCGGTCACCTTGATGACGCAGCCTTCCGGAGCCAGATTTCCCTTCAAGATAACGAGTCCGCCCGACGATTTAATCGGATTCGATAGCGGCCGGATTACCTCCTGCCCCGGCGTTTCCTTCGCATCCGCGGCTTCTTCCGCGAACGTGCGGCCGGTAACCGTCATCACAGATCCGTCCACGAATCCGCCGTCGACCAGCCGTTTTGCGATCACCGCCATCCCGCCCGCGCGGTCTACATCCACCGCCACGAAGCGCCCGGCCGGCTTCAGATCCACGATCAGCGGTGTGCGGCTGCTGATGACCTGAAAGTCGTCAATCGACAGCTCGACTCCGGCGTCGCGAGCCATCGCCAGCAGATGCAAAACCGCATTCGTCGATCCACCCGATGCCGCGACCGACGCGATCGCGTTCTCAAAGGCTTTTCGTGTCGCGATCTGGCGAGGCCGCCGGTCCGCACGCACCGCGTCCACCGCGATCTGGCCGCATCGAAACGCGACCTGTTGTTTGCGCGGGTCCACCTGTGGAACCGCGGCCGTGTTCATCGGAGCCAGGCCGATCATTTCCATGACGGTCGCCATGGTATTGGCCGTGAACTGGCCTCCACAGGCTCCGGCGCCGGGACAGGCCGCATTTTCGATAGCGAGAAGCTCCTCATCCGTCATGCGGCCTGCCGCATTGGCACCGACGGCTTCGAACACGTCCTGAATGGTCAGATCGCGGCCGTGGTAATGCCCCGGCATGATGGATCCGCCATACAGCACCACGCCGGGCGTATTCAGCCGCAACAGCGCCATGGCCGCCGCGGGAATGGTCTTATCGCAGGCCACCAGCGCCACGATGCCGTCGAACATGTGCCCGCGGGCAACCAGCTCGATGGAATCGGCAATTAGATCCCGGCTGACCAGCGACGCTTTCATGCCCTCGGTTCCCATGGTGATGCCGTCGCTGATCGCGATAGTGTTGAATTCCATGGGAGTTCCGCCGGCGGCCCGGACGCCGGTCTTCACATGGCCCGCGAGTTCGCGCAGATTGAAGTTGCAGGGCATGGTTTCGATCCACGTGTTGGCGATGCCGATGATCGGTTTTTTCAGGTCATCATCGGAGAATCCGATGGCCTTCAACATGGAGCGCGCGGGGGCGCGGTCCCGTCCTTGGGTGATGGTGTAGCTGTTCAGTTTCATCCGATTCGAGACAATAGTAGCAATGAATTCCTCTGTACCGCGATTCGGGAATAGAAGGATGTCAAGTCCCACGAGCCGCCGGAGGCCTGGCTACCGCTCAGCTCCATGAAGTATTCTAGATCCAGGAGCGCACCGCGTATGGAAGTACATTTCACTCCGGAGCTTGAAGAGAAGTTGGCCCAGTCCGCGGCCCAGCAAGGACGGAAGCCAGACGAACTGGTGCAGGAAGTCCTGGCGCGGTATTTCGATGAGCAAACTCGCTTCGCCGAGGCCGTGAGACGTGGCGAGGACGCTTTGCAACGCGGCGAATATTTGACCCACGACCAAGTCGGCGATCGTCTTCAGCGCTTCTTGCGGTCCTGATGCAAGTCCGTTGGTCGATCCCGGCCGCGGAGGATTTAGAGCGGATTTGCGAACGGATCGAGCGCGATAACCCCGGAAGCGGCGAGGCGCGTCGCGGAAACAATCTACAACAGTTGCTTCCGGTTGAAAGACTCTCCCTCACTGGGACGCGCCAGCAGCCGGATGCCCGGGCGGAGACAGCTTGTGTTTCCGCCGTTGCCGTATATCGCTGTTTATCAGGTGACAGAACACGCGGTTGAAATCTCGCGCATTTTCGATGGGGCGCAAGATTGGCTATAACTGCCTTGACAAACCTGTAAGAAACAGTCTCGTCGTCCGTCTTATAATCGATAAGAGAACCGTTAGCGGAACTTTCGCCAGCGTAAACGTCGTCATATAGAGACGGAGACCCCAACCAGAGTGAAACGTAAGTGGAAGATAACGCTGCTCATAATTGTGCCCCTTCTGATCGCTGGGGGTGTGGCTGGATCCATGCGCTGGAGCCAGCGCAATCTGGTGACGGTGCAGACTGGCTCGGTTTACCGCAGGATCTCACTTCGCCTCGTGACCGCTTCCGGTGAAGTTAAACCTCGCAATTATATCAACATAGGAGCGAATGCCCAGGGCCGGATCGTGGAACTTCTGGTGAGGGAAGGGCGACCGGGTCCGCAAGAATCAGGTGGTAGCCCGCATCGAGCACGTACAGGCGCAGGCCGACGTACAGGCGCAAACAGCCGCTGTCGCGTCCATCGCAAGCGGATTCCGCGGCCGCCGAGCAAGGGCTTCGCGCGGCGGATGAGAGCATTAAGACTGCGGAAGCCACGCTGCAACGGTTCCGAACCGAACAGGCGCGGTCGAAAATGCTGCTCGACAACGCCGAGAAGATGTTTCATTACAACCTGATCGCGAAGCAGGATTACGATCAGAGGAAAGCCGACTATGAATCGGCCACTGCCAGCGTTCACGAAAACGAAGCGCGCCTGTCGCAGATGAAGGTTCAGTCCCAGCAGACCAAGGCGCAGTTAAACTCCTACCAGCGCCGCGTGGCGCAGGCGGAGGCCGGGCTGTCGCGAATTGAAGACGTGCTGGCGAAATACGATGCGCTGGCGCCGCTGGATGGCGTGGTGACGGATCTGCCGGTGCGCGTCGGAGAAACGGTGGTTCCGGGCGTGCAGAATTCGGCCGCGTCCACCATCATGACCATCGCCGATATGTCGCTGATCACGGCCGAAGTGAAAGTGGACGAAACGGACATCGTCAACGTGACATCTGGGCCAGATTGCCAACATCACCATCGACGCGATGCCCAATCGCGCGTTCACCGGAAAAGTGATCGACATCGGAAATACGGCGATCCTGCGCTCCTCCGGGCTGGCGGCTTCGCAAAGCGCCAATTCGAGCCAGGAAGCCAAGGACTTCAAAGTAGTGATCGCACTCGATTCGCCGCCGGAAGAGATCCGGCCGGGACTTTCGTGCTCCGCGAAAATCGTAACGGCGACGCGCCGCAATGTGCTTTCGATTCCCATTCAGGCGCTGACCGTGCGCAAGAAAGGCGACCTGGAACCGCCCAAAGACGGCGTGCTCGCGTCCACGGAGGCTCCCGTGGACCGGTCGAAAGACGAAGAGATTCAGGGTGTGTTCGTGGTGAATAACGGTCACGCGGAATTCCACAAAGTGGACACGGGCATCACCGGGGCTACCGACATCGAAGTGCTGAGCGGTTTACAGGAAAACGACCACATTATCACGGGCAGCTACAAAGTGATCCGTACCATCCGCAACGCCGCGCCTGTCAAAGTGGACAACCGCGCGCCGGTCACCATCGACACGAAGGGCTAAACACAAGGCCCGAAGCGAGCGTCCGGTACAATAGAGCAAAATGGCACAGGCGGCAGTTCTCGACAAGGCCGAGCGCGGCGCGCAGCTTAAGCGCGACGGCGTCATCATCCGCACCTGGGATCTGTACAAGACCTACGTCATGGGCGACCAGGAGATTCACGCGGTCTCCGGGATCGATATTGAAATCAGGAAAGGCGAGTACGTCGCGATCATGGGGCCATCGGGGTCCGGGAAGTCGACGCTGATGAACCTGATCGGGTGTTTGGACACTCCCACGGCGGGCCAGTATTACCTGGCGGGGAACCTGGTCAGCGACATGGATGACGACGAGCTGGCGCGGATCCGGAACAAAGAGATCGGATTTGTTTTTCAGACCTTCAACCTGCTGGCTCGCGCGACGGCGCTGCACAACGTGGAGCTGCCGCTGATTTACGCGGGCATTTCGCACGCCGCGCGCGCCGAGAAAGCCAAAGGTGCGTTGCGCGCGGTGGACCTGGAGCCGCGCATGCTGCATAAGCCGAGCGAACTTTCGGGCGGCCAGCGCCAGCGCGTAGCGATCGCCCGCGCGCTGGTGAACGACCCGTCCATATCTGCTGGCCGACGAACCCACGGGCGCGCTGGATACGGCGACGGGCGGCGAGATCATGGCATTGTTCGAAAAATTACACCTGCAGGGCAACACCATCGTGCTGGTGACGCATGAGCACGACATCGCCATCCACGCGCATCGAATCATCCATATTCGCGACGGTAAAATAGAGCGGGACGAGAAGATCAAATAAACCGCTGCCGGGCGAGCGACGCGCAGGAAAGTTCTCCCGCGGGCCGGTAGAAAATGCGCGGCGCCGCTGGATTTCCCTGGACAAGGTCCGCAGAATCAGCACCCACATGGTGGCACAATGCGTGCACGCGATAATGGATCATGTGGAATAAAGATCAAACTTCGTCCGCTCCAAACGCGCCGGTTGCCAATCCGGCCTCGCGGGCCGCGTCTGCTCCGGAGCCACAGTGGACCGGCGGCGGCGGGCTGATCGGCGCGACGATGCGGATTAAAGGCGACATTTATAGCAAAGAAGAGTTGGTGGTGAACGGCCAAGTGGACGGGAAGCTGGAAGCCGTTACGCGTCTTACGGTGGGGGCCACGGGCAAAGCCGACGCCAACATTAAATCCGGCGAAGTGGTGATTGCCGGAACCGTGAACGGAAATGTGGAAGCGACGCAGCGCATTGTGCTGCGGAAGGGTGCGAACCTGGTGGGGGACGTGAAGACGGCGGGAATCGTCATCGAGGACGGCGCGTTCTTCCGCGGCGGCATCGATATTACGCGAGTGGATACGTCGAAGGCAGTTGCAGTCTAGGCGCTTAGAAACACGGAACGCTCCTGTTTCAACAGGTTCTTAGCGCAGGATTCGACCTTGACGATCGAGCCTTAGGCGGTCGCCGCGCCAGACGACGGAGTGTCCAAAGAGCGCGACACACCACACCGCGACCGCGGCTAGATCGCGGAGAGGGATGGCCCACCACAGGCGTAAAACGTCGCGGCTGCGCAGGACCAGCCATCCGGAAGCGAGGGCCATCACCATGCGTACGCCGAGCAACGCTACTGCGATCTCCCATTGGCCCAGCGCCGCGGCGGCGACGGCCCAGAAGGTGGCAAACGTCACGGGCAGGCCGAGGTAACCGGCAAATCTGGAAACGCGGATGGTGCGCGCCCAGCGGATCTGGTGACGCCACACATCACGCCAGCCGCCGCTGAGATGGGTTTCGACGATCACGTCGGACAGCACGCATTTAAGACCTGACGCGTGAAGGCGGTGGCTCAGCTGATAATCGTCGGCGAGATAATCCGAAACGCTGGCGAAGCCGCCAATCCGGTCCAAATCCGTTCGGCGAAACGCGAGCGTGGAGCCGAGCGCGAACTCGTCGACACCCACCCAGCGGGCGACCAGTGTCGAGGGCGCGAAGTCGGTGGACACGCCGAGCCCTTCAAATCGGGCGGCGGTGGTTTCACCGAGGGGCCGGTACAGACACGTGACCAAGCCAATGAGCGGATCGGCGAGCGGAGCCGTCACGCGGCGCAGGTAGTCGGGCTCGACTCGAATGTCGGCATCGTTGACGACCAGGATGGGATTGCGCGATTCGCCGGCCAGGTCCATGAGAACGCCAGCTTTGCCGTTGGGCGTTCGAGTGAGGCATTCGACTACGCGGGCGCGCGGAAATTCGCGAAGGATGGCCACTGCGGGATCGAGGACGGAGTTGACGCCGCAGAGCAGCTCAAAGTCGCCTTGTAACGCTACGTGAGAGGCGATGGCGGCGCGCAGAGCGGCATCGGCTCCGCGAATTGGCTTCAGCACAGAGGCGGGGGCAGGCTGCGGGGCATCCGGCTGCCGGTGGGTTTGAAAGAAGCAGGCTAGGATCGCGAATAGTTGATATGCGCCCGCTGCCAGGGCCATGGCGAGGAGCAAAATCACTGGGCGAGCAGGAGCACGCCGCAGGCCACCAGGCACGCTCCTACCCAGCGGCGCGAATCGACCCTCTCGTTCAAGACCATCCGGGCGAGGATGGTTTCAAACACAAGCGTCGCCGCCGACGCTGGAACCGCGAAGCTCAAATCCGCGGATTCGAGCAGCGTCATGAACGCGAAGAAGGAAACCGCCATCAGCGCGACGGCCAGAACAAGGAATTTCTTTCGAGCCAGCACGCCCAGCGCTCGACCGATGCCGCGCGGATGAAATTCGCGGATCTCGCCGTGGCGCTTCATCTCCATGCTTTGCAGCACATCGGCCATCACGGTGGCGCCGACCATGATGGCCAGCAGGGTCCAGGACCTCACAAATCACCTTTGACATGAGGGCTGCCGATTCCGACGAAGACCGTGCCCGCGACGATCAGCAAAGTGCCGGCCCAGCGCGCGGGTGTGATCTGCTCATTGAGGAATAAACGCCCCATCAGCGCGTTGGCGACGTAGCCGAGGGAGGTGACGGGGAGCACGTAGCTGAGGTCCGCCCAACTAAGCAGCGCCATGCGGGAGAGGAGCCATAGGATCAGCAAAGCGATCCCGAGGATCACCCAGGGACTGAAAATCGCAGCGAGATAGGCTCGGACGGAATCGGTGGATCGATGCCGCATGCCGGAGGCGAGCGCGAAGTTGCCGAGCGCGTTCGACAACACGACGATGATGGTGAAAACCCGCGTTTTCCAGCGAATCCGCGCGTCCGGGTTCATCCGACGTGCGCGCGTTCTTCTTCGAGAACGCGATTGGCTTTGCCTTCGGCGACGTATTTCTTGCGCTTGTGGCGCAGCGACAGGAAGGACTTGGCTTCTTTGTAGAGCCGGCTGCGCTCGTCATTGTGGAAAATAGCCTTGCGTACGATGCGCCACGCGGCTTTCGGCCGGAAATAGTATTCGCCGTAGAAGCGCTCCACCCAATCGACGAGCTCATCTTTTTCGAGAATTCCCGGGTAGACGACGTTCGGCAACTGATGGCCCTCTTCGTCCGCCATGTTGATCTGCACCAGGTTATTCTTCTTGGCGTAATCGTAGAACTCGGTGCCGGGAAACGCGTGGGCGATGGACACCTGAATGGTCTCAACGTCCATGCGCTTGGCGAAGTCGATGGTATTGCGCAGGGTTTCGCGAGTCTCGCCGGGCAGGCCGACGATGAAATCGCCGTGAATCACCAAGCCGAGCTTGTGGCAGTTCTCGGTGAAGCGGCGGGCCATATCGAGGGTGGCGCCCTTCTTGATGTTGCGCAGAATCTGTTCGTCGCCCGATTCGTAGCCGACGATCAGCAGCCGGCACCCGGCTTCCTTCATCGCCTTGAGCGTTTCGTAGTCGGTGGTGACGCGCGAGGTGCAGGACCAGGTGAAGTTCAGCTTCTTCAGCTCCGCGCACAGCTCGACGGTACGGGCTTTGCGGTAATTGAAGGTATCGTCGTCAAAGAAAATTTCCTTCAAGCCAGGGAAATTTTCCAGCGTGTACCGGCATTCGTTGACGATGTCGGCGTTCGACCGCAAGCGCCAGCGGTGCCCGGAATGGGTCTGCGGCCAAAGGCAAAAGGTGCACATGGCAGGGCATCCGCGCGTTGTGTAGAAGGAAATGTAGGGGTGCAGCAGGAACGGGACGTTGTAGCGCCTGAAATCCAGATCGCGCTTGTAGGTTTTCGAAACCCAGGGCAGCTCGTCGAGATTCTCGATGTATCCGCCTTCGGGGTTGTGGATATTCGCGCCGTCCTTGCGGAAGCTGACGCCGGGCAGATCGTCGAGCGGCGTGCCTTTCGCATAGTTGGCGATCTGATAATCGAATTCGCGGCGCACGATAAAATCGATGGCCTTGGTGGAGTTTAGAACTTTGTCCGGCTCGATGGTGACGGGCGGGCCGACGAAGGCGACCTTCAACTTGGGGTTGGAGTCCTTCATCATTTCGGCGATTTTCACGTCGACGTGAAAGCCGGGGGATGACGTAAACAGCACCATCAGCTCGAAATCCTTGGCTTGCGCAACGGTCTGCTGGATGGAAACTCCATGAGCAGGCGCGTCCAGGACCTTGCTGTCCGGGAGCATTCCGGCCGGGTAGCACAAGCCACACCGGGTACCAGTACGATTCGATTTCGCGCGTCGAAGGCCAGCGCGATCCGGCGCCGCCGTCAAAGCCGTCGAAAGAAGGCGGGTTTAGAAATAAAGTTCGCATCGGCACAGCGTTTAGAGGTCTCCCTTACCGGTTGAAGGCGTTCGCCGAATCGTCTTCGGCGATCTCCTGCCTGGTGAAGTTGCTAAAGTTTACGTTGAGTTCGGCGCGGCCGAAAACGCGCACGTCCGCGGTGCTTCGAAAGCGTTTGGGAATGGCGACACCGTCGCGGATCTCGTATTCCTGGACAAAATCGACGGTCTTAAGAAACACGGAGGGCGTCTTGACCAGACGGCCGGCTTCGCGCACCGGCATCGCGGTGGCGGCGTCCAGCCACAACTCGCCACGAAACATCCCGACCTGCTTTTTGCGAGGCGTGATTTGAAAAATCTGCACGCGGAGCCCGCCGAACTCAGTTTGGCCCTTGTACTTGAACTTGTAATTGGCGGGGGTGATGGCGGTGTCCCGCGCCTCGGTTTCGGCCGACAGGTAGCGCGTGATCACTTCGTTCTTGATGGTGCTGTCGCCGGAGAATCCCAGGGCTTTGTAGGTGATTTTTCCGAGCTTGGAGATGCGCCGCAACGCTCGCAACTTGCCCTGTTTCTCAAGTTTGGGGAGCTTGGCGTCGATGTCGACTTCCATTTGAACGCCGCGCAGAACCGATTGCTGGGTCTCCTTGGCGGCGACGTACCGGCCGAGGATCTCCTGCCCCACAACGTCCGCAGGAGAAGCATCCGCAGTGGTTCCAAGGACGATAAACCCGGTTCCCAGTACCAGGGACGCGCCCAAGCGCAGCTTCAGCGTTAAACCGACGTGACTTCTCTGACCCATTCGATCGTTTCTCAGTGTAACAGATGCGGTAGGGGGGCCGGCAGTTCCAGCCAATAGCCCCTTTTGCGCTAATATGTTAACATTCGACTGGATTCGGACGATAGGCAATTAGAGTATGCAGGATTCTTTGCCAGACAGCGACGCCATATTGGCGCAGTTTAACCGCCTGATCCAGGAACTGCTTCGCGGCAACATGCACCGCAACACCTTCCGGCCGTGGGAGATCGAGCTGCTCCTGGACATCGAAAGCTGCAATCTCCGCGAGGCGAACAAGCGCGAGACGCTGCGTCGGTACCAGAAGGCGGTGCAGCGCCACATGGAAAAGGGCGCGCGGCTGCCGCTGAAGCTTTCCGAGTACCTGGAAGCCGTCAAGGCGAAGCGCCCGGCGCAGTCCGCTCCCATCGCGTCATAAGATGCACCCTGCTATTCTGGGGAAGAAGGAGCTTCCACTTATGGGATGCGGCGGCGGGAGCGGGATGATAGGGCCGAAGATTGACGAGCCCAACAAGACTGGGCACAAGGTTTTCTGCGTCAAATTTCAGCGCGAAATGCCGGGCCTGGACGAAGTGCCGTTCGACTCCCATCCGTTGGGCGCGCGGATTTACGAGAACGTCTCGAAAGAAGCCTGGAAGCTGTGGCTGGAGCACATGAAGATGATCATGAACGAGTACCGGCTGAACCTGGGGACGCAGGAAGCGCAGGAATTTCTGCTGAAACAGATGGAAGATTACTTCTTCGGCGAAGGCTCTGCGTTTCCGCCGGGCTATGTTCCGCCGCGGGCCAAAAATTAACAGTCTGTCGACTCATGAATCGATCGGTTCAGCTCACAGAGGTCTGATACTGAATACGATCTGCTTCAGTACATTCTCATAAGCCACACCTTGAGGATCGCCGACCACGAAGGATAAGTGTGCGGCGAATCTTTCGCCGTGATAAATCCAGTAAACCCCGACGTCGCGCTGTGGCTGATCGTCGGGGCCGAATGTGGCCTCATCTAGGGCCAGAAGAACGGCCTCAGAGATTTCTGAGGAGGCGGGGACCTCAAGAGCGCTCGATGCAAGGGTCCCGGGCACGGCTTGCGCGGCATCGAGATGCGCCCAGCCTGTCAAGGTTTCATCGCCTCGCCGCCTCGGAAGCCTCTTAAATGAGATCAAGTTTATCACCGCGCCTCCCTTTGGTAGTCGGAGTTGCGGCAGCCGTTTCGACCATGGGAAGTTTACAAATAGTGGAAGCCCGTCCTCCCCGACGCTAGTGTGCCATCCTCGCGGCGGCCTCAGCGAGAAGCCATACTTTGGGATCGGGATCGGCTTTTCCTGTGAAGGTGTGGGCGCGGTTTGCTGGCCCCAACACAGAAGTGCGAAAAATGCCCCTACGAGAAGACTGTCTCGCGACACGAGCATGCTCTATCAGCGAACGACGCCAGCCACGGGGCTGCTTGCCGAGGCGTAGAGTTTTTTCGGCATTCTTCCGGCGAGATACGCGTAGCGGCCGGCTTGGACGGCCAGATTCATCGCCGTCGCCATCGTCTCGGCGGATTCCGCCTCGGCGATCGCGGTGTTCATGAGGACTCCGTCGTAGCCGAGTTCCATTGCGAGGGCGGCGTCGGAGGCGGTCCCGACGCCGGCGTCAACGATGAGCGGGACTTCGGTGATCATTTCCCGAAGGATGCGGAGATTGGTCAGGTTTTGAATACCCAGACCGCTTCCAATGGGCGCGGCCAAGGGCATCACGGCGGCGGCGCCGGCGTCGATCAGGCGGCGCGCGTTCACCAGATCGTCGTTGGTATAGGGGAGCACGGTGAAGCCTTCCTTCGCCAATACACGGGTGGCTTCGAGCAGACCCTGGTTGTCGGGGAACAGCGTGCGTTCATCGCCGATCACTTCGAGCTTCACCCAATCCGACAGGCCGACTTCGCGGGCCAAGCGCGCGGTGCGAATGGCTTCGTCCGCGGTGTAGCAGGCGGCGGTGTTGGGCAGCAGGAAGTACTTCGACCGGTCAATGTAGTCGAGCAGGGATTCTTTCGACCGGTCAGTCAAATTCACGCGGCGGACGGCCACGGTGACCACCTCGGCTCCGGAAGCAGCATGGCATCGCGCCATTTCCTGGAAGCTGCGATATTTCCCGGTGCCGACGAAAAGGCGTGAAGCAAACTCGCGTCCGGCGATCCTAAGCGTATCCATAAGTCCATTCTAAGGCGGATTGCCGGGACGCGGCCCGAGTCTAAACCGGTGTGCAGGAAACCTTACTACCAACCGATATTATTGATGAGGGAATCCGCCCGGACATGAAAAAGAATAACTTGGTGAAGCTGCTGATGATTGCGTTCGTGGTCGCGATCATCTCCACGGGAATTTTTTACGGACTTTTCGTCAACCGTTTGAGCAGCAATACTGGCAGTGGCAAGATGCTGGTGGTAGCGGCTAAAGCTCTGAAACCGGGCACTATATTGCAGGATTCCGACGTCAAACTGGTTCCGTGGATGGGCCAAACGCTGCCGAAGGACGCCTACGGAAGCCCGGCGGATGTGACCGGCAGCACCGTTCTGGACACGATCGGCGAAGACGAGCCGGTACTGGCCGTTCGGCTGGCTTCGCGAAGCGGCAGCGGAACTGGCGTGCCGAGCGGGATGCGCGCGGTTTCGGTACACGTCACAGATTCCACGGGCGTCCTGTCGATGTTGCGCGCCGGGCAGAAAGTGGACGTTCAGGTGGTGGTGGGAAGAGGGAAAGAGACGGAGACTACGGTGCGCACCGCGCTCGAAGACCTGCAGGTACTGTCGGTCAATCCCGTGGCTGAAGCGAGCTCGCAGGGCGCGACGCTGCCGGTAGTGACGCTGCTGGCGAAACCGCGTGAGGCCGACGTGCTGGCCGCGGCGGATGCGGGTGCACGGGTGCGATTGACGCTACGCAATCCGCTGGACGATCAAACCAGCGGGCGCGGATCGCTCTCGCTGGGCGCAGTGATGCGCGGCGGTACGACCAAGTAAGGGTTTTTGGGCGACCCATGCTGATTCTGTCTATTCTGGCGTTCTTCCTGGTCATCTTCCTACTGGCGTCGATCACGGTGACGGTCGCCTGGATGGGATTCCTGAAGGCGTCCGCTGAGGAAGCCGAGGCTGCGCGACGCGATCTGGAAACGGTAAGCGAGGAATCCCCGCTGTTCCGCACCGACCGGCTAAGCACGCTGAACTTTTGGGACAGCCTGCTGACCCGCTTCGATTTCATTGAGATTCTGAAGGCTCGCATCGCGCAGGCGGATCTGGATTGGTCGGTGGGCCGGGTGACGCTGGCGATGCTGCTCTCCGGGACGGTCGCGCTGCTGCTATTGGCGAAGTTCGTGGGGGTTGTGGCCGCGCTGGCCGGGGCGGGGCTGGTGGCGTACGCGCCGTACGGTTACATTCTATACAAGCGCAAACGGCGCTTTCAGAAATTCACCGAGAATTTTCCCGATGTGCTGGACTCGCTGGCGCGCGCGTTGCGGGCGGGTTATCCGCTGTCGGCTTCGATGGAGATGATCGCCACGGAGACGTTGCCGCCGGTTTCGGCGGAGATGCGCAAGACTTCAGCGGAAGCGAATCTCGGCATGGGATGGCCGCAGGCGCTGGAAAATCTGGCGCGGAGAATGCCGTTGCTGGAAGTGAACCTGTTCATCTCCGCGGTGCAGCTACATTCGCGCACCGGGGGGCGGCTGAGCGAGGTGCTGGGCGGCTTGTCGGAGAACATGCGCGAGTCGATCGCGCTGCAAGGGGAAGTGCGCGCGCTGGCCGCATACGGAAAGCTGACGGGCGTGATTCTGACGATCCTGCCCATCGGGATCGCGATCATGATGCTGATCGTCAGCCCGGGATACATGCAAGTGCTGTTCGATTATCCGCACGGGAAGACGCTGATCACGGCGGCGGTGGTGTGTCTGGTGCTGGCGCACCTGGCGATCCGAAAGATTGTGGATATCAAAGTATGACGGCGCCCCTGTTGATCGGATTCTTCTTCTTCATCCTGGCCGCGGTGGCGGCAGCCGGGTATGTGTTCGTGCTGCGGCCGTCCCGCGCTTCAGGCGCGGAGATTCCCGCGCCCCTGGTATCGGGAGCGCGCGAGATGCCGACGGCGCAGGCCGCGGTGGCGGATATGTTCCGCCTGATCGGCGAAGCCATGCCGGGCCGGGGGTCGCACGCCGCGGCGCGCCGGGATCTGGTGGCCGCAGGTTTCCGCTGGGAGTCCGCGCTGTCGATTTTCCTCGGGATCAAATGCGCAAACGCACTGATGCTCGGGGTGGCTTGCGCGTGGGGAGCGGTGACGTATCAGGACAGTGTGTCGGCCGCGCTTCTGCCGTTCGTGTGTGGCGGGGCGTTCGGATATATGATCCCGGACCGCGTGCTGGATCGGCTGACCCGGCGTCGCGTGGACCGGCTGCGCCGCGGATTGCCGGCCGCCTTGGACCTGCTGGTTCTGGCGGTGGAAGCGGGGCAGGGGCTGGACGCGGCGATCCTCGACACCAGCCGCGGGCTGCGCAATTCCTATCCCGACTTGGCGGCCGAATTCACTCAATTGCAACTGGAGCTCAAAGCCAACACCACGCGGGCCGATGCCCTCAAGAGTTTCGCCGACCGCAGCCACGACATGGAGCTGCGCAAGTTTTCGAACCTGTTGATCGACACGGACCGGTTCGGCACCAGCCTGGCTCCGGCGCTGAGGACGCACGCACGCTATCTGCGGATCCGTTTCCGCCAAGTGGCTCAGGAACGCGCGCGCAAAGTGGGAGTGAAACTGATCTTCCCGGTGTTTTTCCTGATCTTCCCGTCGGTGATCCTGGTTACGCTGGGGCCGGCGGTGATCCTGATTTTCACCCAGATGCGCGACTTGCTGAATCAGTAGGCTCCCGGCCGCAACTAACCACGCGTGGTAGTCCTTCGCGACTCCGATATCACCTTGAAGGATGGGACCCGGGTGCATGTCCGGCCGATCCGCCCAGAGGACGATCATGTGCTGGTCGAATCGTTCCGTCAGCTTAGCCCGGAATCGGTGTACCAGCGATTTTTCACAGCCCTTCCTGAGCTAAGCGATGGCATGGCGCGCTACCTGGCGAACGTGAACGAGTCGAATCGGCTGGCACTGGTGGCTGAGGTGGATGCAGCGCTGGTCGCCGTAGCGCGCTATGAGCGGACTAAGGATTGGGACGTGGTGGAGCTGGCGCTGGTGGTGCTGGATGCGTGGCAAAACCGGGGACTGGGCCGCATCTTACTTCGGGAGACGATGCGGGCAGCGGAGAGCAACGGCATCCATCGCTTTCGCGCCGACGTTCTGGCCGAAAACCGGAGAATGCTGCGGCTGCTGGCTACCGAAGGCGACATCTACGAGCGCAAGACCGAGGCCGGAGTGACCACCTTACTTTTTACGGCGCGTACCATTACTCTCTGATCGCGAGGTACCTTGTAGAAACCCCCGCCACGCCCCAGACTTGGAGACGGGAAATCCCGTCTCTTTATGGAGCGCACCGACTTCGAGCAGTGGAAAGCAAAAGAGGTTGCCCGCCTGCTAGCGCTGGTGGAGACCGAACGGCGTTACTACCAGGAAATGGTGGCATCGCTGCCGGTGGCGCTAGTGGTGCTGGCGCCAGACCGGTCGGTGGTTTCGGCTAATCGCGCATTTCGCCATGCGTTCGGTGTGCGGACTGAGGACCTGAGGCGAAAGACGATCGAGCAAGTCATTCCGTCACAAACACTGGTCGAGAAGATTCGGGACGTACACATGCACAGCGAGGCGCAGCCTTACGTGTTTGTCGACGTGGACGCGCGGCAGTTCCGGGTCTCGATTGTGCCCATCCGGAATTGGGACGACGAGAGCGAAATGGAAACGCTGCTGATGTTGCAGGATGTCAGCGCTGGGAGCGGCGTCCAGCCTCGCGTTGCGGTTGCCGAGGCGCCTCCGGCGCCTGTTTTGGATCTACCGGCAATCACGTGGACGGCGAAGATCGGGATGCTGAAGTTCACTTCCGTAAGCGGCGATGCTGAGGCGATGCTGGGATTTCCCGTTTCGCACTGGCTAAGCACACCCCAGTTTTTCGCGGACCGAATTCATCCCGAAGACCGGGTGTCGACCATGGCATTTTATGACGCGGCGGTGGCGCGAGGCGGCGATGCGAGCGCGGAGTTTCGCGCGGTGTCTTCGTCCGGCGCCGTGATCTGGTGCCGCGAAACCATTCGAGTCAGGGGCGATGTGATCACAGGCGTCCTGACCGACATCAACCTGCGCAAGCAATTGGAACAGCAGATGGTGACCGCGGAACGGACCGAGGCTTTGCATTCGATCGCCAGCCGCCTGGCGCACGATCTGAACAATCCGCTGATGATCATCACCGGGTATACCGAGGAGATGCTGCAATCGCTTCCGGCGGAAAGTCCAGCGCGCGGCGACATCGAGCAGATCATGGGCGCGACCGAGCGCATTTCCGGAATTGCGGGACAACTGCTGGGGTTCACGCGGCGCGCGGCGAATCCGCCCAAGCCGGTGGACGTCGCGGAACTGGTGGCTGGACTAAGAGAGAAGATTGCGGCGGGCGATCAGGTTTCAGTGGAAGTGGAGCTCGCCAGCGAACCGGTATGGGCGATGGCGGACGAAGGGCAACTTGGGGAAGCGATTCTGGCGCTGGCGTCGCGAAACCGGGAGGGCGCCACGGAGCGCAGCCGCATCGCGATCTCCTGCCGGGTGGAAGTGCTGACCGAAAAATTTCCAGGCGCGACGCTGAAGCCTGGCGTTTACACGCGGTTGACGATTCGCGAAGACGGCCGTGGCGCGGAGGCGGGGAAGAGCGTGTTCGAGAGCATCCTGGCGAAGGGCCCGGAGCACGATCTGGCGCGCGTCTACGCGACGGTCCGCGAGTGGGGTGGAGATATCGGATTTTCAAGCGAGCCGTTCCTCGGATCGGCGTTCGTGGTGTATCTGCCGTACGCGCAGCCGGTGGCAAAGCCAGAGCCCGAGCCTGTGCCCGTTCCCGTCGAAGTGGTGGCCGCGCCCGAACCGGAGAAGCCGCGCAAGACGATTCTGCTGGTGGAAGATGAAGCCGGGATTCGCGCGCTGGTCAAAAAAATTCTGGCGCGGGAGCATTACCACGTCCTGGACGCCGGGAGCGCTGAAGACGCGCTAAACGTAGCGGCGGCGTGGGAAGGCACGATCGACCTGCTGGTGACCGACGTGATCCTCCCGGGAATCGGCGGCCGCGAGCTGGCCGAGGGTATGCGGGAATCCTTGCACGGCCTGAAGGTGCTCTACGTTTCGGGATTTACCGATGACGAGGCGGTGCGCGCGGGCACGTTTCCGCCGGGATCGAAGTTTCTACAAAAGCCGTTCACACTGAGCGCACTGGTAGGCAAAGTCCGGGAAGCGCTGAGCACGGAATCATAGTTCTGTTAGATTAGGGCATATGCTTCGCAGCCGGCTCGCGCTGTGGCTTAGCGTCGTGGTGCTGCCGCCGTTGGGCGCGGCGCTGCTGTGGATGCGCGGCGACCTAGGCGTCCTGCGGAGAATCGCGGGGACCTTGGGGATCGCGATCCTCTCGATCCTGGAGCTGTATTACGTCTACGGCCTGCGGCTCGACTCCAACGGGAACATGTCGGAGCTGCACTTCCGGTTCGACCAGACGCGCCGGCAGGCTGCTCGCGTAGAAGAGAGCCGGGCTCGGCAACAGGTGGTTGAACCGCCCGCGCCGCCAAGCCAGAAAGAACCGGTGGAGGACCCGGTTCCGCCGCGGCCTAAACATGTTCCGCCGCCTTCCTATTGGACCGATTTTCGGGGACCGCATCGGGACGGCGTTTATGCACAGGCGGAGATCAATACCGAGTGGCCGTCGACCGGGCTTCCGGTGGTCTGGAAACAACCGATCGGCGGCGGGTATGCATCCTTCACGACCGGCGACTCACGAGCGTATACCATTGAGCAGCGGCGCGATAAAGAAGCCGTCACGGCGTACGACATCGACACGGGACGCGAACTGTGGGCCTTTTCTTATCCGGCGCATTTCGATGAGGTTCTGGGAGGGCCGGGACCGCGGGCGACGCCGGTGTATCGCGACGGGCTGGTGTATTCATTGGGCGCGAACGGCGATTTTTACTGCCTCTACGCGCCGACGGGCCATCCCAAGTGGTCGAAGAATATTCTGAAAGACAACGACGCGAGCAACAAAGAGTGGGCCATGGCGGGATCTCCGTTGATCGTGGACGAGAAAGTGATTGTGACGCCCGGCGGGGCCAACGGCAAGTCGATCGTGGCGTATAATCGACTGACCGGCGAGGCGATCTGGCGATCCTTGAACGACCGCACGGCGTACACCTCGCCGATCGAGGCGACGCTGGCCGGGCGGAGACAAATCGTGTGGATAAACGCCCAGCGCGCGGTAGGGATCGCGATCGAAGACGGGCGGCTGCTGTGGGAGTATGCGTTTCCAGCGGCTATGGACATGAATCTTTCGCAGCCAATTCCGATCGATGAATCGCACGTGCTGTTGTCGTCGAGCGACGCGGGCGGATCCGCTCTGCTCGAGATCAGCCAGAACGACGGTGCGTTCACGGCGCATGAGGCGTGGAAGACGAACCGGTTCCGGAACAAGTTCAATTCGTCGGTGCTGTATCAAGGCTATGTTTACGGCTTCGATGAAGGCATTTTCGCCTGCTTGGATGCGAAAACGGGCGAGTTGAAGTGGAAGGGCGGCCGGTATGGCTTCGGCCAGGTGCTGCTGGCGGGCGGATATCTGGTGATTACGACCGAACAGGGCGACGTGGTGCTGGTGCGCGCGACGCCTGAAGGACACCAGGAGCTGGCGCGATTTCCGGCGGTCGAAGGGAAAACGTGGAACATCCCGGCGATCGACCACGGGATGCTGCTGGTGCGCAATGCGACCGAGATGGCTTGTTTCCGAATTGGGAGGACACACGAATGAGAATCGTACTGCTACTTTTCGCGGCGTGTAGTGTGGGGTTTGCACAAGACGACACGGCCAGCGCGGCGGGGCGCGACCAGGCGCGCTCGATGGTGGTTTCCAAATTCGGCATTGTAGCGACCAGCCAGACGCTGGCATCGCAGGCGGGCGCGCGGGTGCTCGAAGAAGGCGGCAATGCGATTGACGCGGCGATCGCGGCCAACGCCACGCTGGGGGTGGTGGAGGCGGCCATGAACGGCATGGGCGGAGATCTGTTCGCCATCATTTACGAAGCCAAAACCGGCAAATTGTATGGTTTGAATGCAAGTGGCTGGGCGCCGGCCGGGTTGACCCCGGACGTGCTGGCGCAGCGCGGCATCACGGATATGAACAAATCCGGCGTGCATCGGATCACGGTGCCGGGCGCGGTAGCGGGATGGCAGGCGATGCACGACAAGTTCGGGACCATGGGCTTCGACAAGCTGCTGGGCGCGGCGATCTACTATGCCGAAAACGGCTACCCAGTGACGGAACTGATCGCGCAGGCCTGGGCGGCGTCGGAAAAGAACATGGCGAAGCAGCCGGGGTTCAAGGAAACGTACCTGCCTGGCGGACATGCGCCGAAGACGGGCGAGATTTTTAAGAATCCGGCGCTTGCAGCGTCGTTGAAGCTGGTGGCGCAAAAGGGGCGCGACGGATATCTATCGCGGTCCTTTGGCGGAGAAGCTGGTAAGTTTCCTGAAGGAACAGGGGAACATGATGACGCTCGCGGATCTGGCCGAGTATCAGCCGGAGTGGGTAGATCCGATCTCGACCACGTATCGCGGCTGGAAGGTTTCCGAGATTCCACCGAATACCCAGGGAATCGCGGCGCTGGAGATGCTGAACATGATGGAGCGGTATCCGATAGCCGAGTACGGCCACAACAGCACACGCGCGCTGCACGTCATGATTGAAGCCAAGAAGCTGGCTTACGCCGATATGCTGCGTTACGTGGGCGATCCGAAGATCAGCAGCATTCCGGTGGAGCAGTTGAAGTCGAAAGAGCTGGCCATCGAGCGAGCCAAGCTGATTCAGGCGGATCATGCCGCCTGTTCCGTTCTCCCAGCCGAGCTTTCTGGCCGTACGCGGACCGGCAATGACACCATCTACATGTCGGCGATCGATCGCGACGGCAACATCGTATCGCTGATTCAGAGCAACTACAGCGGCTTCGGAACCGGGATGGTGGCGCCGGGGACGGGCTTCGCGCTGCACAACCGTGGGGCTCTGTTCACGCTGAAGCCGAATGAGCCCAACACGGTGGGTCCGCACAAGCGCCCGCTGCACACCATCATCCCGGCGTTCATGGAAAAAGATTCCACGCGCATCGGGTTCGGCATCATGGGCGGGTGGAACCAGGCGCAGGCGCACGCGCAGTTCGTGGCGAATGTGGTGGACTACGGAATGAACATTCAGGGGGCGCTGGAAGCCGCGCGTTTCACCAAGGGGACGTTTGAAGGATGCGACGTGACGATGGAGTCTCGCATTCCGGAAAAAGTTCGCGAGGAATTGACGGCGATGGGCCACAAGATTACTTTGCGGCCGGCGTACTCGGGAACCATGGGGCGCGGGCAGGCGGTGGAGCGAATCGACACGGGAGTGAATTTCGCGGCGTCCGATCCGCGGGCGGACGGCGAGGCGGTGCCACAAGGTCCACCGTTGTTCGGCCCGCATCGCTGAGGGTTAAAATTCCAGCTCCAGCGTTTCGTTCGGGGCGAGCGCGTCCCACCGGTTGCGAAGCTCGGCAAGCCGCGCGTGCATTCGAGCGAGTTGGTCCGCGGCAATTTCGGGCGGCGCGCAAACCACTTCGCTGCGGCTGAGAACGTCGCGAACCGTCCAGTTGAAGTCCTCGGCGCTAAGCGGATTTCGCGTCATCGCGTCCTGCGAAAGCTGGCCGGCGACCGCTTCGGCGACATGAGCTTCAGCAGGGAGCCAGTGCCGGGCGCCGCGATTGAAATCTTCCACGTTGCGGCCGGCCGCAAGCAAACCGAGAAAACCGGTTTGGATGCCGAGCGACGTTTCGACCACATAATGCGTCAGATCATGCACGGGACCGAAACCGCCGGCCGGGCCGATACTGGCGGACGTGGATGTGCCGTCTTCCCGAACAGCGGTGAAAACCACGCCGGCATCGGCTTTCTTTTTGAAGCGCAGACGGAGCATTGAAATTAGTACTAATCTTTTAGTATGCGATTTGCACTACCCGTTTCGCTCGCCACTCTGACTATTTTCGCGCAGGGCCCGTCCGATGCAAAGCCGCCGGATCTCGACCAGCTTCAGACTGCGGCGCGCGCGGCCTATTCCAAAGGCAAGTACGCCGAGGCGCGGACGGATCTGGAGCAGGCATGGGAGCTGGCCCAGCAGCAGACGGCGCAGAACGATCCGAAGCGATATGACCTGTTGAAGCAGCTATCGGGCGTGCTTTCGGCGGCCGGCGACTATCCAGCGGCACAGACCTACGTCGAGCTCGCGATCAACTGGCGCGAGACCGCGATCAGCCGCGAGGATCCAAAGCTGGCTGACGAATGGATCGAACTCGCGTCGCTGTGCCAGCGGCAGAAGGATTTCGACCGCGCGCTGGCGCTGCTGCAGCGGGCGCAGATGACGCATGTTCGCGAAAATGGGGCGGAAAGCCTGCCGGTGGCCGACGATTTCAGCCGAATCGCGCTGGTGTACAGTGGCGAGCAAAAGCCCGAATTGACCACGCAGCCGCTTCAGAGCGCGATCGCGATTCGCGAAAAAGTGCTGGGCGCGGAACATCCGGCGATCCTTTCTGAGTTGGACCGCCTGGGCGCATCATGGATCGCGCTGCGGGAGTACGCGAAGGCCGAAGACACGTTTCGGCGCGCGCTGGTGATCCGGGAGCGGCTGCTGGGGCCACAGGACGCGGGCCTGATTTCGACAGTGGAAGGCCTGGGCTACGCGCAGTTCGGACAGAAGAAGTTCGACGAAGCGGAGCCCAATTATCTGCGCTTGCTGTCGCTGTGGAAGATCTCGACCGGCGATCCCGGGCATCCGATGGTGGCGATGACGCTGGACAAAATCGCAGTGTTCTATCGCACGCAGGACCGGTGGGAGGAGGGCACGCGCGCCGCCGAGGACGCCAACGCTCTGCGCGAGCTGTTTCTGGCCAACGGACTGAGCCAGGAGGCGACGGCCCGGCAGGCGCATGGAGACAAAGCGTCGGCCACTAAGCTGTACGCGCAGGCTTTGAGCGTGCTCGACGAATCGCGACCGGAGCACATCGAGCTTAGAGCTCAGCTCGAAAAGAATCTGGAGGAATTGAAGATCGAAGTGAAACCGCCGCAACGCAAGGCTGCGCCAAAGAAAACCACGGATAAATAGCGCGCTAATAGCGGCGGACGATTTGGGACCTCACGTCCGCCAGGAGCTCTCGAATCGTGCGCCTGATTTGGGGGTGACGGAGGTCGGGCGCCAGCTCGGCCAGCGGTTCCAGAACGAATCTTCGTTCGGTCATATGCGGATGAGGGATTTCCAGATCCGGAGTGTGGACTACCGAATCGCCGAACAACACGATGTCGACATCGATCACACGCGGTCCTTTCGCGACGCCGCGCTTGCGGCCCAGCTCACGCTCAACTTTCTGCGTCCGCGCAAGCAACTGGCGCGGGAAAAGAGCGGTTTGCGCTTCCAGCACCTGGTTCAGAAACCAAGGCTGGTCGAGAATGTCACGCGGCTCCGTTTCGTAGATTGACGACGTGCGAAGGATCGTCAGGCCGGGCGAACCCAGCGCCTTCACAGCAGCGGCGAGGTTTGCGGCGCGATCTCCGAGATTCGATCCAAGCGATAGGTAGACGGTTTTCAAAAGAGCGTGTTCTGAGAACCGCGCATGCGCCGCGGAACCTGGAAATGGTCCCACGCCTGGTCGGTGGCGACGCGGCCCCGGGTGGTGCGGTTCAGGAATCCGAGTTGGATCAGGTACGGTTCGTAGACCTCTTCGATGGTGTCCGGCTCCTCATCGATCGATGCGGCGATGGTGTTCAGCCCCACGGGACCGCCGCTATATTTTTCGAGAACCGTGAGCATGATCTTCTGATCGATCTCATCGAGGCCGAACCGATCCACTTCCAGAAGATCGAGCGCGCGGTGCGCTACGTCCAGATCGATGTTTCCGGCGGCGCGAACCTGCGCATAATCGCGAACACGGCGCAGCAGACGATTGGCGATGCGCGGAGTGCCGCGAGCGCGCCGCGCGATCTCCTCGCCGCCGGCGGCGTCCACCTGCACGTTCAGTAAATGCGCGGAGCGGCGCACGATGCTGCTCAATTCAGAGAGATCGTAGGGGTTAAGGCGCAGGACCAGTCCGAAGCGGCTGCGTAGCGGCGCGCTGATCAGGCCCTGCCGGGTAGTGGCGCCGATGGCGGTGAAGCGCTTGATGTCCATCGCGACGGTGCGGGCGCCGGGACCGGTGCCGACCAGAATGTCCATGCGAAAATCTTCGAGCGCGGAGTAGATCATCTCTTCCACGTCCGGCTGCAAGCGATGAATTTCATCGATGAAAAAGACCTCGCGTTCCTTGAGATTGGTGACGACACCGATCAAGTCGGTCTTCTTTTGTAAGACTGGACCCGCCGTTTGCTGAAAGCCGACCCCCAACTCAGCCGCGATGATGCCGGCCAGCGTCGTTTTTCCCAAGCCAGGCGGGCCGTAGAGCAGCACGTGATCCATGGCTTCGCCGCGCTGCTTGGCGGCTTCGATGGCGATCGCGAGATTTTCCTTGACCTTGGATTGACCGGCGAAGTCGGCGAGGCGATGGGGGCGCAGGGCGGCTTCAAACTGGCGCTCGCCTTCCTGGAGAGAAGCCGAAACAATTCCCTGATCGCGCATGAAGTTTCAGTTTACTAGCGGACGAGCTTCACCGCGCGGCGGAATAGGGGATCGAAATCATTGGGTTCGGTTGCCGAACGCGCCTTGGTGACGGCGGCTTCGGCGGAGGAGCGCGTCGCGCCGAAGTTGATCAGCGCGGAGAGCACGTCTTCTTCGGTCGAGCTGAACGTGCTCCGGGGCGCAGCGGCGGCAGCGGCCCGATCGGGAAGGCCGACCAGATCCAGTTTGTCGCGCAGCTCCAGCACCATTCGCTCAGCGGTCTTCTTGCCGACGCCGGGGATGCGTACCAGTTGTTCGATGGCACCGGCGCGAATGGCAGTCACCAGATCGGCCGACGTCAATCCGCTTAGCGTGGTGATCGCGAGCTTGGGGCCGATGCCGCTGACGGTGATCAGTTTTTCGAACAGCGCTTTGTCGCTCAAGGCGATGAATCCGAACAGGGACAACGCATCTTCGCGCACATGGGTATGAATGTGCAGCTCCACAGGCTGGCCTTTCTCGGGCAGCGAGGAAAACGCCGAGACCGGGATGGTCACTTCGTAGCCGACGCCGTGCACGTCGACGACGACGGCGTTCGGATGCTTTTCAAGAAGCGTGCCGCAGAGATGAGCAATCATGAAGAATACAGAATACAGGAGACTGAAGAGACTATGCGGCGGAGATTTTTCGTCGATGAGGTGCGGAACGGCCACGCGGAAATCTCGGGCGAAGACGCGCGGCACCTGACGCGAGTTCTGCGCGTCGAAGAAGGCGTGCGTTACGAGATCTCCGACAACCAGGCAGTGTACCTGGCGGAAGTGGAGACGGCGCACAAGGAGCGCGTGGTTTTCAAGACTCTTCAGAAACTGGAAGCCACGCCGCTCAGGCCGGTGATCATTTTGTGTGCGGCACTGATCAAGTTCGATCGTTTCGAGTGGATGATCGAGAAAGCGACAGAGCTGGGGGTCGCGACGATCGTGCCGGTGGAGACGGCGCGCAGCGAACGCGGTCTTGAACGCGCGACTCTCAAGCGACTGGAGCGATGGCGGCGCATCGCGCTCGAAGCGAGCCAGCAATCGCGACGGGCTTTCCTGCCGGACGTGGAGGATCCGGGGGAGCTGCAAGAAGTCTTGCAGCGCACCGCGAGTTATCGTTTCGCGTTGGACGAGAACCCGGGCGTCGAACCGCTGGCGCGAGCTCTGCCGCAGTCTCGCACGGCATCCGACACCGTCGCGGTTCTGATCGGACCAGAGGGCGGCTGGACGGAAGCCGAGCGTGATTCGTTCACGGCCGCCGGATGGGCGCGTGTGTCATTAGGTCCACTGATTTTGCGGGCGGAAACGGCTGCCGCCGCAGCGTTATCCATTCTTGGTTCGGCGTGGCTGTAGCGATCGCCTGCTAGACTTAAAAATTGGTTAATCGCCTGGTTTTCGAAAATCTGAAGCACCGGCCGGTGCGAACCCTGCTCAGCGCGATCGCTATCGGTGTCCAGGTCACGATGATCCTGACCCTGGTCGGGGTGAGCAACGGTGTTTTCGACGATATTGCGGAGCGTTCACGCGGAATGGGCGCCGATGTCATGATTCGTCCGCCGGGAAGCTCCATCTTGGCTTTTTCCGGTGCGCCGATGCTGGAAGGAATCGTTGACGTGGTGCGTCGCGAACCGCACGTCGCACTGGCCACCGGCGTGACGCTTCAATCCATCGGCGATTTTCAAACCATCGCCGGCATCCATCTCGACGAATTTAACGCCATGAGTGGCGGGTTCCGATACCTCGACGGTGGCCCATTTAGACAGTCCGGGGATCTGGTTGTGGATCGGATGTACGCGGACCAGAAGCACCTGATGGTCGGCGGCACGGTGAATCTTGGACTCGAATGGCATGTCACCGGAATCGTGGAGTCGGGGAAACTTTCGCACCTGTTTGCCGACATTCGCTACCTT
This sequence comes from Terriglobia bacterium, assembly GCA_963842485.1. GTDB lineage: Bacteria > Acidobacteriota > Terriglobia > Bryobacterales > Bryobacteraceae > Palsa-187. Next base: position 9,449 of record CAWJHI010000001.1, on the reverse strand, counting down.
CAGGATCGATACTCGGAGACCGGACATATCAGCGTCATTTACGTAAAGGCCGACAATCCCGCCAATACCGAGGTCGTCATCGGGGAGCTGAAGAAGAGGCTCGGCGAGGACTACCCGATTCTGTCGATGGAGCAGTTTGTCTCGCTGGTGTCCGTGGACAGCATTCCTCTGTTGAAGAATTTCACTCACGTCGTCATTGGCCTGGCGGTCATCGTGGGCTTCCTGGTGGTCTTTCTTTCCATGTACACGGCGGTGCTGGAGCGCACACGTGAAATCGGGATTCTGAAGGCGTTAGGGGCTTCGCCGGGCTACATCCTCGGCATGCTGCTGCGCGAAACAACATTGCTTGCCATTGTCGGCTCCATTGCCGGAATCCTGATGAGTTACGGGACTCGCTGGTTGATGCATGTATTCGTCCCGACGATGCCGATGAACATCGTGCCCGATTGGTGGCCCATCGCCAGCGGGATCGCGCTGGTGGGATCGCTGATCGGCGCGATTTATCCGGGACTGAAAGCGGCGCGGCAGGATGCCATCGAGGCGCTGTCCTATGATTGACATCCGGGAGCTGACGAAGGTTTATCGCGTTGGCGACGTCGATGTCCACGCGCTGCGCGGCGTGAATCTATCTGTCGATCGCGGCGAGTTTGTCAGCGTGGTTGGGCCCAGCGGGTCCGGCAAGTCGACCCTGTTCCATATTTTGGGAGGACTGACGCCGCCCACTTCCGGCGAAATCCACATCGACGGTCGCGACCTGCTCAAGATGACCGACGCGGAGCGAACCAATCTCCGCAAGACGACGGTGGGGTTCGTGTTTCAGAAATACAACCTGCTTCCGACGTTGACGGCGGAAGAGAATATCGCCATCGCGCGCGATATCGCCGGGCGCGGGCAGGAAAAAGATCCGCAATTCGAGGAGGTGCTGCGGATGCTCGGAATCGAGGGACGTCTGCATCACAAGCCGCGTGCGCTTTCAGGCGGCGAACAGCAGCGGGTCGCCATCGCCCGCGCCATCGTGAACGGTCCCGCGATTCTGTTGGCCGATGAACCCACGGGGAACCTGGATACCGAAAACTCGCAGATCGTCCTCGGGCTGCTGCGCGGTCTGAATGACCGGCTGGGCCAGACCATCCTCATGATCACGCACGATCCGGAAGCCGCATCCTATGGCGATCGCATCGTGAGGATGAGAGACGGCCGAATCGTCGACTAGTTTGTCACAATAGGGTGTGCGTCCTCTCCTTGCGATGATCACTCTTGCCGGCGGGCTCTCGGCGCAATCGTTGACAGACCGCTTTTTCGACGAATACTACTTCCCCTATAACCCGACGGTTGCCACATCGTCCGGAATTCATAAGTACGACGACAAGCTCGAAGATTATTCGAGGGCTGCTGTCAGCGCGCGGATCGCCGCGCTGAAGTCGTTTGAAGGGCAGTTCGCGAAATTGCGCGCCGACGCCGACCGCGACCTGGTCCTCAGCTCCATTCGCGCCAGCCTGCTCGAGTACGAAACGGTCCGGAGCTGGGAAAAGAATCCCGACTATTATTCGAGCGGCATTTCGAGCAGCGCCTTCACGATCATGAGCCGCACCTTCGCGCCGGAGGAAGTTCGGCTGAAATCGCTGACGGGTCGCGAACGGCTGATGCCGCAGGTGCTGGCCGAGGCTCGCGCAAACCTGAAGAACCCACCAAAGATCTTTACTGAGGTCGCCATCGAACAACTGCCCGGCATCACGGAGTTTTTCGAACACGACGTGCCGTTGGCGTTCACCAAGGTGAAGGATACGAAGCTGTTGGCTGAGTTTCACCTGGCCAACAACGCGGTGGTCACTGCGCTGAAGGAATACGAGCAGTTCCTGCGAAAGGACATGCTTCCGCGGTCGAATGGCGATTTCCGGCTGGGCGCGGAGGTGTACGCGAAAAAGCTGGCGTATGAGGAAATGGTGGATATTCCGCTCGATCGCTTGCTGCAAGTCGGCTATGACGATCTGCATACGAACCAAGAGCGGTTCAAAGCCACCGCCGCAAGAATCGATCCGAAGAAAACGCCGCAACAGGTTATCGCCGAGCTTGAAAAGGATCACCCCGCTCCGGACAAGCTGCTGCAGGCGTTTCGCGAGGAATGCACCAGGCTTCGCGATTTCGTGAACGCGAAGAAAATTATTACGATTCCGTCGCAGGTGCTGCCGATCCTGGAAGAGACGCCGCCGTTCGCGCGAGCGCTGACGTTTGCGTCTATGGATACGCCGGGTCCCTACGAGACGGTCGCGAAGGAAGCTTTCTTCAACGTGACGCTGCCGGAAAAGAACTGGAAGCCGGAGCGCATCGCGGACTTCATGGGCGCGTTCAACCGCGGCACCATCCTGAGCACGGCGATTCATGAGGCCTATCCGGGCCACTACGTGCAGTTCCTATGGATGCAGCACGTCGATTCGCGGGTGCGGAAGCTGCTCGGGGCTAATTCTAACGCCGAGGGCTGGGCGCACTATTGCGAGCAGATGATGCTGGATGAGGGAGTTTCCACCGATCCGAAGATGCGGCTGGGGCAATTGCAGGACGCGCTGCTGCGCAACGCGCGCTACATCGTCGGAATCGAGATGCACACCGGCAAGCGCACGATGGAACAGGGCGTCGAGTTTTTCGAGAAAGAGGGCTTTCAGACACACGAAACGGCCGATCGGGAAACCAAGCGCGGCACGTCCGATCCGACGTATCTGTATTACACTCTGGGGAAGTTACAAATCCTGAAACTTCGCGAGGATTATCGCAAAATGAAGGGCGCGCAGTTTTCGCTGGAGGAGTTTCACGACAGCTTTATGAAGCAGGGATTCCCGCCGATCAAGATCGTGCGACGCGCGCTGCTGGGGAACGATTCGCCGACCCTCTGATGCCGTTCGAACTTCAATTAAACCTGAAAGTAGCGCGCAAGCACGCCGATGGCGTGACGGTGCACTTCAAACTGCTGCCGGAGTATCTGAATTCGAGCGGCAATCTTCACGGCGGCGTCACCGCATCGCTGGCGGATGAAGCGGCGTGGCACGCCATCGAGAATCGCTTCGGGTACGGCGCCAAGAAATCGACCACAACGGAACTAAAGGTCAACTATCTGAGGCCGATCATCGGAAGGAAAGTGATCGCGAGGGCGTACCTGGTGCGCGCCGGCAAGACGCTGTGCGTCTCGCGGGTCGATATTTTCGACGAGAAGAAGAATCTTGGCGCGATCGCGATCGTGACCTATATGCTGCTTTAGATTCTTCCCAGCCGCCTGACGACGAAGAAGGGTAGCATCACAATCGACCAGATCAGGTGGAGTGCGCCGCCGACGGCGAACCCGACGATCCGGAACGGCAGCAGGAGCAACCACACCAGCGGATAGATGAAGAGCGCCGCAATGGCCAAAGGCCAACACATCACGAAGAGGATGCACCACAACAGAAACGCGAGCATCGCAATTGTCCTTTGAATCAGGATACGTCAGGGACGGCGGGAAAGTTCGATCAATATTAAACCGGCGACCAGTACAGCGTTCCGCCGTTCCTCGACTGTGAAACGACCCGGCCGCGGCGCTCCAGGTATTCGAGGTGTGCCAGAATCTCAAACACGGCGAAATGATGGTGGAACGGAGTGAGTTTTCGCGGCCAGACGTGTTCCACCAGACTGTGCGCGGTTAATGGCCCGCGCGCGATGTGTTCCAGGATCTTGCCGCAGCGGGCTTCGTGATGATCGGCCGTTTCGCGAATCCGCTGGCGATGACCTTGAAACGCCCGGCCATGCGATGGAATCACCAGATCGACCTCGAAAGGCTCCAGGCGATCGAGCGAATCCAGATACTGGGCCAACATGTCCGAGCCGGGATGCCAGCCGATGTTGGGCGTAATGAACTGCAAAAGATGATCGCCGGAAATGAGATAGCGATGTTCGGGCGAATACAGGCACACGTGGCCCGGCGAATGGCCCGGGGTCCACACGGCTTCCAGCATTCCCCCGCGCACGGGAATCTGCTCGCCGCCTTCCAGAAGCCAGTCCGGTTTGTGCTCGCGGAAATGGCGGCGGACATCGCGCAAGGCGTGGTCCATGCGTTTCTGCATCTCCTCCGGAACACCGGCGGCGAGCATCGCCTGCTTGAAGAACGGCGCACGGGTCTCGCGCGCCACCAGCGCCAGATACTCCGCTTCCGCGCTATGCATCAGCAATCGCGCTCCCGAAAGCTCCAGAATCTTCCACGACAATCCGATGTGATCCGGATGAAGGTGTGTAAGGCACAGCATGCGGATGTCACTCCACTGAACATGGTGTTCCTGGAGCGCGGTTTCGAGCGATTCGAAGCACTCCTCCGTGGCGATGCCTGAATCTACCAGAAGGAATCCTTGGTCGAGCTCAATCAGATGGACGTTGACCGACTCCAGTTCCCAAGGCATGGGCAGCGAGATGGTGGTCACGCCTGGCGCGGGCTTGCTCATGCAACAGCGTCCGCGGCGTGATACGAGCTGCGCACCAGCGGTCCACTTTCGACGTGCTGGAAGCCCATCTCATAGCCGCGGCGTTTCAATTCGGCGAATTCTTCGAGCGTCACATACCGGATAATCGGCAGATGTTTCGGAGATGGCCGCAGGTACTGACCGAGCGTGAGAATGTCGACTTTGCTGGTGCGAAGGTCGCGCATCACGGCGAGCACCTCGTCGATTGTTTCGCCCAAGCCGAGCATCAGGCCGGACTTGACGGGAATCTCCGGCCGCGATTGCTTCGCATAGGCGAGCATGTCGAGGGACCGCTCATATCGTGCGCCCAAGCGAACCTGCCGGTACAGCCGCGGAACTGTTTCCGTATTGTGATTCAGGACATCCGGGGCGGCCGCAAGCACGATATCCATCGCTGCATGGGAACCCTGAAAATCCGGGACCAGTACTTCGACGCCGCATCCTTCGACGCGTTGGCGGATGGCGCGGATGGTCAGCGCAAACAGCTCCGCTCCGCCGTCCTTCCGGTCGTCGCGATTCACGCTGGTGATCACCGCGAATTTCAGCCCGAGCGTGGCACACGCTTCGGCTACCCGGCGCGGCTCGTCATAATCCACCGCGAGCGGCGCGCCTTTCTGCACCGCGCAGAATCCGCACCGTCGCGTGCAGACGTTGCCCAGAATCATGAACGTCGCGGTGCGCCGGTTCCAGCAGTCGCCGATGTTGGGACAAGCCGCGCTCTCGCACACCGTGTGAAGTTCAAGCGTCTCCACCAGGTGTTTCAGACTGCGGTAGTTGTCGCCAACCGGCGCGGGAGCTTTCAGCCACGCGGGTCGCGGAGTATTCGGTTCAATCGTGACGAGCACTGATACTCTCATTCTAAACTTATGAGGAGGTAATGATGCACGAAACCGAACGTCGCTCATTTCTCACCGCTGCGATCGCGGCGTTTCCGCTGGCCCTGACCGGTCAACCCGCCGGTACGCAGGGCAAGCCCGCTCGCGTCCCCGCCGGCGAGGATCGCTTTGGCGAACATCACACCATCGGCGTCAGTACGACGGATTTCAAGGTGGCAACCCAAGATAGCCGCGGTGGTCTCTTCGTGATGGAGCATACCACCACCCGAAAGGGCGGCCCTCCGCGACATCTGCATCACAATGAAGACGAGTGGTTCTATGTGATTCGAGGAGAGTACATCATCGAAATCGGTTCTGCACGGTTTACCCTCTCGGATGGCGATTCGATTCTCGCCCCTCGTGAAATCCCCCATGTGTATGCGTTCGTCGGCGCGGCTCCCGGCAAGCTGGTCCTGGCTTATGCTCCGGCGAATAAAATGGAGGCATATTTCCGGAACTGGCGTTCCGGCAGCAGCTACAACGAGGACGCGGAGTCTTACCGCGCATACGGACTGGAGCTCCTCGGGCCGCCTCTATCGGTTTAGCCACCGCCCAATTCCGCAATGCGGGTTTCGATCACGCGCGACTCGATAAAATTCTCCGCGCGCCGGAAAAACGCCGGATACCTCTCGAAGGCGCGGCGCGGCACAAACCCGATGAGCTGGCTCGATTCGACGCGGGTGCCCAGACGCGCAGCTTCCTCGGCCACCGCCGCGTACACGCGATCGAGGGGAGTGTTTTCGAAATTCGTAAGGTTCATGGACACCTGGGCGCAACGCCTGGACGCAAGGTACCGTCCCATGGCTTTTACGAACGGGAATCCGCCGGAGGATTCGCGAATTTTCCTGGCGATCGCCTGGGCGATGGCCGCATCCTGAGTCGCAAGATTCATGTTGAACGCGATCAATAAGCCGCGCGCCCCCACCACCGCTGCGCCCGCGGATGGATGCGCGGCAATGTCTCCCACGTCCGGCGGGCGTCCGTCAAATCCCTGGCGCCTGATTTTTTCCAGGCGCTGGCGCTCGGGAATCTTGGCCGCGGATTCGTAAAAGTAAACCGGGATGCCGTAGCGGCTCCAGATTTCCGCACCAGCGCGATGCGCCACGTCGACGCACTCATCCATCGTCGCGCCGTTGAGAGGAACAAACGGGACAACGTCCGCAGTTCCCACGCGTGGATGAACTCCCTGATGCTGATTCAGATCGAGCAGCTCGGCGGCGCGGCCCACCCCGCGAACAGCGCCCTCCAGAACAGCTTGAGGGCTGCCCGCGAACGTCACCACGCTGCGGTTGTGATCGAAATCCGACTCGAAACCGAGCAGGAGCACGCCGGTGGAGCTTTCGATCGCCTCGACAATCGCGCGCACCTTCCGCGCGTCTCTACCCTCTGAGAAATTCGGGACGCATTCGATCACCGCTGTACGATGATAAGAAGTGCGCCCTCCTCAAATCAAGACGCAGCACCAGGGCCAGACCAGGGGCAAAACTTTAGACCGCGTGCTCTCGAAGGCAGGGCTCGGATCGCGGACGGAGGCGCGTCGATGGATCTCGGCCGGGCGCGTCGCGATCAACGGAAAGAAAATTCAAACGCCGGATGTGTGGGTGGATCCCGAACGCGATCGCGTCACGTTCGACGGCCGGCCTCTAGTCGCGCGGCGCCGGATCTACCTGCTTCTCTATAAACCGAAGGGATACCTGACCACTTATAAGGATCCGGAAGGCCGGCCGACCGTTTACGATCTGCTTCCCGGCGTCTCCGATTGGGTGTTCCCGGCCGGACGGTTGGATCAAGACACCACCGGTCTTCTGATCATGACCAACGATACCGGTTTCGGAGAATATCTCACGAATCCGGAAACCAAGGTTCCCAAGACGTACCTGGTGAAAAGCTCTGTGCTGCTCACCGAGGAGCAACTGGGTCAGCTTCGCGGTGGGATCGATTTAGCGGACGGGCCGACACGCCCGGCGATCGTGAATCGCATTCGCGATTCGGCGCGCTACACGTTTTTCGAAATCACCATCACTGAGGGCCGCAATCGGCAGGTGCGCCGGATGGTGGAAGCACTGGGCGCGACTGTTCTGAAGCTGGTGCGGACGCACATTGGACCGATTGTAATCGGCAAACTTGAAATCGGCAAATACCGCGAGCTCACGTCCGAGGAGATCGCGCAATTGCGATGCCGAAAACGCGGGTTATCCTAGCGGGAGCTAAATGGATTTAGCGGAAGAGAACCGCCGCCTGCGCCAGCGGCTGCGGTACCTGATCAGGAATCAGGCCCACCTGGAACAGCGCCTGGACCGGGTCGAGAAACAGCGTCATTTTTCGGTTTCTCCGCTGGACCGGCGACGTGTTTGCGAAACTTCTTGCAGGCCTGGACCGACGGACCGCTCTCTCAGAGGATCCGGACTATGGAGCCTGGGTTCGGGAAACGTCGCTTCATAATTCCGTAATCACGGAATCATCTAGGCATCCTAAATCGCGGATTAGTTTGATTCTTGTGGCGACTCGGACCGATTTCGCTGATTTGACACGCACGATTTTCTCGATCACCGCGCAAAGCTATCCGGAATGGGAATTGTATATTTGTGCATCATCTCCATTTGGGGGATCTTGCGGCATCGCCGCAGATTACGATCGTCGATGGGGAAGATTCAGTCACAACCGTGCTGGAGCGGATCGAGAGCTCGTTTGTTGGAATCGCCGGTGCGGGCGCGATCCTCGAACCCGGCGCGATTCGAACCTGGATGGGGGCGCTCGAAAGCGGTGCGAGTGTGGTTTACAGCGATTGGGACCTGATCAACCGGGAAGGCCGGAGGCACAGCCCGCGCTTCACTCCGGAGTTTTCGCCGGAGCTTCTCGCGGCAACTCCGTACTGGGGCTGCTGTTTCGCCGCTCGAACTGCGGCGGTTCGAGAATCCGGTTGGTCCGGGCCGGACGCTTACGGCTTGAGCAGGCGTCTCGCCCGGAAAGGCGGCGCCATTGCGAGGATTCCCCAAATCCTTTGGCATCTGCCGGACACGGATGCGCCTGCGATGGAAGGGCCTAAGGCGGCCTTGCCCAAGGTGACCGACACCGCGTCCATCGTTATTTGTTCGAGAAACGCCAAGCGCCTGGAGGCTTGCCTCACCGCGCTTGCGCCAACCGTCGACGCGCGGCATCAGGTGATCGTGGTTGCGCACCGGTTCGACTGCGATGATTCGGAACCGGAACGGGTCACTACACGGCACGGCGCGATCAGCGTGCTTTATGACGGTCCATTTCACTTCAGCCGCATGAATCAGGCGGGGGCCTCGGCAGCTCGCGGATCGGTTCTGCTGCTGCTCAATGATGATGTGCGGCCGATAACGCCTGATTGGCTCGAGTTGATGCAGGCGCAAGCCACCCGGTTCGAGATCGGCGCGGTTGGGGCAATGTTACTGCATCCATCTGGAGCGATTCAGCACGCCGGAATCGTCGTCGGCGACACCCTGCTTCCCGCCCACGCCGGCCGGTCCCAGCGCGATTCGCCGCACTGGCCGCGGCTTCGCATGACGCGGGAAGTGAGTGTGGTGACCGGCGCATGTCTGGCCATTCGCCGTTTCGTCTGGGACGAATTGGGCGGATTTGACTTGAGGTTTCCCGTAAATTATAACGATGTTGATTTGTGTTTACGCGCTCAACAGCGCGGATATCGTGTGTTAATCGAAACCCGTGCAACTTTGATTCATCAGGAGGCCGCGACCCGCGTTCCGGAGGTCCGCGCCGAGGATCGCGAGTTATTCTGGGAACTGTGGAGCGACAAACTCGGAGAGCCGGACCCTTTTTTCAATCCCCAACTGGAACTCCGGGATGAAATGATCCGGTTGCCGCGTCCGTGGCCCCGCCAGCGTTAGCAGAGTGCGTTTTTCAGCCAACCCCAAGTGCGGCTTGGCGGGTGCAGACCGGCCATTGCGCTCGCCGCCGGCGGCGCGAATTTCTGGACTTCATGAATGGGCTTGCGGCGGCGAATCCGATCGAGCGCGCGCCCCCGCCGCTGCCTCTAATCCAAACCGGAACTTTCGCGCCTCTTCCGGAGTCCAACCAGCAACCTACGGCTTATGTCCCCAAAAACCAAGAC